>DDXW01000024.1 GCA_002347285.1 Rhodocyclaceae bacterium UBA2250 | reverse complement strand
GCCTCGGGCAGGTAGAACAGCTTCTCGACGCTGGCGCCGAGGCCGACGCCGAACCACTCGCCGCGGCCGAAGGCGATCAGCGCGTGCGAGAGCTGGTAGCCCTTGCCGAAGGAATCCCGCCACGGATCCATGTAGCTGATGATGCGCTCCCAGCGGTAGGGCGAGGAAAGGATCAGCACGGCGAACGCCGCGCCCATCGCGACGATCAGGAAGGCGAACAGCCGCCCGTTCATGCCGCCGAGGAACAGGATGCCCATCGCGATGCTGATGATCACGACGAAGGCGCCGAAGTCCGGCTCGCGCAGCAGCAGGCCGGCGACGACGATCATCACCGCGGCGAGCGGCACGAAGCCGCGCCGGAAGCTGTCCATCTCGGTGAGCTTGCGCGCGGTGTAGTCGGCGGCGTAGAGCACGGCGAACAGCTTCATTAGCTCGGAGGGCTGCAGGTTGATCGGGCCGAGGCCGATCCAGCGCTGCGCGCCGTTCACCGACTTGCCGATGCCGGGAATCAGCACCACGGCGAGCAGCGCCACGCCGCCGAGGAACAGCCAGGGCGCGAGCTGCTGCCAGAAGCGCAGCGGAATCTGGAAGGCGATCAGCGCGCCGACCAGCCCGACCGAGAGGAACACCGCGTGGCGCACCAGGAAGTAGGCCGGCTGGTGGCCGGTGAATGCGGAACCCTCGGCAGTGGCGATCGAAGCCGAATAGACCATCACCAGGCCGAGCAGCAGCAGGGCGACGGCCGGCCAGAGCAGCAGCGCGTCGATCTCGGCGGGCGCGGCGGATGCGCCGGGGCGGCGGGCGAGGGTCGCCGTGTTCATGGCCTTGCCAGCCTCGCCACGGCCGCGCGGAAAACCTCGGCGCGGTGCTCGTAGTTGCGGAACATGTCGAAGCTCGCGCAGGCCGGCGAGAGCAGCACCGCGTCGCCCGGCTGCGCCAGCGCGGCGGCGCGCCGCACCGCGGCGTCCATCTCCGCGGCGCTTTCGACGGGAACGCCGCAGCCCGCGAGCGCCTCGCCGATCAGCGGCCCATCGCGGCCGATCAGGATCGCCGCGCGCGCATGGCTGGCCACGGCGGCTTGCAGCGGGGAGAAGTCCTGGCCCTTGCCGTCGCCGCCGAGGATCACCACCGACTTGCAGCCCATGCCGCGCAATGCGGCGACCGTCGCGCCGACGTTGGTGCCTTTCGAGTCGTCGTAGAACGTCGCGCCGGCGATCTCGGCGACCTTCTCGACGCGGTGCGGCAGTCCCTTGAAGGCGCGCAGCGCGGGCAGCAGACCGACCGGGTCGATGCCGACCGCGGCGCACAGCGCGAGCGCCGCCATGGCGTTCGCGGCGTTGTGCAGCCCGGCGATGGGAAGTTCGCTCACCGGCAGCAGGAAGCGGTCGCCCTGCACTAGCCAGGCCTCGCCGCGGTTCTGCCGCAGCCCGAAGTCGTCCTTGTCGGCCGGTGCGTCGAGACCGAAGGTGAGGATGCGGCGGCCCGGGATCGCCATGCCCCTGACGCGCGCATCCTGCCGGTTGAGCACCTGCACGCCTTCGTGGCCTTCCTGCGCCTGGAAGATGCGCGCCTTGGCGCTCGCGTAGTCGGCCAGGTCGATGTAGCGGTCGAGATGGTCGTCGGAAATGTTGAGCACGGTCGCGGCGGCGGCGTTGAGCGTTTCGGTCGTCTCGAGCTGGAAGCTCGACAGCTCGAGCACCCAGGCTCGCGGCAGCGCGCCCCGATCTTGGAAATCCATCAGCGCCGTGAGTGCGGCGGGCGAGATGTTGCCGGCGACGCCGACCGTGCGTCCGCTGGCCGCGATCAGGTGGCCGGTCAGCGCCGTCGTGGTCGTCTTGCCGTTGGTGCCGGTGATGGCNNGTCTTGCCGTTGGTGCCGGTGATCGCGATGACCGGGACGCGCTGCTGCAGGGCGCGCAGGCCCTGCGCGAACAGCTCGATCTCGCCGGTGACCGGGATGCCCTGCGCGCGGGCGTGCGTGACGAGCATCAGCCCACCGGACAGGCCGGGCGAGAGCACGAGCAGGTCGATGCCGTTCAGAATCGACTTGTCGCTCTGTTCGTCGAAGCGCGCCGCGCGAAACTCGGCGCCGGCGAGGCGGCGCCCGAGTTCTGCCAGGTAGGGCGGCGCGCTGCGCGTGTCGGCGACGGTGACGCGCGCGCCGTTGCGGCCACACCAGAGCGCGCAGGCGAGGCCCGATTCACCGAGGCCGAGGACGAGGACGCGTTTGCCGGCCAGGTTCATTACCGGATCTTCAGCGTGGACAGACCGAACAGCACCAGCAGGATGGTGATGATCCAGAAGCGCACGACGACCTGCGTCTCCTTCCAGCCGGCCTGCTCATAGTGGTGATGCAGCGGCGCCATCAGCAGGATGCGCTGCCCCGTCCCGGTTTTCCACTTGGTGTACTTGAACCAGCCGACCTGCAGCATCACGGAGACGGTTTCGGCGACGAACACGCCGCCCATGATGAACAGCACGATCTCCTGCCGCACGATCACCGCCACCGCGCCGAGCGCGGCGCCGAGCGCCAGCGCGCCGACGTCGCCCATGAACACCTCGGCCGGGTAGGCGTTGAACCAGAGGAAGCCGAGCCCCGCGCCGGCCAGCGCGCCGCAGAACACCGTCAGCTCGCCGGCGCCGGGAATGTAGGGCAGCAGCAGGTACTTCGAGAAGCCGGCGTGGCCGGCGACGTAGGCGAAGATGCCGAGCGCCGCGCCGACCATCACCGTCGGCAGGATCGCCAGGCCGTCGAGGCCGTCGGTGAGGTTCACCGCGTTGCTCGAGCCGACGATGACCAGGTAGGTGAGGATCATGAAGCCGAAGATGCCGAGCGGATAGGAGACGCTCTTGAAGAACGGCACGATCAGGTCGGTCTTGGTCGGCAGCTCGAGCGTGAAGCCGCTGCCGACCCAGTGCAGGAAGAGTTCGAAGGTCTTCTCGGTGCTCGGCGCCGAGATCGAGAAGGCGATCCAGATCGCCGCGACGATGCCGATCAGCGTCTGCCAGAAGAACTTCGCCTTCGCCGACAGGCCCTTCGGGTTGCGATGCACCACCTTGCGCCAGTCGTCCACCCAGCCGACCGCGCCGTAGCCGAGCGTGACGATCAGCACGATCCAGACGAAGCGGTTCGACAGGTCGGCCCACAGCAGCGTGGCGACGCCGAGCGACAGCAGGATCAGCGCGCCGCCCATGGTCGGCGTGCCGGCCTTGACGAGGTGGGTCTGCGGGCCGTCGTCGCGCACCGCCTGGCCGATCTTCTTCGCCGACAGCCAGCGGATCACCGCCGGGCCGAAGACGAACGAGATCGTCAGCGCCGTCATCGTCGCCAGCACGGCACGCAGCGTGATGTAGCCGAAAACGTTGAAGGCGCGGATATCGCGCGCCAGCCATTCGAACAGTTCAAGCAGCATCGGGCTTCTCCAGAATCCGGTCAACGATTCGCTCCATGCGCATGAAGCGCGAACCCTTGACCAGCACGACGGTGTCCCGGTCCATGAGGGAACGCAGCGCATCGACCAGCGCCTCGACCGTCGCGCAATGCCGGGCGCCTTCGCCGAAGTTGTGCACCGCCGCCGCGCTCTTCTCGCCAAGGGCGAACAAATGGTCGATGCCCTGGCTCTTCGCGTAGCCGCCGATCTCGTCGTGCAGCTGGCCGGCCGTCTCGCCGACCTCGCCCATGTCGCCCATGACGAAGATGCGCCGGCCGGGCAGGGTGGCGAGCACGTCGATCGCCGCGCGCATCGAATCCGGATTGGCGTTGTAACTGTCGTCGATCAGCAGCGCGCCATTCCAGCCGTCGCGGCGCTGCAGCCGGCCCTTGGTGCCGGAGTAGCTGGTCAGGCCGCGCACGATCGGCGCCAGCGGCACGCCGGCGGCGAAGCAGGCGGCGGCGGCGGCCAGCGCGTTGCGCGCGTTGTGCTCGCCGGGCAGCGGCAGGTGGAGGCGTGCGCTGCCGAGCGGCGTGACGAGTTCGAGTTCGCCGCCGAAACCTTCGTCGGCATGGCTGGTGCGCCAGGCGCCGCGCACCTCGGCCTGCGGCGCGAAGCCGAAGCCGACGACGCGGCGGCCCTGCGCCAGTTCGCGCCAGAGCGCGGCGTGCGGATCGTCGGCGTTGATCACCGCGACGCCGTCCTCCTGCAGCCCGGCGAAGATCTCGCCCTTGGCGCGCGCCACGTCGGCGATCGAGCCGAGGCCGGCCAGATGCGCGCGCTGCGCGTTGTTGACGACGGCGACGGTCGGCCGCGCGATGCGCGTCAGATAGTCGATCTCGCCCGCATGGTTCATGCCCATCTCGATGACTGCCGCGCGGTGCGCGCCGCGCAGCCTCAGCAAGGTGAGCGGCAGGCCGATGTCGTTGTTGAGGTTGCCGCTGGTGGCGAGCACGGCGTGCTGGCCGAAGTCGGCGTGCAGGATCGCGGCGCACATCTCCTTGACCGTGGTCTTGCCGTTGCTGCCGGTGATGCCGATCAGCGGGATGTGGAAGCGCGCGCGCCACTGGGCCGCCAGCCGGCCGAGCGCCAGCCGCGTGTCGGCGACCGCGACGAGCGGCAGGTCGGCGTGCGCGGCGGCCCGCTCCAGCCATTCCTGTGTCACCAGCGCGCCGGCCGCGCCCTGCCGCAGCACCTCGACGACGAAGTCGTGGCCGTCGAAGCGTTCGCCCTGGAGCGCGACGAACAGCATGCCGGGCATGACGGCGCGCGAGTCGCTGCCGACGCTGGTGAATTCGGCGTTGCGGCCGACATGGCGGCCGTCGAGCAGGGCGGCGGCGGCGGCGAGCGTCAGCATCGCCGCCCCGCCAGCGCCGACTTTGCGTTATCGAGGTCGGAGAACGGCAGGCGCACGCCGGCGATCTCCTGGTAGGGTTCGTGGCCCTTGCCGGCCAGCAGGACAATGTCACGAGCGTCCGCGCCGGCAATCGCGGCGCGGATCGCCGCCGCGCGGTCCGGCTCAACGATTGGCTTGCCTTGCATCCCGGCCAGGATCGCGGCGATGATCGCCTGCGGATCCTCGCCGCGCGGGTTGTCGCTGGTGATCACGACGCGGTCGGCGAGCCGCTCGGCGATGGCGCCCATCTGCGGCCGCTTGCCCGGGTCGCGCTCGCCGCCGCAGCCGAACACGCAGACGAGCTTGCCGTCCCGCGCCGTCGCCGTTCCGCGCAGCGTGGTCAGCACCTTTTCGAGCGCATCCGGCGAGTGGGCGTAGTCGATCACCACCAGCGGTTCATCCCTGCCGCCGACCGGCTGCATGCGCCCGGCGGGCGGCGCGATGTGCGGCAGCACCGCGGCGATGTCCGCCAGCGCTTCGTCGCCCGCGAGCAGCGCGCCGATCACGGCGAGCAGGTTGGACGCGTTGAAGCGGCCGACCACCGGCGCGGCGAAACGGATGCCGTCGAGCGTGAACGCGAGGCCGCCGCCCGTCTCCGCGAAATCGGTGGCGCGCAGCACGGTGTCGGCGCCGCTGTTGTTTTCGAGCGTGTAGCCGATCGTGCGCACCCGGCCGGCGAGCCGCGCGGCGAGCTCGCGGCCGAACGGGTCGTCGAGGTTCAGCACCGCGCAGCCGAGGCCGGGCCAGTCGAACAGCTTCGCCTTGGCGGCGCCGTAGGCCTCCATCGTGCCGTGGTACTCGAGGTGGTCGCGCGTCAGGTTGGTGAACACCGCGACATCGAAATGCGCGCCATTCACGCGGCCCTGGTCGAGGCCGATCGAGGAGACCTCCATCGCGCAGGCCACCGCGCCCTCGCGCACGAAGCGGGCGAGCGTCGCATGCAGCGTCACGGCGTCGGGGGTGGTGTTGGGGCCGGCTTCGAGCGCGGGCGGGAAACCGATGCCGAGCGTGCCGATCACGCCGCACTTGCAGCCGAAGGCGTTCATCGCCTGCGCGATCCACTGCGACACCGACGTCTTGCCGTTGGTGCCGGTCACGCCGCAGAGCCAGATCTGCTCGGACGGACGGCCATAGACGAGGTGGGCGATCGCGCCGACATGATCGGCCAGATGCTCGACCTCGATAGTCGGCGCTGGCGAGGCGGCGGGCATGCCGCCGTTCCGCTCGCAGATCACGGCGGCGGCGCCGCGCGCGAGCGCGTCGGCGATGAAGCGGCGGCCGTCGGCATGCGCGCCGGGCAGGGCGAGGAACACATCGCCCGGCTCGACGCGGCGCGAATCGAGCGCGAGGCGCGTCGGCATCACGCCGCGCGCCCTGAGGTCGGAGAGGAGGTCGGCGGCCATGCTCACATTTCCTCCTTGACCGGCGCGAGGTTGGCCATCTGCAGCGGCTTGGGCGCATCGTCCGGCGGGACGCCGAGCGTGCGCAGGGCGCTGCCCATCACCGTGGCGAACACCGGCGCGGCCACCTCGCCGCCGTAGTACTTGCCGGCCGAAGGCTCGTCGATCATCACCGCGACGATCAGGCGCGGATCGGAAGCCGGCGCGAAGCCGACGAAGGCCGAGACGTACTTGTGCGTGTAGACGCCACCGTCGAGTTTCATCGCCGTACCGGTCTTGCCGCCAATGCGATAGCCGGGCACTTGCGCCTTCGGCGCGGTGCCGCCGGGTTGGACGGCCAGTTCGAGCATGGCTCGCATCTCGCGGGCCGTCTGGGCGCTTAACACGCGTTGGCCGACGGCGGGCGGCGCCTCGACGCGCGACAGCGACAGCGGCAGGAGGTCGCCGTCGCGCGCGAAGGCCTGGTAGGCGCGCGCGAGCTGGATCAGCGTCACCGAGATGCCGTGACCGTAGGACATGGTGGCCTGCTCGATCGGCCGCCAGTGCTTCCACGGCCGCAAACGGCCGCTCGCCTCGCCGGGAAAGCCGAGCTTGAGCGGCTGGCCGAAGCCGAGCTTGTCGAAGTTGTTCCACATATCCTCGGACGGCAGATTGAGCGCCATCTTGGCGGTGCCGATGTTCGAGGACTTCTGGATCACTTGCGCGACGGTCAGCACGCCATGCACGTGCGCGTCGGAGATCGTCGCGGTGCCGATGGTGAGCTTGCCGGGCGCGGTCTGGATCGGCGTGTCGATGCGCACGTTCCCTTTTTCCAGCGCCAGCGCAACGGTGAATGGCTTGAAGGTCGAGCCGGGCTCGAAGGTGTCGGTGAACGCCCGGTTGCGCAACTGCGCCCCGGAAAGCCGCGTGCGGTTGTTCGGGTTGTAGGTCGGCAAGTTGGCCAGCGCCAGCACCTCGCCACTTTTCGCGTCGAGCACGACGATGCCGCCCGCCTTGGCCTTGTGCTCGGCCACCGCCTGCTTGAGCTTGGAAAAGGCGAGGTACTGCAGTTTTGCGTCGAGGGCGAGAACGACGTCCTGGCCTTCTTGCGGCGCGTGGATCGATTCGACGTCTTCGACGATCTGTCCGCGCCGGTCCTTGATGACGCGCCGGCTGCCGGCCTTGCCGGCCAGCTGGCGTTCCAGGGCGAGCTCGATGCCCTCCTGGCCGACGTCTTCGGCGCCGGTGAAGCCGAGCATGTGCGCGGTCACCTCGCCGGCCGGGTAATAGCGGCGGTATTCGTTCTGGAAATGCACGCCCGGCAGCTTGAGGTTGGCGATCTGCGCCGCCGTGTCGGGCGCGATCTGGCGCTTGAGATAGATGAAGTCGCGCGCCGCGGCGAGCTTGCGCGTCACTTCGCGCGGATCGCTCTCGAGCAGCTTGGCCAGCGCGCGCGTCTGGGCCGGGGTCAGCTTGGCGTCCTCGGGGATCGCCCAGACGGATTTCACCGGCGTCGACATCGCGAGCACGTCGCCGTGGCGGTCGAGGATGCGGCCGCGCGTCGCCGGCATCTCGATCACGCGCTCGTAGCGCGATTCGCCCTTGCCGATCAGGAACTCCTTGTTGATGCCCTGCAGGTAGAACGTACGGCCGACCAGCGCGGCCGAGCCGGCGAGCAGCAGGCCCAGCAGCAGGCGGGCGCGCCAGGGCGGCAGGCGGTCGTTGAGCAGGGGGCTGCGGGCGAGTTTCATGGTTGGAGGATGAGCAGCTGCGCCGGGCGCGGGGCATGCATGCCGAGCTTGTCGCGCGCGATCTGTTCGATCCTGGCGTGGGTCGCCCAGGTGCTTTGCTCCAGCTGCAATTGGCCCCATTCGACATCGAGGGCGCGCATGCGTTCCTGCTCGCGCTCGAACTCGGTGATCAGCTTGCGGGCGCGGTGATTGGTGGACACCACGGCCAGCGCGCTGATCAGCACGGCGGCGAGCAGAATGAGGTTGAGTCTGGCCATGATCAAAGTTTTTCCGCGACGCGCAGCACCGCGCTGCGGGCGCGCGGGTTGGCGGCCACTTCCTCCGCCCCGGCGCGGAGCGCCTTGCCGATCAGCCGTGCGCGCGGGGCGGGCAGATCCGCGGCGCGCACCGGCACGCCCTTGGGCGGCTGCGGCGGCGTCGCCGCGTCGCGCAGGAAGCGCTTGACGATGCGGTCCTCGAGCGAATGGAAGCTGATCACGGCCAGTCGTCCGCCCGGCCTGAGTCGGCCGAGCGCCTGCGGCAGGGTTAGCGACAGCTCCTCAAGCTCCCGATTGACGTGAATCCGTAGAGCCTGGAAGGTGCGCGTCGCCGGGTGCTGCCCTGGCTCGCGCGTGCGGACGACCGACGCCACGAGCGCGGCAAGCTGTCCTGTGGATGAAATACGCTGCTCGCGCCGAGCAGCAACAAGCGCCTTTGCAAGCGCATGAGCAAACCGTTCTTCGCCATACTCACGAATCACCTCCTCGATTTCGGATTGATCTGCCCGCGCCAGAAAATCGGCCGCGGTCTCCCCTTGCGTCGTATCCATGCGCATGTCGAGCGGCGCATCGAAACGAAAACTCATGCCCCGTGCCGGGTCGTCCAGCTGCGGCGACGAGACGCCGATGTCCAGCAGGATGCCATCCACGAGCCCGACGCCCTGCGCGTCCAGCACCTCGGCGAGCCGGCTGAAGGCCGCATGCGCGAGCGTGAAACGCGGATTCCGGATTTCCGCTCCCGCGGCGATCGCCGTCGGGTCGCGATCCAATGCGATCAGCCGTCCCTGCGGCCCGAGCTGCGCGAGGATCGCGCGGCTGTGCCCGCCGCGCCCGAAGGTCGCATCGACGTAGAGGCCGTCCGGTTTGACCGCCAGCGCCGCAATGGCCTCGACGAGCAGCACAGGCTGGTGTGCCGCGGGGGGTGTCTCGCTCATCGGCGGCGGTCACAGGGAGATGCCCTCGAATCCGGGGGGCGGCTGATCGCCGGCCAGGGCCTCGAAGGCGGTTTCATGCTGGCGGCGCCAGCCGGCGTCGCTCCAGATTTCGAAGTGCGATCCCATGCCGACCAGCCAGACCTGCTTTTCGAAGCCGGCGTAGTCGCGCAGTTCGGGGGCGATCAGGATGCGGCCGGCGGCGTCGATCTCGCCGTCGCGCGCGTTGCCGACCAGGACGCGCTTCGCCGCGGCGGAACGGGGGTCGAAGCTCGGCGTCGCGAGGATGCGGTCGCGGATCGGCTCCCAGGCGGGTTCGGGGTAGAGCAGCAGGCAGCGGTGCGGGTGCGCGGTCAGGACGAGGCGGCCGTTGCCGGCCTGGACCAACCCGTCGCGATGCCGTGCCGGGATCGCCAGCCTGCCCTTCGCGTCCAGATTGAGTTGCGCCGCCCCTTGGAACACAAAAACCTCCCCCCCACTTTTTCCCACTTGCCCCCACTTTATTCCACCGATTTAGGGGAGTCAAGGGAAATTTGCGGTTTTTTTCAGGCGCGACAATGACTTACAGGATGTTTTGCGATTCGTTTGTGAAAATAAAGTCTTTGCAAATCAATGCATGAAGAAATGTTCTGAAAGTGGATTCTCAGCTTGGCGCGAGATGGAAGCCCGCCGATAAGCCGGGTTCTGTCGTGGGCAGCCATTCCTCTGGGACCGCCATTGCTGACGGCCTCAAGCAGCCTACCCGGGAGCGGCGCGAGCCACGCCATCGCTCCCCTATTTGGCCTTGCCCCGGATGGGGTTTGCCCGCCGCGACTGTTGCCAGCGCGGCCGTGCGCTCTTACCGCACGATTTCACCCTTGCCGGCCCGCAAACGCGTTGCGGACTTAGGCGGTATGTTTCTGTTGCACTGTCCGTCACTTCACAGTGCCCGGCCGTTAGCCGGCATCCTGCTCTATGGGGCCCGGACTTTCCTCGACACGTTGCCGTGCCGCGGCTGCCTGGCGGACTTCCGCTGGCGATTATACGGCGCCGCCTACTCCTGGGATTCCTTGCCGTTCTTGTCGCCGGCATCCGGCACGAAGGCGAACACGCCGTTCCTGACGCGGAAGGCGCCGAGATAGGCGCCGGGCTCGGCCGGTTCTTCGTCGTATTGCTGCATGCGGCACGCCTTCGTTTCGGCGACGTACCAGCGCTTGCCCTGGTTGAGGATGAACACGCCGGGCTCGGGGCTGTAGAGGTCCACGCGCATCTTCTCGCCGGCCTTCTTCAGCGCATGGCGCCGCTGGCATTCCGGTTGCCGCGCGACGATCAGATCGAGTTCCCAGCCCTCGCTCCAGAGATAGGGCTTGTTGCGTTCCACCGTCAGCGAATGGCCGCCGCCGCCGATCAGGTAGGCGGCGGGCTCCTTCGCACAGCCGGCCAGCAGCGATGCAAGCAGGAGCAGAGCGGGCAGCAGGCGCGGTTTCATTGCGGCATCTCCAGGCGCCAGGCGATGGTTTCACCCGCCCGCAGCGGCACCAGCGGGTCGCCGTCCAGCAGCGCCTGTTGCGCCGGCACGGTCCAGGGGGCGCGCACGAGGGTGATGGTGTCCGCATTGCGCGGCAGGCCGTAGAAGTCGGGGCCGAAGCGGCTCGCGAAGCCTTCGAGCCGGTCGAGCGCGCCGGCCGCCTCGAACGCCTCGGCATAGAGTTCGATGCCGGCATGCGCGGTGTAGCAGCCGGCGCAGCCGCAGGCCGCTTCCTTGGTGCTCTTCGCGTGCGGCGCGGAGTCGGTGCCGAGGAAGAACTTCGGATCGCCTGACGTGGCCGCGGCGACCAGCGCCTGGCGGTGCGTCTCGCGCTTGAGCACCGGCAGGCAGTAGTGATGCGGCCGGAGGCCGCCGGCGAAGATGGCATTCCTGTTCAACAGCAGGTGGTGAGCGGTGATCGTCGCCGCGACGTTGGCGCCGGCGGACTTGACGAACTCCGCGCCGTCTTTCGTCGTGATGTGTTCGAGCACCACCTTGAGCGCCGGAAAGTCCTTCAGCAGCGGCGACAGCACCCGCTCGATGAACACCGCCTCGCGGTCGAAGATGTCGACCGCCGGATCGGTCACCTCGCCGTGGACGAGCAGCGGCATACCGCGCCGTTCCATGCGCGCGAGCGTCGCGGCGCACTTCTTCAGGTCGGTGACGCCCGCGTCGGCATTGGTCGTCGCGCCGGCCGGGTAAAGCTTCACGGCATGGACGAAACCGCTGTCCTTCGCCCGGTCGATCTCGTCGGCCGGCAGGTTGTCGGTGAGATACAGCGTCATCAGCGGCGTGAAAGTAAGCCCGCCCACCCCCAGCCCATCCCTCGCGGGAGGGGAGACTTCCTGCAGCGCGGCGAGGATGCGCGCGCGATAGGCGGCGGCCTGCGCCACCGTGGTCACCGGCGGCCTGAGGTTGGGCATGACGATGGCGCGCGCGAAGCGCCGCGCCGTGTCGGGCAGCACCGCCTTGAGGGCGTCGCCGTCGCGCAGGTGGAGGTGCCAGTCGTCGGGCCGGAGCAGCGTGATTGTTTGCATGGGCGGGATTTTAGCTGTCCTTCAGTTCCAGCGCCCGCTCGTAGAGCGCGTTCTTCGGCTGGCCGGTGATCGCGGCGGCGAGCTTGGCCGCCTGCTTGACCGGCAGTTCCTCGAGCAGCAGCGCGAGAATCCGCTCGCTTTCCGCGTCGATGCCCGCGGCGGGCGGCGGCGCGGAAACCAGCAGCACGAATTCGCCGCGCCGACGGTTCTCGTCGGCCGCCAGCCAGGCCGGCGCCTCCGGCAGCGGCATGCGCTCGATCTGCTCGAACAGCTTGGTCAGCTCGCGCGCGACGACGATCTCGCGTTCGGGCTCGAGCAGCGCGGCGAGATCCGCGACGGTTTCCTCTATGCGGTGCGGCGCCTCGTAGAACACCAGCGTCGCCGAAATGCCTTTGAGTGCGGCGAGCGCCGCCCTGCGAGCGCCGAGTTTCGCGGGCAGGAAGCCGACGAAGTGGAAGTGCGGGTCGTCGAGCCCGGCGGCCGAGAGCGCGGCGATCGCGGCGTTCGGGCCGGGCAGCGGGGTGACGCGATAGCCGGCGCGACGCACGGCGGCGACCGCGCGCGCGCCGGGATCGGAAACGCCCGGCGTGCCGGCATCCGAGATCAGTGCCACCGATTTCCCCGCGGCGAGCAGCCCGATCAGTTTTTCCGCCGCCGCCTGCTCGTTGTGCTCGTGCAGCGCCAGCAGCTGGCCGCGGATACCATGATGGTCGAGCAGGCGCCGCGCATGCCGCGTGTCCTCGCAGGCGATCGCGTCGGCGGCACGCAGGCAGTCGAGCGCGCGCAGCGTGATGTCGCCGAGGTTGCCGATCGGGGTGGCGACGATGGACAATGTCGCCTTCATGGGAGCGTTCATGGCCGGCATTATCCCCCACACCACCAAAGAGATCGGCGACGCCGGCGAGGAAGCCGCCGCGCGCCACCTCGCCGCGCAGGGCCTGCAGGTCGTCGCGCGCAATTTCCGCGTCAAGGGCGGCGAGATCGATCTCGTCTGCCGCGACGGCGCGGCGACCGTGTTCGTCGAGGTGCGCAAGCGCGCCGGCGCCGGTTTCGGCGGCGCGGCCTGGAGCATCACGCCGACGAAGCGGCAACGCCTGGTCCTCGCCGCGCGGCATTGGCTCGCGCGTCATGGCGAGGCGGACTGCCGCTTCGATTGCGTATTGATCCAGGGCGACCGTCTGGAGTGGGTCAAGAATGCGTTTTCTGCTGATTAGCTTGCTGTGGGCCTGGAGCCTCGCGGTCCATGCCGAGAGCGTCAAGCTGCTGGTGCAGAGCTCGCCGCTCGCCGGCTTCCAGTATCACGCCGGCGAGGCCCTGTGGGCGCGCCTGCAGGTCGGCGATGCGCTCGACCTGATCCGCGAGCCGGACAACCCGCACGATGCGCGCGCGGTGCGCGTCGAGTGGCGCGGCGTCCATCTCGGCTATCTGCCGCGCGCCGAGAACGAGGCGGTGGCGGCGGCGCTGGATCGCGGCGAGCGCGTCGCCGGCCGCATCGCCGCGCTGGTGCGGCACCAGAATCCCTGGCGCCGCGTCCGAATCGAGGTATTCGTCCTGCTTTGACCGTCTTTTCCGCGGCGGGGCGCGGTGCGGCCTCGGCTAGAATCGCGGGATCATGAGTCTCGCTCAGCGCATCCACGACCAGTTCGACGACAGCGGCGCCGTCAAGCGCGCGGCGCTGTCCGCCATGGCCGCTCCCATCGAGGCGGCGATCCGCGCGATGGCCGCCTGTCTGGCGGCCGGCGGCAAGGTGATGGCCTGCGGCAACGGCGGCTCGGCCGCCGATTCGCAGCACTTCGCTGCCGAGCTGCTCAACCGCTTCGAGAAGGAGCGCCCGCCGCTCGCGGCGATCGCGCTGACCACCGACACCTCGACGCTGACCTCGATCGCCAACGATTACGCCTACGAGCAGGTGTTCGCCAAGCAGGTGAGCGGGCTCGGCCGCGCCGGCGACGTGCTGCTGGCGATCTCGACCTCGGGCAATTCGCCCAACGTCATCGCCGCGATCGAGGCCGCCCACGTGCGCGGCGTGCGCGTCGTCGCGCTGACCGGCAAGGGGGGCGGAACCATCGCCCGGACACTGCGGTCCGACGACATCCACCTCTGCGTTCCGGCCGACCGCACGGCGCGCATCCAGGAAGTCCATCTGCTGACGATCCATTGCCTGTGCGACGGCATCGACGCACTCATCCTCGGAGAAACCCAATGAACAAACGCACCCTGCTCCTGCTCGCCGCTCTCGTTCCCGTCCTGTCCGGCTGCTTCGGCGCGGCCGCGGTCGGCGTCGGCGCCGGCGCGCTGGTCTATGCCGACCGGCGCCAGGCCGAGACCATCGTCACCGACGAGGGCATCGAGATCCGCTCCGGCAACCGCATCTCGGAGAAGTTCGGCACCAACACGCACGTCAATGTCACCAGCTACAACCGCACGGTGCTGCTGACCGGCGAGGCGCCGGACGCGGCGGCCAAGGCCGAGGTCGAGCGGCTCGTCGCCGGCGTCGCGCACGTCAAGGCGATCAGCAACGAGCTGCGCGTCGCCGCGCCGAGCAGCCTGTCGGACCGCAGCAACGATTCCTACATCACCTCCAAGGTCAAGGCGCGCTTCATCGACGCCAACCAGTTCGCCGCCAACCACGTCAAGGTGGTGACCGAGGCCGGCGTCGTCTATCTGATGGGCCTGGTGACCCAGAAGGAGGCGACGGCGGCGGTCGAGGTGGCGCGCACCACCGCCGGCGTGCAGAAGGTCGTGCGCGTCTTCGAGATCATCGCCGATCTCCCGGCGGCGCCGGCGAAGCAGGACGCGGCCCCGCCCGCGCAGTGAGCGGCGCCGCCTACCCCGTGCCGGGCTTCGAGGCGAAGCTCTGCGCACCGGCGGCGCTGGCGGCGCGCGTCGCGGCGCTGCCGCGGCCGCTGGTGTTCACCAACGGCTGCTTCGACATCCTGCACCGCGGCCACGCCACCTATCTCGCGCAGGCGCGTGCGCTCGGCGCGAGTCTCGTGGTCGCCGCCAACAGCGACGCCTCGGTGCGGCGGCTCGGCAAGGGCGCCAATGCAACTGAGCGGCCGGTGAATGCGCTGGAGGATCGGATGGCGGTGCTCGCGGCGCTCGAAAGCGTCTCGCTGGTCACCTGGTTCGACGAGGACACGCCGCTGGCGCGCATCCTCGACTGCCGGCCGGACATCCTCGTCAAGGGCGGCGACTGGCCGGTGGAGAAAATCGTCGGTGCCGCCGAAGTGGCCGGCTGGGGCGGCCAGGTGCACTCGATCCCCTTCATCCACCAGCGCTCGACCACCGCGCTGCTCGAGAAGATCAGGCGGCTGTAGACTTCTCGATGGCGCTGCGCACCAGCGCGATGTGGCTGCGCAGCGTGTAGATCATGTCGCTGAATGCCAGAGGCATCGGCAGGTGATTGACATCGCGCTCGATCGCATCGACGCGCTTGAGCCATTCGCCGCGCGACATCCGCGCCGGGTCGGCATCGAGCTCGGCCTCGATGAACTTGAGCTCCCCGTAGCGGCGGTAGATGCGCGACTTGATGCGCCAGTTGTAGATGCCCGGCGCGATCTTGAGCACCGGGATCAGCACCGCGAACAGCGGGATCAGCATCACCACCATGCGGTCCACCAGCGTCGCCGCCCAGAACGGCAGGTAGCGCTGCAGCCAGGGCCGGCCGGATTTGTAGTAGCGCGCCGCCTCCGGCGAGAGCGGGAAGTCGTCGGCCTGCGCCGCGGTCGGACGGGGAAACTCGCCGGCCTGCTGGAAGATGCCGGTGCCGCCGTGCGCCTCGGCGAGCGCCTGCATCAGCAGGTCGATGTGCGCCGGAACGTCCTTGTAGAAGGCGCCGAAGCGCTCGTAGCCGCCGCCCGCGCCGCCGGCGGTGCGGGCGCGGCTTCTTCATTTAGAACGGGATGTCGTCCTCGACGTCGCCGAAGCCGCCGCCATTGCCGCCGGCGGGCGCGTTGCTCTGCGCCGCGGGACGGGAGGCCGGACGGCCGCCGCTTTCGCGCGGCGGGGCGTCGCCCATGCCCTCGCGCTTGCCGAGCATCTTCATCTCGTCGGCGTGGATCTCGGTGGTGTAGCGGTCCTGGCCGTCCTGGCCCTGCCACTTGCGCGTGCGCAGCCGGCCCTCGATATAGACCTGCGAGCCCTTCTTCAGGTACTGGCCGGCGATCTCGGCGAGGCGGCGGAAGAACACCACGCGGTGCCACTCGGTCGCCTCCTTCTGCTCGCCGGAGCTCTTGTCCTTCCAGGTTTCCGTCGTGGCGAGGGTGACGTTGGTCACCTGGTCGCCGTTCGGCATGTAGCGCGTCTCGGGGTCGCGCCCCAGGTTGCCGATCAGAATCACCTTGTTTACCGATGCCATGCTTTCCTCCCTAGGTTGTGCGCGCCTGCGGCGCCTGCATGCGGGCCGCCAGCATGAGCCAGACGATGCCGAAACCGGCGCACACGGCATGCACCGCCGCCGCGCCAAAATGCTTGAGCAGCATGCCCCCCAGCGCACCGCCGAGGAACAGGCCGACCGACTGGGTCGTATTGTAGATGCCCAGGGCCGCTCCCTTGGATGCCGGCGGCGCGAGGCGCGAGATCAGCGAGGGCTGCAGGGCTTCGAGGATATTGAAGGCGACGAAGAACAGCAGCAGCCAGAGGCCGGTGCCCCACAGTCCGCCGCCGGACAGCGCCAGCCCGGCCTGCACGAGGACCAGCAGAGCGACCGCGCCGGCATACACCGGGCGCATCCGGCCCTTGCGCTCGGCGGCGATGATCGCCGGCACCATCACCGCGAAGGAGAGCAGCACGGCCGGCAGATAGATCTTCCAGTGCTCGCCCGTGCCGAGACCGGCCGTGACCAGCGCCGGCGGCAGGACGACCCACAGGGCCGTCTGCATCAGGTGCAGCGCGAGCACGCCGAAGTTGAGGCGCGCCAGCCGGCCGTCGAACAGCACGGCGGAGAAAGGCGCGCGCTGCTGTTGCACGATACTCGGGGCTGGCGGGGCGGCGGTGAACAGAAGAACGATGGCGCCGAGCGCGAGGATGCCGATCAGCGCGAACAGACCCGAGAGGCCGAGCGCGGCGGCCAGCGGTGGCGCGATCACCAGCGAGAGGGCGAACACCAGGCCGATCGAGGCGCCGATCATCGCCATCACCTTGGTGCGGTGCTGCTCGCGCGTCAGGTCGGCGGCGAGCGCGGTGACCGCCGCCGAGATCGCGCCGGCGCCCTGCAGCACGCGGCCGGCGATCATCCAGTAAATGTCGGGGGCGGCCGCCGCGATGAAGCTGCCGGCGGCGAACAGCAGCAGGCCGAAGACAATGACGGGCTTCCTGCCCCAGCGGTCGGAGGCCAGGCCGAAGGGAATCTGCAGGAAGGCCTGCGTCAGGCCGTAGGCGCCGAGCGCGATGCCGACCAGCATCACGTCCTCGCCGCCCGGCAGCCGCCCCGCCAGCACCGAGAATACCGGCAGCACCAGGAACAGCCCGAGCATGCGCAGGCCGAAGATGGCGGCCAGCACGGCTCCCGTGCGCCGTTCGGCGGGGGTCATCGGATCGGGAACGGGGGAAAGCACGGGGTCATGTCTTTGACGGGGGAAGGGCGCGTATATTAGCAGGTCGCCTTTGACGACTTTTCAGCCTCCGATGGAAGAAATCCGCATCCGCGGCGCCAGGACGCACAACCTCAAGAACATCAGCCTGGACCTGCCGCGCAACCAGCTCACCGTCATCACCGGCCTGTCCGGCTCGGGCAAGTCCTCGCTCGCCTTCGACACGCTCTACGCCGAGGGCCAGCGCCGCTACGTCGAGTCGCTGTCCGCGTATGCCCGCCAGTTCCTCGGCCAGATGGANNCGACTACCTGCGCCTGCTCTACGCGCGCGCCGGCACGCCGCACTGCCCCGAGCATGGCGTCGCGCTCGAGGCGATGAGCGTCGCCCAGATGGTCGATCACGTGCTGGCGCTGCCCGAGGACACCAGGCTGATGATCTTGGCGCCGGTGGTTGCGAACCGCAAGGGCGAGCAGCTCGACCTGTTCGCCGAGCTCAAGGCGCAGGGCTTCGTGCGCCTGCGCATCGATGGCAAGGTACATGACATCGACGCGCTGCCGAAGCTCGCCAAGTCGCAGAAGCATTCGGTCGACGTGGTCGTCGACCGCCTCAAGGTCAAGCCCGACCAGCGCCAGCGCCTCGCCGAGAGCTTCGAGACCGCGCTGACCCATGCCGAGGGCCGCTGCCTCGCGGTCGAGATGGACACCGGCGTCGAGCACCTGTTCTCGGCCAAGTTCGCCTGCCCGCACTGCGGCTACGCGCTGCAGGAGCTCGAGCCGCGCCTGTTCTCGTTCAACAACCCGATGGGCGCCTGCCAGGAATGCGACGGCCTCGGCTCGATCCAGTTCTTCGATCCGGCGCGCGTCGTCGCCTACCCGCATCTCTCGCTCGCCGCCGGCGCGATCAAGGGCTGGGACAAGCGCAACCAGTTCTACTTCCAGATGATCGAGTCGCTGGCCGCCCACTACGGTTTCGACACCGGCGTCGAGTTCGAGCAGCTGCCCGAGCATATCCGCAACATCGTGCTCTACGGCTCGGGCCGCGAGCAGATCCGCTTCAAGTATCTCAACGAGAAGGGCACGCGCTTCGAGCGCGCGCACAGCTTCGAGGGCATCATCCCCAACCTCGAGCGGCGCTACCGCGAGACCGACAGCGTGATGGTGCGCGAGGAGCTGGCGAAATATCTCAACCACAAGCCCTGCCCGAGCTGCGACGGCGCGCGCCTGCGTCAGGAGGCGCGCCACGTCTTCGTCGGCGGCAAGACCATCACCGAGATCAGCCGGCTGTCGCTGATCGACTGCCGCGATTTCTTCAATCTCCTGCAGCTGACCGGCCACCGCGCCCAGGTCGCCGAGAAGATCGTCAAGGAGATCACCAGCCGGCTGTCCTTCCTGATCAACGTCGGCCTCGACTACCTCTCGCTCGACCGCTCGGCCGAGACGCTGTCGGGCGGCGAGGCGCAGCGCATCCGCCTCGCCTCGCAGATCGGCTCCGGCCTCACCGGCGTGATGTACGTGCTCGACGAGCCCAGCATCGGCCTGCATCAGCGCGACAACACGCGCTTGCTGGAGACGCTCAAGCGCCTGCGCGACATCGGCAATACCGTTATCGTGGTGGAGCACGACCAGGAGGCGATCGAGGCCGCCGACCACGTCGTCGACATGGGGCCGGGCGCCGGCGAGCATGGCGGGCGCATCGTCGCCCAGGGCACGCCCAAGCAGGTCGAGGCGAACCCGGAATCGCTGACCGGCGCCTACCTTTCCGGCCGGCGCCAGATCGCCATCCCGGCCAAGCGCACGCCGCCGAACCCGCAGCGCCAGCTGAAGATCCTCGGCGCGACGGGCAACAACCTCAAGCACGTCGACCTCGAGATTCCGGTCGGCCTGCTCACCTGCATCACCGGCGTTTCCGGTTCCGGCAAGAGCACGCTGATCAACGACACGCTCTACGCCGGCGCCGCGCGCCATCTCTACGGTTCGGCGCTGGAACCGGCGCCGCATGGCGAGATCCAGGGTCTCGAATTCTTCGACAAGGTGATCAACGTCGACCAGTCGCCGATCGGCCGCACGCCGCGCTCCAACCCGGCGACCTACACCGGGTTGCTGACGCCGATCCGCGAACTGTTCGCCGGTGTGCCGCAGTCGCGCGAGCGCGGCTACGGCCCCGGCCGCTTTTCGTTCAACGTCAAGGGCGGCCGCTGCGAGGCCTGCCAGGGCGACGGCATGATCAAGGTCGAGATGCATTTCCTGCCCGACATCTTCGTGCCCTGCGACGTCTGCCACGGCAAGCGCTACAACCGCGAAACGCTGGAAGTCCGCTACAAGGGCAAGACCATCTACGAAGTGCTGCAGATGACGGTCGAGCAGGCCTACGCGTTTTTCGAGCCGGTGCCGGTCGTCGCCAGAAAGCTGCAGACGCTGATCGACGTCGGTTTGTCCTACATCCAGCTCGGTCAGAGCGCCACGACGCTCTCGGGCGGCGAGGCACAGCGGGTCAAGCTGGCGCTCGAGCTGTCGAAGCGCGACACGGGGAGAACTCTCTACATCCTCGACGAACCGACCACGGGCCTGCACTTCCAGGACATCGAGATGCTGCTCTCGGTGCTGCACCGCCTGCGCGACCACGGCAACACCGTGGTCGTCATCGAACACAACCTCGACGTCATCAAGACGGCGGACTGGCTGGTCGATCTCGGCCCGGAGGGCGGCGGCGGCGGCGGGCGCATCATCGCCAGCGGCACGCCGGAGGCGGTCGCCCAGTCCGCCGGCAGCCATACCGGGCGCTACCTCGCGCCCGTGTTGAAACTCGGCGCCGGCGGGGCGGCGCCCAAGTCGGCACAAAAGCTGCGTAAGGGGATATCCGGTGCGCGTTAACCGGGGCGCCGTACTGCTGGCGACATCCCTGCTGCTATGGGTGCGCATGGCCGCCGCCGAATTGCCGCTGCTGCTCGCCGAACGCTACCGTGAAGGCATCGATGTCGCGCAATACTGGGTCAGCGAAAAGCTCGACGGTGTGCGCGCTCACTGGGACGGCCGGCAGCTGCGCTTCCGCAGCGGCAACCCGGTCCCGGCACCGCACTGGTTCGTCGCCGCGCTGCCGGCCCGCCCGCTCGACGGCGAACTGTGGCTGGGGCGCGGCCGCTTCGATGAGCTTTCAGGCATCGTGCGGCGCGCCAGCCCGGATGACGCCGAATGGCGGCAGGTGCGCTACATGATCTTCGAGTTGCCGGACGCCCCCGGCGACTTCACCGAGCGCAGCCGGCAAATCCGCGAGATCGTTACCCGGGCTGATGTTCCCTGGCTGCGGACGGTCGAGCAGTTCCGGCTGAGCGACGCACGTTCCCTGCAACGGAGGCTCGACGAGGTGGTGCGCGGCGGCGGCGAAGGACTGATGCTGCATCGCGCCGATGCCCGCTACGAAACCGGCCGCTCCGCCGTCCTGCTCAAGCTCACCCCCTGGCTGGATGCCGAGGCGCGCGTCGTCGCCCATCTGGCCGGCAAGGGAAAGTACGCCGGCCAACTCGGCGCGCTGCGCGTCGAAATTCCCGACGGCCAGCGCTTCTCGCTCGGCAGCGGCTTCACCGATGCGCAGCGGCGCGACCCGCCGCCGGTCGGCACGCTCGTCACCTATCGCTACCGCGAACCGACCGCCAACGGCGTGCCGCGCTTTCCGCGCTTCCTGCGCGTGCGGGAGGAACATTGACGTTACCAGCCGTCATTCGAAAATTCGGTGCTGGCGGGGCGGCAGTATCATTCGCATATTTCCTCCGTATTCGCTAAGAACACATGAAAATCGCCATCGCCGGCACGGGTTACGTCGGCCTGTCCAACGCCATGCTGCTGGCCCGGCACAACGAGGTGGTCGCCCTCGACATCGTTGCCGAGAAGGTGGCGATGCTCAATCGCAAGGAATCGCCGATCGTCGATGCCGAGATCGAGGATTACCTGAGACACAAGCCGCTGAACTTCCGAGCCACCCTCGACAAAGAGGAAGCCTATCGCGACGCGGCGTACGTCGTCATTGCCACGCCGACCGACTACGATCCCGAGACCAATTATTTCAATACGCAGTCCATCGAGGCGGTGATCCGGGATGTGATGGCGATCAATCCTGCGGCGGTGATGGTCATCAAATCCACCGTCCCGGTCGGCTACACCGCCAAGGCGCGCGAACAGTTCGGCTGCCCCAACCTGATCTTCTCGCCGGAGTTCCTGCGCGAAGGCAAGGCCCTCCACGACAACCTGCACCCCTCGCGCATCGTCGTCGGCGAACGCTCGGAACGGGCGCAGACCTTCGCCAGTCTGCTCAGGCAGGGGGCGATCAAGCAGGACATCCCGACCCTGTTCACCGACAGCACCGAGGCCGAGGCGATCAAGCTGTTCGCCAACACCTACCTCGCGATGCGCGTCGCCTACTTCAACGAGCTCGACACCTATGCCGCCACCCATGGGCTGAACACACGGCAGATCATCGACGGCGTCTGCCTCGACCCGCGCATCGGCGCGCACTACAACAACCCGTGCTTCGGCTACGGCGGCTACTGCCTGCCCAAGGATACGAAACAACTGCTGGCCAATTACCGCGACGTGCCGCAGAACCTGATCCACGCCATCGTCGAATCGAACACCACGCGCAAGGACTTCATCGCCGACGAGATCATCCGCCGCAAGCCGGAAGTCGTCGGCGTCTATCGTTTGATCATGAAGGCCGGCTCCGATAACTTCCGCACCTCCAGCATCCAGGGCATCATGAAGCGCATCAAGGCCAAGGGCGTCGAGGTGATCGTCTACGAGCCGGTGTTCAAGGGTGCCGAGTTCTTCCATTCACGTGTCGTGAACGACCTGGCAGCCTTCAAACGCGAAGCGGACGTGATCATCGCCAACCGCATTGTCGACGAGATCCGCGACGTGGCGGACAAGATCTACAGCCGGGATCTATTTGGGAGCGATTGAGATGAAGGTATTGATTACCGGCGCGGCCGGCTTTATTGGTTCCACCCTGGCCCTTCGCCTGTTGGAGCGCGGCGACACGGTGGTCGGCATCGACAACCACAACGACTACTACGATCCGGCGATCAAGGAGGCGCGGCTGGCAAGGCACGCCAATCATCCGAACTACACCCATTTGCGCATCGACCTCGCCGACCGCAAGGCGATGGAGACAGCTTTCGCGACCCACAAGCCGCAGGGAGTGGTGAACCTCGCCGCCCAGGCTGGCGTGCGCTACTCGATCGAGAACCCGCTCGCCTACATCGACAGCAACATCGTCGGTTTCGCCCATGTCCTCGAAGGCTGCCGCCACCACGACGTCGAGCATCTCGTCTATGCCAGCAGCTCGAGTGTCTATGGCGCCAATACCGCCATGCCGTTCTCGATCCACCAGAACGTCGATCACCCGCTCAGCCTCTACGCCGCGAGCAAGAAGAGCAACGAACTGATGGCCCATGCCTACAGCCACCTCTACGGCCTGCCGACCACTGGTCTGCGCTTCTTCACCGTCTATGGCCCGTGGGGCCGGCCCGACATGGCGCTGTTCAAATTCACCAAGGCCATGCTCGAAGGCAAACCCTTCCAAGTGTTCAACTATGGCAAGCATCGGCGCGATTTCACCTACATCGACGACATCGTCGAGGGCGTGATCCGTGTGCTCGACCGTCCGGCACCGTCAAACCCGGCCTGGAGCGGCGACCATCCCGATCCCTGCTCCAGCCAGGCCCCCTGGCGGATCTACAACATCGGCAACAACCAGCCGGTCGAACTGATGGACTACATCGCCGCCCTGGAAAAGGCCCTCGGCAGGAAGGCCGAGATGGAAATGCTGCCGCTGCAGCCGGGCGACGTGCCCGACACGTATGCCGACGTCGCAGACCTTGTCGAGCAGTTCCACTACAAGCCGGCCACCAGCGTCGAAGACGGCATCGCCCGCTTCGTCGCGTGGTACCGCGACTACTTCAAATGCTGAACGATAACCCTACCATCGCCGTCGTCGGTCTCGGCTACGTGGGCCTGCCGCTGGCGGTGGAATTCGGCAAGAAGTTCCGGACCATCGGCTACGATCTTTCGGAGACCAAGGTCGCGGCCTATCGCGAGTTCAGCGATCCGACGGGTGAGGTCTCCACCGAAGACTTCAAGGCGGCCACACAGCTCGAATGCACCAACGATCCGAGCCGCCTCGCCAGCGCCGACTTTATCGTCGTCGCCGTGCCGACGCCGGTCGACACCGCCCATCAGCCCGATTTCGGGCCGTTGGTCGCGGCGAGCACCACCGTCGGCAAGTACATGAAGCGTGGCGTCACGGTCATCTACGAATCCACCGTCTATCCCGGTGCCACCGAGGAGGTGTGCATCCCCGTCCTGGAGAAGCACTCCGGCCTAAGGTGGCGGGAGGACTTCCACGTCGGCTACAGCCCGGAGCGCATCAACCCGGGCGACAAGGAGCATACCCTCACGAAAATCCTCAAGGTCGTCGCCGGCGACAGCCCGGAGACCCTCGGGAAGGTGGCCACCCTCTACGAGGCGGTCGTCACGGCCGGCGTCCATCGCGCCAATTCGATCAAGGTGGCCGAAGCCGCCAAGGTGATCGAAAACACCCAGCGCGATCTCAATATCGCCCTGATGAACGAACTGGCGCTAATCTTCGACAAGCTCGGCGTCGACACCACCGAGGTGCTCGAAGCTGCTGGCACCAAATGGAACTTCCTCAAGTTCAAGCCCGGTCTGGTCGGCGGCCACTGCATCGGCGTCGACCCCTACTACCTTACTCACAAGGCGGAAATGCTCGGCTACCATCCACAGGTGATCCTGGCCGGCCGCCGCATCAACGACGGCATGGGCAAGTTCATCGCCGAGAAGACCGTCAAGCTCATGATCCAGTCGGGCATCAACATCAAGGAGGCGAAGATCAATGTGCTTGGTCTGACCTTCAAGGAAAACTGCCCGGACCTGCGCAATTCGAAGGTGCCGGATATCATTCGCGAGTTGGAAAGCTACGGCATCGAGGTCCGGGTGCATGATCCGCTCGCCGATCCAGTCGAGGCGCGACGGGAGTACGGCCTTGAGTTGCATGACTGGGCAGACCTGCCGGTTGCGGATGCGTTGGTGATCGCCATGGCGCACGATGCGTTCATCTCGACCGGAGCAGCCAAGGTCGCCGCGAAAGTGGCGGTTGGCGGCTGCCTTGTCGATGTTAGGGCGGCTTTTCCGCCGCACTTGTTTGAAGGGATAAGGACTTGGAGATTGTGAAAATCCCCACCAGCAACAATGTTGCAGGCAACCGGGTTTGAAGTATCGCTGTCGACACGCCCGTGGTATTGCCAATACCGGATCAGCCCGTTATACTTCGGTTCAGTGCTTGAAGAGGCTATTCCATCCATTTTTATTGTGTCTCCCGACCACCATCACTACAAGCTTCTGAAGCTCATCGAAGCCAACCCGGCGATTCAGCAGCGGGAAATGGCCAATGCAATGGGCGTCAGCTTGGGAAAGACAAATTATTGCCTTAAGGCATTGATGCAGAAGGGGCTCGTAAAGATGGACAACTTCCGCCGCGCCGACAATAAACTGGCTTATAGCTACCTGCTTACTCCCAGCGGCATTGAGGAAAAAGCCCGCCTCACCGTTAGTTTTCTCAAGTACAAAGTTGCCGAATACGAGTCGATTCGTAAAGAGATTCAAGAATTGCGGCGCGAAGTTGATAAAGAAGAAGCTGCGGCATGAGACCCGAAGATTCAGATCGAGCTACTCAGTTGCTGCATCGAGCAATATGCCTCATGCGGCTGTCGCAACTATTTACTCTTTGAGCTCAGACCTGTCGTCATTTATCCCATCATTGATCCTTTCCCATCTCGGAGGCGAGACGATGTGACCCCGCTTTGTCGAGATTCGAAGCCTAGCCGCCATGGGCCCGCTTTATTTGCCGTGTGCCATTTAAGGAAACACTGAACAAGCCGTCGAG
>DDXW01000069.1 GCA_002347285.1 Rhodocyclaceae bacterium UBA2250 | reverse complement strand
CGCGGTGGTCACCAACATCGACGCCGACCACATGGACACCTACGGCCAGGACTTCGGCAAGCTCAAGCAGGCGTTCGTCGATTTCGTGCATCGACTGCCCTTCTACGGCGTCGCCGTGATGTGCGCGGACGACCCGCACGTGCGCGAGATCCTGCCGCAGATCGCCAAGCAGGTCGTCACCTACGGTTTCGCGGCGGGCGCCAACATCCGCGCCGAGAACGTGCGCGCCGACGGCGGGAAAATGCACTTCGACTGCGTGCGCACCAACGGCACGGTGTCGCGCTTCCCGGTCACGCTCAACCTGCCGGGCGAGCACAACGTGCGCAATGCGCTGGCGGCGATCGCGGTGGCCACGGAAGTCGGCGCCGGCGACGCGGCGATACAAAAGGCCCTGAGCGAATTCAACGGCGTGGGCCGGCGCTTCCAGCGCTACGGCGAAGTGGGCTTGCCCGGCGGCGGCAGCTTCACGCTGATCGACGACTACGGCCACCATCCGGCCGAGATGGCGGCGACCCTGGCCGCGGCGCGCGGCGCCTTCCCCGGCCGGCGCATCGTGCTGGCCTTCCAGCCGCACCGCTACACGCGCACCAGGGACTGCTTCGAGGACTTCGTCAAGGTGCTGTCGGCCGCCGACGCGGTGCTGCTCGCCGAAGTCTATGCGGCCGGCGAGGCGCCGATCGTCGCCGCCGACGGCCGTTCGCTCGCCCGCGCCCTGCGCGTCACGGGCAAGCTCGAGCCGCTCTTCGTCGAGGACATCGCCGCGCTGCCCCGGGCGATCCTGGCCACCGCGCGCGACGGCGATGTCGTCATCACCCTCGGCGCCGGCTCGATCGGCTCAGTACCCGCCAGACTGGTGCAGGGATGATGGAGATTCGCGCCGACGAACCGATGGCGAAACACGTGACCTGGCGCGCCGGCGGCCGGGTCGCCAAGGCCTGTTTCCCGCACGACCTGAAGGATCTGGCCGCCTTCCTGGCGACGCTGCGCCACGACGAGCCTTTGTTGATGGTCGGCCTCGGCTCGAACCTGCTGATCCGCGACGGCGGGTTCGACGGCACGGCGGTGTTCACCCACGGCGCGCTGGACGAATTGCGGCAGGAGAGCGGCGGCGCGCTCTATGCCGAAGCGGGCGTCGCCGCGCCGAAGATCGCGCGCTTCGCCGCCAACCACGGCCTGGCCGGCGCGGAGTTCCTCGCCGGCATCCCCGGCACGCTCGGCGGCGCGCTGGCGATGAACGCCGGTTGCCACGGCAGCGAACTCTGGCAGTTCGTCGAGCGCGTGCTGATGCTCGACCGCGCCGGCAACCTGGTCGAACGCCTGCCGGCGGATTTCGCCGTCGGCTATCGCCATGTCGGCCTCAAGGCCGCCAGCGACGAAATCTTCGCCGCGGCCTGGCTGCGCTTCCCGCCCGGCGACGGCGCGGCGGCGCGCGCGCGCATCCGCGCACTGCTCGAGAAACGCATCGCCACCCAGCCGCTCTCGCTGCCGAACGCCGGCTCGGTGTTCCGCAATCCGCCCGGCGACCACGCGGCGCGGCTGATCGAGGCAGCCGGTTTGAAGGGAGCGGAAAGCGGCGGCGCGAGGGTGTCCGAAAAGCATGCGAATTTCATCGTTAATCCGGCGGGCGGCGCGAACGCTTCCGCGATAGAAAGCTTAATCGGCCGAATTCAGGCCGAGGTGTTCGAACAATTCGGTGTGGAACTGGTGCGCGAGGTGCGCATCCTCGGGGCGGGCAAGTGAAAGAATTCGGCAAGGTTGCGGTGTTGATGGGCGGCAGTTCCGCCGAACGCGAGATTTCGCTGATCTCGGGCAAGGCGGTGCTCGATGCGCTGGTCGCCGGCGGCGTCGCTGCCTTCGCCTTCGATCCGGCCGCCGAGCCGATCTGGCGCCTGGCCGAAGCGCGGGCCGACCGCGTCTTCAACATCCTGCACGGCGGCGCCGGCGAGGACGGCACCATGCAGGGCGCGCTCGACCTGATGGGCATCCCCTACACCGGCAGCGGCGTGCTCGCCTCGGCGCTGGCGATGGACAAGGTGCGCACCAAATGGATCTGGCAGGCGGCCGGCGTGCCGACGCCGCGCTCGCGCCGCGTGACCTCCGTCGCCGAGGGCCCGGCGGTGATCGCCGAACTCGGCCTGCCGCTGATCGTCAAGCCGGTGCGCGAAGGGTCGTCGATCGGCCTGACCAAGGTGACGCGGGCCGATCAGTTCGCCGCCGCCTTCGAGGCTGCCCACCGGCTGCCCGACGGCCGCGGCACCGAAGTGATGGCCGAGGAGTTCGTCGCCGGCGTCGAACTGACCGCCGCCGTGCTGGGGCGCGCGCCGCTGCCGCTGGTGCGCATCGAGGCGCCCGAAAGCGGCTACGACTACCAGAACAAGTATTTCACCGACGCCGTACGCTACCACTGCCCGGCCGGCCTGCCGGCCGATAAGGAAGCCGGGATCGGCAGGACGGTGCTGGCCGCCTTCGACGCGCTCGGCTGCCGCGGCTGGGGCCGCGCCGACCTGATCCTGCGCGCCGACGGCAGCTACAGCCTGCTGGAAATGAACACCAACCCCGGCATGACCGGCCATTCGCTGGTGCCGATGGCGGCGCGCGCCGCCGGCATCGGATTCGACGAACTGGTGCTCGCCATTCTCGCGGAGGCGCGCTGTGGCCAGAACTAGCGCCGGCCGGCGGGGCAATCAGCGCTTGCAGGACGCCGAGCCCGGCGGGCTGTGGCACCAGCCGGCGCTGATGAACCTGCTCGCCGACGTGCTGACCGTGCTGGCCGTGGCCGGCCTCGCCTGGGCGGGATTGACCTTGCTGCAGCGCCTGCCGGTGTTCCCGCTGCGCGAGGTGGTGCTGACCGCGGCGCCGCAGCGCGTGCCGGCCGACCAGATCGCGCACGCGGCGCGCAGCGCGGTGGTCGGCAACTTCTTCACCGTCGACCTCGAGGCGGCGCGCGCGGCGTTCGAGAAGCTGCCGTGGGTGCGCGTGGCCTCGGTGCGGCGCCTGTGGCCGGACGGCCTGAGCCTGACGCTCGAGGAACACGAGGCGAAGGCGCAGTGGGGGAAAACCGGCGGCGAGACCCGTCTGGTCAATGCGCAAGGCGAGGTGTTCGCCGCAGAACCGCCGGAGGACGAGCCCGAGCTGCGGCAGTTGCCGCGCCTCGCCGGCCCGGACGGCAGCGCCGCGGAAATGCTCGCCCGCCATGCCGAACTGAACGCCGCGCTGGCCGGCATCGGCCGCCGCGCCGAAGCGGTCGCGCTCTCGCCGCGCCGCGCCTGGCAGGTCAGGCTCGACGACGGCATCGTGCTCGAACTCGGACGCGATCAGGAACGCCACCCGCTCGCCGAGCGGCTGGCGCGCTTCGTGGCGCATTACGCCGAAGTGAAGACCCACCTGGGCGAAGGCGGCGTGGCCGACATGCGCTACCCGGGCGGTTTCGCCCTGGCGGGCGCCGAGCGGGCCGGTCGCCCGGCAAGAACGGAAGCAGCAGGACGGAAGTCATGAGCAAGGAAAAGAACCGCGACCTGATCGTCGGCCTCGACATCGGCACCTCGAAGATCGTCGCGATCGTCGCCGAACTGAATCCCGAGAACCAACTGGCGATCCTCGGCATCGGCACGCAGGACACCCAGGAGATGCGCGGCCTCAAGAAGGGCGTGGTCGTCAACATCGAGGCCACCGTCAACAGCATCTCCAAGGCCGTCGCCGAGGTGGAGATGATGGCCGGCTGCAAGGTGCGCGAGGTGTATACCGGCATCGCCGGCAGCCACATCAAGAGCAAGGATTCGAACGGCATGGCCGTGGTGCGCGACAAGGAGGTCACGCAGTACGACGTCGCGCGCGCCATCGAGGCGGCCAACGCCACGCCGATCTCGGCCGACGACCAGATCCTCCACACGCTGGTGCAGGAGTTCATCGTCGACGGCCAGGACGGCGTCAAGGAGCCGATCGGCATGGACGCGCGCCGCCTCGAGGTGAAGGTCCATCTGGTGACCGGCGCGGTCACCGCCGTGCAGAACATCGTCAAATGCGTGCGCCGCTGCGGCCTCGAGGTGGTCGACCTGGTGCTGCAGCCGCTCGCCTCCGGCAACGCGGTGCTCACCGAGGACGAGAAGGACGTCGGGGTCTGCCTGGTCGACATCGGCGGCGGCACCACCGACATCGCCGTCTTCAGCCAGGGCGCGATCCGCCACACCGCGGTGATCCCGATCGCCGGCGACCAGATCACCAACGACATCGCGATCGCGCTGCGCACCTCGACGCAGGACGCCGAGGAGATCAAGCTGCGCTACGGCGTCGCGCTTCACCAGCTCGCCGACCCCGCGGAAATGCTCGAGGTGCCGGGCGTCGGCGACCGGCCGGCGACCAGCCTGTCGCGCGCGACGCTGGCCGGCTTCATCCAGCCGCGCGTCGAGGAAATCTTCCAGAAGGTGCAGGACGAGCTGGTGAAGAGCGGCTACGCGCGCCTGCTGCGCGCCGGCATCGTGCTCACCGGCGGCAGCGCCCAGATGCCCGGCATGGCCGAACTCGGCGAGGAAATCTTCCACAACACGGTCAAGGTCGGCACGCCGCACTACGCCGGCAACCTGCGCGACTTCGTGAAGAACCCGCGCTATGCGACGGCGATGGGGCTGCTGCTCGAAGGCATGGCGCAGAAGCAGCGCGGCAGCAAGGCGCCGCCCTTGAGCATGGGCCAGGTGCTGGCGCGCATGAAGGCCTGGTTCGCGCGGAATCTTTAACTTTTTGCAACAACAGGAGAGGCGAAATGTTCGAAATCATCGATAGCGATCCCAACGCCACGGTCATCAAGGTGATCGGCGTCGGCGGCGCCGGCGGCAATGCCGTCGAGCACATGATCCGCGAGGGCGTCGGCGGGGTGGAGTTCATCTGCTGCAACACCGACGCGCAGGCGCTCAAGCAGTCCTCGGCGGGCGTCAAGCTGCAGCTCGGCCCCGGCCTCGGCGCCGGCGGCCGGCCGGAGCGCGCGCGCGAGCACGCGCAGGCCGAGCGCGACAAGATCGCCGAGACGCTGGCCGGCGCGCACATGTGCTTCATCACCGCCGGCATGGGCGGCGGCACCGGCACCGGCGCGGCGCCGGTGGTCGCCGAGGTGGCGCGCGAACTGGGCATCCTGACGGTCGCCGTCGTCACCAAGCCGTTCGTCTTCGAAGGGCGGCGCGCCAAGCTCGCCGAGGAAGGCCTCGCCGAGCTGGCGCAGCAGGTCGACTCGCTGATCGTCATCCTCAACGAGAAGCTGATGGAAGTGCTCGGCGAGGACGTCAGCATGCTCGACGCCTTCAAGTCGGCCGACAACGTGCTGAAGAACGCCGTCGGCGGCATCGCCGAGATCATCAACGTGCCGGGACTGGTCAACGTCGACTTCGAGGACGTGCGCACCGTGATGGGCGAGATGGGCAAGGCGATGATGGGATCGGCCGCCGCCGCCGGCGTCGATCGCGCGCGCATCGCGGCCGAAGCCGCCGTGGCGAGCCCGCTGCTCGAGGGCATCGAGCTGTCCGGCGCGAAGGGCGTGCTGGTCAACATCACCGCCAGCGGCTCGCTCGGCCTCAAGGAATACCAGGAGGTGATGAACACCATCCACACCTATACCGCGCCGGACGCGACGGTGATCTGCGGCGCGGTGTTCGACGACTCGATGGAGGACCAGCTGCGCGTCACCGTCGTCGCCACCGGCCTCGGCAGCAAGGTGGCGCGCAAGCCGGAGATCGTCTACCGCGAAGGGCGCGGCCAGCGCACCGGCACCGACGACCTGCCGCTTGGCATGGGCGTTTCGGCAGCCACGGCCGGCACGGCCACTGGCACCGCCGCCGGTCTCGACGACCTGTTCACCTCCAACCGCCCGCGCGACAGCCGCGCGCAGGCGATGTCCGACACGGGAATGGACAAGTACGACATTCCCGCCTTCCTGCGCAAGCAGGCGGACTGAGCGAGGCAAGACCAGCGGCCCCCGGGGGATCGCCTCCCCCCGGGGGCTATTTTTTTTGCGACGTTGTCAGGGCGTTGGCAAGCCGGATGTAATCCGCCACAGCAAGCGTTTCGGCGCGCGCCGTCGGCGCGATGCCCTGGGCCTGCAGCAGCGTTTCGCCGCCGAACTCCCTGAGCGTGTTGCGCAGCATCTTGCGGCGCTGGGAGAAGGCCGCCGCGACCACGCGGCCGAACAGCGCCTCGTCGCGCGCCGCCTCGCCGGCGCCGAGTTTGCGCGGAATCAGCCGCACGATGGCCGAGTCGACCTTGGGCGCCGGATCGAAGGCGCCCGGCGGCACGACGAACAGCCGCTCCATGTGGAAGCGGTATTGCAGCATCACCGACAGCCGGCCGTAGTCGCCCGTGCCGGGCGCGGCGACCATGCGGTCGACGACTTCCTTCTGCAGCATGAAGTGCATCTCGCTCACCTTGTCGGCAACCTCGGCGAGATGGAAGAGCAAAGGACTGGAAATGTTGTAGGGCAGGTTGCCCACTATCTTGAGCGTCTTGAGCGGGCCGGCTTCTTTCAACGCGCCGAAGTCGAACTGCAGCGCATCGCCCTCGTGAATGACCAGCCGTTCCGGCGCGAAGCGCTGCCGCAGGCGCGCGATCAGGTCGCGGTCGATCTCGACGACGTGCAGCTGCTCGAGCTTCCCGAGCAGCGGTTCGGTGAGCGCGCCGAGGCCCGGCCCGATCTCGACGACGGTGTCGCCCGGCCGCGGCGCGATCGCCTCGACGATCTTGCGGATGACGCCCGGCGAGACGAGGAAGTTCTGCCCGAACCGCTTGCGCGGTTGATGGTCTTTCATGCCGCAGCGCGCCGCTTCGCCATGTCGATGGCGGCGTTGACGGCGGCGAACAGGCTGGTCGGCGACGCCTTGCCGGTGCCGGCCAAGTCGAGCGCGGTGCCGTGGTCGACGGAAGTGCGGATGATCGGCAGGCCCAGCGTGACGTTGATGCCCTCGTCGAAGGCGGCGTACTTGAGCACCGTCAGGCCCTGGTCGTGATACATCGCGAGCTGGGCGTGCGAACCGGCCAGCACGGTCTTCGTGAACAGCGTGTCGGCCGGCAGCGGGCCGACCAGTTCCATGCCTTCCTTGCGCAGCTTGTCGAGCACCGGCCCGATGACCTCGATCTCCTCGCGCCCCAGATGGCCACCTTCGCCGGCATGCGGGTTGAGGCCGGCGATCAGGATGCGGGGATGCGCGAAACCGAACTTGGTGCGCAGGTCGGCATGCAGGATGCGAATCGTCGTTTCGAGATCGTCCTGCGTGATCGCGGCCGACACGTCCTTGAGCGGCAGGTGAGTGGTCGCCAGCGCGACGTGCAGCCCCGCCCCCGCCAGCATCATGACGACGCGCGGCGTGCCGGTCTGCTCGGCCAGGTATTCGGTGTGGCCGGTGAAGGGAATGCCGGCGTCGTTGATGACGCCCTTGTGCACCGGGGCGGTGACCAGCGCCGCGTATTCGCCCGACCGGCAGCCGGCCAGCGCGGCGTCGAGCAGGTCGAGCACGTAACGGGCATTGGCGGGATCGAGCCGCCCTGCCATCACCGAGTTTCTCAGCGGCACATGGCGGATCTCGAGGCCGGCCATGCCGCGTCCCAGCCGCCGCGCACGCTCTTCCAGCAGGCCGCGATCCCCGAGGATGACGAGGCGCGCCGGGAAGCGGCGCTCCGCCAGGGACAGGCAGATGTCCGGCCCGATGCCGGCCGGCTCGCCCGAGGTGACGGCAATGATAAGCCCGCCATCCCCCAGCCCCTTCCTCGCGGAAGAGGAGACTGTTTGCTCGCTACGCTCGATCATTGAATGCCGGACTTAGCGCTCTTCAAGACGGTATTCGACGTAAGCACGGTCGCGCAGCTGGCGCAGCCAGTCCTCGTAGGCCTCGTCGGACTTGCGCTCGCGCAGCGCCTGGCGCGCCAGCAATCGTTTTCTTTCGTCGCCCGCCTCGGCGCGCTTGCGCTCGAGCACCTGGATCAGGTGCCAGCCGAACGGCGACTGCACCGGGTCGCTGACCTCGCCGATCTTCAGCGCGTCCATCGCCCGCTCGAAATCCGGCACGGTGTCGCCCTGGTAGAGCCAGCCCAGATCGCCGCCCTTCGCCGCCGACAGATCGTTCGAATAAAGGCGCGCCAGTTCGGCGAAATCGGCACCGTTGTCGAGGCGCTCCTTGAGGCCGACCAGCTTGTGGCGCGCCTCGTCGGAGGACACCAGCTCATTGACCTTGATCAGGATGTGGCGCGCGCGCGTCTGGCGGATGGCGCCGCCGACCGCGCCGCCGCCGCG
>DDXW01000079.1 GCA_002347285.1 Rhodocyclaceae bacterium UBA2250 | reverse complement strand
CAGGTCCTGCTGCGACAGGTTGCGACGCTTCATCACGTCCTGCAAGGTCTCGGCCGACCACGCGGTCGCCGCCGCGAAGCCCATCCCCGCCGCAATCAGCAACGGAACGGTCCGCTGGGTGAGTTTCTTCATGGTTTTGCTCCCATTAAGGTTAGGACGACACTTGAAAAATCGCGCGCTGCGACAATCTGCCACTGCGACAATTTGCCGCGCACTCTATGCGCTTGTCGCGCCGCCATCTTTGATCCATGTCAAAACAAACGGCGATGCCGGACTTGCCGTGAAATGCCACCGGGTGTTACCTTCGCCCTCCCATGCAGATCAGCAAATCCCTGCTCGTCGATTCGGCCATGATTCTGGCCCTGGTCCTGATTGGAGTCGTCGGCTACAAGCTTTCGCCGCTTTTGTTGCCGAAGGCCGACGCCACGGCCAACCCCGATCCGGGCTGCGATCTGCATCGTGATGTGTGCAGCGCAGCATTGCCGGGCGGCGGGCGGTTGCGCTTTTCGATCGCCCCGCGGCCGATTCCGGTCGTCGAGCCTCTCGAGGTGACCGTTGATCTCGACGGCGCCGATGCCGACCGGGTCGCGGTCGATTTCGCCGGCGTCAGCATGAACATGGGCTTCAACCGGCCCGGTCTGGCCAAGGTCGGCCCCAGGCGCTTCGCGGGTCCGGCGACCCTGCCGGTCTGCGTCACCGGGCGCATGACCTGGCAGGCAACGGTGCTGCTGGAAACCGGCAGCAAGCGTATCGCCGTGCCGTTCCGCTTCGATGCCGGGCACTGATCATGAGAAGCCTGCTCGTCACCCTCAATCTCCTGCTGCTCGCCGCGATCATCGGCGTGGGTTTCTTCTGGAAGCCGGAGCCGGATAGAACACCGCTGCCCGGCACGCATGCCGCACGCATGGTCGCCGACGTCCAGCTCGCCGCGCAGCCGGTGGGCGGCGACTTCACCCTGGCCGGCCCCCGGGGGCCGGTGTCGTTGCACGATTTCGCCGGCAGGCTGGTGCTGCTGCAGTTCGGCTACACCTACTGCCCGGACATCTGCCCGACCTCGCTGACGATTCTCGGCCAAGCGCTGGACAGCCTCACCCCCGGCGAGCTGGCGCAGATCCAGCCGCTCTTCGTCAGCGTCGATCCCGAGCGGGACACGGTCGCACGCCTTGTCGAATACACGCAATTTTTCCACCCCGCGATCGTCGGACTCACCGGGCAGCCGGCGGCACTCAGCGAGATCGCCGGCCGCTATGGCGCGGTGTTCGTGCGCCATGACGGCGATTCGGCTGGCGGTTACGCCATCGACCACACCGCGCTGACCTACCTGATCGACCGGCGGGGCAACCTGGTTGGCAGCCTGCCCCACGCGACGCCGCCGGAGCAGCTGGTCGCCGAAATCCGCAAGTTTCTTTCCACCCCATAGAAAACGGAGTTCCCATGAAGAATGTCATTTCGCTCGTCGCTCTTGTCCTGTCCGCCTTCGCCGCACCGGCTTTCGCCGCCGGGGCCGCCGACCAGATCAGCGTGATCGATCCCTACGTGCGCATGACGCCGCCCGGCACCCGCACGACGGCCGCCTTCATGGCGCTGAAGAATGCCGGCGATGCCGAGGCCAAGCTGGTGACCGCCGCGTCGTCGGTCGCCAACGTCACCGAACTGCACAACCACATCAACGACGGCGGCGTGATGCGCATGCGCCAGGTGAAGGAAATCGCCGTGCCGGCGAAGGGCGAGGTGGCGCTCAAGCCCGGCGGCTACCACGTGATGCTGATCGACCTGAAGGCGCCGCTCAAGGAAGGCGACCATGTCGTGGTGACGCTCGGCTTCGCCGACGGCAGCAGCAAGGAAGTGCATGCGACCGTGGTGCGCCCGACGGCCGGCGCGCCGATGCAGGGCATGGATCACGGCAAGATGCCGCACTGAGTTTCAGCGCAGCAGGGCAGCGACGCGACGCGCCGCCGTTTCCGCACCATCGAAACTCGGTGCCGGCGAGGCGGCGGCGGACAGGCAACTTTCCAGCGTGGCGCCGAAATTGCCTGCGGCGAGGTCGGCGGCGGAGATTTCGGCGCAGCGGCCGTGGCTGCGCAGCCAATCGATCAGGCAGTCCTGCTCCGGCCAGTCGTCGCGGCGCTGGTAGATGACCGCCGCGCCGTTGCAGACGGCCTCGGCGAAGGTGCCGTAGCCCGGCTTGGTGACGACGGCATCGATCGAGCGCAGCAGGTCGGCGAACTCCCAGCCGAGCGGCTCGAAGGCGTGCATGTCGTAGCGCTGGATGTTCCAGGCGGCGGGAACGAGCCAGCGGATACCGGGCAGGACGGGCCAGTCTTCGACGGGCAGCCGCGTCGGGATGCCGCCGAGCGCGACCAGCACGATTCTGCTGTTCGGCGCCGCCTCGCCAGCGCCGAGTTTCGCGCGCAGCTCGGCGCGCCGCTCCTGGCCGCGCGAAGCGATCGGCCCGATGACGATCTGCCGGTCTAACAAGGGCATCGGCATGCCGGGGGTGGTGCGCAGGAAGATGGCGCTGCGGTAGGCCGCGAGCATTTCGGCATGGATCGGCGTTGCCCATGCCTCGTCGCCGAAGTAGTGCGCGAACAAGTCGGCCCAGTTGAGCGAGCACAGCGCCGCGGCGGGAATGCCCGCCCGCGCCGCGCCCGCCAGCGGCAGATAGGAAACGTCCGAGAAGACCGCGTCGGCCCGCAATTCGCTCAGGAGGGCCGCATCCGTCGCGACGCGGGCGGCAAAGTCCGCATGGGCGGCGCGGTAGGCATCGGCGGTCGCGGCCAGGTCGATGCGCAGCGCATCGAGCATCAGGTAGCCGAAGTCGCTCGCCGCGGCGATGTGGGCGAAGGGTGCCCGGATGCGCTGGCGCAGCTTTTCGCCGGGCAGGCCGCTGCGCAGGGTGAGGCGCAAGCCGGGCAGCAGTTCGGCGAGCCGGTTCAGCACCGGCGCGGCCTGCGCCAGATGGCCGAAGCCGTGCGCGGAAACGTCGGCGAAAAGATGGGCCATCAGAACTGCCGGGAGCGCTCGTTCTCGCTGGCGATGGCGACGAAATGCGCCAGGCGCCGCGCGTCGATCGCGCCGGCGGCGACGGCGGCCTTGAGCCCGCAGTCTGGCTCGTTCTCGTGACGGCAGTCGCGGAAGCGGCAGTGGCCGAGATACGGCAAAAATTCGGCGAAGCCGAGCTCGATTTCGCCGCGGGTGAGGTGGGCGAGACCGAAGGCCTGCAGGCCAGGCGAATCGATCAGCGCGCTGCCGTCGGCGAGCCGGTAGAGGCAGGTGTGGGTGGTGGTGTGCTTGCCCGAGTCGAGGGCGGTCGAAATCTCCCTGGTCGCCGCGCCGGCAGTCGGGATCAGCGTATTGACCAGCGTCGATTTGCCCATGCCGCTCTGCCCCACCAGTATCGAGGTCTGGCCGGCGAGCCAGGGTGCGAGCGGGCGCGCGTCGGCGAGCGCGCTCAGCTCGATCACCGGGATTCCGAGCGCGACGAAGGAGGCAAGCTGCGCGCGGGCCGCAGGCAGTTGCGCGGCGAGGTCGCATTTGTTGAGAACGATCAGTGCGCGCATGTTTTCATGGCGCGCGGCGACCAGTGCGCGCGAGATCAGCTCGGCGGAGAAGGCCGGCTCGGTGGCGACGACGAGGACGATCTGCGTCGCATTGGCGGCGATGATCTTTTCCTTCCATTCGTCGCTGCGGTAGAGCAGGGTGGCGCGCGGCTCGTGGCAAAGAATCTGCGCTTCGCTGTCGTGGCGGGGGCCGAGCGTCACCCGGTCGCCGCAGGCGTAGAGGCTCTTCTTGCCGCGCGGGATGCCATTGACGACCGTGCCGTCCTCCAGCGTGACTTCGTAGTGCCGGCCGAAGGCGGCGGTGACGAGGCCGGACGGCATCAGCCCGCCGCCTGCAGGCGGCCGATGCGCTCGCTCGCCGGCGGATGCGAGTCGTGGAACAGCGAATACAGCGGGTCGGGCGTCAGCGTCGCGGCGTTGTCGCGGTAGAGCTTGACCAGCGCGGCGACCAGTTCGCCGGCGCTCGATTGCCGGGCGGCATAGGCATCGGCCTCGAATTCATGGCGGCGCGACAGCCAGGAGAACAGCGGGGCGAACGGGAAGGCGAACACCGGCAGCACGAGAGAGAACAGGATCAGCGCCATCGCCGTGCCGCCCGTGCCGGCGTGCAGGCCGGCGTAGAACCAGGGCTGGTCGATCAGCTGGCCGAGCAGCCACAGCAGCGCGAGCGACACCGTTCCCAGCACGGCGATGCGCTTCCAGAGGTGGCGGCGCTTGAAGTGGCCGAGCTCGTGCGCGAGCACCGCCTCGATCTCGCCGGGGGCGAGCTTGTCGAGCAGCGTGTCGAAGAAGACGATGCGCTTGGCGCGGCCGAAGCCGGTGAAATAGGCGTTGCCGTGGGCGGAACGCTTCGAGCCGTCCATCACGAACAGCCCGGAGCTGGCGAAGCCGCAGCGCGCCAGCAGCGCCTCGACGCGCGTCCTGATCTCGCCGTCGGCCAGCGGGGTGAACTTGTTGAACAGCGGCGCGATCAGGGTGGGATAGAGCAGCATCACCAGCAGATTGAAGCCGAGCCAGGCCAGCCAGACCCAGAGCCACCAGCGCTCGCCCATCGCGGCCATCAGCCACAGCACCGCCAGCAGCAGCGGCGCGCCGATCAGCACGGTCAGCAGCAACTGCCTGGCGAGGTCGGCGACGAACAGACCCGGCGTCGTCTTGTTGAAGCCGAAGCGCGCCTCGATGACGAAGGTGCGATAAAGCGCGAAGGGCAGGCCGGCGAGAAAGCCGGTCAGGCCGACGCTGGCGAACAGTGCGAGGCCGTAGGCATGGCCGCCGTCCGGAAACAGCGTGTGCCAGAAGCGGTCGAAGCCGGCCAGCAGGCCGCCGAAGGTGAGCAGCAGCAGCAGGCCGGCATCGACGCCGAGCTCGATCAGGCCGGCGCGCAGTTTCGCTTCGGTATAGGCGGCGGCCTTCCGGTGATCCGCGAGCGGGATGCGCTCGGCGAAGGCGGGCGGCACGGCGTCGCGATGGGCGCGCACGCTGCGCAGCTGGCGCCAGGCGAGCCAGGCGCGCAGGGCGGTGGTCAGGGCGAGCAGGACGAGGAATACGACAGAGAAGAGCGAGGCCACGGGGTGCGCGATGGGCGTAATATGCCCGTTCCAGATCAATGACAACGGAAGCACGAAGTATGGCACAAGACCAAAACGCCCTCGTCTGGCTCGACATGGAAATGACCGGGCTCGATCCCGACCACGACCGCATCATCGAGCTGGCGATGGTGATCACCAATTCCCACCTCGAACTGGTCGCCGAAAGCGCCGTGTGGGTAGTGCATCAGGAAGATGAAGTGCTCGACCGGATGGACGACTGGAACAAGAAGACCCATGGCAAGTCGGGGCTGATCGACAAGGTCAAGGCCTCGGTCCTGAGCGAGGCCGACGTCGAGACGCAGGCGCTCGATTTCCTCAAGCGGCATGTGCCGAGCGGCAAGTCGCCGATGTGCGGCAATTCGATCTGCCAGGACCGCCGCTTCATGGCGCGCCACATGCCGAAACTCGAGGCCTACTTCCACTACCGCAACCTCGACGTGTCCACGCTCAAGGAGCTCTGCAAGCGCTGGACGCCCGAGATCGCCAAGGGCGTCAAGAAAGGCGGCAAGCACGAAGCGTTGGCGGACATCTACGAGTCCATCGAGGAACTCAAGTATTACCGGGCGAATTTCCTGAAGGTGTAGCTTCGCGCCGGTCGAGATACCAGCGCTCCTTGCGGTCGCTGGTGCGGCCACCGCGCCAGACTTCGGTCCAGCCCGGCGGCGCCGTCCGCCGGCTGCCCTCGACCGAGAGGCGCCAAGAGCAGCGTGGCTGCCGTCCCGCTTCGGTCGTGCGGATGCCGGCGAAATAGTCGAGCGATGCCCGCTGGGCGGGGCCGATGTCCTGGCGCTCGATGCAGTCGATTCCCCGGGGCAGGGCGTTTTGCAGCGAGAGCGCCACCGGACGGTACGAGATGGCGTAGTCGATCCAGGCAAGCCACAAGGTGGCCGTCAGCACCCACATCAAGGTTACGCCCGCGGCCCAGCGCAGGGTGGCGCGCCAGCCCGCCCGCCGCAGCCCCCAGGACAGCAGCCAGAGCAGGGTGGCGCCAATGGCGCCGGCGAGCGCGACCATGCCGTAGTCGACCTCGTGGCCCGGCGCCAGCTTGGCGAAGTTGTTGGCGATCTTCGGCGGCCAGCCGAGACCCTGCGCGCTGGCGCCCAGCCAGATCAGCGCGGCCACGAAGCTGAAGGTGGTCAGGGCGAACCAGTCGAAGGCATTCGCAGTCCCGCGGCGCAACCGGTCGGCACCGGCTGCCGCGAGCAGGGTGAGCGGGAGCAGGACCGGCAGCACGCTGAGGCTGCGTGCCGAGCCGGTCAGGTACCAAGAGAGCGTCAGCAGTAACCCGAGCAGCGGCAGCGCGAGAGGGGAGCACTGGCGCCGGTGCAGCCAAAGGCTCCAGAGGGCGAGCGGCAGGACGGGCCAGGCCGCCCAGAGCAGTTGTTCGACATGGCGCCTGTCGGGCAGGGTGCGCGCCTGCGTGGCCTCCGCCAGTTCGTTCTGCCACCAGCCGGCCCACAGTGCCGGATCGTGCTGCATCACCAGCAGCGGCCAGGCCGCGATCAGCGGCAGGGCGACCAGCACGGCAAGGGCGAAGCCCTTCGCATCGCGCCGCAAAATCGGCGCTGGCAGGGCGGCGATCGCCATCAGCAGGCCGACGAGACCATGTGCCGGGAAGGCGAGACCGAGGCCGAGGCCGAGCAGCAGGCCGCCGCTGGTGTGGCCCTGCAGAAGCAGGCCGCCGCCCCACCAGGCCAGCGCTGCAAAAGCCAGTCCGGCGATCGCGGGCTGGGCTTCGTGCATCGGCAGCAGCAGGCCAAGGGTGCCGATCGCCAGCAACGGCGCGAGGCGGCCGGCTGCGTCGCCGTGGAAAGCGCGGGACGCGCCAGCCACCCCGATCAGGAACAGGGCGCCGAACAAGGTGCTCGCCAGCCTGGCGGCGTTGTGGAAGCCGAGCTGGCCTTCCAGCGCCTGGCCGGTCAGCGCGGCCAGCCAGTGGTAGAGCGGGGCGGTATGCGGCCAGGGCTCGCCGGCGATCCGGGGAAACAGCCAGCCGCCGCCGCTGGCGAAGCCGTGGGCGATGCCGATATGGATCGCGTCCTCGGTTTTCCAGGGATCGTGGGCCGCGACGCCCGTCAGCAGGTAGAGGCCCGCCAGCAGAACGATCGCGATGACCGGCACGGGAGGTGCGTTGTCGCGCAATCCGCCGAAGTTCATGATCGGTGGCGGCCAAAAGAAAAGGCAGCCGCAGCTGCCTTCATGCCAGAGGCAGACATGGCTGCCCTTTCAGCATGCGCCAACGCCGGTCAGGCAGCGGCGCCGGGGCGCTTGTACTTCTGGCGGAAGCGCTCGACACGGCCGGCGGTGTCGACGATCTTCTGCTTGCCGGTGTAGAA
>DDXW01000027.1 GCA_002347285.1 Rhodocyclaceae bacterium UBA2250 | reverse complement strand
GCGTTGGCGGACATCTACGAGTCCATCGAGGAACTCAAGTATTACCGGGCGAATTTCCTGAAGGTGTAGCTTCGCGCCGGTCGAGATACCAGCGCTCCTTGCGGTCGCTGGTGCGGCCACCGCGCCAGACTTCGGTCCAGCCCGGCGGCGCCGTCCGCCGGCTGCCCTCGACCGAGAGGCGCCAAGAGCAGCGTGGCTGCCGTCCCGCTTCGGTCGTGCGGATGCCGGCGAAATAGTCGAGCGATGCCCGCTGGGCGGGGCCGATGTCCTGGCGCTCGATGCAGTCGATTCCCCGGGGCAGGGCGTTTTGCAGCGAGAGCGCCACCGGACGGTACGAGATGGCGTAGTCGATCCAGGCAAGCCACAAGGTGGCCGTCAGCACCCACATCAAGGTTACGCCCGCGGCCCAGCGCAGGGTGGCGCGCCAGCCCGCCCGCCGCAGCCCCCAGGACAGCAGCCAGAGCAGGGTGGCGCCAATGGCGCCGGCGAGCGCGACCATGCCGTAGTCGACCTCGTGGCCCGGCGCCAGCTTGGCGAAGTTGTTGGCGATCTTCGGCGGCCAGCCGAGACCCTGCGCGCTGGCGCCCAGCCAGATCAGCGCGGCCACGAAGCTGAAGGTGGTCAGGGCGAACCAGTCGAAGGCATTCGCAGTCCCGCGGCGCAACCGGTCGGCACCGGCTGCCGCGAGCAGGGTGAGCGGGAGCAGGACCGGCAGCACGCTGAGGCTGCGTGCCGAGCCGGTCAGGTACCAAGAGAGCGTCAGCAGTAACCCGAGCAGCGGCAGCGCGAGAGGGGAGCACTGGCGCCGGTGCAGCCAAAGGCTCCAGAGGGCGAGCGGCAGGACGGGCCAGGCCGCCCAGAGCAGTTGTTCGACATGGCGCCTGTCGGGCAGGGTGCGCGCCTGCGTGGCCTCCGCCAGTTCGTTCTGCCACCAGCCGGCCCACAGTGCCGGATCGTGCTGCATCACCAGCAGCGGCCAGGCCGCGATCAGCGGCAGGGCGACCAGCACGGCAAGGGCGAAGCCCTTCGCATCGCGCCGCAAAATCGGCGCTGGCAGGGCGGCGATCGCCATCAGCAGGCCGACGAGACCATGTGCCGGGAAGGCGAGACCGAGGCCGAGGCCGAGCAGCAGGCCGCCGCTGGTGTGGCCCTGCAGAAGCAGGCCGCCGCCCCACCAGGCCAGCGCTGCAAAAGCCAGTCCGGCGATCGCGGGCTGGGCTTCGTGCATCGGCAGCAGCAGGCCAAGGGTGCCGATCGCCAGCAACGGCGCGAGGCGGCCGGCTGCGTCGCCGTGGAAAGCGCGGGACGCGCCAGCCACCCCGATCAGGAACAGGGCGCCGAACAAGGTGCTCGCCAGCCTGGCGGCGTTGTGGAAGCCGAGCTGGCCTTCCAGCGCCTGGCCGGTCAGCGCGGCCAGCCAGTGGTAGAGCGGGGCGGTATGCGGCCAGGGCTCGCCGGCGATCCGGGGAAACAGCCAGCCGCCGCCGCTGGCGAAGCCGTGGGCGATGCCGATATGGATCGCGTCCTCGGTTTTCCAGGGATCGTGGGCCGCGACGCCCGTCAGCAGGTAGAGGCCCGCCAGCAGAACGATCGCGATGACCGGCACGGGAGGTGCGTTGTCGCGCAATCCGCCGAAGTTCATGATCGGTGGCGGCCAAAAGAAAAGGCAGCCGCAGCTGCCTTCATGCCAGAGGCAGACATGGCTGCCCTTTCAGCATGCGCCAACGCCGGTCAGGCAGCGGCGCCGGGGCGCTTGTACTTCTGGCGGAAGCGCTCGACACGGCCGGCGGTGTCGACGATCTTCTGCTTGCCGGTGTAGAACGGATGGCAGGCCGAGCAGACTTCGATGTGCAGCGGCTTGCTGTTGGTCGAGCGCGTCATGAACTTGTTGCCGCAGCTGCAAGTCACCTCGATCTCGTTGTATTTCGGGTGGATGCCTTCTTTCATCTCAGTGTCCTTTACGATGTCCTTTGTATCGCCGGGTGCCTGCGACGCATCGCAGAAAGCCTGTCATTATCCAGAAAAAGCACAGGGAAATCAACCATGGTCAGCCGCCCCGGCGCATGGCGTCGAAGAATTCGCCGTTGTTCTTGGTGGCCTTGATCTTGTCGAGCAGGAACTCCATCGCCTCGAGGTCGTCCAGCCCGTAGAGCAGCTTGCGCAGCACCCAGACCTTCTGCAGCACGTCGGGCTTGAGCAGCAGTTCTTCGCGGCGCGTGCCGGAGCGGTTGACGTTGATCGACGGATAGACGCGCTTCTCCGACATGCGGCGGTCGAGGTGGATTTCCGAATTGCCGGTGCCCTTGAATTCCTCGTAGATCACTTCGTCCATGCGGCTGCCGGTGTCGATCAGCGCCGTGGCGATGATGGTCAGCGAGCCGCCTTCCTCGATGTTGCGCGCGGCGCCGAAGAATCGCTTCGGCTTCTGCAGCGCATTGGCGTCGACGCCGCCGGTCAGCACCTTGCCGGAGGCCGGCTGCACGGTGTTGTAGGCGCGCGCCAGGCGGGTGATCGAATCGAGCAGGATGACGACGTCCTTCTTGTGCTCGGTGAGGCGTTTGGCCTTCTCGATGACCATCTCGGCGACCTGCACGTGGCGCGAGGCCGGTTCGTCGAAGGTCGAGGCGACCACCTCGCCGCGCACCGTGCGCGTCATTTCGGTGACTTCCTCGGGGCGCTCGTCGATCAGCATGACGATCAGCACCGCCTCGGGATGGTTGGCAGCGACCGCGTGGGCGATGTGCTGCAGCATCACGGTCTTGCCGGACTTCGGCGCGGCGACCAGCAGACCGCGCTGGCCCTTGCCGATCGGCGCGATGATGTCGATGACGCGGCTGGTGATGTTTTCCTCGGCCTTGATCTCGCGCTCCAGGCGCAGATGCTCGGTCGGATGCAGCGGCGTGAGGTTTTCGAAGAGAATCTTGTTCTTGCAGATCTCGGGCGATTCGCCATTCACCTGGTCGAGCTTGACCAGCGCGAAATAGCGTTCGCCATCCTTCGGCGTGCGGATCTCGCCCTCGATGGTGTCGCCGGTGCGCAGGTTGAAGCGGCGGATCTGCGAGGGCGAAACGTACACATCGTCCGGATTGGCGAGGTAGGAGGTATCAGCCGAACGCAGGAAGCCATAGCCGTCGTTCATCACCTCGAGGCAGCCGTCGCCGTAGATCACCTCGCCCTTCTTGGCGTGTTCCTTGAGAATGGCGAAGATCAGTTCCTGCTTGCGCAGGCGGTTGGCACCTTCGATGCCGACGTTGGTCGCCATCTCGATGAGCTGGCTGACGTGATGATTCTTAAGTTCGGAAAGGTGCATGGTTGTGCTTAGGGGGTGGCACGCGGACGAGACGGATCCGGCGTGTAAGGAATACATCAGGGAAGGGGGGGTGTTACGCTGCAGGCTGGAGGTGCCTGCGGCCCGAAGTCGCGTTGGTCGCTCAGGAACTGCGGTACGACTTCGGGGCGAATGTAATGGGATTAGAGATTGCTGTCAATGAAGGCGGTCAGCTGCGATTTCGACAACGCGCCGACCTTGGTGGCCTCGACATTGCCGCCCTTGAACAGGATCAGGGTGGGAATGCCGCGGATGCCGTACTCGCCCGGCGTCTTGGGATTCTCGTCGATGTTCAGCTTGGCGACCTTGAGGCGGCCTTGGTAGTCCTTGGCGACTTCGTCGAGGATCGGTGCAATCATCTTGCAGGGACCGCACCATTCGGCCCAGTAATCGACCAGCACGGGGACGGGGGATTCCAGCACGTCGCTTTTGAAGCTGGCATCGGTGACGTAATGGATGTGTTCGCTCATTGGTGCCTCTTCGAGGGTTTGTCTGTAAAGAAGGGTAGGGAATCCTAGCAGAAATGCCGGCCTAAACAAAACCGGCGCCCATCTTGCGATGGACGCCGGGCTTGCCTTGCTCAGCAGGCTTCGCTCAGGCGGCTTTCTCTTCGCCGGGGATGAAGAAGCTCCAGATGTAGACGACGAGGCCGATCAGGAAGACCACGCCCGACCATTCGCGCATCCAGTAGAACAGGGAGACTTGGTCCTGCGCCACCATGAACGGCAGCGGCGAGTCGGAGACGCGCTGCAGCCAGACCTGCAGGATGCCGGCGGCGGTCAGGAACAGCGTGATGAAGACGATCGCGATCGTCATCAGCCAGAACGACCACATCTCGACGACCTGCGCCTTGTTGCTGTTGGCGGCGCGGCCGCGCATCAGCGGCATGGCGTAGCTGATCATCGTCAGCACGGCCATCACATAGGCGCCGTAGAACGCCATGTGGCCGTGGGCAGCGGTGATTTGCGTGCCGTGGGTGTAGTAGTTCACCGGCGACAGGGTGTGCAGGAAGCCCCACACGCCGGCACCGAGGAAGGCCATCACGCCCGTGCCGAGCGCCCAGAGGGTGGCGGCCTTGTTCGGGTGCTCGCGCCGGCGGCGGTTCACCATGTTGAAGGCGAACAGCGTCATGCCGAAGAAGGGGATGGGTTCCAGCGCGGAGAACACCGAACCGATCAGCTGCCAGGATTCCGGCGTGCCGATCCAGTAGTAGTGGTGGCCGGTGCCGAGGATGCCGGAGACCAGCGTCAGGGTGATGATCACGTACAGCCACTTCTCGATCACCTCGCGGTCGACGCCGGTCACCTTGATCAGCACGAAGGCGAGGATCGCGCCGAGGATCAGTTCCCACACGCCTTCCACCCACAGGTGCACGACCCACCACCAGTAGAACTTGTCGCGCACGACGTTGTGGGGGTTATAGAAGGAGAACAGGAACAGCACGGCCAAGCCCCACAGACCGATCAGGAGAACGGTGGCGATCGAGGTCTTGCGGCCCTTCAGTACCGTCATGGAGATGTTGAAGAGGAAAGCCAGCGCGACGATGACGATGCCGACCTTGGTGATCAGCGGCTGCTCGAGGAACTCGCGGCCCATGGTCGGCAGCAGGTCATTGCCAGTCATCTTGGCCAGCGAGGCATACGGAACCGTCAGGTAGCCGACGACGGTGAGGCCGGCGGCGACGAGGAAGATCCAGAACATGGCGATCGCCAGGCCCGGGCTGTGCAGCTCGGTCTCGGCTTCCTCGGGGATGAGGTAGTAGGCCGCGCCCATGAAGCCCATCAGCAGCCAGACGATCAGCGCGTTGGTATGCACCATGCGCGCGACGTTGAACGGGATGTGCGGGAAGAGGAAGTCGCCCCAGACATACTGCAGGCCCATGATCAGGCCGAACAGAATCTGGGCGACGAACAGCGCGATGGCCGCGATGAAATACGGCTTCGCGACGGCTTGGGATTTATATTGCATCTGTTATCTCCTTGGTCGGTTGCCGGTTAGCCCTGGATATTGGGCGGCCACTTGGCGGCGTCGATTTGTCCCACGTAGTCGAGGAAGGCGGCGATTTCCTTCAGCTGCTGTTCCGTGAAGTTGAACTGGGGCATGCTGCGGCGACCGGGAATGCCCTCGGCAGGACGCGACTGGATGAAGCCCATGACGGCTTCCTTGCTGCCCAAGCGCTTGACGACGTTGCCCAGCTCCGGCGCGAAATAGGCGCCTTCGCCCAGCAGCGTGTGGCAGCCGATGCAGTTGTTGGTTTCCCAAAGCTTCTTGCCGGCGACGACCATCGGATCGGCCAGCATTTCGCGCTTGTCGCGCTTCGGAATGACCTGCTCGGTCTGATAGGTCAGCGCCAGAAACACCAGCAGGAAGAACATCGTTCCGCCATAAAAGATGTTTCGGGCAGTCGAGGTAGTGAATGCTTCGCTCATAAGGCCCCCTTTGTTAACGTTAGCCACGGAGTGCGGCGTGGCCGCGACTCTACGGAAGGGGGCGGGGGGATTCCTTGATGATGGTCAATTGACCGGTGCGGGTGATTTCGATCAGTTATTTGAATGAAACCAATCGTAAAACTTGCGAAAAGAAAAAAGGCCCGCCGCAGCGGGCCTTCGAGCGGCGCAGGCCGTTCAGGCCGCGGCCTGGATCGGGATGCTGCCGCTGCGGTGCGTGATGTGGTTCTTGGCATCAACGTAGATCAGATCCGGCGCGTGCTTCGCCAACTCGACCTCGCTGTAGGCGGCATAGGTGCAGATGATCAGCAGATCGCCGGCCGCCGCCTTGCGCGCGGCGGCGCCGTTGACGGAGATCGTGCCGCTGCCGCGCTCGGCGTTGATCGCGTAGGTCGAGAAGCGCTCGCCGTTGGTGACGTTGTAGATCTCGATCTGCTGGTATTCGCGGATGTCGGCGGCGTCGAGCAGGTTCTGATCGATCGCGCAGGAGCCCTCGTAGTGCAGCTCGGCCTGGGTCACGGTGACGCGGTGCAGCTTGGATTTCAGCATGGTGCGTTGCATGGTCGCTCTCCTGTCGTGCGTAGGCGGCAAAAGCCAGGAAGGCCGGAGCCGGCCGTCCTCTCTCGTGCGCTGCTGGCGCACCGCCGGCATTGAGCGCATCGCGGTGACCTAAACTTCCAGATTGTCGATGAGGCGCGTGCTTCCCAGCCGCGCCGCGGCCAGCACCACCAACCCGGAATCGTGAGCGGCCGGCGATTTTAAATCATACTTTCGGCGTATCGCAAGATAGTCGGGAACCCAGCCGCATGCGCGCAGTTCGGCCATGCCTGCGGCTTCGAGTCCGGCAAAGTCGCGGTTGCCGGCGCGCAGCGCCGCGGCCGTCTGCTGCAGGATGCGATGCAGGCGCGGCGCTTCGATGCGCTCCGCCGCCGAAAGGTAGCCGTTGCGCGACGACAAGGCCAGGCCGTCGGTCGCACGCACGGTTTCCCCGGGGATGACCTCGATCGGCAGGGCGAACTCGCGCACCATGGCGGAAAGCACCATGAACTGCTGATAGTCCTTCTTGCCGAACAGCGCGGCCTGGGGCTGGACGATGGCGAACAGCTTCATGACGACCGTCGCGACGCCGCGGAAGTGGCCGGGCCGGAACTCGCCCTCGAGAATGGTGGCATGCTCGGCCGGCGGCTCGACGACGTAGCGCTGCGGCTCGGGATAGAGCTCCGCCTCGCCGGGGGCGAACAGATGGTCGACGCCGGCGGCGACGAGCTTTTCGCAGTCGGCCGCCAGGGTGCGCGGGTATTTCTCGAAGTCCTCGCCGGGGCGGAACTGCAGGCGGTTGACGAAGATCGAGGCCACCACGCAGTCGCCGTGCTGGCGTGCCTGGCGCATCAGGGCGATGTGACCGTTGTGCAGGTTGCCCATGGTCGGGACGAAGACGATGCGCCGGCCGGCGCGGCGGACGGCGTCGAGCGCGGCGCGCACGCCGGCGATGGTCTCGTGGATGTGCATCGGGAAAGGCTCAGTAGCAGTGTTCGGGGGCGGGGTAGCTGCCGTCCTTGACGGCGGCGACATAGGCCTTGACGGCCCCTTCGATGCTCTGCGCTTCGGCCATGAAGTCTTTGACGAAGCGCCCCTTCCTGCCGGGGTAGAGGCCGAGCATGTCGTGCAGCACCAGCACTTGGCCGTCGCACTCGGGGCCGGCGCCGATGCCGATCGTCGCACAGGCCTTGAGCGCGCGCGTGATTTCGCCGGCCAGGCCGGCCGGCACCATCTCCAGTACCATCAAGGCCGCGCCGGCATCCTCGAGGGCGCGTGCGTCCGCCTTCATGCGCGCGGCGCCGGCATCGTCGCGGCCCTGGACGCGGTAGCCGCCGAGCGCATGCACCGACTGCGGCGTCAGGCCGATATGGGCGCAGACCGGCACGCCGCGCTCGACCATGAAATGCACGGTCTCCGCCATCACCGCTCCGCCTTCGAGTTTGACCATTTCGGCGCCGGCGGCGAGCAACGCGCCGGCGTTGCGGATCGCCTGCTCCTTCGACTCGTGGTAGGCGCCGAACGGCAGATCGGCGACCAGCATCGGCCGCGCCGGCAGGCTGGCGACGCAGGCGGTGTGGTAGACCATGTGTTCCATCGTCACCGGCAGCGTCGAGGTCCTGCCCTGGATCACGTTGCCGAGCGAATCGCCGACCAGCATCACGTCCACGCCGCAGCGATCCTCGAGCGCGGCGAAGCTGGCGTCGTAGCAGGTCAGCATGGCGATCTTCTCGCCCTCGCGCTTCATGCGCGCCAGTTCGGGCAGGGTGATCGGCTTGTTGCTGGCGAGATAGGTCATCAGGGGCTGCGGAAGATGAAATAGACGGCGCCAAGGATACACAAACCCGCCCACAGGTAATCGAGTTTCAGCGGCTGGCGCATGTAGAAGATCACGAACGGCACGAACACCGTCAGGGTGATGACCTCCTGCAGGATCTTGAGTTGGGCGAGCGACAGTTCGTGATGACCGATGCGGTTGGCCGGCACCTGCAGCAGATATTCGAACAGCGCGATGCCCCAGGAGGCGAGCGCGGCGATCCACCACGGCCGGTCGTTGAGGTTCTTGAGGTGGGCGTACCAGGCGAAGGTCATGAAGACGTTCGAGGCCGTCAACAGCAGCGCGGTCTGCCAGAGGACCGGGATCTCCCTGAGGAGATTCATGACAGGCGCTCGATGCGCTGTCCGACGACCCCGGCAAGCAGATCGGCTATCCGACCGTGGCCGGGAATGTTCAGGTCTGGGCCGAGCTCGGCGAGAGGCGCGAGCACGAAGGCGCGCTCAGTCATGCGCGGGTGGGGCAGGGTCAGGCCCGGCTCGTCGCGGCATTCCGTACCGAACAGCAGCAGGTCGAGATCGAGCGTGCGCGGTGCGTTCCGGATCGTGCGCACGCGGCCGAAATCGGCTTCGATGGCGAACAGCCGGTCGAGCAGACTCGGCGCCGGCAGGGCGGCGGCATCGACCTCCAGGGCGGCGACGGCATTGATGAAGTCGGGCTGATGATGCAGGCCGACCGGCGCGGTGCGGTAGAGCGAAGAAGCGGAGAGGAAACGCGTACCCTCAACGGCGCGCAACGCATCGATGGCGGCGCGCACCGTGGCGACCGGCTCGCCGAGGTTCGCGCCGATAGCCACGTAGGCGACGCAGGCGGTGACGGTCATTCGGCTTCGGAACTCGGTGCTGGCGAGGCGGCGTCGGTTGAATCCCCTACACCGGTTTTCTTCGCATTGCTGCGCCGGCGGCGCCGCTTCTTCGGACCGGTGTCCGGCTTGAGCATGGCTTCCCGCTCGGCGTTGCCGGCCTGTTCGAAGGCGGCCCACCAGTCGGCCAGCTCCTGCGGCGCCTCGCCGCTTTCGGCCCGCAGGCGCAGGAAGTCCCAGGCGGCGCGGAAGCGTTCCTGTTCGATCAGGCGGAAGGGCGCGCGGCCGCCGCGCTTTTCGAAGCGTGGCTGCAGCAGCCAGATGTCCTTGATGTCGCCGGCGATGCGGCGCGTGATGGCGAGCTTCTCGCCCTGCACGTCGAGCACCTCGTCCATGGCGGCGTGCAGCGCCGGCACCGGCAGTTCGCCGTTCTTCTTGCGCGTCTCCCAGTTGGCCAGCACCTCGTGCCAGAGCAGGGTGGCGAACAGGAAGCCCGGCGAGGTGCGCCTGCCCTCGCGGACGCGCCGGTCGGTGTCGGCGAGCGCGAGCATGACGAACTTCTCGCCGAGCGGCTGCTCGAGGATGACGTCGAGCAGCGGCAGCAGGCCGTGGTGCAGACCGTCGGCGCGCAGCCGCTTGAGGCACTCGACGGCATGGCCGGAGAACAGCAGCTTGAGCATCTCGTCGAACAGCCGGGCGGCCGGCACGTTCTCGATCAGCTCGGCCATCTCGCGGATCGGCGCCTGCACCTGCGGGTCGAGGCGCAGGTCGAGCTTGGCGGACAGGCGCACGGCGCGCAGCATGCGCACCGGGTCTTCCCGATACCGGGATCTTGGATCGCCGATCATGCGCAGGGTTTTGCGCTGCAGGTCGCGCACGCCGTGGTGATAGTCGAACACCCGGCCGCTGGTCGGGTCGTAGTAGAGCGCGTTGATGGTGAAGTCGCGCCGCGCCGCGTCCTCCTCCATCGTGCCCCAGACGTTGTCGCGCAGCACGCGGCCGTGCTCGTCCTTGAGGGTGTCGGCGTCGTGGGCGGCGCGGAAGGTCGACACTTCGATCGTCTCGGCGCCGTGCATCACATGCACGATCTGGAAGCGCCGGCCGATGATGCGCGAGCGGCGGAACAGCGCGCGCACCTGGTCGGGCGTGGCATCGGTGGCGACGTCGTAGTCCTTGGGCGCGATGCCGGCGATCAGGTCGCGCACCGCGCCGCCCACGACGTAAGCCTGGTGGCCGGCCTCCTGCAGCGCGGCACAGGTGCGGCGCGCGCCGGGCGAAACCTGCTCCGGGCGGATGCCGTGCCGGCCCGCCTCGATGGCTTCGACCGGATGGGGGGAGGGCTCGCCGCGCTTGAAGACGCGGCGCAGGAGCTTGCGGATCATGGGCTTATCTGTCTGGCGGGGTGGGCATCATACGTCATCTGAGGCTCATGACCGGCCAGCCGTGCCGTCCCGCGTGGGCGCGCAGGGTGTCGTCGGGATCGACGGCGACGGGGTGGCTGACCCGGGCGAGCAGCGGCAGGTCGTTGAGCGAATCGCTGTAGAAGGTGGTGCGGCCGAATGCGCCCCACCACAGGCCGAGCTCTTCGAGCCAGGCATCGACGCGCGCGATCTTGCCCTCGCGGAAGGCCGGCCGGCCGCGCGGCGCGCCGGTGAAGCGGCCGTTGTCGTGCGCCGGCACCGTCGCGACCAGATGGGGGATGCCGAACTCGCGGCAGATCGGCCCGGTGACGAAGCTGTTGGTGGCGGTCACCATGGCGCACAGGTCGCCGGCATCGAGATGCTGCTGCACCAGGCGGCGTGCCGGCGCGTCGATCAGCGGCAGGATGCGCGTCGCCATGAACTCGCGATGCCAGGCATCGAGCTCGGCGCGCTCATGGCGCGCGAGCGGGGCGAGCTGGAACTTGAGGAAGGCGTGGATGTCGAGCGTGCCGGCCTTGTAGTCGTCGTAGAAGGCCTGGTTCTGCGCCTGATGGACCTCGCGGTCGAGCACGCCCTTCGAGATGAGGAACTGCGCCCACTCGAAGTCCGAATCGCCGGAGAGCAGGGTGTTGTCGAGATCAAAGAGTGTCAGGTTCATCGTGTGCGGGAACGAGCTGGAGTTGCAGGGCTTCCTTGAGCAGCGGCAGGGTGGCCGGCCGTTGGCGTTCGAGCGTGGCGCGGTCGAGGTGGTCGAGCACGGCCATCAGCGAGGGCAGGTCGCGCCGGCCATGGGAAAGCAGGTAACGCACCAGTCCTTCGTCGACGCGCAGGCCGCGCTCCAGGGCGTGCCGGCGCAGCGCGTCGGCCTTCTGCTCGTCGTTGAGCGTCCGGACCTCGTAGATCAGCGTCTGGCCGATGCGGGTGCGCAGATCCTCGCGCAGCTCGAGCTTGGCCGGCGCCTGCTGGCCGGCGAGCAGCAGGCCGAGGCCGACGATGCGCGCCGCGTTGAAGGTGCGGAACAAGGCGATCTGGGCATCCGCGTCGAGCATATCCACGTCGTCCACGATCAGCAGTCCGCCGGTGGGCGCCGCGAAGGCGCTGGCGGCCGGCCGGTCGGCGAGCAGCAGCGCCGGACGCTTGCGCAGCGCCAGCGCGGCGGTGGCGGCGAGCAGGTGGCTCTTGCCGCTGCCGGGCGGCCCCCACAGGTAGACGGCATCGAAGCAGCCCGGCTGCGCCAGCAGGCGCAGCCGCGTCAGCAGTTCGTCGTTCGCGCCGGCGATGAAGTTCTCGAAGCTGGGCGCCTGCGTCGGCAGGAGGTCAAGCAGCAGTTGAGTCAAGTCGAAGCCGTCTGGTAATTTCGCTAGAATCCGCCCTCTTGATCAATGGGGCGATGTGCGAATTATCGCCGCAAACCAGCCAACCAGCCAGTGCGACCATGACTACTCCCATTTCCATGACCTACCGCGACGCGGGGGTCGACATCGACGCCGGCGACGCGCTGGTCGAGCGCATCAAGCCTGCCGCCAAGCGCACCATGCGTCCCGAAGTGCTCGCCGGCATCGGCGGCTTCGGCGCGCTGTTCGAGATTTCGAAGAAGTTCAAGGAGCCGGTGCTGGTTTCGGGCACCGACGGCGTCGGCACCAAGCTCAAGCTCGCCTTCGAACTCGACCGCCACGACACCGTCGGCCAGGATCTGGTGGCGATGAGCGTCAACGACATCCTCGTGCAGGGCGCGGAGCCGCTGTTCTTCCTCGACTACTTTGCCTGCGGCAAGCTCGACGTCGCCACCGCCGCGACCGTGGTCGAGGGCATCGCCAGGGGCTGCGAGCTGGCCGGCTGCGCGCTGATCGGCGGCGAGACGGCCGAGATGCCCGACATGTACCCGCCCGGAGAATACGACCTGGCCGGCTTCGCCGTCGGCGCCGTCGAGAAGGCGAAGATCATCGGCGGCAAATCCATCCGGCCCGGCGACGCGGTGCTCGGCCTGGCCTCCTCGGGCGCGCACTCGAACGGCTATTCGCTGATCCGCCGCATCGTCGCGCGGGCCAAGCCTGACCTCAAGGCCGACTTCCACGGCCGCCCCTTCGCCGACGCGCTGATCGCGCCGACGCGCATCTACGTGAAATCCATGCTCAAGCTCATGGAGAGCGTGACGGTCAAGGGCATGGCCCACATCACCGGCGGCGGCCTGACCGGCAACGTGCCGCGCGTACTGCCAGAGAACGTCACCGCCGTGATCGAGAAGTCCGCCTGGACCCTGCCGCCCCTGTTCCAGTGGCTGCAGAAGGAGGGGAACGTCGCCGACGACGAAATGCACCGCGTCTTCAACTGCGGCATCGGCATGGTGGTGATCGTCGCCGCGGCCGATGCCGCCAAAACCACCGAACTGCTGACCGCCGCCGGCGAAACCGTCCATGCCCTCGGTCGCATCGAGGCGCGCCAGCCCGGCCAGGAACAGACGCTGATCGTCTGATCAGAGACCGAGCCGCGCGCGTTCTTCGCGCTGGATGTCGGTAATGAAGCGCTGCAGCTGATGTTCGGCGCCGTGCGGCAGATCGACGAAGCGGCAGCCGAGGCGGCGGTAGGTCTTTTCGCCGCGTTCGACGATGCCGGTATTGCGGACCTCCAGATCGACATCGAGGAGCGTTCCCCCCTTCTTCAGCTCGATGCGCGCCCGCAACTGCCGGCCGATCTCGAACGCGGGCAGGGAGGATGCCTGCAACTCCAGCGCGACGCCGCCGATGCTGAGATCGACGACCGGCACCTGCAGCGGCCGGCCGGACGGCAGCATCAGGGTGCACAGCGGACGGCGGGTGAGCGGCAGCAGCAGCCGGAAGAACTCGCGTCGCTGCAGACGGGTGTAACTGGCCGGCAGCTGCGTGACGAAAGCGCGCTGCTGCTTGTGGGTGGTTGCGCGCACCGCGCCGGCGAGGAACTGGTTCCTGACGCCATGCGGCGCGCAGACGAATAGGTTGCGGTCGCTGCGCAGCAGGCGCTGGTTGGATTCCTCGCTGCCACCCCAGTCGAAGATCAGCTCGTTGCGCGCCTCGTCGATGTCGAGCAGCAGCGTCAGCAGCGTTTCCCTGCCGCCCTCGAAAACGACGCTGATGCGCTCCCCATCGTTGATCAGTTGGTGCAGGTAGAACAGGATCTCGCGCCGGTTGTTCGTGGAGAACTTCTCGAGTTCATCGACATTGACGGTCTGGGCGGTCATGCGGCGCTGGCGGGTTATCTGGCTGACTATGGGCGGCGGCAATGGGCGGCAATGCTGTTCAGCATTTTCGCAGCAGTGGCTGCAGCCGCCAAGTCGAATTCGAGGCCGATTGCCCCCGCTTCTCTCAGGGCCCGCAGCCAGGTCAGCTGCCGCTTGGCGAGCTGGCGCGTGGCGAAGATGCCGCGGTCGGCCAGCTCGGCGGCCGGCAGGCGGCCTTCGAGCATCTCCCACACCTGGCGGTAGCCGACGCAGCGCATCGACGGCAGTTCGGCACAGAGCCGGTATTTGCTGCGCAGGCACTCGACCTCTTCGACCAGGCCGGCGGCCAGCATGGCGCGGAAGCGCCGCGCGATGCGCTCGTGCAGCCGCTTGCGGTCCGGCGCGACGAGGGCGATGGCGAGCAGGCGGTAAGGCAGGGCCTGTGCTTCCTGCTCCTGCCAGAAGTCGCCGAGCGGCTTGCCGGTGAGCCGCAGCACCTCGAGGGCGCGCTGGATGCGCTGGCTGTCGGTCGGCGCGAGCCGCGCCGCGGTCGCGGGGTCGCCGCGCGCGAGTTCGGCATGCAGCGCCGGCCAGCCGCGTGACGCCGCTGCGGCGTCGATCGCCGCGCGCAGCGCCGGATCGGCCGCCGGCAGCTCGGCCAGTCCCTGCGTCAGTGCCTTGAAGTAGAGCATCGTCCCGCCCGTCAGCAGCGGGATGCGGCCGCGCGCCGCGATCTCGGCCATGACGCGCAGCGCGTCGGCGCGGAACTGCGCGGCCGAGTAGCGCTCCTCCGGCGTGATCAGGTCGATCAGGTGGTGGGGGCAGCGCGCCAGCGTTTCCCGGTCGGGCTTGGCGGTGCCGATATCCATGTCGATGAATACCTGCGCCGAGTCGAGGCTGACGATCTCGACCGGAAAGCGCGCGGCGATCTCCAGCGCCAGGTCGGTCTTGCCGCTGGCGGTCGGGCCGATCAGGGCGATGGCGGGCGGCAGCTGGCTCACTTGCCTCTCATGAACAGCTTGTCGAGGTCGTTCATCGACAATGGCAGCCAGGTCGGCCGGCCGTGGTTGCACTGGTCGGCGCGTTCGGTCGCTTCCATCTCGCGCAGCAGCGCGTTCATTTCCGGCAGGGTGAGTTGCCGGTGCGCGCGCACCGCGCCGTGACAGGCCATGGTGGCGAGCATCTCGTTGCGGCGTGCTTCCCAAACGCGCGTGGCCGGCTGCTCGGCCAGTTCGGCGAGCAGGACGCGCACGAGCCTCTCGACGTCGCCGCCGGCCAGCAGCGCCGGTACGGCGCGCACCGCCAACTGCCGCGGTCCCGCCGCCGCCACCTCGAAGCCGAACGCGCCGAGCGTCGCCGCCTGCGCCTCGGCGCAGGCCAGTTCCCGCTCGCTCGCCGCGAACAGCAGCGGAACGAGCAGCGGCTGCGTGGCGGGGTGCGCGTCGGCCTGGGCCTTGAGGCGCTCGTAGAGGATGCGCTCGTGCGCGGCGTGCATGTCGACGAGCACGAGGCCCTGCGCATTCTGGGCGAGGATATAGACGCCGTGCAGCTGGCCGAGCGCGTAGCCGAGTGGCGCGTCGTTCGCGGCAGGCATGGGTTGCGGTAGCGCCTGCCGCGCGAACTCGAGATAAGCCGCGGCTTCCGGCTCGCGCACCGCGAGGGGGGACTGCTGCGGCATCGCCCAGTGAAAACTCGGCGCCGGCGGGGCGGCGGTTTCCGGCTTCGCCGCTGCGAGCGGCTCGGCCAGCGCGCGCTGCAGGGCGTGGAAGACGAACTGATGCACGCCGCGCGCATCCCGGAAGCGCACCTCGGTCTTGGCCGGATGGACATTGACGTCGACCGCCGCCGGGTCGATCTCGAGAAACAGCACGTAGGCCGGGTGGTGCGCGCCGTGCAGGACGTCGGCATAGGCTTCGCGTGCGGCGTGGACGAGCAATTTATCTCTCACATAGCGGCCGTTCACGAAGAAGAACTGCTCGGCGCGCGTGTTTTTCGCATAGGCGGGCAGGCTGGCGTAGCCGGCAAGCCGCAGCGGGCCGGCGGCCGCCTCCACGGTACGCGCCTGGGCGAAGAACTCGTCGCCCATCAATTCGCGGGTACGCCTGGCAAAGTCGGCGCCGGCGAGGCGGCGGCGCGGCTTGCCGTCGTGCGTCAGCGTGAAGGCGACATCGGGGCGCGCCTGCGCCATGCGCACCAGCACGTCGTCGCAGTGGGCATATTCCGTCGCCGTGCTCTTGAGAAACTTGCGGCGAGCGGGCGTGTTGAAGTAGAGATCCTCGACGGTCACCACCGTGCCGCCGGCCAAGGCGACCGGCAGCGGGGCATCGGCGCCGGCGACGAGCTTCCAGGCATGGCCGGCATCCGGCGTGCGGCTGGCGACGCTGACGCGCGCCACCGAGGCGATCGAGGCGAGCGCCTCGCCGCGGAAGCCGTAGCTGGCGACGCGCTCGAGGTCGGCGAGGCTGGCGATCTTGCTGGTCGCGTGGCGGGCGAGGGCGAGCGGCAGGTCGTCCTTCGCGATGCCGGCGCCGTCGTCGGCGACGCGGATCAGTTTGACGCCCCCCTCCTCGAGTTGGACGTCGATCCGGGTCGCGCCGGCGTCGAGACTGTTTTCAAGCAGTTCCTTGAGCACCGAGGCCGGCCGCTCGACCACCTCGCCGGCGGCGATCTGGCTGATCAGGAGGTCGGGCAGCGGGTGGATGCGGGCGGCGGGGGGCATGGACTGGGGATTATAGGCGGTGGGGTAAACTGCGCCGCCATGGACCTCCTTTCCCAGTTTCTCGCGCAATTCGTCGACATCGTCCTGCACCTGGACAGGTATCTGGCCATGCTGGTGCAGGACTACGGTGCCTGGATCTACGCGATCCTGTTCGCGATCATCTTCTGCGAGACGGGCCTGGTCGTCACGCCCTTCCTGCCGGGCGACTCGCTGCTGTTCGTCGCCGGTGCCCTCGCGGCCGTGGGAACAGATGCGGGCGGCATGGACATCCAGGCGCTGATCGCGGTGCTGCTGACGGCGGCGGTGCTGGGCGACAACGTCAACTACTGGATCGGCCGCTGGGTCGGCCGCCACATCCTGCACTGGGGCAACGATTCGCGCCTGTTCAACCGTGCCGCCTACGACAAGGCGCACGCCTTCTACGAGCGCTACGGTCCGCTGACGATGATGATGGCGCGCTTCGTTCCCCTCGTGCGCACTTTCGCGCCTTTCGTCGCCGGCGTGGCGCGCATGACCTATGCGCGCTACTTCGTCTTCGACCTGCTCGGTGCCGTGCTCTGGGTGTTCTCGCTGACGCTGGCCGGCTACTGGTTCGGCAACCTGCCGGCCGTCAAGAACAACCTCTCGCTGGTGATCGGCGCGATCGTCGCCGTCTCGGTGCTGCCGATGGCGGTCGGCTGGCTGCGCCAGCGTTTCGCCGGTGCGCGCCCATGAAGCGCCGCGCCTGCCTCGCCGCATTGCCGGCGCTGCTGCTCGCCGGCTGCGTGACGGGGCCGGGGCAGTTCGCCAAGACCGACATCGACCGCATCGCCGACCTGCATCGCCGCGAAACGGCCGCCAGCCTGCGGCGCCTCGCCGAGAAGCTCTACCGCCGCAATCCGCGCGAATGGAAGAAGGGGAGCCATGCGAGCATCGAGGCGGCGCTCGCCCAGCTCGGCACAATGCCGGCCCCGGGCACCGCGGCGCCGCGCGGCACGGCGCTGATCCTCGCCGGCCTGCGCGAGGATTACGCGCAGGATCGCGTCGCCGCCTTCGTCGGCGGCCTGATGCAGATGATCGACGACGCCTTCGACGGCAAGACGGAGTTCTTCGTGCTCGACGACCTCGACGCGCAGAAGCTCTACAACGCCGCGCGCAACGTCGAGATCGCCGCCTGGAAGCTCGCCAACACGCCGCGCGGCCGGCCCGAAGGCGAGCTGCCGGCCGGCACGCCGCTGCTGCTGTCCAACGCGATGGGGCCGATCCAGAACCTCAGCTTCGAGCGCGAGTTCGGCCGTCTGATCGGCAGTCTCGACGCCCTGGCGCAGATCGTCGCCGACAACACCAACCGCACCATCGTCAAGGTCGTGCAGAACCTCGCCACCGCCGTCTTCCTTCCGATCAAATGAAGAACTACGTCATCCTCATCTCCGGGCGCGGCAGCAACATGCAGGCGCTCATCGACGCGCGGCTGCCGGGCCGCTGCGCCGCCGTGATCAGCAACCGCCCCGACGCCGCCGGCCTCGCCTGGGCCGCCGCGCGCGGCGTGCCCACCGTCGTCGTCGACCACAAGGCGTTCCCCTCGCGCGAGGCCTTCGACGCGGCGCTGGCGGAGGAGATCGAGCGGGCCGCCGGCGGCCGCGCCGACCTCGTGCTGCTCGCCGGCTTCATGCGCGTGCTGACCGATGCCTTCGTCGCGCGCTTCACCGGGCGGCTGGTGAACATCCATCCATCGCTGCTGCCGGCCTTCCCCGGCCTGCACACGCACGACGCGGCGCTTGCGTCCGGCGTGCGCGTGCATGGCTGCACGGTGCACTTCGTCACGCCGACGCTCGACTGCGGGCCCATCATTGTTCAGGCGGCGGTCCCCGTGCTGGCCAGCGACAGCACCGCCGCCCTCGCGGCACGCGTTCTCGCGCAGGAGCACATCGCCTATCCGCAGGCGGCGCGCGGCATCCTCGAGGAACGCTGCCGCCTGGAGGCCGGGCGCGTGATCTGGAGCGGGGACGCCACCGCCGCCGCCGCCGCGCTGCGCGTGCCGGCGGAGTAGCGCGTGCTGCCGCTCTGGCTGGCCATGTCGGCCTCGCTGGCGCTGCACATCGGCGTGCTGCTGGCGCCTGGCTGGAGCCTGCCGCTCGACGATGAGCCCGATCACGCCCGTCTCGATGCCACGCTGGCGGCGCCGCCGACAACGGCGCAGGCCGCGCCGGCCGTACTGGCTGCACCGGCTCCACTCCGGCGTCCGCGTCCGAAGCAGCCGCCGGCCCCCAGACCCGTGTCCGAATTGCCTGCCGCAACCGTGGCGGAAGAAACGCCGGCCGTGACGGAAGCAGCGCCGTCGACCGCCGCCGCGGCGCCGGAACCGCCGCCCGTCGCCGCCCCGCCAGCGCCGAGTTTTGCAGGCCGGTGGCCGCGCCGCGGGCGCATCGTCTTCCAGGTCACCCGCGGCGAGGACGGCTTCATCGTCGGCCAGAGCGAGCAGCGCTGGTCGCACGACGGCGAGCGCTACACGCTGCAGGCGGTCAGCGAAACCACCGGATTGGCTGCCCTGTTCCGGCCGGCCAGGGTGGTGCAGGAAAGCCGCGGCACCTTCGATGCCTCGGGGCTGCGGCCGCTCGAGTTCGAAACACAGCGCGAGGGCAAACGCAAGGAAAGCGTGCGCTTCGACGTCGAGGCGGGACGCATCCAGTACGCCAACGGCGGCAGCGACAGCCTGGTTGCCGGGACGCAGGACCTGCTCGCGCTGTTCCATCAGCTCGGCGCGATCGATTTCGCCGTGCCGAACTTCATCGTGCCGGTCGCGACGGGGCGCAAGCTCGCGCATTACGCGGTGACGGTCGAGGCGCCGACGGAACTCGACACGCCGCTCGGAACGCGGACGGCATGGCATCTGCGCGTCGCCGGGGTCGTCCGCGAGGATGCCACCGAGGTCTGGCTCGACGCGCAGACGCGCCTGCCGCTGAAGATCCGCCATCGCGACCGCAAGGGCGAGGTCTTCGACCAGATCGCCACCACCATCGAACTCGAGCAAACAGAATGACCCACATGACCCGCGGCCTGCTCGACCAGGCCATCGCCGCCACCATCGAGCTGTTGCACTTCCGCCAGCCAGCCGATGCCGTGCTGTCCGCTTTCTTTCGCGCCCAGCGCAGCGGCCCGCGCGAGCGCGCCTTCATCGCCGAAACTGCCTACACGGTGCTGCGCCGCAAGCGTTCGCTGGCGGCCTGGATCGGCGCCGCGCCGGACGCGCGGCAGCTGGTGCTCGCCGCGCTGGTGCGCCACGGCGGGACGAGCCTGCGCACGATCGAGAAGGCCGTGGCGAAGCACGAAGCGCAATGGCTGGCCGACCTCAAGGCCCGGCCGGAGCCGTCCCTTTCGCTGGCGGAGCAGACCGACCTGCCCGACTGGCTGGTCGAGCGGCTCGGCGCGCTGATGCCGCAGGAGGAGTTGCTGGCCTTGGCGCGGGCGCTCAACCAGCCGGCGCCGCTCGACCTGCGCGTGAATGCGCTGAAAGCCGAGCGCGCGACGGTGCTCGCGCGCTTCGCGCAGGAGGGCATCGCCGCTCAGGCCTGCCTCCATGCGCCGCAGGGCATCCGCCTGGCCGGCAAACCCTCGTTGAGCAAGCACCCGCTGTTCCTCGACGGCAGCATCGAGGTGCAGGACGAAGGCAGCCAGCTCCTGGGCCACCTGCTCGCGCCGAAGCGCGGCGAGATGGTGGTCGATTTCTGCGCCGGCGCCGGGGGCAAGACGCTGCTGCTCGGCGCGCTGATGCGCTCGACCGGCCGGCTCTACGCCTTCGACGTCTCGGACAAGCGACTCGCGAAACTGAAGCCGCGCCTCGCCCGCTCCGGCCTGTCGAACGTCCATCCGGCCGTCATCGCCCACGAGAACGACGCGCACGTCAAACGGCTGGCCGGCAAGTGCGACCGCGTGCTGGTCGATGCGCCGTGCTCGGGACTCGGCACGCTGCGGCGCAACCCCGACCTGAAGTGGCGGCAGACGCCGGCGAGCGTCGCCGAGCTGACGGCAAAGCAGGCGAGCATCCTCGCCGCCGCGGCAAAGCTGCTGAAGCCCGGCGGCCGCCTGGTGTATGCCACCTGCAGCCTGCTGCCCGAGGAGAACGAGCGGATCGTCGATGCCTTCCTCGCCGCGTACCCCCAGTTCGCGCGCCGCCCGGCGGCGGAAATCCTCGCGGCGCAGGGCATCCGCATCGAGATGCCCGGCGAGGACCTGCACCTGCTGCCGCACCTGCACGGCACCGACGGCTTCTACGCCGCCGTGCTCGAACGCTCGGCATGAGGCGCTGGTTGTTCCTGCTGGCGCTGGTCGTGCCGTTGGCGCCGGCCGCCGAACTGCCGGCGACGGGTACGGCCGAGGTGTTGTTCACGCCGTGGGACGACGCCGAGGGTGCGTTGCTGCGCGAGATCGGCGCGGCGCGCCGGACGATCCACGTCCAGGCCTTCCTGATCACCAGTCGCAGCATCGCGCGCGCCCTCGCCGAGGCGCACGGCCGCGACGTGCGGGTGGAACTGCTGGCCGACCGCGAAATGGTGACGAAGGGCGAGAACTCGCTGGTGCCGCAACTCCACGCGGCGGGGATTCCGGTACGGCTGGAGACCCGCTACACGGCGGCGCACAATAAAATCCTGCTCATCGATGCAGAAGGAAAGAATCCCGTGGTCATCACCGGCAGCTACAACTTCACTTATTCGGCGCAGGCGCGCAATGCCGAGAATGTGCTGATCCTGCGCGGCAATCCGGCGCTGGCGCGCGCCTATCTCGCCAACTGGCGGCGCCACCGCGACGAGGCGGCGCCGTTCGCGGAGGCCCGGCCGTGAAGGGCGACACCCGCATCGGCGGCCTGCTGATCGATCTCTGGGAAGATCTGCAGAATCCGGACGTGCTGTGGCAGGCCGGGGTGCTGGCGCTCTGCCTGCTGCTCGGCTGGCTGATCGGCCGCTGGCTCGAGCGCAGGCTGGTCGCGCGGGGGGGCGAAAGCGCGGTGCATGCCTTCGGGCGCCGCGGCCTGAAGCGTATCGCGCCGCCGACGGCGATGCTGCTCCTCGTGCTGGCCGCGCGCCCGCTGCTGGCGCAATGGCATCACGTCAATCTGCTCAACCTCGCGCTGCCGCTGCTCGTATCGCTGGTGGCGATCCGCGCGGTGATGTTCGTCGTGCGCCAGACCTTTTCGGCGAGCGCGCCCTGGCTCGCCGCCTTCGAACGCAGCTTCGCGCTGCTGGCCTGGAGCGTGGTCGCCCTGCACATCCTCGGCGTGCTGCCGGAGTTGATCGCGGCACTGGACGGCGTGCAATTCGCGCTCGGCAAGAGCAAGCTCTCGCTCTGGCAGATCATGCAGGGAGCGGGCGCGGTGCTCGCGACGCTGCTGGTGGCGCTCTGGCTCGGCGGCCTCGTCGAGGCGCGGCTGATGGGAGCGCAAGGCCTCGATGCCAACCTGCGGCAGGTGCTGTCGCGCGTGGCGCGCGCGCTGCTGATCCTGCTGGCGGTGCTGATCGGCCTGCCGGCGGTCGGCATCGACCTGACCACGCTGTCGGTGTTCGGCGGCGCGCTCGGCGTCGGCCTCGGTTTCGGCCTGCAGAAGATCGCGGCGAACTACGTTTCCGGTTTCATCATCCTGCTCGACCGCTCGATCCGCCTCGGCAACCTGATCTCGGTCGGCGCCGAGCGCGGCGTCGTCAAGCGCATCACCACGCGCTACACGCTGCTGCGGGGCCTGACCGGCGTCGAGATGATCGTGCCGAACGAAATGCTGGTCGGCTCGGTGATCACCAACGAAACCTTCACCGACCCGAAGGTGCGCATCGGCACGCAGGTACAGGTGGCCTACGGCACCGACCTCGAGCGCGCGATGGCGATCCTCGTCGAGGCCGCGCGGGCGCAGCCGCGCGTGCTGGCCGATCCGCCGCCGAAGGCCTTCGTGACGGCTTTCGCCGATTCCGGCATCAACCTCGAACTGGGCTTCTGGATCGGCGATCCGGAAGAGGGTTCGCTGCAGGTCAAGTCGGACATCCATCTCGCGGTCTGGAAGGCCTTCCAGACCGCGGGCATCGAGATCCCCTTCCCGCAGCGCGAGGTACGTCTGCTGGAGAAATAGAAACTCGGCGCCGGCGGGGCGGCTATTCGGGAACGCAGATCTCGCCGCGCAGCACGCCCTGCGCGGTGCGCAGCGTGAGCAGCAGCAGCACGACGGAGAGCGCCGCCAGCAGCACCCAGCCCAGCGGCACGAACAGGCCGCCGTTCTGCTCGGCCATCACCAGCGTGGCGATGGTCATCGCCGCGAGCGGGAAGGAGTAGGCCCAGGTCGACAGGAAGAAGCGGATGCGGAAAAAGCGCAGCGCGTTGCTGGCCAGCAGCAGCGTCAGGAACAGCGCGACGTGGTAGAGGATGCGCGCGAAGGGGCCGATCTCGCCGCCGTTGAGCCTGACCCAGGCGATGAAGCCGACGGCGGGCGGCGCGATCAGGATGAACAGCGTCGGCGTCAGACGCTCGGGCAGCGGCTCGTGGAAGAACAGCCGGTTCATGACGATGGTCATCAGCACGAGCCAGAAGACGAGGCCGATGCTGAAGAAGAACCACGAAATCTCGATCGGCGCGAACGTCACGCCGGCGATCGGCACGATGATGTTGCCGACCACCGGGATGAACCAGGCCGGGTTGGCGTGCTTGATGTCGTAGCGCGTATGGTGGATCCAGCTGCTCATCACCGTCAGGGTGAAGGCCAGGTGCACGATGGCGCCCGCCGTCCAGAGGAGGGAGGCCACGCCCGGCAGGCTTTCGGTGAAGGCGATGGCGAGCAGCAGCAGCGAAATCGAGAAGGCCGGGAAGAAGTTGAGGCGGATCGGATGGGCGAACTCATGCTTCACCGCGCCCCAGTGCTTGATCGCCTTGGCCAGGTAGCCGATCGCCAGGAGGGCGAACAGGATCAGCGCCCACCAGCTGAGGATGCAACCCACGGCCTCCGGGGTGCCGAGCACCTGGTGGGCCTTCTTCCAGGCAATGGCGAGACCGGTTGTTCCCATGACCATCGCGAAGAAGGAAACCGGGAAGTGTTCGAGACGTTGCTGCTGGCTGCTGGAAGGAGTCGGGGCGTTCATGGCGGGGGCGCCTCAGGTCGAAAGGAGGGAGTGGCGAAGGATTATAAGCATTCGCTTAAGCACTTTGCGTTCCAGCCTGTAGAAGCCAATCTTTGCCTGAAGGGATCGCTCGACGTGACGAAACTGGCATAATTCTGTCATTCCTTCTGTCGTTATTGACTTGGGCCAGGATTGTCATGAAGCAACCACCTGCAGAGTTGGTCTCGTATCTCGATACCCTTCCCGAACCCCACATCCTGTGCGACACCGAATACCGCATCCTGGCGGCGAATAAGGCCTATCGCCGCAAGTTCGGCACTGGGCAGGTGCTGGAGGGGCAGACCTGCTATGCGGTGTCGCACCGCTACAACGCCCCTTGCGACAAGGCCGGCGAGACCTGTCCGCTCAAACGCAGCCTGGCTTCCGGACGCCGCGAGCGCGTCTTGCATCTGCATCATACGCCGCACGGCGAGGCCTATGTCGACATCGAGCTGGCGCCGGTTCGCACCGAGGAGGGCGACATCGCTTATTTCATCGAGAAGATGGAGCCGCTCGGCGGAACCTACGGCCAGCCGGACACCCATACGCTGATCGGCCGCTCGCCGGCATTTCGCCGCATGCTCGAACAGATGTCCCGCGTTGCTCCTTCCGATGCGACGGCCATGCTGCAGGGCGAGTCCGGCACCGGCAAGGAGCTCGTCGCGAAGGCGATCCACGATGCGAGCCGCCGCGCCGAGCGGCCGTTCATCGCGGTCGATTGCTCCGGTCTGACCGAGACGCTGTTCGAAAGCGAGCTGTTCGGTCATGAGAAAGGATCGTTCACCGGCGCGGCCGGCCGGCGCATCGGTCTGGTCGAGGCGGCCAGGGGCGGCACGCTCTTCCTCGACGAACTCGGCGACATTCCGCTCGGGATGCAGGTGAAGCTGTTGCGGCTGTTGGAGACCGGTGCCTTCCGGCGCGTCGGCGCCAATGAGTTCCTCAAGGCGGACGTGCGCCTGATTTCCGCCACGCACCGCAATCTGCGCTCGATGGTTGAGGAGGGGCGCTTCCGTCAGGATCTCTATTTCCGTCTGAACACCTTCCCGATCAGCCTGCCCCCGCTGCGCGAGCGGCTCGATGACGTGCCCCTGCTGGCGGAAACCCTGCTGTCGCGGGTGGCGCCCGGCCGTCCCATCCGGCTGTCTCCAGCCGCTCTGGCCTGCCTGGTGCGTTACGACTACCCGGGCAACGTGCGCGAGCTGCGCAATGTCCTGGAGCGTGCCACCCTGCTGTGCGACGGGGACGTCATCCTGCCCGAGCACCTGCCTGCGGAAGTGCAGGCGGCCGCAGTGCGCGGCGAGGAGAAATCCGGCGCTGGCGCGGCGGCGATGGCGGGTTCCCCGCCGCAGGCGGCAGCGGTGGCCGGCAAGCCGTCGGCGACACTTGCTGAGATCGAGGAATCCGCCCTGCGCGAACGCCTCACGGCGCATCGCGGCAATCGCCGGGCGCTGGCGGAAGAGCTCGGCATCAGCGAGCGTACCTTGTACCGCAAGCTGCGCAGCTTGCACCAGTCATGAAAGTTATGGCACAAAAAACTGCCATGATGGCAGTTTGGCAGTGTTCTGGCCGCCGCTGCTCCGTGCCAGTAACGCCGTCCTGTTTCTATAACTAAATGAATAATAGGGACAATGCGGCTTGGTCGTGCCGCTGGCACGGCTCTTGATATATAGAAGGCAAGAAGCGGTGCGTTAGCATCGGGTCGCCGACAGATAGATTGCCATGTCCCCCCTGATCTTGGCCTTCTAGATGACCTCCTCCACCGTTTGCCGCCGAGATTCCTTCCCTCAGGCTCGCGCGACAACGTTTCTCGGCGATCTGCACCGCTTCTTTTTTTCTTTCAGCGTCTGAAAAACAAAAACGCCAGCTCGATGGCTGGCGTTTGCGCGGGAAGCTGGCTGAAATTATTTCAGCTTGATTTCCTTGTAGAGCACGTGCTTGCGCGCTTTCGGGTCGTACTTCATGAACTCCAGCTTTTCCGGAGTGGTGCGCTTGTTCTTGCTGGTGGTGTAGAAGTGCCCGGTTCCCGCGGTGGATTCGAGCTTGATCTTTTCACGTCCGCCTTTGGCTGCCATGGTCTTTGCCTTTCAGGTTAAACGGCCTCGCCGCGTTCGCGCAGCTCGGCGAGAACGACGTCGATGCCTTTCTTGTCGATGGTGCGCAGGCCGGCGTTCGAGACGCGCAGACGCACCCAGCGGTTTTCGGATTCGACCCAGAACCGGCGGTTCTGCAGGTTGGGCAGATAGCGGCGCTTGGTCTTGTTGTTGGCGTGGGACACATGGTTCCCCACCATCGGGGCCTTGCCCGTCACTTGGCAGACGCGGGACATAGTTGAACTCCAGAAGAAGCTTCGGAACTTGGAAAGCCGCACATTCTACAAGAGGGTTCGGGACACAAGCAAGCGTTTTTGCAGGTATTTTTTATAGCAGTCCGCGTTCGGCGAACGACAGCGGCACGGCATTGCCGGCGACGATGAAGTGGTCGAGCAGACGCACGTCGACGAGCCCCAGCGCCTCCTTGAGGCTGCGGGTGAGCAGCTCGTCGGCGGCGGAAGGTTCGGCCATGCCCGACGGGTGGTTGTGGGCGAGGATCACGGCGGCGGCGTTGCGCGCGAGCGCCTGCTTGACCACCTCGCGCGGATAGACCGAAGTCTGGGTCAGCGTGCCGCGGAACAGCTCGTCGTCGGCGATCAGACGGTTTTGCGCATCGAGCCACAGCGCGAGAAACACTTCATGGTGCAGCGGTGCCAGTCTGAGCCGCAGCCAGTCGCGTACCGCGGCCGGGGCACCCAGGGCCGGGCGCGTGCGCATTTCCTCGCGCAGGCCGCGGCGGGCGAGCTCGAGCGTGGCGACCAGTTGCGCCGCCTTGGCCGGGCCGATGCCATTGACGCGGGTGAGTTCCTGCGGCGTCGCCGCCGCGAGGCGGGCCAGGCTGTGGCCGAACTGGCCGAGCAGGGTGCGCGCCAGATCGACCGCGCTCATGCCTTTCACGCCGACGCGCAGGAAGATCGCCAGCAGCTCGGCGTCGCTCAATGCGGCCGCGCCCTGTTCGAGCAGACGCTCGCGCGGGCGCTGGTCGTCGGGCCAGTCGGTAATCGCCATGGGTTAGAATCTTTCGCTCCGAAAAGCGGATTCTATCTGTCATGGGCGAACTGCAAGACAAGCGCTTCGTGCTCGGCGTTACCGGCGGCATCGCGGCCTACAAGGCCTGCGAGTTGGCGCGCCTGCTCGGCAAGGCGGGGGCGCGCATCGATGTCGTCATGACCGAAGCGGCGACGCGCTTCGTCGCCCCGCTGACCTTCCAGGCCCTGACCGGCCGGCCGGTGCTGACTTCCCTCTGGGAAGCCGCGCAGGATAACGGGATGGCGCACATCGACCTTTCGCGCGGGGCAGACGCGGTGATCGTCGCGCCGGCGACGGCCGACTTCCTCGCGAAGCTCGCCAATGGCCTGGCCGACGACCTGCTCGCCAATCTCTGCCTTGCCCGCGATTGCCCCCTGCTGGTGGCGCCGGCGATGAATCGCCAGATGTGGGAAAACCCGGCGACGCAACGCAACGTCGTCCAGCTGGCCGCCGACGGCGTGGCCATCCTCGGTCCGGCCAGCGGCGAACAGGCCTGCGGCGAAGTCGGCGCGGGGCGCATGCTCGAGGCGCAGGAAATCTTCGCCGCGCTGGTCGCCATCCTCCAGCCGAAGCTGCTCGCCGGCAAGCGCGTGGTGCTGACCGCCGGGCCGACCTTCGAGGCGCTCGATCCGGTGCGCGGGCTGACGAATTCAAGCTCCGGCAAGATGGGCTTCGCGCTCGCGCGCGCCTGCGCGGAGGCCGGTGCGGCGACGACGCTGGTGGCGGGGCCGGTGAGCCTGCCGACGCCAGCGGGCGTGCGGCGCATCGACGTGCAGAGCGCCTTGCAGATGCGCGACGCGGTGCTGGCCAATCTGGACGCGTTGCCGGCGGACATCTTCATCGCGGTGGCGGCCGTCGCCGACTACCGCCCCGCCGCGCCGGCCGAACACAAGATCAAGAAGGGCGCCGCGGCGCTGACGCTCGAACTGGCGGCGAATCCCGACATCCTCGCCGAGGTGGCGGAGCGCCCCGGCGCGCCGTTCTGTGTCGGCTTCGCCGCCGAAAGCCGGAACCTGGCCGAGTACGCCGAAGGCAAGCGGCAGGCGAAACACCTGCCGCTGGTGGTCGGCAACCTGGTGCGGGACGGCCTCGGCGGCGACAGCAACGCCGTCACCCTGTTCGATGCCGCGGGGACGCACCCCCTCGCGCCGGGCGACAAATTGACCGTGGCACGCGCCATCGTGCGCCACATTGCGAAGATGATGAATGCCCACGATTGACGTCCGCATCCTCGATGCGCGCCTCAAAGACGCGAAAGGCGAACACGCGCCGCATTACGCAACGCCCGGGGCGGCGGGCATGGACTTGCGGGCCTGCATCGAGGCGCCGGTGCGCCTGCATCCCGGCGAGACGATGCTCGTGCCTGCCGGCATCGCGATCCATCTCGCCGATCCCGGCATGGCCGCCATGATCCTGCCGCGCTCGGGTCTCGGTCACAAGCACGGCATCGTGCTCGGCAACCTGGTCGGCCTGATCGACTCCGATTATCAGGGAGAAATCTTCGTTTCGATGTGGAACCGCGGCCACGAAGTGTTCGCGCTGAATCCGCTCGACCGCATCGCCCAGTTGGTCGTGGTGCCGGTACTGCAGGTGGCCTTCAACGTGGTCGACAGTTTCGAGGAATCCCATCGCGGCGCCGGCGGCTTCGGCAGCACCGGCAAGAGCTGAGTCAGGAGGAAGACGATGAAGACAGCTTTGGTTGCCTGTTTTTCGACTTTGCTCGCGGCCGCGGCGGCCGCGGAAACCTCGCCGCGCGTGCTCGAGATCGTGAACACGCGCTGCGCCCTCTGTCACGGCCCCGAAGGAGAGAGCGCGAGCGCGGTCTATCCGCGCCTGGCGGCGCAGCACCCCGACTACCTGCAGAAGCAGCTCAAGGACTTCCGCGACGGCCGGCGCAAGAGCGACACCATGGGCGATATGGCCAAGGATCTCAAGGACGACGACATCGCCGGGCTGGCCGCCTTCTTCGCCGCCAAGCAGGCGGGTGCGCGCCAGCCGGGCGACGCCGATCTGGCGGCCGTCGGCAAGTACATCTTCCACAAGGGCAACCGCTATTCCGGCGTGGCGGCCTGCGCTTCCTGCCATGGCGAGAACGGCCATGGCACCGCGCAGCTGCCGCGCCTGGCCGGCCAGCATCCACGCTATGTCGAGACTCAGCTGGCTGAATTCGACAAGCGCGCGCGCACCAACGACAACGCGATCATGCATTCGATCGCCGCGAAACTGACCGAGTTGGAAAGACGGGCAGTCGCCGTGTATATCGGCGGCATGCAGTAATCGCCGCCTCGCCGGCGCCGAGTTTTCGAGCCGCCAGAAAAACAAACCCCGCCGCGGCGGGGTTTGTTTTTTTGCTGAAGAAGCTGCTCAGGACGACATCTCGGTGAGGATGTTGTTGAGCCAGCTTTCGGCGTAGATCGCCTCGGTCTCCGACAGGTCGGGCGAAACGCCGACCGAACCGGGTGCCGCGATGATCACGTTCTTCTCCTTGTCCACCAGGTAGACGCCGGTCACCTCGACGGCTTCCTTCGCGGAAAGGAAGCTGTAGCAGGTGTTGATGCCGGAGAAGTCGACGATTGCCCGGCCGTTCATCAGGTTGACGATGTTGTTGGCGCAGGCCTTGGCCTCGGAGTTGGCCGAGTAGCCGGACTTCGGCATCGCGCCGGCGATGCAGGCGTCGCCGATGACGTGGATGTTCTTGTGGATCGTAGACTCGAAGGTGGTCGGGTTGACCGGGCACCAGTTCTTGTCGGGACCGACCAGGCCCGCGGAGACGGCGATGGCACCGGCGCGCTGCGGCGGGATCAGGTTGATCACGTCGCCCTTGACCTCGTCGATGCCCTCGATCAGCACGCTCTTGCCGTCGGCGCTCACCTCGGTGACCTTCTTGGCGGGACGATAGTCGATGATGCCGTCGTAGTGCTTCTTCCAGCCCTTGAGGAACAGGCCCTTCTTCGAAACGATGTCCGGGTTGGCGTCGAGCACGATCAGCTTCGAGCCGGGCTTGTGCTGCTTGAGGTACATCGCGATCATGCTGGTCCGCTCGTAGGGGCCGGGCGGGCAGCGGAAGGGGGCGAGGGGGATCGACAGCACGACGGTGCCGCCCGGCTTCATCGCCTCGAGCTGCTTGCGCAGCAGGATGGTCTGCGGGCCGGCCTTCCAGGCGTGCGGCGCGACTTCCGGCGTCTGGGCGGTGTAGCCCTTGATCTCCTCGGTGCGGAAGTCGACGCCGGGGGCGACCACGAGGCGGTCGTAGTTGAAGACGCCCTTGCTGGTCGTGACGGTGCGCTCGGCGGCGTTGACGCCGGTGACCTCGGCCTGCACCACCTTGATGCCGTGGTTGGCGGCGAGCTTGTCGTACTTGATGGTCAGCTTCGACAGGTCGGGCAGGATGCCGCCGAGATAGAGGTTGGAGAACGGGCAGGAGATGTAGTGATCGTTGCGCTCGATCAGCGTCACCTCGATGCTCTTGTCCATCATGCGGATGTATTTGGCGGCGATGGTGCCGCCGTAGCCGCCGCCGATCACCACTACCTTGCGGCCGCCGCCGGCGGCCTGCTGCGTGGCGCAGCCGGTGAGCGCGGTCGCGGCGCCGACGCCGGCGCCGGCGCCGACCATCTTGAGAAAGTCTCTGCGTTGCATAGTCATGTCGTTTTCCCCTCCCTTATTTCACGCTGGCGTAGAAGTGCAGCAGCGCTTCCAGGTCCTGCTTGGAGAGCGGCTTGACTTTCTCGGCCATCTTTTCCGGCATCTTGCGCGCGCCGGATTGATACAGCTGCATCTGGATGTTCAGGTAGGGCAGCCACTGGCTGGCCATGACCGGCGTATCGTCCTTGCCTTCCTTGCCGTCGTCGAGGTGGCAGCGCGAGCAATTGGCTTCCTGCAGCTCGGCACCGTGCTTGACCTTGGCGGGGTCGACGGCCTGGCTGGTCGGGTGGAACTTCTGCTTGGAGAAGAAGTCGCCCATCTTCTCGAAGTCGGCGTCCGAGTAGCCCTTGGCGAGGCGACCCATCACGGTGGAGGGGCGCTCCCCGCTCTTGAACTTCTTCATGGCCTCGATGATCGCCGTCTTCGACTGGCTGGCGAGGCTCGGCATGCTCGGGCCGGCGCTGCCACCGTGGGTGCCGTGACAACCGGCACAGGCGTTCGAAAGCATTTCAGCCGTCGGCGGTGCGGCGAGCGCCGCTGCCGAGACTGTCATGGCGCCAACGGCCAGCGCCAACCCACTCCATCTTTGCTTCATCGGTTTCTCCTCCTGTGATGAAAGAACCACTCTGCGCTGCTTCCCCTCTTACTGCTTGGTGATGTTGTAATAATTCTTGACGCCTTCCACCGTCTTGTCGAGGCCGAACTGATAGCCCAGCGAGACGTAGTGGTAGCGCGCTTCGGCGAAGCTCTCGTGGACGGCGAAGCCGAAGTTGTAGATCTTGTCAGCGACGAGGGCATGGTCGCCCTTGCCGCCGCCGGCGAGCGTGCGCTCAAAGGTGACGACCCACTTGTTGCCTTCCTTGACGCCCTCGGCCTTGACCAGTCCCTTGCCGCCTTCCATGACGCGCTGGTCGGCGACGTAGCCGTCGACCGGCTTCTCGCCCTTGCCGCTGCGATACTGGATCAGGTCGTAGAACTTGCCGCTGGCGAGATCGGCGCCCTTGATGTGCTTGGTGGTCTTGTCGTCCTTGGCGTTCTTCATGCTGCGCAGATCGTCGTGGCAGGTCGACCAGCAGCCGTTCAGCTCGGCGCCTTCGACCGTGCTGCCGCCGTCGAACAGCATCGTGACCTTGACCTCGTTCTTCTTGTCCATCTGCGGGCCGGCGATCTGCGGCGGGTTCCACTCGAAGCGGAAGTAGGCCTTCTCGCCGTCGTGCGCGGCCTGGAAGCTGACCGGCATCCAGCCGGCCTTGCCGGCGATCGGCTTCGGCTCGAGCACGCTCTTCGAACTGCCGACCGGCTTGCCGGCGACGATCTTCTCGCCGATCTCGTTGGCGTCGCCCTCGTGGCACTTGGCGCAGGGGCGCTTCTTGTCGACGATGTCCGGCACGGCCGAGTGGTCGGGCTTGTTCATCACCCATTCGAAGCTGGACTGGCCCGGGTAGAAGACCTTGATCTTGCGGACCGGCACCTTGCTCCAGTCCGGCGCACCGGCCACGGCGCCGCCGGCGATCATGGCTCCCACCGCGCCCATCACGGCCATCGCAATCTTGTTCATGCATCGACTCCTGTTCGTTCTGTGTATTGATCGGGAAATGTAATCCTATCAGCCTTCGGTTTTGGCGGCACCCTGTTCCTGCTCGAGCTGTTGATGCACCGGCTTGTGCGCGATGCCCTTGTGGCATTCGATGCAGGTCTTGCCGTCCTCGATGGCGCCCTCATGCTTGACGACCGAACGGTCCTTCTGCTTCTCGGGGTCCATCGTCTTGAAGTCGTGGCAGTTGCGGCACTCCTTGGAGTCGCGCTCCACCATGCGTTCCCAGACGCGCTTGGCCATCGTCAGGCGATAGGCCTCGAATTTTTCGGGGGTGTCCACGGTGCCCTTGATGTGGCCGACGATGTCGCGCGCCGCCATCAGCTTCTGGAAGGACTTGAAGATGTAGTCGGTCGGCGTCTTGCTGCTGGCGACGTGGCAATCGGCGCACTGCACCGTCGTGCCGCTGCGGTTCTTGTAATGGACCGTCTTCTTCAGCTCTTCGAAGGGGATCGTCATCTCGTGGCACGACAGGCAGAAGTCGGAACGGTTGGTGTATTCCATCGCCGTGTTGAGGCCGCCCCAGATGACGATGCCGCCGAGCACGCCGACCACGATCATGCGCAGCATCGAGCATTTCGGCGGGTTCTTGAGCCGATTGATCAGACCTTCCTTTTCTTTGTCTTCGGCGGGTGTGTTGTCAGGATTTTGTGAATCAGCCATCGTTGTTCCTGGTCAGTTGGATGCGCGCGCTGCCTGGCGCAAGCGCAAGACGAAAAACGAAACGGCGAAGAAAGGCGAGTTGCCCTCGGTAACAGGCCGACATGACGACACGACTTTCCTTCCCCCCTTTTATTCTTTTCCCTGCACGGAGCACGGGAATATTTTTGCGCATTATTGCAGGCCCCTCGGCCCGCAACAAGAGACTACTTTATATATAGCGATCAAGCGAACTTTTATTCAAGAATGCTAATAAAAGCTGTCGCTGATATGCCATCGGCGTACTGCTTGCGCCGCCTCGCGAGCGCCGAGTTTCTCAGCCCAGCCAGCGCAGCAGCGGCGGCAGCAGCCAGGGCAGCAGTGCGGCGGTGAGCAGCCCGTTGAGGCCCATCGCCAGCGCCGAGAATGCCCCCGCCTGCTCGCCGACCTGGAACGCGCGCGCCGTGCCGATGCCGTGCGAGGCCACGCCGAGCGCGAAGCCGCGCACCGCCGGATCGCGGCACTTCATCAGTGCGTAGAGCCCCTGCGCGCCGACCGCGCCGAGAATGCCGGTGAGGATCACCAGCACCGCCGTCAGCGAAGGCAGGCCGCCGAGGCGTTCGGCGATGCCCATGGCGATTGGCGTCGTCACCGACTTCGGCGCCAGCGACAGCAGCGTCGCGTCGCTCGCGCCGAGCAGCTTGCCGACCAACACCGCCGAGAGCGCGGCGGTGAGGGAGCCGGCCAGCAGCGCAACGAGCAGCGGCCCGGCCATGCGCTTGAGGCGGTCTAACTGCGCATACAGCGGAATCGCCAGCGCCACCGTCGCCGGGCCGAGCAGGAAATGCACGAACTGCGCGCCGTCGAAATAGGTCTGATACGGCGTGCCGGTCGCCGCCAGCAAGGCGACCAGCACGACGACGGCGAGCAGCACCGGATTGGCGAGCGGATGGCCGCCGCAGCGCCGGTTGAGCCACACGGCACCCTGGTAGGCGAGCAACGTCAGCGTCAGGCCCAGCAGCGGCGAGGCGGCGAGATAGACCCAGATCTCGCCCAGCGTCTGATGCGGCGCGGCGTTCATGTCTGTTCATCCTCATGCACGCGCAGCAGGCGCAGCACCAGCGCCGTCACGGCGATCGTCAGGAAGGTGCTCGCCACCAACGCCACGACGATCGGCAGCCACTCGTCCGCCATGCGCTGCGCATGCAGCATCACACCGACGCCGGCCGGCACGAACAGCAGCGAAAGATGTTGAAGAAGATTCTGCGCCGTGCCGCGCAACGCCGGCGACGGACCGCCGCGCAGCGCCAACGCGGCGAACAGCAGGCCCATGCCGATCACCGGGCCGGGCACCGGCAGTGCGAAGAACAGCACGATCGCCTCGCCGGCGAGCTGGAACAGCAGGAGCAGGGTGATGGCGGCGAGCATGGCGGCATCCCGAGGGAACGATGCCGCGCATGATAATCCGTGCACCGCCCGGCCAGCGGCCGATCACCCGCCTGCGCTATGATTTCCGCGTTCGCGGGAGTACGCTGATCCCCTCGGACGACTGAAATTCAGGAGGTGCTCCCATGCGACAGTTCAAACTCGGCAAGGCCTTCACCCTGATGGAATCGGGACCGGTCGTCCTGGTGACGACGCATGACGGCAAGAAGAACAACATCATGACGATCTCGTGGACCATGGTGGTGGACTTCACGCCGCAGTTCGCCATCACCACGGGCGCGTGGAACTACTCCTTCGCCGCCATGCACAAGCACAGGGAGTGTGTGATCGCCATCCCCACCGTCGACATGCTCGATCAGGTGGTCGGCATCGGCACCTGCTCCGGCAGCGACACCGACAAGTTCGCCAAGTTCGGCCTCACGCCCGAGCCGGGCAGGATCGTCAAGGCGCCCCTGATCAAAGAATGCCTGGCCAACATCGAATGCAAGGTGGTCGACATCGTCGGCAAGCACAACATCGTCGTGCTGGAGGGTGTCGCCGCCTACATGAACACCGCACGCAAGGAGAAGCGCACGCTGCACGCCGTCGGTGACGGCACCTTCATCGTCGACGGCGAGCGGCTCGACCGGCGAAAGATGATGGCCGCCAAGCTGCCGCCCGGCCTGTAGGGCGCGCGGGCGGCCCACTGGCGCCGCCTCGCCAGCGCCGAGTTTTCAGAAATCCTTTGCATGTCCCGCTCGATATGTATATAAAAGCATGAATTGCTATATAGGTTGCTGGCGACATGTATAGATATGCCTGAAATCGCACCCCTGACATCCTTGCGTCCCGACCGCTTCGATCGGCCGGACATCCTCAAGAAACTCAACGCCGCCAGCCGCAAGCTGGCCGAGTTGAAGGGGGTGGCCGCCTCGATGCCGAACCAAGGGATTCTCATCAGCACCCTCGGCCTGCAGGAGGCGAAGGACAGCTCGGAAATCGAGAACATCGTCACCACCCACGACGAACTGTTCCGCGAAGCCGTGTTTCCGGATTCCGCCAGCAGTGCGGCGGCCAAGGAAGTGGCCTATTACGGCCAGGCCTTGCGCGTCGGTTTCGATGCCGTGCGCAAGACAGGCCTTCTGACCAACAACGACATCATCGACATCCAGGCCGAGCTGGAGCGCAACCGCGCAGGCTTCCGCAAGCTGCCGGGCACGGCGCTCAAGGGCGACGGCGGTCGTACCGTTTATACGCCGCCGCAGAACCCGGACGACATCCTTGCCCTTATGGGCGACCTGGAGCGCTTCATCAACGACGACGCGCTGTTCGCGACCGATCCGCTGATCAAGATGGCGCTGATCCATCACCAGTTCGAAAGCATCCATCCCTTCTACGACGGCAACGGCCGCACCGGGCGCATCATCAACGTGCTCTACCTCGTCAAGCAGGGCCTGCTCGACATCCCCGTGCTCTATCTCTCACGCCACATCGTACGCACCAAGGCCGACTATTACCGCCTGCTGCAGGAAACTCGCGACCGAGACAGTTGGGAAGACTGGGTGCTCTACATGCTCGCCGCTGTCGAGCAAACCGCCGCCGACGGCATCGCCACCATCCAGGCCATCAAGGCATTGCTGATGGATTACAAGCACCGCATTCGCGCCGGTTACCGTTTCTACAGCCAGGACCTGATCAACAACCTGTTTTCCTACCCCTACACCAAGATCGAGTTCATCGAACACGATCTGAAAGTGTCACGGCTGACAGCGACCAAGTATCTGGAGGCGCTGGTGGCCGGTGGCTTCCTGCACAAGCGCAAGGTGGGACGGAGCAACTACTACATCAACCTGCCGCTGTATGAAATCCTAACCGGAAGCCTACTCCCGACACCTGTATCTGGGGCGATGACGAATCATGACTAGCCGATTCAATCCGACGGCGCTAAAACTGATGGAAGACGCATTGGCCGAGGTGTTTTACTCTCACCGGGATTTCGACTCTTTTCTGCGTCGTTGTGGTGTGGATGGTAGTCTCGTGACGAATGCCCGTAACTCGGCCGAAACACGAAAGGGTACTTATCAGCGTGCCCCTAAGCGTTTTGTAGCCCAAGAGGTTCTGCAGTTGCTTGAGGCGAGAGGAGATGTGGGTATTCGAATCCTGACAGCCCTATTCGATGGCCTTGTGCACGGGACTTTTGCCACAATTGCTGTCCCGCCAGTGCCAATATTCGAGTCGACAATAAAAAACGGCGCGCCGGATACCCGGTGCGCCGTTTTTCGTTGATCGGCGCCGCCTTGGCAGCGCCGAGTTTTGCGTAAGCCTTACTCCATCGCTTCGTACAACGGCAGGGTGAGGAACTCGGGGTACTCGTCGGCGAGGGCCATCTTCTCGAAGATGCCGGCGGCCTGGTCGTAGGTTTCGGTCTTCTCGCCGTTGGCGGTGACGGTGGCCTTCACCTTGGCGAGTTCTTCTGGGATCATGGCCTTGACCATCTCGGCGGTGACCTTGCGGCCGTCATCGAGCTTGCCCTTCGGCGAGATCACCCACTGCCAGACCTGCGAGCGGCTGATCTCGGCGGTGGCGGCGTCTTCCATCAGGTTGTGGATCGGCACGCAGCCGTTGCCGGCGAGCCAGGAGCCGAGGTAGTGGATGCCGACGTTGATGTTGTTGCGCAGGCCGGCTTCGGTGATCGGCTGCTCGGGCCGGAAGTCGAGCCAGTCCTGCGGGCCGAACTTGCCTTCGACCTGCTTGCCCCACTGGTTCGGCTTGTCGCCGAGCACCTTGACGAATTCCTCCATCGCGATCGGCACCAGACCGGGGTGCGCGACCCAGCCGCCGTCGTAGCCGTCGTTGGCGTCGCGGCGCTTGTCGTGGCGGATGCCGGCCAGCGCCTTTTCGTTCGCTTCCGGATCGCTCTTGATCGGGATCAGCGCGCTCATGCCGCCGATCGCCGGGGCGCCGCGCTTGTGGCAGGCCTGCACCAGGGCGAGCGCGTAGCTGCGCATGAAGGGCACTTCCATGGTGATGGCCCCGCGGTTGGCGAGGCAGAAATCCTTGTTGCGCTTGAACTTCTTGATCGCGCTGAAGATGTAGTCCCAGCGGCCGGCGTTGAGGCCGGCGCTGTGCTCGCGCAGTTCGTAGAGGATTTCTTCCATCTCGAAGGTGGCCAGGATGGTCTCGACCAGCACGGTGGCCTTGATGGTGCCGCGCGGCAGGCCGATATGGTCCTGCGCCAGGCAGAAGATGTCGTTCCACAGCCGCGCCTCGAGGTGCGATTCCATCTTCGGCAGGTAGAAGAACGGGCCGGCGCCGCGGGCCACCTGTTCCTTGGCGTTGTGGAAGAAGACGAGCGCGAAGTCGAAGAGGCCGCCGGAGACGCGCTGGCCGTCGACCAGCACATGCTTCTCGTCGAGGTGCCAGCCGCGCGGACGGATCTGCAGGGTGGCGATCTTGTCGCCCAGCTGGTAGACCTTGCCGGCCTCGTTGGTGAAGGTGAGCTTGCGGCGGATGGCGTCGTAGAGATTCACCTGGCCCTGAATCTGGTTGAACCAGTTCGGGCTGTTGGAATCCTCGAAGTCGGTCATGTAGGAATCGGCGCCCGAGTTGAAGGCGTTGATGATCATCTTGGCCTCGACCGGGCCGGTGATCTCGACGCGGCGGCATTCGAGCGCCTTGGGCAGCGGCGCGACCTTCCAGTCGCCCGCCCGGATGTGCGCGGTCTCGGGCAGGAAGTCGGGCATCTCGCCGGCGTCGATGCGCGCCTGGCGTGCGATGCGGGCCTTGAGCAGCTCCTGGCGGCGCGGCTCGAAGGCGCGGTGCAGCTTGGCGACGAGTTCGAGCGCGTCCTTGGTCAGGATCTCGTCGAAGCGGGGATGGATCGGGGCGTTGATCTGCACGCCGGCGGGGAGGTTCAGGCTCATGGTTTTCTCCACTGGGTCTTATAGATGACCGCAGTGTATTCGACACAAAGTTGCAAGATAAGTCACAATAACGGCAATTAATTCAATACTAAATGTAAAAAATGTCGAAGCTGAAAGAGCTGGAGGCCTTCGTCCGGGTGGCGCAGAAAGGCAGCCTCACGGCGGCAGCGGCGGGCGAGGGCGTGACGCCGGCGATCATCGGCCGGCGCCTCGACGCGCTCGAAGACCGGCTCGGCGTGCGCCTGCTGACGAGGACGACGCGGAAGCTGACCCTGACGCAGGAGGGCGAGGCCTTCCTCGAGGACTGCCAGCGCATCCTCACCGACCTCGCCAATGCCGAGGCGCAATTGTCGCTGGGAAGCGCGCGCGCCAGCGGCCATCTGAAGGTGACGGCGCCGGCCGGCTTCGGCCGCAAGCACGTCGCGCCGCTGCTGCTCGAATTCCTGCGCGCGCATCCCGAGGTGAGCGCGAGCCTCGATCTTTCCGACCGCACCGTCGACCTCGTCGGCGAAGGCATCGACTGCGCGGTGCGCCTCGGCGGGCTGGTCGATTCGAGCCTCGTCGCCGTGCGGCTCGGTGAGATGAAGCGCGTGGTGGTCGGCAGCCCGGCCTACTTCCAGCGCAAGGGCGTGCCGCGTTCGCTCGACGATCTGGCCGCGCACGATTGCCTGTCGCTGCCGACCCAGCCGGGCTGGGACTTCGTGGTCGCCGGCAAGCCGATCCTTTTCAAGCCGCCCGGACGCTTCGCCTGCAACGACGGCGCGGTGCTGCACGAGTGGGCGCTGGCCGGCATGGGGCTGGCGTGGCGCTCGCTGTGGGAGGTCGGCGACGACCTGCGCTGGGGGCGGCTGGTGTCGGTGCTCGACGAATTCGCCACGCCGCCGGTCGGCATCCACGCGGTGTTCCCGCAGCGCCGCCATCTGCCGCTGCGCGTGCGGCTGTTCATCGACCTGCTGCGGGACAACTACGGCCGGCCGGATTACTGGGACAGGGCGGAGTGAGGGCCGAATGAAACTCGGCGCTGGCGGGGCTGCGCGCCCGGCGAGATCGCCGCCATCCTCGCTCCGCTGCTGTGGGTCGGTGCCGAGCCATGGGCCATGGCGCTCTGGCTGGCCGCGCTGGGAGGCTCGCTGGGTTATCGCGGCGCGATCGCCGTCGCCTATCGGCGCTCGGCGACGACGGCTGCCGACAGCAGGATCTGGCTGGTGCGCTTTCGCATCGGCGTCGCCGCCACGGGCCTGGCTTGGGGACTCGTCAGCCTGTTGTTGTTTCCGGAGCAGCAGATCGACCAGGAGTTCTTCCTGGCCCTGGTGCTGACCGGCTTGATGGGCGGGGCGATCTCGGCGTTTTCCCTCGATCGGACTTCCTTGCTGCTCTTCACGCTGCCGGCCGTCGGCATGTTCGTCTTGCGCCTGCTCGTCGAGGGCACCAGCATCTCAGTGGCGACGGGTGCATTGCTGCTGGTCTTCGCCGTCTTCACCCTCGCCAGCGCGCGGCGCTTTTCCGTGGTGGAAATGGGCAGCCTGCGGCTCAACCGCGAAACGCGGGAACACGAGCGGATGCTCAGGCGCTACGAGTTCATCGTCAATGCCGTTCCCGACGCGCGATGAGCGTGATCAACCGGGAGCATCGCTACGAAGCGGTGAACGATGCCTGGTGCGCCTTGCTGAAGCGGCGGCGCGACGAGGTCATCGGCCAGACTGCCGCGGAAGTCTGGGGGCAGGAGCGCTATCGCAGCTTCATCGCTCCGGAGCTGGAGCGGGTGTTCGCCGAGGGCCGACCGCTGGCGCATCAGGCGCTGGTCGAGCTGCCGAAGCTCGGATTGCGCGAATGCGCGGTGACCTATTATCCCTACAGCCAGGGGGCCGGCGCGGCGGACTATGCGGTGGTCGTCACGCACGACATCTCCGAGCTGGAGGAGGCGCGTCGGGCGCTGCTCGCCGCCAAGGAGGCGGCCGAGTCGGCCAGCCGCGCGAAGAGCGAATTCCTGGCGAGCATGAGCCACGAGCTGCGGACGCCGCTCAACGCTGTCATCGGCTTTGCGCAACTGCTGACGCATGCGCCCGCGCTGGCGGAAGAGTTCAAGGATCAGGCGCGGGAAATCGAACGCGCCGGCGGACACCTGCTGGCCTTGGTGAACGAGCTGATCGATCTGGCGCGCATCGAGGCGGGCAAGCTGGAACTTTCCCTCGAGCCGGCGGGCGTGAATTCGGTCGTCGCCGAAAAGTGCCTCGCCGCCGGCATGGACGACTACATCGCCAAGCCGATCGATCTCGCGGAACTGCGCGACAAGCTGGCAGCCCGGCTCGGCTGATCAGGGCGGTACGGCCGCCGTGCCGGCGGTGGATTTCCTCTCCGCCAGGTGTTCATAGAGCTTCACGGTGGTGTCGAGATGGCGCAGCAGTTCGTCGCTCGCCGCGAGCACCTCGCGGGCATGGCCGTCCGCCATTCCGAACCAAGCGGGGCTGTCGATGATGGAGGTCAGGGCGCGCCATTGCTCGACGTCGATGACCAATTGCGCGGCGATTTCCGGGGATTCGCCTCCGCAGCCGGTCAGGGTGTTGATGTTGGCGTCGAATTCGCGGCGCGCAGCGGTCATGAGCTTCCTCGCTTCGGTGCTGCGCACGCCCCAGTCTTGGAACAGGAACAGCTTCGCGATTCGGGCGGTGAGCATGCGGTTGCGCCCGGCGATGTTAACGCAACGCGCCTCGGGCGTGCCGGCCGCACGCGCCGCGGCGGCCGTCAATGCGTCGGCTGCGCTCAGGATGCGCTCGCTCAGATCGAACACCGCATCGGCATCGGCCGATGCCGGCGGGTGGCTGCAGAGCAGGTCGCGGTAGGCGGTCCACAGTCCGCCGAGGAGATCGATTTCGCGATGCAACTCCGGCGCGAGGGATTGGACGAGCGCGCCGACCTGCGCCAGATTGCGCTCGAATTGCTCGCGATACTTGCGCAACGCGCCACGCGCCGGCCCGGCGACGATCTTGCGTGCGTTGATGCACCAGCACGTCGCCATGCGCTGCGACAGCATGCGATGCCGGCCGCAGAGGTTGACCAGCGCCGCCGGCGAGGGGCGGCGCCGGTTTTTCGCCATTTGCTCCGTCCGCGAATAATGCAGGGGCGCGCGGCGACGCTGCTCAGCGCCCGTGCTGCCTTTGGTCAGAGTTGCGTTCTGGATGTGGATGCGACGGCCATGGACTACGATCATGCCATCCGATGACAGCTGGCGCAGCATGCGCGAAAACGTTTCCGGCGTCATGTCGAGCCGGGCGGCGATGAGCTTCTTGCTGGCATCCAGTTCCACGGTGGTCTCCCCGGCGATATCGCGTCGGTCGCCGGCGAGGTGCAGCAGGTAATCCAGGACGCGCTGGGCACCCGGGAGCGCGTGATGCGAGATCACCTCGAATTCGGCGGCATGGTGTTGCCGTGCGATGGTTGTCAGCAGCCGCAGGCTCAGCGATGGGTGGCGGCCGGCAATCTCCGTCAGCCTGGCAACCGGGATGGCGATCAGGGTGCTCGGATGGACGGCCTGGGCGCACGAGACGTAGGTGGTCGCGCCGAAGACTTCGCTCATCGCCACAAGTTGGCCGGGCCGCACCAGTTCCAGCACCTTCTCGACCGCATCGGCCAGCTGGGTGCTGCGCTTGATCGAGCCCGAGACGAGGAAATGTGCGGCCTCGATCGGTTCGCCGCTGGTGAACAGCCGGTGCCGCGCCGGCAGCCTGACCATTTCACCGACGTCGGCGAGTTCGTCGAGCAGATCCGGTTCGAGCCCGGAAAACAGGGAAATGCCCGAAAGCAGCTCGATGATCTGATCGCGTGAATGCTGACGTGATGGCATGCGGGAATCCGTGCGGTATCGACACGGCGAGTATGCCATCAAGTGCGATCCGGCCGGCTGAGCGGCTGTCGCTCGGTGCGCTGCGGTCGAGAGGGTGCGCGTTTTGCCGCCATGGCGGCATAACTTGCCTGCGGTGGAATGGGGATTGTCGATAACCGACTGAAGATTAGGAAGAAAGGCTGCTTGGCACAGCCTGTGCAGTGCATTCCGGTGTGTCACCGCCCATTGCCAGAACGCCATGCAGATCTCGCCGCTAAACCCCGCACTCATCCCGTCTTCCGGTACGACGGACAATGACCCGCAGGGCAGAACTGCGCGGCATGCCCGGAACGAATCCCCGGCGACCCAGGCGATGCCGGCTATTGCCGGCGAGGCCGAGCGGGGTGGCGTCGCCGCCGAAACCGTTTCGGTCTCGACCGGGGCGCAGGCGTTGCAAACGAGCAGCGCACGGGAGTTGCCCGCGTCCACCTACGCCGAAATCTGGCGGGGAGACATGAAGCTGGCCGAAATCGACATCCACGGCCATGTGACTTCCTACTCCGGACTGGTGCCCGCGGGTGGCGGCGGCGCCGGCGGCGCGCTGGTCGCCGCCCAGCGCGCGGTTCAGGTGGCGCAACTCACCGGCGGCGAAATTCGCGCCGCAGGACAGGTCGTCGATGGGAAAACCCTGCTGATGCGTGCCCGGCTGGCCAATGCTTACAGCCGCTGATGGCGTGATCCCAGTCCGATTGGCGCGCGCCGATTGAGAAAAAAACCGCACCGGTTGCCCGGTGCGGCTTCTTCACTCCACTCCCTCTGTACCGAGAGATCCAAGCTGCTTAGTGGAACTGCTCCTCCTCCGTCGAGCCGGTCAGCGCCTTGACGCTGGACGACCCGCCCTGGATCACGGTGGTGACGTCGTCGAAGTAGCCGGCGCCGACTTCCTGCTGATGCGAAACGAAGGTGTAGCCCTGCTCGCGCGCCTTGAATTCCGGCTCCTGCACTTGTTCGACGTAGTGCTTCATGCCTTCGCCGCGCGCGTAGGCGTGGGCGAACTGGAAGGTGTTGAACCAGTTGATGTGGATGCCGGCCAGCGTGATGAACTGGTACTTGTAGCCCAGCGCCGAGAGCTCGTCCTGGAACTTGGCGATGGTCTTGTCGTCGAGGTTCTTCTTCCAGTTGAACGACGGCGAGCAGTTGTAGGAGAGCAGCTTGCCCGGGCACTTGGCCAGCACGGCCTGGGCGAATTCGCGGGCGAAGCCGAGGTCGGGGGTGCCGGTCTCGCACCAGACGAGGTCGGCGTAGGGGGCGTAGGCGATGCCGCGGGAAATGGCCTGCTCCAGGCCGTTCTTGACGCGGTAGAAGCCTTCCTGCGTGCGCTCGCCGGTGAGGAAGGGCTTGTCGTTGGCGTCGTGGTCGGAGGTCAGCAGGTTGGCGGCCTCGGCGTCGGTGCGCGCCAGCACGATGGTCGGCACACCCATCACGTCGGCGGCGAAGCGCGCGGCGATCAGCTTCTCGATGGCTTCCTGGGTCGGCACCAGCACCTTGCCGCCCATGTGGCCGCACTTCTTGACGGCGGCGAGCTGGTCCTCGAAGTGCACGCCGGCGGCGCCGGCGGCGATCATGTTCTTCATCAGCTCGAAGGCGTTGAGCACGCCGCCGAAGCCGGCCTCGGCATCGGCGACGATCGGCAGGAAGTAGTCGATGTATTCCTTGCTGCCCGGCTCGATGCCGCGGCTCCACTGAATCTCATCGGCGCGCTTGAAGGTGTTGTTGATGCGGCGGACCATGGTCGGCACCGAGTCATAGGCGTAGAGCGACTGATCCGGATACATCGTCTCGGAGGTGTTGCCGTCGGCGGCGACCTGCCAGCCGGACAGATAGACGGCCTCGAGGCCGGCCTTCGCCTGCTGCATCGCCTGGCCGGCGGTGATCGCGCCGAAGGCATTCACGTAGCCCTTCTTGGCGCCGCCATTCACCTTTTCCCAGAGCTTCTCGGCGCCGCGCTTGGCGAGCGTGTATTCGATCTGGACGGAGCCGCGCAGGCGCACCACGTCCTCGGCGGTGTAGCCGCGCTTGACGCCTTTCCAGCGGGGATTTTCTTTCCAGTCCTTTTCCAGGGCGGCGATTTGAGCTTTGCGATCGGTCATGTTCGGATCCTCTCATGAAGGGATTGAGGTGGAGTGAGTGAAGCACTGCCGCGCAGTATAGAAGTGTTTTTGCGAAGCAACAAGTGTCTTATATAAGACATATGTTAGAAATAATTGATGGCTCGACAAACTCGGCGCTGGCGAGGCGGCGCCAGGCGGAGGTAGGGCGGGAAGTTCAACCGTGCAGCGGCTGGGTGCTGACGATCAGGCCGTCGGCATCGGCATAGAGCCATTCGCCGGGAACGAAATCGATGCCGGCGAAAGTGACGGCGATCTCGGCATCGCCGAGATTCTTCTTGACGGTCTTTTGCGGATGGGGGGCGAGGGCGAACACGCCGAGCTCCATGCCGGCGATCGCGGCACTGTCGCGGATGCAGCCCCAGACGACGACCCCGGCCCAGCCGTTCGCAACCGCCAGCGCGGCGAGCTGATCGCCGAGCAGCGCGCAGCGCAGGCTGCCGCCGCCGTCGACCACCAGCACGCGGCCGTCGCCCGGCGTGTCGAGCGTCTGGCGCACCAGGCCGTTGTCCTCGAACAGCTTCAACGTGGCGATACGGCCATGAAAGGAAGGCTTGCCGCCGAAGGAACGGAAAATGGGGGCGGCAATGCGCACCTTGCCCTCGTAGGCGTCGCACAGGTCGGTGGTGGCGAAGGTCATCATCAGGCGGCGGGTGCGGTGCTGGCGGGAACGGTGGAAACGGGGGGATCGAAGCCGAGTTTCACCTTCTCGCCTTGTGGATCACTGAGATCGAGATCGATGGTGACCTTGCCGCCATGCACCAGCTTGCCGAACAGCAGTTCGTCGGCGAGCGCGGCGCGGATGGTGTCCTGGATCAGGCGTGCCATCGGCCGCGCGCCCATCAGCGGATCGAAGCCCTTCTCGGCCAGCCAGGCGCGCAGGGCGTCGGTGAAGATCGCTTCGACCTTCTTCTCGTGCAGCTGGCCTTCGAGCTGCATCAGGAACTTGTCGACGACGCGCAGGATGATCTCGCCGTCGAGCGCCTTGAAGGAGATGATCGCGTCGAGGCGGTTGCGGAACTCGGGCGTGAACAGCCGCTTGATGTCGGCCATCTCGTCGCCGGCCTGCTTGTTGGCGGTGAAGCCGATGGCGGTCTTCTGCAGCGCTTCGGCGCCGGCGTTGGTGGTCATGATGATCACGACGTTGCGGAAATCGGCCTTGCGGCCGTTGTTGTCGGTCAGCGTGCCGTGGTCCATCACCTGCAGCAGGATGTTGAAGATGTCGGGGTGCGCCTTCTCGATCTCGTCGAGCAGCAGCACCGCGTGCGGTTTCTTGGTCACCGCCTCGGTGAGCAGGCCGCCCTGGTCGAAGCCGACGTAGCCGGGCGGCGCGCCGATCAGGCGGCTGACGGCGTGGCGCTCCATGTATTCGGACATGTCGAAGCGGATCAACTCGATGCCCATGCAGTAGGCGAGCTGGCGCGCCACTTCGGTCTTGCCGACGCCGGTGGGGCCGGAGAACAGGAAGCTGCCGATCGGCTTCTGCGGGTTGCCGAGGCCCGAGCGCGACATCTTGATCGCCTTGGCCAGCGCGTCGATGGCGGCGTCCTGGCCGAACACCACGCTCTTCAGGTCGCGGTCGAGGTTCTTCAGCGCCGAGCGGTCGTCGGCCGAGACGTGCTGCGGCGGAATGCGCGCGATCTTGGCGACGATCTCCTCGATCTCCTGCTTGCCGATCAGCTTCTTCTGCTTCGATTTCGGCAGGATGCGCTGGGCCGCGCCGGCCTCGTCGATCACGTCGATCGCCTTGTCGGGCAGGTGGCGGTCGGTGATGTACTTGGCGGAGAGTTCGGCGGCGTTGGTGATCGCCGCGGCGGAATACTTGATGCCGTGATGCTCCTCGAAGCGCGTCTTGAGGCCGCGCAGGATCGAGACGGTTTCCTCGACGGACGGCTCATTGACCTCGATCTTCTGGAAGCGTCGTGAAAGCGCGTGGTCCTTCTCGAACACGCCGCGGAACTCGTTGTAGGTGGTGGCGCCGATGCACTTGATGGTGCCGGAGGACAGTGCGGGCTTGAGCAGGTTCGAGGCGTCGAGCGTGCCGCCCGAGGCGGCGCCGGCGCCGATCAGCGTGTGGATTTCGTCGATGAACAGGATCGCGTGCGGATCGTCGGCGAGCTGCTTGAGCACGGCCTTGAGGCGCTGCTCGAAGTCGCCGCGGTACTTGGTGCCGGCCAGCAGGGCGCCCATGTCGAGGGCGTATACCGTGGCGCCGGCCAGAATCTCGGGCACGCGGCCCTCGATGATGCGGCGCGCCAAGCCTTCGGCGATCGCCGTCTTGCCGACACCGGCTTCACCGACCAGCAGCGGATTGTTCTTGCGCCGGCGGCACAGCGTCTGGATCACGCGCTCGAGCTCCTTCTCGCGGCCGATCAGCGGATCGATCTTGCCGGTGAGCGCCAGCTGGTTGAGGTTCTGCGTGAAGTTGTCGAGCGCGCTGTTCTGCTGCTGCGCTTCGGCTTCCGGTTCGGCGTTCTCCTCGCTCTTGCCGGCCGGTTGCGGCGTCTTGGTGATGCCGTGGGAAATGTAGTTCACCACGTCGAGCCGCGAGATGTTCTGCTTCTGGAGGAAATAGACGGCGTGGGAATCCTTCTCGCCGAAGATCGCCACGAGGACGTTGGCGCCGTTGACCTCCTTCTTGCCGGAAGACTGGACGTGCAGGATCGCGCGCTGGATCACGCGCTGGAAGCCGAGCGTCGGCTGGGTGTCGATCTCGCCGTCGCCGGGGACGGTTGGCGTGTGCTGGTCGATGAAGTTGGTGACTTCGCGCCGCAGTTCCTCGATATTCGCGGCGCAGGCGCGCAGCACGTCCGCAGCCGATGGATTGTCGAGCAGCGCGAGCAGCAGGTGTTCGACCGTGATGAACTCGTGGCGCTTCTGGCGCGCCTCGACGAAGGCCATGTGCAGGCTGACTTCAAGCTCTTGCGCGATCATCCCAGTCCTTTCATTTCCTTTTCAGTTTTCTTCCATCACGCAGGCGAGCGGGTGCTGGTGCCGCCGCGCGAATGCGCCTACCTGCTCAACCTTGGTGGCCGCCATGTCGCGCGGGAACACGCCGCAAATCCCGCGTCCCTGGCGATGCACGTTCAGCATCACCATGGTCGCCTGCTCGCGATTCATGCGGAAGAACTTCTCCAGCACCACCACGACGAAATCCATCGGCGTGAAGTCGTCGTTGAGCAGCACCACCTTGAAGAGCCGTGGTGGTTTGAGACGTTGCCGTTCCGGTTCAAGAGCGATGCCCGTGCTGGCAGTCATTCGTTTCTGCGTACTCATGAATCGATTGTAAAGCGAATCAAACACCGTGCAACTGCGCCGCCATCAGGGGAAAAGCGCGGTAAAACCCGCTTTCAGCGCCGCCTCGCCGGAACCGAGCCAAGCTTCGCATGCTGCATGCTCCGGTCGGAGCGCGGCTTGATGCTGTCATGCAACATGAAAAAAAGTTGACGCGCCAAGGAAAACTGCGTAAAAGGCGGCGGTGTTTGGTTCAAGCTTCCACTCAGTGCTTCAAACCCTGCTGAATTCAGTCGTGTATCCGCGCTGTCGAGAGCTTGCAACACAAACATTTCGCCGGTCAGGCTGTTTGGAAGGACCGGGTATATGTCACGTTTTATGAAAGAGGTTTTATGGCAACGGGTACCGTCAAGTGGTTCAACGATTCCAAGGGTTTTGGCTTCATCACCCCGGACGATGGCAGCGAGGATCTGTTCGCGCACTTCTCCGCGATCAACATGCAGGGCTTCAAGACCCTGAAAGAGGGTGAAAAGGTCAGCTTCGAAGTCGTGCAGGGCCCCAAGGGCAAGCAGGCTTCGAACATTCAAAAGGCCTAAGCTGCTTCCAGAATGCTAAAGGCCTGCCGGGACGACCCGGCAGGCCTTTTTTCTTGCCCGCTGCCGGGCGGCGACTTACATGCGTTCGATCATCGCCTTGCCGAACTCGGAGCACTTCACCTCCTTCGCGCCTTCCATCAGGCGGGCGAAGTCGTAGGTGACGATCTTGTCGGCGATGGCGGCCTCCATCGACTTGATGATGAGGTCGGCGGCTTCCTTCCAGCCGAGGTGGCGCAGCATCATTTCGGCCGAGAGGATCAGCGAGCCGGGGTTCACGTAGTCCTTGCCGGCGTACTTCGGCGCGGTGCCGTGGGTGGCCTCGAACACTGCGTAATGGTCGGAGATGTTGGCGCCGGGGGCGATGCCGATGCCGCCGACCTGCGCGGCCAACGCGTCGGAGATGTAGTCGCCGTTGAGGTTGAGCGTGGCGATCACGTCATACTCGGCCGGGCGCAGCAGGATCTGCTGCAGGAAGGCGTCGGCGATGGCGTCCTTGACGACGATTTCGCGGCCGGTGTTGGGGTTCTTGAACGAGCACCACGGACCGCCGTCGATCGGCTTGGCGCCGAATTCGTTCTGCGCCAGCGCATACGCCCAGTCGCGGAAGCCGCCTTCGGTGAACTTCATGATGTTG
>DDXW01000039.1 GCA_002347285.1 Rhodocyclaceae bacterium UBA2250 | reverse complement strand
GCTACTTGTTCAGATGTTCCTTAGACGATTTTCCCCGGCTTGTGCGGGCGGCCCTTGACCGCAAGCGCCGTTGCAGTATGTTTCGGTTTCCTAATAAATCTCGCGGGAGGGAAGAAAACCATGGGTCAGACGCGCATCATCCTCGACGAAGCGGAAATTCCGACGCACTGGTACAACGTCGCCGCCGATCTGCCGAGCCCGCCGGCGCCGCCGCTCGGGCCGGACGGCAAGCCGGTCGGTCCGGAGCAGATGCTGGCGATCTTCCCCGGCCCGATCCTCGAGCAGGAGATGTCGGCCGAGCGCTGGATTCCGATTCCCGACGAAGTGCGTGCAGCCTACGCGCTGTGGCGGCCGAGCCCGCTGTGCCGCGCCGAGCGCCTCGAGAAGATCCTCGGCACGCCGGCGAAGATCTTCTACAAGTACGAGGGCGTCTCGCCGGCCGGTTCGCACAAGCCGAACTCCGCCATTCCGCAGGCCTGGTTCAACAAGGTCGCCGGCACCAAGCGCCTGGTCACGGAAACCGGCGCCGGCCAGTGGGGCTCCTCGCTGGCCTTCGCCGGCCAGATGTTCGGCCTGCCGGTGCGCATCTACATGGTCAAGGTCAGCTACGAGCAGAAGCCCTACCGCCGCCTGATGATGCAGACCTGGGGCGGCGAGGTGCTCGCCAGCCCGACCAACCTGACCAAGACCGGCCGCGACCTGCTGGCGCAGGATCCGAACAACCAGGGCAGCCTCGGCATCGCGATCTCCGAGGCGGTCGAAGAGGTGGTGACGACCCCCGGCAGCAAGTATGCGCTGGGCTCGGTGCTGAATCACGTCATCCTGCACCAGACCATCGTCGGCCTCGAGGCGAAGAAGCAGTTCGAGAAGTTCGGCGAATATCCGGACATGATCTTCGCGCCCTGCGGCGGCGGCTCCAATTTCGGCGGCGCGGCCTTCCCCTTCCTGGCCGACAAGGCGGCCGGCGACAAGCGCGCCAGCAACCTGCGCTGCGTCGCGGTCGAGCCGGCCTCCTGCCCGACGCTGACCAAGGGCGTCTACGCCTACGACTACGGCGACGCGACCGGCTACACGCCGCTGATGAAGATGTACACGCTCGGCCACGACTTCATGCCGCCGGGCATCCACGCCGGCGGCCTGCGCTACCACGGCGACAGCCCGCTGGTCTCGCAGCTCCACCACGAGAAGCTGATCGAGGCGGTCGCCGTGCCGCAGGTCGCCACCTTCGAGGCCGGCGTGATGTTCGCGCGCGCCGAGGGCATCATCCCGGCGCCCGAGTCCTGCCACGGCATCCGCGCCTGCATCGACGAGGCGCTGCGCTGCAAGCAAACCGGCGAGCCGAAGACGCTGTTCTTCAACCTGTCCGGCCATGGCCACTTCGACATGACGGCCTACGAAAGTTACTTCGCCGGCAAGCTGACCGACTTCGAGTACCCCGCCGAGGCGATCCAGGAATCCCTCAGGCATCTGCCGAAGGTGGGCTGAGGCCGGCGCAGCGCCGATGCGGCTCGTCTTCCTCGTCCTGCTGCTCGTCAACCTGGCGCTCCTCCTCTGGAGCCAGGGCTACCTCGGCACGCCGGAGAGGAAGGGCGAGTCCGCGCGACTCGCGCAGCAGATCGACCCGGAAAAGCTGCGCATCGCCCCGGCGGTGCCGGCCAAGCCGCCGGCGCCCGTCGCCGAAACAGACGAGAAGACGATTCAATGAGTCTCGTTGTCGGTCTGACCGGCGGCATCGGCAGCGGCAAGAGCGCGGTGGCCGAGCGCTTCGCGGCGCGCGGCGCGGCCGTCGTCGACACCGACGCGATCGCGCACCGGCTGACCGCGCCGGGCGGTGCCGGGATCGCCCCGATCCGCGCCGCGTTCGGCGACGGAGTGATCGCGCCCGACGGCGCGCTCGACCGCGCCGCGATGCGCCGCCTCGTGTTCGCCGACCCCGCGGCGCGCCGGCGGCTCGAGGCGATCCTGCATCCTTTGATCCGCCAAGCGAGCGCCGAGGAGGTCCAGCGCCGCCTCGCCGGCGCCGAGTTTCCCTATGTCGTGCTGGTGGTGCCGCTGCTGGTCGAGTCCGGCGGCTACCGGGAGCGCGTCGATCGCATCTGCGTCGTCGACTGCCCCGAAGAGGCCCAGATCGCCCGCGTGATGGCCCGCAGCGGGATGCGGTGCACGGAGGCGCAGGCGATCCTCGACGCGCAGGCGAGCCGGGCCGAACGGCTGGCCGCCGCCGACGACGTCATCGACAACGCGGCCGATCTGGCGGCGCTCGACGCCCAGGTCGACGCCCTGCACGCGAAGTACCTGGCGCTGGCGAAACGCCGCTAGGTTCGCGTTCGAACTCCATGATTGCGGGAGGTTTCTGGCCGAGTTCGTGTTGAGAATCGCGGATAATTCGTTCAGAATTCCCTAAATTTTCCGGGACCGCCGCGTGATCACTTACGACTATCCGCTGAACGAGCGCATTCGCACCCTGCTGCGGCTCGAGGATCTGTTCGAGCGGATGCTCCATTTCATCGCGGCGGAGGGGCCCGAGGAGCACCACGTGGCCCTGGTGACGCTCTTCGACATCCTCGAGATCGTCGGCCGCGCCGACCTCAAGTTCGACCTCGTGCAGGAACTCGAGCGCCAGCGCCAGATCCTGCTGTCGTTCCGCAACAACCCCGACATCTCGGAAGACGCCCTCTCCGGCGCGCTCTACGAAATCGAGCAATCGTCCGCCGCGCTGCTGGCGATGCAGGGCAAGACCGGCCAGTACCTGCGCGAGAACGACTGGCTGATGAGCATCAGGAACCGCATCGGCATTCCGGGCGGCGTGTGCGAATTCGACCTGCCGGCCTACCACTTCTGGCTCAACCGCGACGCGGCCCAGCGCGGCCACGACCTGACCGGCTGGATCACGCCGCTGCTGCCGATCCGCGCCGGCCTCGGCATCGTGCTGCGCCTGCTGCGCTCCTCCGGGCGTCCCGAGCGCCAGCTCGCAGTGCGCGGCGCCTTCCAGCAGATGCTGTCCGGCCGCGCCGCGCAGCTGATCCGCCTGCGCGTGCCGCGCAGCCAGGCTGCCGTGCCGGAGATCAGCGCGAACAAGTACGCCCTCAACATCCGCTTCACCGTCCCCGACATGGACATGCGGCCGCGCCAGCTGGAAGCCGACGTCGAGTTCGAGCTGACCTTCTGCAATCTCTGAAACGCAGTTTCAGTGCAGACTCATGCCCCGCTTGCGGGCGTGATGCCGGAACTAAAACTCCGCGCGAATTGGAACCTGCCGCACCGTCCCGGCGCGCTGCAAAGAAAACGAAGGGCATTGCTTCGCCCCCGCAATGCGCTATCATGTAATCCATTGGATTAGACAATGCAAACCGTCGCCGAGACTGTTGCCTACCTGCATCGCGCCGAAAAGTTGCTGACGGCAGCGGAGCGGATGGACGTGGTTTCCTACTTGGCGGCGCATCCGAAAGCCGGCGACCTGATCGAAGGAACCGGCGGCGTGCGGAAACTGCGCTGGGCAAGGGCCGGCATGGGTAAAAGCGGCGGCGTGCGGGTTATCTACTACGTCCATAGCGAAGCGATGCCGCTTTATTTGCTGACCCTGTTTGCGAAAAATGAGCGGGCAAACTTGAGCAAGGCGGAGCGCAACGACTTGGCGGGGCTGGTGGAAATGCTGGTAGATCATTGGCTGGGAGACTGAATCATGGGCAAGGCATTCGAAAGCATCAAGGCGGGACTGACGGAAGCGATAGCGCACGCGAAAGGCGAGAAAGCCGGCGCGGGCGTGCGGGTCTATCGGCCGCATGATGTCGACGTGCGGAAACTGCGCCAGCGTGTCGGCATGACGCAAGAGCAATTCGCCGCCCGCTTCGGGTTTTCCGTGGCGACGTTGCGGCACTGGGAGCGCGGCGACCGCGCCCCGGCCGGGCCTGCGCTTGTCCTGCTGAATGTGATTGCGAAAGATCACAAGTCCGTCATGCGCGCGCTGCCGCTCACGGAGCGCGAGCGGATAGTCGCCTGATCGAGAACACGCCATGAATACGCGCATCGTCAATTGCCCGCATTGCGGCGCGCCCGTCGTCTGGGGGCCGGACAGCCCGTTCCGGCCGTTCTGCTCCGCGCGCTGCCGCCAGATCGACCTCGGCGCCTGGGCGAACGACGGCCACCGGATCGCCGGCGGCGCGCCGGCCGACGATTTCAACGCGACGGAGCCGCCGCCGGCCACGCCGCGCGAATAGCGGCGATGCCCTGCGCGCCGGCGCCCAGCGCGTCCGATAACTCGGCGGCGGATAATCCGCCGATCGCATAGACCGGCAGCGGCAGGCCGGCGACAGCCTTCCCGAATCCCTCCCAGCCGATGCCGGCCACGCCGGGATGCGTCGCGGTCCGCCGCACCGGGCCGAACACGGCGAAGTCGAGGCCGAGCCGCGCGGCGTGCTCGAGTTCGCGGCGCTCGTGGCAGGAGGCGCCGACCAGCGGAAACGGCGGGCGCCGGTCGAGCGCCATCAGCTGGCGCGCCGGCAGGTGCAGGCCGTCGGCGCCGGCCGCGCGCGCGAGCTGCGCGTCGCCATTCACCAGCACCCGCGCCCCATGGCGCTGGCAGCGGGCCACGGCGGCGGAAACGAAGGATTCGCGCTGCGCCTCCGGCAGCGCGCCCTCGCGCAGTTGCACCAGCCTGAGGCCGCGCTCCAGCGCGGCATCGAGCGCCGCGAGCTGCGCGGCGACGCCGATCCGCCACGCATGCGTGATGCCATAGGCATCCGGCAGCGCGAGCGCCGCGAGCACCGGCGCGTTGGCCGGCAGCATCGGCGCCACGCTGGGCGCGCTGGGCCGCTGCCATGCCAGCGCCGCATGCACGTGGTCGCGCAGTTCGCCGCGCCATCCGGTCACCCGGAAGAAGTTGAGCCGCACGTGGGCGTGCTCGTAGACGTGCTCGCGCACGATCCACGGCGTCGCCGCGGTCACCTCGATTTCCAGCTCCTCATGCAGTTCGCGCACCAGCGCATCGCGCGGCGTCTCGCCCGGCTCGACCTTGCCGCCGGGAAACTCCCAGTAGCCCGGATAGAAGGTGTCCGCCGCGCGCTGGCCGAGCAGGAAGCTGCCGTCCGCGCGCAGGATGACTGCCGCCGCGACTTCGGTAACCTTCATTTGCCGGAATGCCTGCCGGCAAAGTCGCGCGCGAACTGCCAGGCGACGCGGCCGCTGCGCGAGCCGCGCTGCAGCGCCCATTGCAGCGCCTCCTGGCGCCACTGCGGCCGCCCCGCCGGCGCCGAGTCTTCGGCGACGCCGAGCTGGCGCAGCCAGTGCGCGCAGATGTCGAGGTAGTGGTCCTGGTCGAACGGATAGAACGACAGCCACAGGCCGAAGCGCTCGGAGAGCGAGACCTTCTCCTCGGTCGTCTCGCCCGGATGGATCTCGCCGTCGTCGCCGTGCACGGTCTCGCGGTTCTCGGCGAAGCGCTCCGGCATCAGGTGGCGGCGGTTCGAGGTGGCGTAGATCAGCAGGTTCGCCGGCGCGCCGGCGATCGAGCCGTCGAGCGCGCTCTTGAGCGCCTTGTAGCCGGGCTCGGAGGCCTCGAAGGAAAGGTCGTCGCAGAAGACGATGAAGCGTTCCGGCCGGCCGGCGACCAGGTCGATGATCTCCGGCAGGTTGACCAGGTCGTTGCGGTCGACCTCGATCAGCCGCAGCCCCTGCTTCGCGAACTTGTCGAGCACCGCCTTGATCAGCGACGACTTGCCGGTGCCGCGTGCCCCCGTGAGCAGCACGTTGTTCGCGGGCTTGCCGGCGACGAACTGGCGCGTGTTGCGCTCGATCGCGGCCTTCTGCTCATCGACGCCCTTGAGGTCGGCGAGGCGGATCCTGTGCGGATGCCGCACCGGCTCCAGGCGGCCGCGCCAGCGGAAGGCGACGGCGTTCCAGTCCGGCGGCGCCGGCGGCGGGGGCAGCAACGCCTCGGCGCGCGCGACCAGCAACTCGAGGCGGGAGATCAATGTGTCCAGTCCTTGCATCGGGTAAGCTTTCAAAAATGATGCGCCGCAATTTAACACTCTCCGCCTTTCTGATCGTGCTCGCCGGTTGTGCGGCGATGCCGCCTCCCCCGCCTGTCTGCCCGCCCTGCCCGGGCGTCGAACCCGCCAAGCCGGCCGCCAAGCCGCTGCAGCCGGCCGCCTGGAGCGACCTGCCGGGCTGGGAGAGCGACGACCATGCCGCCGCGCTCGCGCTGTTCCGCGCCGAGTGCGCGACGCTGGCCAAGCGCCCGCTCTGGCTCGCCACCTGCGAGTCGGCGCAGAAACTCGGCGCCGGCGAGGCGGCGCCCGCAGAAGTGCGCGCCTGGTTCGAGCAGAATTTCCGCCCCTGGGCGCTGACCAATCCCGACGGCGGGCGCGAGGGGCTGGTCACCGGCTACTACGAACCCGTGGTGCGCGGCAGCCGCGCGCCGCGGCCGCCCTACGGCGTGCCGGTGTTCGGGCCGCCCGACGACCTGATCGTCGTCGAACTCGCCGACCTCTACCCCGAGCTCAAGCACATGCGGCTGCGCGGCCGCATCGAAGGCAGGAAGCTGGTGCCCTACTACAGCCGCGCCGAATGGTCGGCCGAGGAAACCCGCCGCGCCGGCCGCGCGCTGCTCTGGCTCGACGATCCCGTCGATTTCTTCTTCCTGCAGATCCAGGGCTCCGGCCAGGTCGAGCTCGCCGACGGCGGCCGGGTGCGCATCGGCTACGCCGACCAGAACGGCCATCCCTACCGCTCGATCGGCACCTGGCTCATCGAGCGCGGCGAGATCAAGGCCAACGAAGCCTCGATGCAGGGCATCAAGGCCTGGGCGGAGCGCAACCCGCAGCGCCTGCAGGAACTGCTCAACGCCAACCCGAGCCTGGTGTTCTTCCGCGAACTGGAAGCCACCGGCAACGGCCCGCCGGGGGCGCTGGGCGTGCCATTGACGCCGGAGCGCTCGATCGCCGTCGATCCGCGCCACGTGCCGCTCGGCAGCCCGGTCTGGCTGGCGACCACGCAGCCGAACAGCGAGCCAAACAGTGAAAAGCGGCTTACCCGCCTGATGCTCGCGCAGGACACCGGCGGCGCGATCCGCGGCCCGGTGCGCGCCGACTTCTACTGGGGCAGCGGCCCGGCCGCCGGCGCGCTCGCCGGCCGCATGAAGCAGCCGGGCCGGATGTGGGTGCTGCTGCCGCACTGGCACAATCCCTGAATGCCTGAACGCCCGCGTCCGCCCCGCCGCACCAAAGCGGTGCCGCCCGCTGCCCGGCTTGGTGCGGGGAAGGCGCCCGCCCGCGCCGGAGCAAATCCAACCCGTTGAAACCAATGGGTTAGCCTCCCTGGAATGCTTGTTGCTCCAATGCTCCCCATTTTGATTCCGGGAGCACCAACATGGAGAACTTCAAGACTTCCGCCGACGTGCTGTTCATCCTGCTCGGCGCCATCATGATCCTGGCGATGCACGCCGGCTTCGCCTTCCTCGAGCTCGGCACGGTGCGCAGGAAGAACCAGGTCAACGCGCTGGTCAAGATCCTCTGCGACTTCTCGGTGTCGACGATCGCCTATTTCTTCATCGGCTACGGCATCGCCTACGGCGTGCATTTCTTCGACGGCGCCGAAACCCTGCTGGCGAAGAGCGGCTACGACCTGGTCAAGTTCTTCTTCCTGCTCACCTTCGCCGCCGCGATTCCGGCGATCGTCTCGGGCGGCATCGCCGAGCGCGCCCGGTTCAACCCGCAGCTCGCCGCCACCTTCCTGCTGGTCGGCTTCGTCTATCCCTTCTTCGAGGGCATCGCCTGGAACCAGGCCTTCGGCATCCAGGGCTGGCTCAAGGAGGCGTTCGGCGCCGAGTTCCACGACTTCGCCGGCTCGGTGGTGGTGCATGCGGTCGGCGGCTGGATCGGGCTGGCGGCCGTGCTGCTGCTCGGCGCGCGGCGCGGCCGCTACCACAAGGACGGCGGCATCGCCGGCGCCCATCCGCCGTCGTCGATCCCCTTCCTCGCGCTCGGCGCCTGGATCCTGATCGTCGGCTGGTTCGGCTTCAACGTGATGAGCGCGCAGACGCTCGACAAGGTCTCCGGCCTCGTCGCGATGAACTCGCTGATGGCGATGGTCGGCGGCACGCTCGTCGCGCTGGCGATGGGCCGGAACGACCCCGGTTTCGTGCATAACGGCCCGCTCGCCGGCCTCGTCGCCGTCTGCGCCGGCTCGGACCTGATGCACCCGCTCGGCGCGCTGGCCACCGGCGGCATCGCCGGCGGCCTGTTCGTCGTCATGTTCACCATCACGCAAAACCGCTGGAAGATCGACGACGTGCTCGGCGTCTGGCCGCTGCACGGCCTGTGCGGCGCCTGGGGCGGCATCGCCGCCGGCATCTTCGGCGCGCAGGCGCTCGGCGGCCTGGGCGGCGTCGCCTTCATGAGCCAGTTTGCCGGCACGCTGCTCGGCGTCGGCATCGCCTTCGCCGGCGGCCTCGCCGTCTACGGCGCGCTGAAAGCCGCCGTCGGCATCCGCCTCGACGCCGAAGAAGAATTCAACGGCGCCGACCTGAGCATCCACCGCATCTCGTCGAGCGCCGAGCGCGAGACGCTATGGTGAATGTGATAGGAAAAATAGCCTGTCGGATAGAAAGCTGAAAAAAGGCCGGGGAAGCTCCCCGGCCTTTTTGTTTCCTTCGGCGGTTACTTGGCCTGACCGATCATTACAGCCGAATGACATGTGTCCAAAAGAGGTGTCATAGGCAAGAAACTAGCTAGATCTGCTGATGCTTGAAATTAGTTGAATCAGATCCTCCAGCCTTACAAAAACTCCATGGGTCCGAACCGGTAGCTCCCCCGGTAGCCGGATCAGCATATCGCCGGCACCCAGTAGGTTCTCCGCGCCGCGTTCATCCAGGATGATCGTCGACTCCGTCCCCTTCTGCACCGCCAGAGCTATGCGAGCCGGGATGTTGCTTCGAATCAGTCCAGAGAAGGTGTCAGAATCCGGGCGTTGTGTAGCCAACACTAGATGTATACCAGCTGCGCGGGCCTTCTGAGCAAGCCGAACAATGAGCGGCTCGATATCATCATCCTGCAGAACTAGGTCAGCCATCTCCTCGATCAAGGTGACGATGAATGGCGCCTGAAATCCTTTGCGGCGAGCCTCTGCCAAGTTCGTGACCCCAAGCCGCTGGAACTGCGCATAACGAGCTTCCATTTCAGCCACGAGGTCCATGAGGCGACCCTTCGCCTCAGCGACTTCAGTCACAATTGAACGTTGATATAGATGCGGCAACTTCGCATAGGGAGCGAACTCAACTTGCTTCGTATCAATCAGTGCAAGTTGGAGCGTATCGGGTTTGTGCCGTAGGAGCAGAGACAGAATGAGCGAATGGAGGCAGACGCTCTTACCCGATCCAGTGGTGCCAGCAACGAGCAAATGGGGTGCTGTTACGAGATCAAAAGTGACATCTTCGCCAGTTACGGTGACCCCAGGGTAGACCATCAGTTGATTTGGATTGTTCGGCCCGCTGTATGCCCATTCCTTAAGTCGATCGATCCCGACCGTCTTCCAGGAGGACTTTGGCCGCGGCAGATCAATGAACATCATTTTGGCTTCGTCGCCATTCGTGATGGTGGGTAAATGATTTCCGAGGTTTAGGGCTAAGCCAAGCTGTGACACATTTCGCTTCAGCTTGGACGAGTCGGCTAGGTTCACCAAGAACACTCGGTACCGCGTTATTCGAGGGCCGTGAATCGGCTCCTTAATTTGGACCTTAATTCCTAGCTCATCAAGCGCCTTCGTTAGCGCTACTGCGTCATCCGTAGGGGCACTGGTTGGAAGGTTGCCAACGTCTTCTTCATGTTGCTGCGTCGTCTCAGCAAGCTCCGGCATCTCTGTCCGCCGGGAAATCAACATTTCGATAAACCGATCCGGATTTTCGTCAGAGCTCTTCCAGTCTGCCCAAAGAGCCGTCGCACCGCGATGCCAATGCATTCGAATGGCAGTGCGGAATGCGTCCATGGAGTTAACTACCGGACCTCCGTGCTCAATCGAATGGGTCACCAACATTCCAACCCACGCGGCTATGTCGGCCAGCGAAAAAAGAGACATAGCGGGGATGTCCAATCCCTTGGCGTCGACCGGTGTGTCGGCGAATTTTCCAAGCGCAAGAGACCTACCAATAGCAAGCCGTGCCACCTGGGCTTTGGTTGAGAGACCAAGGTTAAGGCGCAGCTGATCTGTGTAGCGGTCGGCTTCCTGGCTAGTACGATATCGGGAACTCAGTACCGCTTGGACATCAAGGTCACTCATTTCGCGGCTCCAAAGTACTCTCCTACCTTGACCGTAGTGCGTCCGATGCTATCGCCAACATCCATATGTTCCAGGAGATAGGTGGCGCAAACATGCTTGTGGATCCGTTCATAGAAGTCCGGATCGATTTCCTTATCCTGGGATAGCAGGATCACCTGCCGATTAGCGTTGCCGATCCAGAACTCAAAGATCCTTTCCCGATGCTTGCTATCGAGGCGTCCGAGGGGTGTATCAACAACCAACGGTGCTTTCACTCCAGATACTTCAGCCAAACCGGCAATGAGTGCTGTCGCAAAGATTTGATTTTCGCCCGCCGAACGGTCAAATGAAATTTCTTTCCCCGTCTTACCGAGAATATGTGTCGTTCCATCGTTCTCGATAACAATTTTGTCGACCTGTCCTTTGTGAGCAAGCTGCTTATAGACTCGGGTCATCGCGGTCTGTAGCGCTTTGACCTTTAGCGGGAAGAGCGCGGGAATAACCTGATCGATTACCGCCCGTACCCGTTCAGATTTGCCTAAAAGCTCCCGAACCGGACTGGTGTCGTCACGGCGTTTACTTTCCTGCAGATAACGGGCGCGGGTTTGGTTAACCGTCGCCTCAAGGCCGTGGATACCGCGATCGCCGTCCCGAATATGATCCTCTGTCGAATCGATGTCTTCTGAGACTTTGGCAAGCTGGCGCTTCAGCTCGGTAAGCGTGCCATCCCTGTCGATTCCCTCGATTCTGGAAATCTTGCGATTTAGCTCTTCGATTCGATCAACACAAGCGCGCTGCCTCGACAAGAGATCTTCGACCTCCTGCTTCCCAACTGCAATCGAGTCCAAAAACTGCAGGGCTTTGTGGCGCAGCCCTTCATGCAGGTATTCATGAAGAACAATCTCGGCGCAATCGTTAGGTGGTGGGTGAAAGAGAGAGGCCCATGCTGTTTGAATTCTAGTCTTGACTGCAGCCAGCTGCTCTTGCGTCAGACCTGGAGAGATTGGGGGGTCAGCAGCACCAAGGAACGCTTCTTCAAACTTGTCACGCTTCGGCTCTAGGGCGCGACATTCTGCTTGCCACCCTGCTAGATTGATTTCACTCAGGAGCTGCTTCTTGAAGCCATCAATAAGGCCTTTTGGCATTAGGTGGAAGGGCAGTTTATCTGCAAGAATTCCTTCGAGTGCCTTTTGTATCTCGCGTTGTTCGACGCGGACTTGCTCCCGGCTTTCTGCCAATTCCTTAACGGTTGAAAAATCGCCGCCACCACCACCAGATGATGTTATCCGGTCGATAAGCGATTGCCGCTCGGCCTTGAGCGATTCAAGCTTTTTCTGACTTCCCTTCGCATCATCTTGAAGCTCCTTCAAACGAGCTTCGTCAGCAGTGAGAGCCTCAAGTAGTCTCTCAATATTTTCATCGTCGACTGTCGCAATGGTCGAGCGGCGCCCTGCCTCAAAGTTTCGTAGGCGCTCAGCTAGATTACGCAACAACACAACTCCAAGCAGCCCTTCTAGACCCTGCTTTACTTGTTCAATGCGCGACTGATCGGCAAGCTTCTTGACCTCTTCGCCATCGAAGAAGAAGAACGGTGCAACGTGAGCCGGGACGAAATAATCGTCCATAAGGTCTGACAACAGAAAATTTGCTTTGCCGTCAGTTTTCGGTGTTCCGGGAACACCTCGCGTGATTTCGCGAACGATGGCCTCTTCCTCGTTCACCCATTCACCGGTTGCACTCCGAAAGAACCACCGTCGAAGAATATCGAACCCACGGTTCTTGGTCAGATTGACCACAACCCGCACACTCATGTGGTCCTGTCCATCTCGCTTGGCTTCGCCATTGAGAGCGCGTTCCAAGAATGATGGGTAGCCTCGTATTTCGTCTGTCTTTAAACCGGCGCGGGCTAGGTGAACGATAGCGTCCTTACCGTAGAGGCACAGATACAAGGCTTCGAGAATCGAGGTTTTGCCATAGCCATTCAGACCACCGATAACAACGATGTTTTCACCGTTAGCGGGTTCGGGAAACTCAAAGACAGCGTGTTGGTAGCTCTTGAAGTTTGTTAGCTCAATCTTTGAAATCCACAAGGCTTATCTCCCCTTTAGTCCATTCGCCCCAAGATTTCTTCAAAACGCAAGAAAATGCCGTGCGCTCGCTCCTGGTGTTGTCGTTCTCGTTGAAGTGCAACTAGATCAGTCAATACATCTGGTGGCACGTTATTACGTGCGCAAACCTCTTCAAGAACTTTCTTCGCAGCCTCGTCAGACCACAAGGGAAGATCCATCAACGTTGCTTCTTCGAAATGTTCGTCAGGCATCTGCCACGCTCCCCTCGTTCTGAAGTTCAGTTGCCCAGATCTTGTGAATGATGTCTAGCTCTTCGTTTGAAATTAGCTGTCCGCCGAATTGCGCCTGAGCCTCGAGAAGCTTCTCGAGAATTTCTTTGCGAGTCTGGATCGTGAATGGACCAAGAATGTGTTTTCCATCTCCGGCAAATGTAAGGCGCCCGTTTCGTCGTATTGCGCTTCGCCGTGTTGGATCATTCCGAATCTCTATGAGCCAATTACGGAAAGCAACCAGGGGCTGATAGATATGCTTTCCAGCATCGATAAATCCTTGAAGGCTACGATCCTTCTCGACTACTGTACACGTCCAGCATCCGAAGCGGCTATTTGGCGTGCCACACCCAGGTGCTTCATCTTTACTCAGAACAACCGGGCACTCCCCACCTTCAGCGTCGCGGTAGAGCTGGAACAACCTTGTGTGTGTCCCTCCCCACGGAGCCGAAAATGAACCCAGTATATCCCAAACGTCATCTGTACTAAGATCAACAATTGGCCTATAGACGTATGCATTTGGGATCGTGCCATGCTCATTCAGATTCTGTCCGCGGACGTTTTGGTATCGATCCACTGTCTGTTGCCGTCGATTGCTTTCGCTGCGGCGCACTCCCAGGACGACAATGGCAGACCCATAATCAGAAATATACTTTTTAATATATCCACCGGTTGGCTGAATTTTCAGTCGGTCAGTACACCAACGCATTTGTGAATTGGGGCTTGGATAGCCTTTCCCAATCAAGAGGGACCAGAAGGTATCAGTTAGTTTCGGATGCGTTCGGGCAACGGTAATCGGCAGATTGAGATTGTCTACCGCGTACTTGATTTGCGCTGTGACGTCATTGAGATGCGCCATCACCAACGGGCTCTCCACCAATGTATCGTTCGACACAATGTGAACTGGCCTTTGGCGCTGTGAGGGTGGAATGGCAAGTAGGGCTTCAAATACAGCGTGGGCAACGACGGTCGAATCCTTACCGCCGGAGAAGCCGACGATCCAAGGATAGGACTGGGTCGAGGAAAGGTATTCGCGTTTAACCTGCTGGATGATTTCCTGCCAGCGCTCGGCGATGGGGCGCATTGCACACCCGATAGAACCGGGGGTGGTTTCTGGCGAGCTAGCTGGTTCTAATTCAAGCGTTTCAGGCACGGTCATTTAAGGGGGCAGCAAGGGGATAGCAGCGACTCTAATGGATGCCAAATCACTAGTGTCCCAACGTTAATC
>DDXW01000040.1 GCA_002347285.1 Rhodocyclaceae bacterium UBA2250 | reverse complement strand
CGACGGCTTGTTCAGTGTTTCCCTTATTATACGGGGCTGTCCAATGCCGAGCAAACCGCTCCCCCGAGCCCGAGCGCGAAGGAAGGAAACGCCATGAATGCACGCCAGCTTGCCGCCATGATTGCCCCGCTGCTCCTCGCCTTGGTGCCGGCCACCGGCACGGCCCAGGTCTATTCCTGGAAGGACGCCAGCGGCAAGGTCCATTACGGCGACCGGCCGCCGGCGGAACGCGATGCGGCGGCGCGCAAGCTGCCGGCGGCGCCGAGCGCGACCGCCGATGTCGAGGCGGCGCGCAAGGCGGCCGCCGAACGCCAGTTCGCCGAGCGCGAGAAGCAGGGCAAGGCCGAGCCGGAAGACGGGAAGGCGGAGGATCCCGCCCAGGCCAGGCAACGCGAGGATAACTGTCGGCGCGCCCGCAGCAACCTGGCCTCGCTCGAGTCGGGTCAGGCGCGCTTCACCATCGACGACAAGGGCGAGCGCGTCGCGCTGGACGGCGCGGTGCGCGATGCGGAGCTCGCCCGGGCGCGCAAGTCCGTCGACGAGTGGTGCAAGGCGCCGCCGAAGAAGTAGCTACTCCTCCGCCGCGCCGCCGCCTTTCTTCATGACCTTGCCTTCCGCGGCGCGCTGCTTGCGCACCTCCTTCGGATCGGCGATCAGCGGCCGGTAGATCTCGACGCGATCGCGGTCGCGCAGCACGGTGTCGGGCCGTGCCAGCTTGCTGTAGATGCCGAACTTGCCCTTGGCCAGATCGATTTCCGGGTACTTTTCCGCGAGCCGGGAGGCCTCGAGCGCCTGCTGCAGCGTGCTGCCGGCCGGCAGCGTCAGCGCAACGACCTCCTGCCGGGAGGACAGCGCATAGGTCACTTCGATGTGAATGGTCTCGTCTGGATTATTCATAGACTTGGTGGGCCCGCTTGACGAAGGAGTCGACGAAGGTGGTGACGATGTGGCCGAATACCGGCCCGAGCGCCTTTTCCAGCAGCTTGCTGGAAAACTCGTAATGCAGCCGGAATTCGACCTTGCAGCCGGCATCGCCGAGCGCGGTGAACTTCCAGCCGCCGTCGAGGCGGCGGAACGGCCCCTCGCGGAACTCGATATCCATCCGGTGCGGCGGATCCTTCGGGTTCTCGGTGGCGAAGTTCAGCTTGATGCCATGGTAATTGACGTGGATGCGCGCCGCCGTGACTTCGGCCGTGCGTGCGATCAGCTCCGTGCCCCCGCACCAGGGCAGGAACTGCGGATAGTCCTCGACGCGATCGACCAGCTCGAACATCTGGGCGGGCGTGCGCGGGATCAATACCGATTTCTCGACGAGGGCCATAAGCAGGCTGTGCGGAGGGCGGTGCTTTAGAATGCGCGAATTCTAGCGCGCCGCGCCGTCTTTCCTCCCCGTCCATGAGCATCGCCGAAAACAAGAAGGCCTTCCACGACTACTTCATCGAGGAGAAGCTCGAGGCCGGGCTCGTGCTCGAGGGCTGGGAGGTCAAGTCGATCCGCGCCGGCCGCGTCCAGCTCAAGGAAGCCTACGTGATCGTCAAGGACGGCGAGGTGTGGCTGCTCGGCTGCCACATCAGCCCGCTGACGACCGCATCGACCCACGTCAAGCCCGATCCGGTGCGCACCCGCAAGCTGCTGCTGCACGAGCGCGAGATCGCCAGGCTGATCGGCAAGGTGGAACGCGCCGGCTACGCGCTGGTGCCGCTCGACCTGCACTTCAGCAAGGGGCGCGTCAAGCTGGCGATCGGGCTGGCCAAGGGCAAGAAGCAGTACGACAAGAGGGAAACCGAAAAGCAGCGCGACTGGCAGCGGGAGAAGGCGCGGCTGATGCGCGACAAGGTCTGAGGCCTTGAATCCCGCCGCGATCCTCTGGCTGATCGCCGGCTGCCTGATGCTGCAGCCGCTGTCGACCGACCTCTATCTGGCCTCGCTGCCGCATCTGGCCACCGATTTCGGCGTATCGCCGGCGGCCGTGCAGCAGACCCTCTCGCTGTTCGTCGTCGGCTTCGGCGTCGCCCAGCTGATCAGCGGCCCGCTGTCGGACCGCTTCGGCCGCCGGCCGGTGCTGCTGTGGGGCCTCGGCATCTACATCGTCGCCAGCCTCGCCTGCGCGCTGGCGCCGAACCTGCAGCTGCTGGTCGCCGCGCGCTTCGTGCAGGCGGTCGGCTGCTGCACCGCGGCGGTGGTCGCCCGCGCGCTGATCCGCGACGTCTATGCGCCGGCCGAAGGAGCGCAGATGCTCGCCAAGGCCAGCTCGCTGCTGGCGCTGGCGCCGATCTTCGGCCCGATTCTCGGCGGCTATCTGCAGGTCTGGTTCGGCTGGCGCGCCGCCTTCGTCTTCCATACGCTGTTCTGCGTCGCGCTGGCGGCCGCCGCGGCACGGCTGCTCGCGGAAACCAACGCCCACCGCAATCCGGCGGCCACCCAGCCGCGCCACCTGCTCGCGATCTACCGCCGCCTCGCCGGCGCCGAGTCTTTCTGGGCCTATGCCCTGCCCGGCGCGCTGTCGTACGCGGCGATCTTCGCCTTCATTTCCGGCTCGTCCTTCGTGCTGATCAAGGTGCTCGGCGTGCCGACCGAATACTACGGCTACGGCTTCGCCTTCGGCGTGACGGGCTACCTGCTCGGCACCATCGTCTGCCGCCGGCTGCTGGTGCGCGTCGGCCTGGCGCGCAGCGTGATGGCCGGCGCCACGCTGTCGCTGTTCGCCGGGCTGCTGTTCCTCGCGCTGGCGCTGGCCGGGGTGCGCCACTGGACGGTGGTCGTCGGCTGCCTGTTCCTGACGATGGGCGCGCACGGCATCAATTTCCCCTGCGCGCAGACCGGCGCGGTCGCACCCTTTCCGCGCGAGGCCGGCGCGGCGGCCGGCCTGCTCGGCTTCTTCACGATGGTCGTCGGTTTCATTACCGGCACGTGGATCGGCTTGAGCCACGACGGCACGCTGCTGCCGCTGGCGGCCACCTCCGCCGTGCTCGACGCTCTGTTGTTCGCCAGCGCCCTGGGCTTCCGGCAGCGGCGCGCCGCGCTCGCCTGACCGGTCGCGTCAGGCCTTGCGACCCAGCACGGAACGCAGCGTCTCCTGCAGGTCGCCGGGGATCAGCACCGTCTTGGCATTGCTGGACTCGGCGAGCTTCGTCATCGCCATCACGTATTTCTCGCCGAGCATGTAGCGCATCGGTCCTTCGTGCTCGCCGATCGCCGCCGTCACGCGCTTGATCGCCTCGGCGCTCGCCTCGGCGAGCGTCACCTGCGCGGTCGCGTCGCGGTGGGCGGCTTCGAGGCGCGCCTCGGCCTGCAGGATGGTCGCCTGCTTCTCGCCTTCGGCCTTGGTCACCATGGCCTTCCTCTCGCGCTCGGCGGCGGCCTGCATCTCCATCGCCTTCTGCATCGAGGGCGACGGCTTGATGTCCTGGATCTCGACCGACTTGACCGTCAGCCCCCAGTCGATCGCCTCGTCGGCGATGGCCTCGCGCAGCCGCGCCTTGATGCGGTCGCGGTTCGACAGCGCCTCGTCGAGCTGCATCTCGCCGACGATCGAGCGCAGCGTGGTCATGATCATGTTGCGGATCGCCTCGGAGAAATCGGTGACGCCGTACACCGCCTTGATCGGGTCGGTGACCTTGATGAAGGCGATGGCGTTGGTGACGATCACCGCGTTGTCGCGCGTGATCACCTCCTGCTCCTGCACGTCGAGGATGATGTCCTTGGTGACCAGCTTGTAGGCGACCTGGTCGAGGTAGGGAATGATGATGTTGAGGCCGGGATGCAGGGTGCTGTGATACTTGCCGAGCCGCTCGACGATCCATTCCTCGCCTTGCGGCACGATGCGGATGCCCTTGGCCAGCGTGATGGCCGCGAGGACCAGCAGTGCAATGACGAAAATCATCATGTCTGTCATGTTCAGGCCCTCCCGACCTTGAGAAAACTGCCTTCCACGTCCAGCACGCGCACGCGCTCGCCGCTCCTGATCGCTTCGTCGGCGATGCAGTCCCAGACGTCCGCACCGAGGATCGGCTTCTGGAAGCGCACCTGCCCCTTCTCGTAGGGCGCGACGTCGCGCACCAGCATGCCGATCTCGCCGGTCACGTTGGCGTCGGCCATGCCGATGCGCGTCTTGTGCATGTTCGGCTTGAACAGCTTGAACCAGCCCGCGACCAGGACCAGCGAAACGCACAGCCAGATCGCCAGTTGCGCCGTCAGCCCGGGAGCGGCCAGCGCGACGACCAGGGCGACCGCCAGGGCGCCGACGCCGAACCAGATCAGCACGAACGAAGGCACCGCCAGTTCCGCGACGATCAGCACGATGCCGGCCACCGCCCAATGCCACCACGCGAACTCCATCGGACTCTCCTATCGGGGCGCCGCCTCGCCAGCGCCGAGTTTGCGCATTGTACGTCCGGCGCGCTGGCGCCGCATTTCGAACAGGCACACCGCCGCCGCGGCGGCGACGTTGAGCGATTCGCTGCCGGCGGCGAGCGGAATGGTGACGCACCGGCCGGCCGCCGCGACCAGCGCCGGCGCGAGACCGGCGCCTTCGTTGCCGAACAGCCAGGCGACGGGCGGCGCGAGGTCGAGGTCGTAGAGCGGCGTGCCGTCGCGCGCCACCGTCGCCACGGAAACGCCCGGATAGCTTTTCAGGAACGCCGGCAGCTCGGCCTGCTCGCGGATCGCCAGCGCGAAATGCGCGCCCTGCGCGGCGCGCAGCACGCGCGGCGTCCACGCGCCGGCGCAGCCCGGGCCGAGCAGCACGTCGCGCACGCCGGCGGCGGCGGCGGTGCGCAGCAGGGTGCCGACGTTGCCGGCGTCCTGCACCGCGTCGAGCAGCAGGCAGTCGCCGGCCGGCAGGTCGGCCGGCGCGGCCGGGATCGCGATGCGCGCGAGGATGCCGGCGGGCGCCGCCAACTCGCTGATCTCGTCGAACAGCGCGTCGCGCAGGCTGACCGCCGGCACGGCCGGCAGGCGCGCCAGCAACGCGGCGATCTCGGATTGCGCGGCCGCGCTCTCGCTCACCGCGACGAGGTCGGGCGGCACGCCGTGGTCCAGCGCGGCGGCGAGGAGGTGCGTCCCCTCGATCAGCGTGCGCTGCTCCTGACGCTGCCGGCGCGCGTCGCGCATCAGGTCGCGCAGTTCCTTGAAGGTCGGATTGTCGCGCGACGTCAGCGTCTTCATGCGAACAGTTCCAGTTGCTCGCGCACCGGCGCGAAGCTGCGGCGGTGCACGGCGCAGGGGCCGTGCCGCGCGAGCGCCGCCAAGTGCGCCGCCGTGCCGTAGCCCTTGTGGCGGTCGAAGCCGTAAGCCGGATAACGGGCGTGCAGTTCGAGCATGCCGGCGTCGCGCACGGTCTTGGCGAGGATCGACGCGGCGGAAATTGCCGCGACCGTCGCATCGCCGCCGACGATCGCACGCGCCGGGATCGCGAGATGCGGACAGCGGTTGCCGTCGATCAGCACCTCGGCCGGCGCGATGGCGAGGCCGGCCACCGCGCGCTGCATCGCCAGCAGCGTCGCCTGCAGGATATTGAGTTCGTCGATTTCCGCCACTGTCGCCTCGGCCACATGCCAAGCCAATGCGTGGGCGCGGATTTCCACTGCCAGCTTCTCGCGGCGCGCGGCGCTGAGCTTCTTGGAATCGGCCAGGCCGGCGACCGGCCGCGCCGGATCGAGGATCACCGCCGCGGCGACGACCGGCCCGGCCAGCGGCCCGCGGCCGGCCTCATCGACCCCGCAGATCATGCAGGCGACAGCAGCGGCAGGATCGCCGCCGCCGCCTTCTCGGCGGTGTCCTGGCGCAGTTGCCGATGCAGGTCGGTGAAGCAGCGGTCGAGGCGCAGCCTGACTTCGGCGTCCTGGACGAGGTTGCCGAGCGCCTGGGCGAGATTTTCCGGCGTCGCATCCTCCTGCAGGAATTCTGGCACGACGAAACGGCCGGCCAGAATGTTCGGCAGCCCGACCCAGGGCTGGTAGCGCATGCGCTTCATCAGGCGCCACGACCAGGGCGACATGCGGTAGGCGATCGCCATCGGCGCCTTGAGCAGCGCCGCCTCGAGCGTGGCGGTGCCGCTCGCGACCAGCGCCGCGTCGCAGGCGGCCAGCGCGTCCTGCGCATGGCCGAACAGCAGCTTGAGCGGCCATTCCTGCGCGCCGAGCCGCCACAGTTCGGTTTCGAACAGGTTGCGCGTCTCGCGCGTGGCCAGCGGCACGAGGAACAGCGCGTTGAGGAAGCGCTCGCGCAGCAGGCCGGCGGTGCGGATGCACAGCTCCGCCATGTAGTGGACTTCCGACTGGCGGCTGCCCGGCAGCAAGGCGAAGACCGGCGTGTTCTTCCCGGGCAGTTCGAGACGCTCGCGCGCCGCCTTGCGGCTGACCTCGACCGGCAGCACGTCGGCCAGCGGGTGGCCCACATAGCTGACGGCAACGCCCGCCGTTTCGTAGAGCGGCGGCTCGAAGGGAAACAGCGCGAGCAGGCGGTCGACCGCGCGCGCGATGCGCTTGACGCGGCCGCCGCGCCAGGCCCAGATCGAGGGGCTGACGTAATGGACGGTGCGGATGCCGGCGCGCCTGAGTTTCGTTTCGAGCCACAGGTTGAAATCGGGCGCGTCGACGCCGATGAACACGTCGGGCGGATCGGCGCGCAGGCGCCTGAGCAGCGCGCGGCGCACGCCGGCGATCTTGCGGTAATGCCGCAGCACTTCGGCGTAGCCGCGCACGGCGAGGGTTTCCGCCGGCCACCAGACGTCGCAGCCGGCGCGCTGCATCTTCGGGCCGCCGATGCCGCAAAACTCGGCGCCGGGGAGGCGGCGCCTGAGCGCCTCGATCAGGTGCGCGGCCAGCAGATCGCCCGAGGCTTCGCCCGCCACGAGGGCAATGCGCGTCATGGGATTTATCGGAGGATGCCGCGACCCGGCGCTGCGAGGAAATCGGCAAGCACGGCGAGCGGCGCGGGTTCGCCGTGCGCTTGCGCATCGGCGGCGATGGCGGCGACCGCCTCCTCCAGCTTGAGGCCGCTGCGGTAGAGCGTCTTGTAGGCACGCTTGATCGCGGCGATGGTCTCGGGGGCGTAGCCGCGCCGCTTGAGGCCCTCGCTGTTGATGCCGTGCGGGGCGCACGGGTTGCCGGCCGCGGTCACGAACGGCGGCACGTCCTGGAACAGAATCGACCCCATGCCGGTGATGCAGTGCGCGCCGATGCGCACGAACTGGTGCACGACGGTGAAGCCGCCGAGGATCGCCCAGTCGCCGACATGCACATGGCCCGCCAGCTGCGCGTTGTTGGCGAAGATGGTGTGGTCGCCGACCTGGCAGTCGTGGGCGAGATGGACGTAGGCCATGATCCAGTTGTCGCTGCCGACGCGCGTCGCGCCGGCATCCTGCACCGTGCCGCGGTTGAAGGTGCAGAACTCGCGGATCGTGTTGCGGTCGCCGATCTCGAGCGTGGTCGGCTCGCCGGCGTATTTCTTGTCCTGCGGCGCGGCGCCGAGCGAGGCAAACTGGTAGATGCGGTTGTCGCGGCCGATGCGGGTCGGCCCCTCGATGACGACGTGCGGGCCGACCGTGGTGCCGGCGCCGATCTCGACGTCCGCGCCGATGACGGAATAGGCGCCGATCGTGACGTTCTCGCCCAGCCGCGCGCTGGAGTCGATCAACGCGGTGGGATGAATAACCGCTGGCATTTCACTCTTCCAGCTTGCGCACGGTGCAGATCAGTTCGGCCTCGCAGGCGACCTGGCCGTCCACCTTGGCCTGCGCGGAGAATTTCCACATGCCGCGCTTGTTCAGCGTGATGCCGACTTCCATGATCAGCTGGTCGCCGGGGCCGACCGGGCGCTTGAAGCGCGCGCCGTCGATGCCGACGAAATAATAGACCGACTTGTCGTCCGGCTTGGCGCCCATGGTCTTGAACGACAGGATCGCCGCCGTCTGCGCCATCGCCTCGACCACCAGCACGCCGGGCATGACCGGATGATGCGGGTAGTGGCCGGGAAAGAACGGCTCGTTCATGGTGACGTTCTTGAGCGCGACGATGCGCTCGCCGGGGACGAGGTACAGCACGCGATCGACCAGCAGGATCGGGTAGCGGTGCGGCAGGTATTCGAGGATCTCGTGGATGTCCATCTGGGTCATGACTTGTTCTCCAATTCGGCCAGGCGCTTTTCGAGGGCGCGTATTCTATCGGCCAGCGCGTCGAGGTGGCGCAGGCGGGCGAAGTTTCTCTGCCAGTCGTCGTGGGCCATGAAGGGCACGGAACCGGTATAGCTGCCGGGTGCGGCGATCGACTTGCCGACCAGGGTGCCGGCCGACACATTCACGCCATCGGCCAGCGCCAGATGGCCGAGGATGATCGCGCCGCCGCCGATGGTGCAGCGCGCGCCGATCCGCGCGCTGCCGGCGATGCCGACGCAGCCGGCGATGGCGCTATGCGCGCCGATGCGCACGTTGTGGCCGACCTGGATCTGGTTGTCGAGCTTGACGCCGTCTTCGATCACCGTGTCGCCCAGCGCGCCGCGGTCGATGGTAGTGTTGGCGCCGATCTCGACGTCGTCGCCGATGAGCACGCGCCCGGTCTGGGCGATCTTGACCCAGGCGCCGCCCGCCTCGCGCGCGAAGCCGAAGCCGTCGGCGCCGATCACCGCGCCGGAATGAAGAATCGCACGTCGGCCGATGCGACAGCCGGAATAAATCTTGACGCCGGAATAAAGCACGCTGCCTTCGCCAATCTCGACATCCGGCCCGATCCAGCACTGCGGGCCGATGCTCGCGCTGTCAGGCACGGGCGACTCGACGACGGCGGAGGCATGGATGCCCGGCGGCGGCGGCGTTTGCGCGAGCCACTGCGACACGCGGGCGAAATAGAGGTAGGGCTGCGGCGTGACGATGGCGGCGCAGGGGCAGTCGGCAGCGGCCTCGGGTGCGAGGATCACCGCGCCGGCGCGCGTCGCGGCAAGCTGGCTGCGGTATTTCGGATTGGCCAGGAAGCTCAGCTGCCAAGGCGTGGCGCTGTCGAGCGGCGCCAGCCCGGATACGGTGCGCGCCCCGTCCCCCCTCAGCTCGCCGCCGAAGCGGGCGACGATTTCATCGAGACGCGGGGTCACGTCATGCGGCCGCTTACTTCGTCGCCGCGCTGTCGCTGCTCAGGGCCTTGATCACCTTTTCGGTGATGTCGATGCGCGGGCTGAAATAGACGGCTTCCTGGACGATCAGGTCGAACTTCTCGGCCTCGGCGATCTGCTTGATGACCCGGTTGGCGCGCTCGAAGATCGCCGCCATCTCCTCGTTCTGCCGCAGGTTGAGATCCTCGCGAAACTCGCGCTGCTTGCGCTGGAACTCGCGGTTGAGTTCGTTGAACTCGCGCTCCTTGGTGCGCCGCTCGCCCTCGGCCATCGTCACGCCGTTCTTTTCGAGGTTCTCCTGCATCGTCTGCAGCCGCTTGGAAAGCTGCTGCAGCTCCTGGTCGCGCTTCTCGAACTCCTTTTCGAGCTTCTGCTTCGCACGTTTGGCCTGCGGCGATTCATTCACCACGCGCTGGCCATTGACGAAGCCGAGCTTGAGCTCTGCCAGGGCAGGCGTCAGCGCCAGGGCCAGCGTCAGGGGAATCAAGGTCTTGAGCATGCGCTTCATTGTCTCTCCTGCGTCAGAACAGTGTACCCATCTGGAATTGCAGCCGCTGCGTCTTGTCGCCGTCCTTCTTGTTGAGCGGCTGGGCGAGGCTGAACTTCAACGGCCCGAGCGGCGAGGTCCACGCCAGCGACAGGCCGGCGCTGTACCGCATGTCGCCGACCTTCATCTTTTCATCCACGCCCCACACCCAGCCGGCATCGGCGAACGCGCCCAGCCGCAGGGATTTGTCCAGACCGCTGCCGGGCATCGGGAACAGGAACTCGGCGTTCATGACGGCGCGGCGATCCCCGCCGATCCGGTCTTCGGTCGCCGCATCGATCGGGCCGAGCGAGCCCGCCTTGAAGCCGCGCACCGAGCCGACGCCGCCCGCGTAGTAGTACTTGTAGAACGGCAGCGGCCGGCCGCCGATGCCGTCGGCAATGCCCAACTCACCGTTCAGCAGGAAGGTGTATTCCTTGCCGACGGGGAAGTAGCGCTGGTACTGGAAATTGGTGCGGTAATACTTGAGGCTGCTGCCGGCGCCGAGTTCGCCCCCGATGCGCGCGATGTAACCTTTCATCGGATAGATGCGGCTGTCGAGCGTGTCCTTCGACCAGCCGAGTGTGGCGATCACGCCGGAGAACTTGTCGCCGTACTTGTCGAGGAACTGGGTGTAGCGCACCGGGGTATAGCTCGTGGCCTTGATCTTGGTGGAGTCTATCGCCAAGCCGAGGTTAATCGAGTCGTCCTCGCCGATCGGGAAGCCGTAGCGCACGCCGCCGCCGTACGACTTGGTCGCGTAGGTGGCCAGGCTGGTTATCTCCTCGGTATCCGTATCCTTCATGTACACGTCGAAGCCGCGGCTGATGCCGTCGATCGTGTAATACGGGTCGGTGTAGGAGAACGAGTACAGCTTGTTGATCTTGCTGGTGTTGAAGCCGACCCCGACGTGCTTGCCGCTGCCGAACAGGTTCTGCTGGTTGACCGAACCGGAGAGCACCACCCCTTCCGAACTGGACAGGCCGGCGCCGAGCATCAGGTTGCCGGTCGGTTTTTCCTTGACGTTCACGTTGAGGTCGACCTGGTCGGTGGTGCCCGGCACCACGGGCGTCTCGACCGTCACTTCGTCGAAGTAGCCGAGCTTGTCGACGCGCGAGCGCGACTTGTTGATCTTCTCGCCGTCATACCAGGCAGCCTCCATCTGGCGCATCTCGCGGCGGATCACCTCGTCGCGCGTGCGCGTGTTGCCCTGCACCTGGATGCGCCGCACGTAGACGCGCCGGCCCGGGTCGACGAACACCGTGAATGCGACCTGCTTCTTTTCCTTGTCGATTTCCGGCGCGGCGTTGACGTTGGCGAACGCATAGCCGTCGTTGGAGAGACGGTCGCTGATCGCCTTGGTCGTCGCGGTGACCTGCTCGCGCGAGAACAGACTGCCGGGCCGGACGGTCACCAGCTTGAGCAGTTCCTCCTCGGACAGCAGCAACTCGCCGGCAAGCTTGACCGCGGACACCGTGTACTGATCGCCTTCGGTGATGTTGATCGTGATGTAGATATCCTGCTTGTCGTTGGAAATCGCCACCTGCGTCGAGTCGATGTTGAACTCGATGAAGCCGCGGTCGAGGTACCAGGAACGCAGGGTTTCGAGGTCGCCCGACAGCTTCTGCTTCGAATACTGGTCGTTCTTCGTGTACCAGGTCAGCCAGCCCGGCGTGCGCAGGGTGAACAGCGCCAGCAGGTCCTTTTCCTTGAAGGCATTGGCGCCGACGATGTTGATCTGGCGGATCTTGGCGATATCCCCTTCGTTCACCGCGAAGGTGATGCCGACGCGATTGCGCTCCAGCGGCGTTACGGTCGTGGTCACCTGCGCCGCATAGTAGCCCTGCGACAGATACTGGCGCTTGAGCTCCTGCTCGGCACGCTCGACCAGCGAGCGGTCGAAGATGCGTGATTCGGACAGGCCAACCTCGCGCAGTCCCTTGCGCAGCTGATCCTTGTCGAAGGCCTTGACGCCGACGAAATCGAGCGACGAGATAGCCGGCCGCTCTTCGACCAGCACTACGAGCACGTTGCCTTCGACCTCGAGACGCACGTCCTTGAAGAAGCCGGTGCCGAACAGCGACTTGATCGCCTGACCGGCCTTGTCCTCGGTCAGCGTGTCGCCGACCTTGACCGGCAGGTAGCTGAAGACGGTGCCGGCCTCCGTGCGCTGGATACCCTCGACGCGGATGTCGCGCACCACGAAGGGATCGAAGGCGGCGGCACCCGGGGCGACCAAGGCTGTGACCAAACCGATCAGGAAAACGGGAAGAAAACGATTCATGCGTCAGCCGGAAATCAGACGGTTGATGTCATTGTAGAACGCCAGGAGCATCAGCATGGCGAGCAGCGTCAGGCCGACCTGCTGGCCGATTTCCATGATCCGCTCCGAGAGAGGCCCACCCTTGATTACCTCGGCGAGATAATACATTAAATGCCCGCCATCCAGCACCGGGATCGGCAGCAGGTTGAGCACGCCGAGGCTGATGCTGATCAGCGCCAGAAACCGCAGGTAATGGTCGGCGCCCATGCGCGCCGACTGGCCGGCATAGTCGGCGATGGTGACCGGCCCGGAAACGTTCTTGATCGACAGTTCGCCCATCACCATGCGTCCCATCATGCGCAGGCTCAGCACCGCGGTATCCCAAGTCTGCACCAGCGCGTGCCGCAGCGCATCCGCCGGCGCATAGCGCACGGTGATCAAGGCGGCGTGCCGCAGCGCGGGGTCGTCGCGCACGGCGATGCCGATCCTGGCGGCCTGCCTGCCGCCTTCTTCGACCAACTCCGGACGAACCTCGATGTCCAGCCGCTCCGTCCCGCGCTCCACTGCCAGGCGCAACTCGCGGCCGCCGCCGCCGCGGATTTCGTGAGCCACTTCATGCCAGGCGGCAATCGGCTTGCCGTCGATGGCGACCACGCGGTCGCCGGCCTGCAGGCCGGCCCGCGCCGCCGGCGAACCATCCATCACCGCGCCGAGCACCGGCGGCAGTTCCGGCCGCTGCAGACGCAGGCCGAGTGCCTGCAGCACGTCGCCGTCGAGCGCATCGGCATCGAGGCGGGCCAGTTCGAGCCGGTGGATGGCGATATGGCCCTGCCGATCGATGGTTTCCAGCTCGACGGTTTCACGGTCCAGCACGCGCCGCAGCAGTTCCCAGCGCAATTCCGTCCAGGTCGCCACCGGCGTGCCGGAGACGTTGCGCACCGCCTCGCCGGCGCCGAGTTTCGCTTCCGCGGCGAGCGTGCCGGCCGGCGGCGCCGCCAGGATCGGGCGCGGTTCCTCCACGCCGGTCATGAACAGGAACCAGTAGAGCGCGACCGCCAGCAGCAGGTTGGCCAACGGTCCGGCCAGCACGATGAGGCTGCGCCGCGCCACGCTTTGCCGATTGAACGCGCGCGGCAGCTCCTGCGGCGGCACGCTGCCCTCGCGCTCGTCGAGCATCTTCACGTAGCCGCCGAGCGGGAAAGCGGCAATCGCCCATTCGGTGCCGTCGCGGCCGAAGCGCCGCAGCCAGAGCGGCCGACCGAAGCCGACGGAGAAACGCAGGATCTTGACGTTGCACAGGCGTGCGGCCGTGTAGTGGCCCAACTCGTGCACGACGATCAGCACGCCGAGCGCGAGCACGAAGGCGCCGGCGACCCAAAGGAAGCCGCCGAAACTCATCGCCGCCAACCCGCCGCCAGTTCGGCGGCGACGGCGCGCGCCTGCGCATCCGCGGCGAGGATCGCCGGCAGATCGGCAACGGCGCCGGCGGGCACGGCATCCAGGGTCGCGGCAATGACTGCGGCGATGGCGGGGAACGGCAGCCGCCCGGCGAGAAAGGCTTCGACCGCGATCTCGTTGGCCGCGTTGAGCACTGTCGGCGCGTTGCCGCCGGCGCGCAGGGCGCGGTAGGCCAGCGCGAGGCAGGGGAAGCGGTCGAAGTCGGGTTTTTCGAAATGCAGTTGGGCGATCGCCGGCAGGTCGAGCGGCCCGACCCCCGCCGCGATGCGCTCCGGCCAGGCCAGCGCGTGGGCGATCGGCGTGCGCATGTCCGGGTTGCCGAGTTCGGCGAGCACCGAGCCATCGACGTACTGCACCAGCGAATGGATCACGCTCTGCGGATGCACCACCACCTCGATCTGCTCGGGGGCGACGTTGAACAGCCAATGCGCCTCGATCACCTCGAGCCCCTTGTTCATCATCGTCGCGGAATCGACCGAGATCTTGCGTCCCATCGACCAGTTGGGGTGCGCGCAAGCTTCGTCGGGCGTCACGCTCTTCAGGCGCTCGAGCGATGCGGTGCGGAACGGCCCGCCCGACGCGGTCAGCAGGATGCGGCTGACCCCGGCACGGGCGGGATCACCGGCGTAATCGGCCGGCAGCGACTGGAACACCGCATTGTGCTCGCTGTCGATCGGCAGCAGCGTCGCGCCGTGCGCGCGCACCTCGGCCATGAACAGCGCGCCGGCCATCACCAGCGCCTCCTTGTTGGCGAGCAGCACGCGCTTGCCGGCGCGCACCGCGGCGAGGGTCGGCTGCAGGCCGGCGGCGCCGACGATCGCCGCCATCACCGCATCGACTTCGGGCAGCGCGGCGACGTACTCGAGCGCCGGCGGACCGGCCAGCACCTCGGTGTCCACGCCGGCGCCACGCAGGCTGGCCGTCAGCCCGGCCACGTCGCGCTCGTGGCCGACGACCGCATAGCGCGGGCGATGCCGCAGGCATTGCTCCAGCAGGTTCGCGACGCGGCTGTTGCCGCTGAGCGCCACCACCTCGTAACGGTCGGGATGGCGCGCGACGACGTCGAGGGTGCTGACGCCGATCGAGCCGGTCGCGCCGAGCACGGTCAAGCGGGTCCGGCTCATGGCGCCACCCAATGCAGCAGCAGCGCCACCAGCGGCAGCGTCGAGGTCTGGCTGTCGATGCGGTCGAGGATGCCGCCGTGGCCGGGCAGCAGCTGGCTGCTGTCCTTCGCGCCGGCCTGGCGCTTCGCCAGCGACTCGAACAGATCGCCGAAGATGGAAAGCGCGGTCAGCAGCAGCAGGCAGCCGGCCAGCGTCAGGCGGTCGACATCCCGCACGACCGGCAGGAAAGGGGCGACCGCGAAACCATAGACGAGCACCCCGCCGACGGCGCCGGCCACGCCCTCCCAGGTCTTGCCGGGGCTGATCGACGGCGCGAGCTTGTGCCGGCCGAAGGCGCGCCCGGCGAAATAGGCGGCGATGTCGGCGACCCAGACCAGCGCCATGACGGCCAGCAGCAGCACCGCGCTGCGCCCGTGCAATGAAACCAGGGCGGCCCAGGTCGGCAGCAGGATGACCAGGCCGACGGTCGCGCAGGAGGCCGACCAGCCCTGCTTCAGCCAGAGCGGTGCGAACAACAGCCAGAAGACGGCGCTCAGGCCCCACAGCAGCAGAAAGCCCTGTGTCGGGCTGGACCAGAACAGCAAACAGAGAGCGAACACCAGCACAGCATAGGCGATGCGCCCCCGCGCACCGGCCCGCATCAGCCCGGCCCACTCCCAGCCGCCAAGCGCGGCGATCAACGCGAAGACGAACCCTGCGGCGACTGGCGGCAGCAGAAACAGGACCGCCAGGAACCCGGCGACGAGGAACAGCGCGGTGACGATCCGCGCCCTAAGCATCCGTGAAACTCGGGGCTGGCGAGGCGGCGAGCAGCTGCTCGCTGGTGCGGCCGAAGCGCCGCTCGCGCCTCCGATAGCTGGCGATCGCCTCGTCCAGCGCGGCCGCGTCGAAATCCGGCCAGAAAGCGTCGGTGAAGTACAGCTCGCAATAGGCCAGCTGCCAGAGCAGGAAGTTGCTGATGCGCTGCTCGCCGCCGGTGCGGACGAACAGGTCCGGCTCCGGCGCGTAGCTCATCGCCAGGAAGGGCTCGAGATCGGCCTCGGTGAAGCTGCCCGCCTTCTCGGGATAGGCCAGCGCCAGGCCGTTGAAGGCCTGCATCAGGTCCCAGCGGCCGCCGTAGTTGGCGGCGACCGTCAGGGTCAGGCGCCGGTTGTCGGCGGTGAGGTTTTCGCCGCGGCGGATCAGGTCGATCAGGCGCGGCTCGAACGCCGCCAGGTCGCCGACCACGCGCAGCCGCACGCCGCTGCTGTGGAGACGGCCGATTTCGCGCTCCAGCGCGGCGATGAAGAGATTCATCAGGAAGCTCACTTCTTCGCTCGGCCGCCGCCAGTTCTCGGAACTGAAGGCGAACAGCGTCAGGTATTCGATGCCGCGCTCGATGCAGGCCTTGACCACCTGGCGCACCGTTTCGACCCCCTGCTGGTGGCCGGCGACGCGCGGCAGGAAGCGTTTCTTCGCCCAGCGGCCGTTGCCGTCCATGATGATCGCCAGATGGCGCGGCACCGCCCGCCGGGCGGGAATGCTGCGGGTCGAACTCGAGAACATCGGGCGGCTTCCCGGCTCAGTCGGCCTGGATGGCCTAGATGGCCATCAGGTCCTTTTCCTTTTCGGCGAGCAGCTTGTCCACCTCGGCGACATACTTGTCGGTGAGCTTCTGGACGTCGTCCTGCGCCTTGCGCTCCTCGTCCTCGGAGATCTCGTGCTTCTTGAGCGCATCCTTGAGGTGGGCGATCGCGTCGCGCCGCAGGTTGCGGATCGCCACCTTGGCGTTCTCGCCTTCGTGCTTCACCACCTTGATCAGGTCGCGGCGGCGCTCTTCGGTGAGCATGGGCATCGGAATGCGCAGCAGGTCGCCCTGGGCGGCCGGATTGAGACCGAGATCGGACTCGCGGATCGCCTTCTCGATCTTGGCGCCCATGCCCTTCTCCCAGGGCTGCACGCCGATCGTCCGCGCGTCGATCAGCGTGACGTTGGCGACCTGGTTGATCGGGGTCGGGTTGCCGTAATAGTCGACCATCACGTGGTCGAGCAGACCGGTATGCGCGCGGCCGGTGCGCACCTTGGCCAAATCATGCACGAGCGCCTCGACGCTCTTCTGCATCTTGTGTTCGGCGGTTTTCTTGAGTTCAGCGACGATCATTGGGAACTCCTGACTGTCTTCAACAATGGACCAAGGTGCCCTCGTCCTCGCCCATGACGACGCGCTTCAGCGCGCCGGCCTTGAAGATCGAGAACACGTTGATCGGCAGCTTCTGGTCGCGGCACAGCGCGAAGGCCGTCGCGTCCATCACGCCGAGACCGCGGCCGATCGCCTCGTCGAAGCTGATCTTCGCGAAGCGGCTCGCGGTCGGGTCCTTCTTCGGATCGGCGGTATACACGCCATCGACCTTGGTGGCCTTGAGCACGATCTCGGCGCCGATCTCCGAGCCGCGCAGCGCCGCGGCGGTGTCGGTGGTGAAGAACGGGTTGCCCGTGCCGCCCCCGAAGATGACGACGCGGCCTTCCTCGAGATAGCGGATCGCCTTGCCGCGGATGTAGGGCTCGACGACCTGCTCGATCACGAACGCGGACTGCACACGGGCGTTGAGGCCGGCCTGGCGCATCGCGTCGGCCAGCGCCATCGCGTTCATCACGGTGGCGAGCATGCCCATGTAGTCGGCGGTGGCGCGGTCCATGCCGGAGGAGGCCCCGGCCATGCCGCGGAAGATGTTGCCGCCGCCGATCACCACGCCGACCTCGACGCCGAGGTCGGCCACCGTCTTGACCTCATTGACGATGCGCCACAAGGTCTCGCGGTTGATGCCATAGGCATCCTCGCCCATCAAGGCCTCGCCCGACAGCTTGAGCAGGATGCGCTTGTAGCGCGGCGTGGCGGCGGACATGGGAACTTACTTCTTGGCGGCAGCGGCGGCAGCGGCTTGCTCGGCCACCTCGGCGGCGAAGTCGGACACCTTCTTCTCGATGCCTTCGCCGACGATGTAGAGCGTGAAGCCGTTCACCGTGGCGCCCCTGGCCTTGAGCAGCTGTTCGATGGTCTGCTTGCCGTCCTCGGCCTTGACGAACACCTGGCCGAGCAGCGTGACGTCCTTCAGGTACTTCTGGACGGTGCCTTCGGCGATCTTCTCGAGCATCGCCTCGGGCTTGCCCGCCTCGCGCGCCTTCTCGATGGCGATGCGGCGCTCGGTGTCGAGCAGGTCGGCCGGCACGCCGGAGGCGTCGAGCGCTTTCGGCTTGGAGGCGGCGATGTGCATCGCGATATCCTTGCCGAGCGCGTCGTCACCGCCGCTCAGATCGACCATCACGCCGATCTTCGAACCGCCGTGGACGTAGGAAGACAGCCTGCCCTTGGCCTCGATGCGCACGAAACGGCGCAGCGTCATGTTCTCGCCGATCTTGCCGACCAGCGCGGAACGGGTCGACTCGACCGTGCCCTCGCCCATGGGCAGGGCCGACAGCGCGGCGACGTCGGCGGGATTCCTGGTCGCCGCCAGTTCGGCGCAGCACTTGGCCAGCGCGATGAACTCGTCGTTCTTGGCGACGAAGTCGGTTTCGGAGTTCACCTCCATCATCGCGCCGAGCTTGCCGTCGGCGGAAAGGTACATGCCGACCACGCCCTCGGCAGCCACGCGCGTCGCCGCCTTGGTGGCCTTGTTGCCGAGCTTGACGCGGAGAATCTCCTCGGCCTTGGCCATGTCGCCGCCGGCCTCGGTGAGCGCCTTCTTGCATTCCATCATGGGGGCATCGGTCTTCTCGCGCAACTCCTTGACCATGCCTGCGGTAATTTCTGCCATCCTCATCTACTCCTTGGTTACTCCTGGGCTTCTTCCTGGACTTCGACGAACTCGTCGTCGCCGGCCATCTGCTGCACCACTTCGTTGATCGCCTGGCTCCTGCCCTCGAGGATCGCATCGGCCACGCCGCGCGCGTAGAGGCGGATGGCGCGCGAGGAGTCGTCGTTGCCGGGGATCAGGTAATCGATGCCGATCGGCGAGTGGTTGGTATCGACCACGCCGACGACGGGAATGCCGAGCTTGTTGGCCTCGGTCACGGCGATCTTGTGGTAGCCGACGTCGATCACGAAGATCGCATCGGGCAGCGCCGTCATGTTCTTGATGCCGCCCAGGCTCTTCTGCAGCTTGACCAGCTCGCGCTGCAGCATCAGCGCTTCCTTCTTGTTCATCTTCTCGAAGGCGCCGTCTTCGGCCATCTGCTCCATGTCGTTGAGGCGCTTCAGGGATTGCTTCACCGTCTTGAAGTTGGTCAGCATGCCGCCGAGCCAGCGCTCATCGACGTAGGGCATGCCGGCGCGCTGCGCCTCCTCGGCGAGGATTTCACGCGCCTGACGCTTGGTGCCGACGAACAGCACGGTGCCGCGCTTGCTCGACATTTTCTTGACGAAGTCCATCGCCTCGTTGTACTTGGCGAGGGTCTTCTCGAGGTTGATGATGTGGATCTTGTTGCGATGGCCGAAAATGTAGGGGGCCATCTTGGGGTTCCAGAAACGGGTCTGGTGGCCGAAATGAATGCCGGCCTCCAGCATCTGGCGCATGGTCGTGCTCATCGATTTTCTCCGATATGGGTTGATCCGCCACCCGGCCGGCTCCTCGCGACGAGGCACCCACTCGGCGCCGGGTGTGTGAATTTTGCCCTGAGGATCCAGGCAAGCCGCGCATTATAACCACTTGATAGTACGAACAGCAAGGGCGGCGGCCGGGCCGAACGGCAGGGGTTACAATCCGGAGACCCGCCATCCACGCCCGACAGAGAATGAGCGTCACGATCAAGACAACAGAAGACATCGAACAGATGCGCATCGCCGGCCGCCTCGCCGGCGAGGTGCTCGACTACATCGCGCCGTTCGTCAAGCCCGGCGTGACCACCGAGGAACTCGACCGGCTTTGCCACGACTACATGGTCGGCGTGCAGGGCTGTATCCCGGCGCCGCTCAACTACGCGCCGCCCGGCTATGCACCCTACCCGAAGTCGATCTGCGCCTCGGTCAACCACCAGGTCTGCCACGGCGTGCCCAACGAGCGGCCGCTGAAGAAGGGCGACATCGTCAATCTCGACATCACCACCATCAAGGACGGCTGGCACGGCGACACCAGCCGCATGTTCGTCGTCGGCGACGCCTCGATTCTCGCCAAGCGCCTCGTCGCGATCACCCACGAATGCCTGTGGCTGGGCATCGCGGCGGTCAAGCCCGGCGCCCGCCTGGGCGACATCGGCGCCGCGATCCAGCGCCATGCGGAGCAGAACGGCTTCTCGGTGGTGCGCGAGTTCTGCGGTCACGGCATCGGCCGCAAGTTCCACGAAGAGCCCCAGGTGCTGCACTACGGCCGGCGCGGCGAGGGCATGCGGCTCGAGCCGGGCATGGTGTTCACCATCGAGCCGATGATCAACGCCGGCAAGGCGGCGATCTCCGAGTTGCCGGACGGCTGGACCATCGTCACGAAGGATCGCAGCCTGTCGGCTCAGTGGGAGCACACCATCGCCGTCACGGAAACCGGCGCCGAGGTGCTCACCCTGTCGGCGGCCGCGCCGCCCAACCCCTTCCCGGCCTGAATTCCCGCGCCGTCGTGGAACGCGACGCCCTCTCCGCCGCCGGCGGCGTCGCCGCGGACTGCCGCCAGGCCCTGCAGAGCGGCCGCCAAGCCCTGAAGGAGCGCTATCTCGCCGGCGGCGCGCCGACCGCCCTGCTGCGCGGCACGGCCGGCCTGGTCGACCGGGTGCTGCGCCACCTGTGGCAGGCGGTGGCGATGGACCGCCGGTTCTGCCTGGCGGCCGTCGGCGGCTATGGCCGCGGCGAACTCTATCCGGGCTCGGACGTCGATTTGCTGATCCTGCTGCCCGACGGCGACAGGGAACGGCATGCGCAGGCGCTGGCCCGACTGGTGGGGTTGCTGTGGGACATCGGCCTCGAGGTCGGCCACAGCGCGCGCACCGTCGACGAATGCATCGACGAGGCGGCGCGCGACATCACCGTGCAGACCGCCCTGCTCGAAGCGCGCTACCTGTGCGGCAGCCGCGCGCTCTTCACGCGCTTCGACGCGGCATTCCACCAGGCGCTCGATCCGCTTTCCTTCTTCAAGGCCAAGCGTCTCGAACAGGAAGAGCGCTATGCCAAGCACAACGACACCCCCTACGCGCTCGAACCGAACTGCAAGGAGAATCCTGGCGGCCTGCGCGACCTGCAGATCCTCCTCTGGGTCGCCCGTGCCGCCGCCCTCGCCGACAGCTGGCGCAAGCTGGCCGACACGGTGGTGATCTCCCCGGCCGAAGCGCGCCAGCTCGCCCGCGCGGAAGACTTCCTGCGGCGCGTGCGCATCGGCCTGCACCTGCTGACGGGCCGGCGCGAGGACCGGCTGCTGTTCGACCATCAGGAAGCGCTCGCCCGCCAGCTCGGCGTCAAGGCCTCCGCGACGCGACGCGCCTCGGAAATCCTGATGCAGCGCTACTACCGCAACGCGAAGCAGGTCACCCAACTCAATACGCTGGTGCTGCTTGACCTCGCCGCCCGGCTCGAGCACCGCCCGGCTCTCGCGCCGATCGTCATCGACGACGACTTCCAGATGGCGCAGGAACTGCTCGACATCCGCGACGACACGCTGTTCCGGCGCCAGCCCGCCGCCCTGCTGCGCTGTTTTTTGCTGCTCTCCCAGCGCCCCGAACTGAAGGGCATGACGCCGCGCACGCTGCGCGCGCTCTGGCATGGGCGCGACCGCATCGACGCCGCCTTCCGCCGCGATCCAGCCAACCGGGCGAACTTCCTCGCGCTTTTCAAGGAAAAGCGCGGCCTGACGCACCAGTTGCGCCGCATGAACCAGTTCGACATCCTCGGCGCCTATCTGCCGGCCTTCGGCCGCATCGTCGGCCAACTGCAGCACGACCTGTTCCACGTCTATACCGTCGACCAGCACATCCTGCAGGTGGTGCGCAACCTGCGGCGCCTCTCGCTGCCCGAATTCGCCCACGAATACCCGTTCTGCTCGCGTCTCATGGCGGCGTTCCCGGAGCGCTGGCGTCTCTACGTCGCCGCGCTGTTCCATGACATCGCCAAGGGCCGCGGCGGCGACCATTCCCGGCTGGGCATGGGCGACGCGCGCCGCTTCTGCCGCAGCCACGGCATCGGCAAGCACGACGAAAGCCTTGCCGTCTTTCTGGTCGAGCACCACCTGACGATGTCGACGTTCGCCCAGAAGCGGGACCTGACCGATCCGGAAGTGGTCCGCCGCTTCGCCGCGATCGTGCGCAGCGAGGAACGCCTGACCGCGCTGTATCTGCTGACCATGTGCGACATCCGCGGCACCAGCCCGAAAGTCTGGAACGCCTGGAAAGGCAAGCTGCT
>DDXW01000009.1 GCA_002347285.1 Rhodocyclaceae bacterium UBA2250 | reverse complement strand
GATCGTCTCGCGCCTGACCGGCATTCCGGTCAACGAGCTGACGGTGGAAGAACGCGAGAAGCTGCTGCATCTGGAGCAGCGGCTGCACGAGCGCCTGGTGGGCCAGGACGAAGCGGTGCGCGCGGTGGCCGATGCCGTGCGTCTGGCGCGCGCGGGCCTGCGCGAAGGCGGCAAGCCAGTGGCCACCTTCCTGTTCCTCGGGCCGACGGGTGTGGGCAAGACCGAGCTCGCCAAGGCGCTGGCCGAGTCCATCTATGGCGATGAAGGTGCTCTGCTGCGCATCGACATGTCCGAGTACGGGGAACGCCATACCGTGGCACGCCTGGTGGGTGCGCCTCCGGGTTACGTCGGCTACGACGAGGGTGGCCAGCTCACCGAGAAGGTGCGGCGCAAACCCTACAGCGTGTTGCTGCTGGACGAGATCGAGAAGGCTCACCCCGACGTCTACAACATCCTGCTGCAGGTGTTCGACGACGGGCGGCTCACCGACGGCAAGGGCCGGGTGGTGGATTTCACCAATACCATCATCATCGCCACCTCGAACTTGGGCTCGGACATCATCCAGCGTCGGCTGAAGGCCCGTGGCGCCGCCGGCGAGGAATACGAGAAGACCAAGGGCGAGGTGATGGACGTGCTGCGCGGACACTTCCGCCCCGAGTTCCTCAACCGCATCGACGAGATCATCGTCTTCCATGCGCTGGGCAAGGAGGAGATCCGCCATATCGTCGGCCTGCAGCTCGATCGTGTGGCCCGCAACGCCGCCAGCCAGGGCGTGACGCTGACCTTCGATCAGACCTTGATCGATCACTTCGCGGAGGAAGGCTACAAGCCCGAGTTCGGCGCGCGTGAGCTCAAGCGGCTGATCCGCAGCGAGCTGGAGACGGCACTGGCGCGCGAGATGCTGGGTGGCGGTATCGGCAAGGCCGATCACGCCAGCGCCCGCTGGGACGACAAGGCCGAACGGGTGGTCTTCGAGCGCCAGGAGCCACCCGCGAAGCCGGCCGAGCCTGAGAAGCCCGATGCCGCGAACGCGGCCGAGACGCCGCCGAGCGACGCGAGCAAGCCTGCGCGCAAGAAGAAGTCAGCGGGCGGCGAATCTTGAGTCATGGGGAGGCTGTCGTGTCCGACCCCAACGGGCTGACATGGGCAGCCACCCTCGTGTCGCTGGCGGTCGCTATCCCCACAGCGGGGCACGCGGTCATCTACAAGCGTGACCCTCGATCGGCCACGCTGTGGGTACTGCTGATCGCCTTGTTGCCGCTGGGCGGTTCGCTGCTGTATGGGCTGTTCGGCATCAACCGTTACCAGCGGCGGGCGCGGCGGCTCTTCCCGGGGGCAGATCCTGCTGTTCGGCAGGACCTCTCGCCCACGATGCCCGAGGCTGTATCGCCGCCGCTTGCCGGTCTGGCCCACCTGGTGGGACGTGCCACCGGCCAGTCGCTGACCAGCGGCAACCGCATCGAGCCGCTCGTCGATGGCGAGCAGGCCTACCCGGCCATGCTCGCTGCCATCGAGTCGGCGCGGCACAGCGTCGCGCTGGCTTCGTACATCTTCGACAGCCAAGGCATCGGGGCGCAGTTCGTCGATGCGCTGCGCCGGGCTCATGAGCGCGGCGTGCAAGTGCGGGTGCTGATCGACGACGTCTATGCCCGCTGGAGGCCCCGCAGCGCCTACCGCGCCTTGCAACGCGCCGGCGTTCCGGCGGCGACGTTCAACCCGACGTTGATTCCCGCGCGCCTGCATGCCGCTCATCTGCGCAATCACCGCAAGCTGCTGGTGATCGATGGCGAGACGGGTTTCACCGGCGGCATGAACATCTTCGGTCCGTATTGGCGGCCCGATGCGCCGGGCCAGGCCTGTCACGATTTGCACTTTCGTCTGCGCGGGCCGGTGGTTGCGCATCTGATGCGGTGCTTCACCGATGATTGGTGCGATACCACGGGCGAGCGGCTCAGCAAGGGTTTCTGGGGCGAACCGCCCGCAACGGCTGATGAGCAAGGAACCTCTTGGGCGCGCGGCATCGAGGCCGGTCCCGATGAGGCCCTGGACAGGATGCGCTGGATCTTCATGGGCGCTTTGAGCGCGGCGAAGCATTCGGTGCGCATCTGGACACCTTACTTCGTGCCCGATCAGCCGATGATCGCGGCGCTGAGCACGGCCGCGTTGCGCGGCGTGCGCGTCGAGGTGCTGACGCCCGCAAACGGCGACCATCCCACGGTGCAATGGGCCGCGCGCGCCCACTACTGGCAGGTGCTGGAGCACGGTGTACGCATCTTCGAACGGCCTGGCCCGTTCGACCACAGCAAGCTGATGCTGATAGACGGCCAGTGGTGCTGCCTGGGTTCGGCCAATTGGGATGCGCGCAGCCTGCGCCTCAACTTCGAGTTCAATGTGGAGGTGTACGACACCGCGCTGTCTACGCGGCTGGAATCCCTTTTTGATGCCGCCCGTGATGCATCGAACGAGATATCGGCCATGGCGTTGCGCGCCCGCCCGCTGGCCATCCGCTTGCGCGACGGGGTGGCCCGTCTGTTCACCCCCATTCTCTAGCGGCACGACTTGCGAGGAACATTGCCCATGGAAAAGAAAGATCAATGGAACATTGGCTACTGGATCATCGCCGGCCTGTTGCTGCTGACGCTGCAGAACTACTGGCAGGCGGCCAAGACCGTCGAGCCCGTGCCCTACAGCGAATTCGAGAAGGCGCTGGCCGAGGGGCGCGTCGCCGAAGTGCTGGTGTCGGACCGCACGGTCACCGGGCGCCTGAAATCGCCGGACAGCCGGGGCAAGACCACCATCGTGGCCACTCGCGTCGAACCCGACCTGGCCGAGCAGCTGTCCAAGTACGACGTGCCTTACGCGCGGGTGGTGGAAAGCACCTGGCTACGTGATGTGCTCTCCTGGATTCTGCCGGCGGTGGCCTTCTTCGGCGTCTGGTTCTTCCTGTTCCGCCGCTTCGCCGAGAAGCAGGGCATGGGCGGCTTCCTGAGCATCGGCAAGAGCCGTGCCAAGGTATTCATGGAGAAGAACACTGGCGTGACCTTTGCCGATGTCGCTGGTGTCGATGAGGCCAAGGCCGAGCTGGTCGAAATCGTCGACTTCCTGAAGAACCCGCAGGATTACGGCCGCCTCGGCGCGCGCATTCCCAAGGGCGTGTTGCTGGTCGGCCCACCGGGCACCGGCAAGACATTGCTGGCCAAGGCTGTTGCCGGCGAGGCGGCGGTGCCCTTCTTCTCCATCTCCGGATCAGAGTTTGTCGAGATGTTCGTCGGCGTGGGTGCAGCGCGCGTGCGCGACCTGTTCGAGCAGGCCCGCGGGCAGGCGCCGGCCATCATCTTCATCGACGAGCTCGATGCGCTGGGCCGCGCGCGCGGCGTCGGCGGCCCCATCGGCGGCCACGACGAGCGCGAGCAGACCCTCAACCAGCTGCTCACGGAGATGGACGGCTTCGACAGCTCGGTCGGGCTGATCATCCTCGCCGCCACCAACCGCCCCGAAATCCTCGACCAGGCGCTGCTGCGCGCCGGTCGCTTCGACCGTCAGGTGCTGGTGGACCGGCCCGACAAGAAGGGACGGCTGGACATCCTGAAGGTTCATGTCAAGAAGGTGACGCTGGCCCAGGATATCGATCTCGAACAGGTGGCTGCGCTGACCACGGGCTTTTCGGGTGCAGACCTCGCGAACCTGGTCAACGAGGCCGCGCTGGCCGCGACCCGGCGCAAAGCGTCCGCCGTGGAGTTGCAGGACTTCACCGCCGCCATCGAGCGCATCGTGGCGGGCCTGGAGAAGAAGAACCGAGTACTCAATCCCAAGGAGCGGGAAACCGTGGCCTATCACGAGATGGGCCATGCGCTGGTGGCGCTGGCGCTGCCCGGCACCGACCCCGTGCACAAGATCTCGATCATCCCGCGCGGCATGGGCGCGCTGGGCTACACGCTGCAACGCCCCACCGAAGACCGCTTCCTGATGACGCGCGCCGATCTGGAACACAAGATCGCCGTGCTGCTGGGCGGTCGTGCGGCCGAGAAGCTCGTGTTCGGCGAGCTGTCCACCGGGGCTGCCGATGACCTCGCACGGGCCACCGACATTGCCCGCGACATGATCACCCGCTTTGGCATGGACGAAGGACTGGGCTACATCGCCTTCGAGGCGCAGCGGCCCCGCTTTCTCGATACACCGGAACTGGCCCACGGCGGCTGCCGGGTGGCCGAATCGACCCAGGCGCGCATCGATCAGGCCATCCGCGACATCGTGATGGGCGTGTTCGAGCGCGCCTACCGGATTCTCGACATCAACCGCGCGGTGCTGGAGCGCTGTGCGCGCGAGCTGCTGGCGCGGGAAACGCTCGACGAAAGCGATATCCGTCAATTGACTCAAGGACTTGTTCGGAACTGAAAACAGTAGTAGGTGCCATTCAGAGTAAACCGACGGCTCTGTTCAGTGCGTCATCCAATTCGTCGGCATTGTTCAAGGAGAACCGATATGTCTGCATTGACTCCGTGGGACCCCTTCCGGGAACTGGATGAATTGCAAAACCGCCTGGCGACGATGTTGGGACGGACACCCCAGCGAGAGGGCGCCCGTACCGGCAACGAAGCCATGACCACGGCGGACTGGGCACCAATGGTGGACATCAGCGAGGATGAGAACGCATTCCTCCTCAAGCTGGATCTGCCGGAGGTCCCCAAGGATGCCGTGCGCGTCAGCGCGGAAAACGGCGTGCTCACCATCAGCGGCGAGCGCAAACTGGAAAAAGAGGAGCAGGGCAAGAAGTTCCACCGCATCGAACGTGCGTATGGCCGCTTTGTGCGCAGCTTTGTCTTGCCTGACAACGTTGATCCGACCAAGGTGACGGCTTCGATGAAAGACGGCGCGCTGGAAGTGCGGCTTGTCAAGGCCGAGCAAGCCAAACCGAAACAGATTGAAATCTCAGTCAACTAACTTTAATTAGGAGCCCAGTAGTGTCCCAACGTTCTCAC
>DDXW01000068.1 GCA_002347285.1 Rhodocyclaceae bacterium UBA2250 | reverse complement strand
TTGATCGCCTCGGTGCCGCCGGTGGAAGCGCCGATCGCGATCAGCTTTTCGGTGAGCAGGCGGCTCGACACGCCCGGCAGCGGCGCTTCGCTGCGCGCCGGCGCCGCAGCGGTGCGGCGGCGCAGGTGCGCGCCGTGCGCGGCGCGGATCTTGTCGCGGATCTCCTCCGCATATTCCTGCAGCAGCGACAGACTTTCCGCCTTCGGCTTCGCCACGAAGTCGACCGCCCCCAGTTCCAGCGCCTGCAGCGTCACCTCCGAACCGCGCGCCGTCAGCGAGGAAATCATCACCACCGGCATCGGCCGCAGCTTCATCAGGCGGCCGAGGAACTCCAGACCGTCCATCCTGGGCATTTCGACGTCCAGCGTCAGCACGTCGGGGTTGAGCGACTTGATCATCTCGCGCGCGGCGATCGGATCGGGCGCGCTGCCGACCACCTGCAGATCGGGAGCGCCGGCGATGATCTCCGTCAGCAGCGCGCGCATCAGCGCGGAGTCGTCGATGACAAGAACCTTGATGGGCAATTGCGGATCCTTCAGAACAGTTCGATCTCGCCGGCCACGGGCGCCTCGGTGAGGCGGGCGGCGTATTCCTTCTCGCGGCGGATGAGCGTGTCGTTATGCATGCGCACCAGCTTCTTCACCAGCACGCGGCCGTTGTGGGGAAAGAAGTACACCTTGCGCGGATAGACGTCCAGCAGATCCTCCGCCACCACCGGGATGGACTCGGTCTGGAGAAACTCGCGCACGAACCTGGCGTTGCGGTCGCCGACCTGCGAACTGGTGAGCGTGGCCATGACCCGGCCGCCGCCGAAGACCTTCGCTTCGAGGCTGCTCTTGCGCGCTCCCATCTTGAGCAGGTGGTTGATGAGGATTTCCATCGCGTAGGTGCCGTAACGCGCCGAGGAGGAGATCGCGCTGGCGTCGCCCGAATCGGCCAGCATGAAATGGTTCATGCCGCCGATGCCCTTGTCGCGGTCGCGGATGCAGGCGGAGACGCAGGAGCCGAGCACCGTCACCATCAGGACGTTCGCCGCGGTGACGAAATACTCGCCCGGCAGCACCTTGACCGCCTCGGACTCGAACTTGCGGTCGAAATAGCGGTTGCCGGCCAGGTGCTCGACGAAGCCGATCTCATGCGTCATGCCGGCGCTCCCGGGGGCGCGGCCCGCCGGTCGGCACGTTCATAGACGGTACGGCCGAGCGAGCGGAACAGGTCCGCCGCGTGCAGGAAGCTCTCCGAGTGTCCCGCGTACAGCAGGCCGTCGCGGTGCAGCAGCGGCACGAACTTCTCGAGGATCTGGTATTGCGTCGGCTTGTCGAAGTAGATCATCACGTTGCGGCAGAACAGCGCGTCGATCGGCCCCTTCACCGTCGGCCAGGCGGCGTCCAGCAGATTGACGCGGCTGTAGGTGATCAGCTTCTGCAGTTCCGGTCGCACCCGCACCTGGCCGGCCTGGGCTCCCGTGCCGCGCAGGAAGAACTTGTGCAGCCGCTCGGGCGACAAGCGTTCGACGCGCTCGGCCGGATAGACGCCGCGTTCCGCCGTCTTCAGCACGTTGGTGTCGATGTCGCTGGCGTGGATCTGCACCGGCGGCGTCAGGCTGCCGAACGCCTCGCAGGCGGCGATGGCGAGCGAATAGGGCTCCTCGCCGGTCGAAGCCGCCGAGCACCAGATCTTGATCGGGCGGTGGGCGAGACCGATCAACTGCTTCTGCAGCAGGTCGAAATGATGGCTCTCGCGGAAGAACGACGTCAGGTTGGTGGTCAGCGAATTGACGAAGGTCTCCCACTCGGCGGCATCGCCTTTCTCGAGGTGCGCCAGATATTGATCGAAGGTGGACATGTTGAGGGCGCGCAGGCGCCGCGCCAGCCGCGAATAGACCATGTCCTGCTTGATCGGCGCGAGCGAGATGCCGGCGTGCTTGTAGATGAGCTGACGCACCCGCTCGAAGTCCGCCTGCGTGAACTGGAATTCACGCTTCGGCTGCAGCCGGTCGGCGGCGGCGGGCGCCGGCGCCGGCGTCGGCGCCGCCCTGCCAGCGCCGAGTTTGGGAGGAGGCGTGATCAAAATTCCTCCCACTCGTCTTCATCGTCGGCAAGGTGCGGCGGCGGAATCTGCTTCGCCGCCTTGGCACCGCCGCCTGCCTTCACCGGCCGCGCCGGCTGCTCGAGGCGCGGCGCCGCCGGCTGGCCGGCCAGCCGCTTCGGCGTCGCGTCACGCAGGGCCGGCCCCGGCAGGTTGGCCGTGCCTTCCTCCAGCTTGAACATGCCGACCGCCTGCACCAGTCCGCTGGCCTGCTCCTCGAGACTTTCGGCCGCCGCCGCTGCCTCTTCGACGAGCGCCGCGTTCTGCTGCGTCACTTCGTCCATCTGCGACACCGCCTGCGTCACCTGCTCGATGCCGGACGACTGTTCGCGGCTGGCGTTGGTGATGTCGGTCACCAGGCGCGCCACCTGCTGGAAGCTCGTCACCACCTCGTCCATCGTGCTGCCGGCTTCATTGACCAGTTGCGCCCCGGACTCGACCTTGTCGACCGATTCGGCGATCAGCGCCTTGATCTCCTTGGCTGCCGTCGCCGAGCGCTGCGCCAGATTGCGCACTTCACTGGCCACCACCGCGAAGCCCCGTCCCTGCTCGCCCGCGCGCGCCGCCTCCACCGCCGCGTTGAGCGCCAGGATGTTGGTCTGGAACGCGATGCTGTCGATTACCCCGACGATGTCGGCGATCTTCTGCGAGCTCGCCTGGATGCCGCTCATGGTATTGACCACCTGTTTGACCATCTGCCCGCCGCGCGCCGCGACCTCGTTGGAGCTGCTCGCCAGTTCGTTGGCCTGGCGCGCGCTCTCGGCGTTCTGCTTGACCGTGGCGTTGAGCTCCTCCATCGAGCTGGCCGTCTCTTCGAGGCTGCTCGCCTGCTCTTCCGTGCGGCTCGACAGATCCTGGTTGCCTGCGGCGATTTGCTGCGCCGCCGTGTTGATCGCCTCCGTCGCCTCCTTGATGCGGCCGACAACCTCGCGCAGACGTTCGACCGTGGTGTTGGTGTCGTCCTTGAGCTGGCCGAAGGTACCGTGGTATTCGCCGGTGATCTTGCGCGTCAGGTCGCCCGCCGCCAGGGCGTTCAGCACTTCCGCCACGTCGTTCAAGCCGGTGGCGGCGGTCTCGAGCAGCTGGTTGAGGCCCTGGGCCAGATTGCGGAAGAATCCTTCCTTGTCCTCGAGCGCCAGCCGCTTGGTGAAATCGCCCTCGGCGGCACCGTTGATGATGTCCTCGACCTCCTTCTCGACGGCCACTTCGGCCGTCCGGTCGCGCCATTCGGTGACGCGCCCGACGTACTGGCCGGCATCGTTGTAGATCGGCGTCGCGGCGATGCTGAGGATGCGGCCGGAAAGGGTCATCTCGAAGTCGCGCGGTGCCGACAATTGCTCGCGGTAGGCCGCCTGCACGGCGGCGTCCTCGAAGTAGTCCGCCACCGAACCGCCCAGCATCTTCGCGACCTCGAAGCCGGGGTGACGGGCGCGGATGCCCTCGGCCATCAGGCCCCACAGCTCCCGTGCCTTGTCGTTCATGTAGATCAGCGCATTGCCCTGATCGGAAACCGTCACGCCCACCGAAGCCTTGTTCAGGCCGGTGACGATGCGCAGGTTCTCGGTCGCCATGCGTGCCGTCTCCGCCACTTCGAAGCCCATGCGCGTCTGCATCACCTGCAGGGCCTGGTTGAGCTTGCCGAGCTCGTCGTTGCGCGTGATGTCGATCGCGTTGCTGTAGTTGCCCTGGGCGATGTTGCGGAAGGTATCGATCGCTCCCTCAATCGGCCGGCGGATGCCGCCGATCAGGCGCATCGAGGCGAAGAAGCCGATCGCCAGCAGCGCGATGAAGGCGACGATCAGAATCGTCAGGGTGCGCTGGTAGCTCTCGTCCGCCACCTTCACTTCGCGGCGCGCGCTGTCGACATGGTATTTGAAGAGATCGTCGGCCTTGCCCGCCGCGGCGTCATAGGCCTGCGTAACCTTCTTCGTCAGGAGCGTCGCGGCCTGGGTGTAATCCCCCTTGAGGATCGCCTCGCGCGCCGGCAGCAACCCTTCCTGAACGAAGACCTTGCGCTCGGCGGCGTATACCTCGGCCAGCTTGCGATGCTCGTCGCCGTGGATCGCCTTCTGGTATTCCTCCCACAGCGCGGTGATCTCGGCGATGTTCTTCGTCACCGCGTCGGTGTGCAGCGTCACCGGCTGGTCGTGGGTCTTGGCGAGCGGGTTGGCCGGATCGTATTCCAATGCCTGCAGCAGCTCGCTGCGGTTGTCGGCCATCAGCTTGCCGATCCGGCCGACCATGCGCACCGGCTCGAAGCGACGCTCGTAGAGGCCGTTAACGCTGGCGTCGATCTGCGCCATGGAGTACAGCGCATACGCCATCACCGCGGCGACGATCAGGCCGAGGCCGCCGAGGATCGTGCCCATGCGACCGGAAAGGTTCATCTTGGCAAAGAAGCCGCCGTCGCCGCTCACCACCTGGCCATAGCGGATCTTCAGGCCGCCCTGCTTCTTCTCGCGGAACTTGCGATAGATCGCATCGGCCTGGGCCACCGCCGCCGGATCGGCCTTGCGCCGCACCGACATATAGCCGGCCACCTGGCCGCCTTCCCAGATCGGCGTAGCATTGGCCAGCACCCAGTAAAAGTCGCCGTTCTTGCAGCGGTTCTTGACGTAACCGGTCCAGGGACGCCCTTCCTTGAGGGTGTTCCACAGATCCTCGAAGGCCTCGGCCGGCATGTCGGGATGGCGCACGATGTTGTGCGGCTCGCCGATCAGCTCCTGCTCGGTGAAGCCGCTGACGTCGAGAAAATCGCGGTTGATGTAGGTGATGCGGCCCTTGAGGTCGGTCTTCGACACGATCAGGGTGCCATCGGTCAGGTTGACTTCGTTCTGGGTGACGGGCAGGTTGGTGCGCATCTGGAATCCCTCTTCTGTCTAGGTTTCGGCCAAGCTCAAAATTCGGCCCATTCGTCATCGTTTGCGTCGGCAAACCGGGGCGGCGGCAGGCGCCGGGCGGCAGGCTTGCCGGCCTTGGCTGCGGGAACGGCGGCGGCGATACTCGGCGCCGGCGGGGCGGCGCCTTCCGCGAGGCGGAAGATCGCCACGGCCTGCCGCAGGCCGCGTGCCTGCTCCTCGAGGCTCTCGGCCGCCGCCGCCGCCTCTTCGACGAGCGCCGCGTTCTGCTGCGTCACCTCGTCCATCTGCGCGACGGCTTCGGACACCTGCTCGATGCCGGAGGCCTGCTCGCGACTGGCCTCGGCGATGCCGCTGACGAGCTCCGCGAGTTGCCGGAAGGCGCTCACCACCTCGTCGATGGTCGCGCCGGTCTCCTGCACCAGCCGGACGCCGCCTTCGACCTTGCCGACCGACTCGTCGATCAGCAGCTTGATTTCCTTGGCCGCATCCGCCGAGCGCTGCGCCAGGTTGCGCACTTCGCTGGCCACCACCGCGAAGCCGCGCCCCTGCTCTCCCGCGCGCGCCGCCTCCACGGCAGCGTTCAGCGCCAGGATGTTGGTCTGGAANNGCGAGCTCGCCTGGATGCCGCTCATCGTGTCGACCACGCGGCCGACCATCGCCCCGCCCTTGGCGGCGATGCCGTTCGACTCGGCGGCCAGCGCGGAGGCCTGCTGGGCGTTCTCGGCATTGTTCTTCACCGTGCTGTTGAGCTGTTCCATCGACGAGGCGGTTTCCTCCAGGCTCGACGCCTGCTCCTCGGTGCGCGACGACAGGTCGGCATTGCCCGCCGCGATCTGCTGCGCCGCCGTGTTGATCGCCTCGGTGGCTTCCATGATCTGGCCGACCACGGCGCGCAGGCGGTCCACCGTGGTGTTGGTGTCGTTCTTCAGCTCTCCCAGCGTGCCGGCGTAATCGGCATCGATCGTGCGGGACAGATCACCGCCCGCCACGGCCTTCAGCACGCGCGCGATATCCTCGAGCCCCTGCGCGACGATGCCCATCAGCTGGTTCATGCCGCCGGCCATTTCCAGGAAGAAGCCCTGCTTGCCGATCGTCTCGATGCGCTTGCTGAAGTCGCCCTGCACCGCAGCGTCGAGCAGGCTCTTCAGTTCCCGCTCCGCCAGCACCTCCTGGGTACGGTCGCGCCATTCGGCGACCGCGCCGAGACGCTGGCCGTCGTGGTCGATCACCGGGTTCGCCGCGACGGTCATGTGCCGATCGCCGATCTCGAGGTGGGCGACATGGGTCTGGGTGAACTCGGCCAGCAGCTTCGCCTGGTGCGCGGGGTTCTTGTGGAAACCGTCGATGCTGGCGCCGACCAGCTTGTCCGCGTCGAAGTTGGGCAGCTGCTTGCGGATGCCGTCCTGCGCGCCGCGCAGCACGCCGACCACCGCCTTGTTCGCATAGATGATGTTGCGCTCGTTGTCGGCGATCATCACGCCGGTCGAGACGTTGTCGAGGGCGATGCGGATGCGCAGGTTCTCCTGCGCCACCGCGCGCTCGGCCGCGATGCGCTCGCGCAGCTGCGTCTGCATGCGCTGCATCGAGAACAGCAGGCTGCTGCCGTCGCCCGGCGCGAGGACGATCTCGTTGTCGAGCTTGCCGTCCGCGACCGCATGCGCCACCCCGACCGCCGCTTCCGGCTCGCCGCCGATCTGCGCCAAGATACGGCGCGTCATGAACAGGCTGATGGCCAACACCAGCAGGCCGGCGATGACCGTCGTGCACGCGTAGAACCAGGCGATCAGGGTGCTGGTGCTCTCGAGCTCGCGCATCGCCGCGGTCATGTCGGCGGCCAGCCGGTCCTCGACTTCCTTCATCAGGTCGATTCGCGCGGTCGCGGTCTTGAACCACTGCGTCGGATCCAGGCCCAGTGCCGGCGCGTTCATCTTCTCCAGTGCGGCCTTCTTCGTCGCCACGACCTCGTCGACCGCAGCACCGCGCAGCTTCTCCATGGCGAACCTGCCGTGCTCGGTGCTGGCATACTGATTGAAGATGCCATACCAGGTCTCCTGCTCGGCGGCGTTGCTGACGAAACGCACCAGCATCTCCGGCGTGAACCGGTCGGCGCTCAGCACGTTGGAAAGCGTCGCGCGCTCGATGCCGGCTCGTTCCTTGGTCTGCAGCAGCGCTCCATAGGAGGATGCCAGGCGCGCGATATCCTTGTCCGGGCTCAATGACGCCAACTGACCGGGAATCGCCAGCAAGGCGGCAATGGTCTTGGTATAGAAACCGATGGCCTCTGGTCCGGGGATGGCGAGCGCAGTCACCGCCTGGCGTTTCTCGGCCAGGCCGCCGAGCATTTGGGTGCCGTTCGCGACCAGGCTGCCGAGCTGGCCGCCGAAATGCTCGGCATCGAAGCCCGCCAGGGCGTCTGCCAGCTCTTTCCGGCGTTTTTCACTGACCTCGCGCTGTTGAGGCAGTTCCTTGGCGAAATTGACGCCCTTGCTGCCGAGGAAGCCGGCACTCATGCCGCGTTCCTTCTGCAGCTCGTGCGCCAACGCGCCGACGCGGGTAGCCACCTCGACCAGTCTCTGCAGACTCCCCATCTCGCGCGAGAGAGTGATCTTCTCCACGGTATTCCAGGCCGAAACCCAGAGCAGCCCGGCAAGCGGCAGCGCCACCATCAACAACAACTTGGCACGCAAGGTCAGTTTCACGGTCACTCCCTCCGATTGGCAGGCGTACTCAGCTTTCCGTCGCCTGGTCCACCAATGCCATCTCGGCGGACAGCATCAGCTTTTCGATATCGACGACAATCAGCATGCGCTCGCCGAGCGTGCCGAGCCCCTTGATGTAGCGGGTATCCACCGTTGCGGCGAACTCCGGCGCCGGGCGCACCTGGTCGGCACGCAGACTGGTGACGTCGGAAACGCCATCGACGACGATGCCGACCACGCGCCCGCCGATGGAAAGGATGATGACCACGGTGAACGGCGTGTACTCGGCCTTGCCGACCCCGAACTTGATGCGCATATCGACGATCGGCACGATGGTGCCGCGCAGGTTGATCACGCCCTTGATGAAGGGCGGCGCATTGGCGATGGTGGTCGGCTGCTCGTAGCCGCGGATCTCCTGCACCTTGAGGATGTCGATCGCGTACTCCTCGGGACCGAGCGTGAAGGTCAGGTATTCCTGGGCATAGCCGCCTTCGTCGCCGGCGTCGGGCTTGGTGATGTTTTCCTGAACCATGCGGGCTCTCCTTGTTGATTTCAGGCGGCTGCCGGCAACGCATGGCGCGCCATGCCGACGAGCGTCGAGACATCGAGAATCAATGCGACGCGGCCGTCGCCCATGATCGTCGCGCCGGACACGCCGTGGACCTTCCGGTAGTTCGATTCGAGGCTCTTGATCACGACCTGGTGCTGACCGACCATCGCATCGACGAACAGCGCGGCCTTCACGCCGTCGGCTTCGAGGATGATCATGATGCCCTCGTCGAGGGCGGCGACGGCGCCGGGCACGTCGAAGATCTCGTGGAGGATGACCACCGGCAGGTATTCACCGCGCACCTGGATCAGCCGTTCGACGCCGGAAACGCTCTTGATCATGCCGCGTTCGGCCTGCAGCGATTCGATCACGTAGCCGAGCGGAATGATGTAGGTCTCGTTGCCCACCGCGACCGACATGCCGTCGAGAATCGCCAGCGTCAGCGGCAGGCGCACCGTCATGCGCGTGCCGATGCCCGCCATCGAGTCGATGTCGACGCGTCCGCCCATCGCGGTGATGTTCTTCTTGACGACATCCATGCCGACGCCGCGACCCGACACCTCGGTGATCTGGTCGGCGGTGGAGAAGCCGGCTTCGAAGATCAGGGCGAAGACTTCCTGGTCGGTCATCTGGTCATGGACGTTGAGCCCGCGCTCCTTCGCCTTGGCGAGGATCTTCTGGCGATTGAGGCCGGCGCCGTCGTCGCCCACCTCGATGACGATGTTGCCGCTCTGGTGATAGGCCGACAGCGTGATCGTGCCGGCCGGCTGCTTGCCCTTGGCGACGCGCTCGTCGGGCATCTCGATGCCGTGGTCGAGGCTGTTGCGGATCAGGTGGGTGAGCGGATCGGTGATGCGCTCGATCAGGCCCTTGTCGAGCTCTGTGCTCTCGCCGGAGGTCTTGAGCTCGACCTGCTTGCCGAGCTTCTGCGACAGGTCGCGCACCACGCGCGGGAAGCGCGAGAAGACCACCGACATCGGCATCATGCGGATCGACATCACCGACTCCTGCAGGTCGCGCGTGTTGCGCTCGAGCTGGATCAGGCCGTTGTGCAGCCGCTCGAACTCGACCGGGTCGATCTGCGAGGCCGACTGCGCCAGCATCGCCTGGGTGATGACGAGTTCGCCGACCAGGTTGATGAGCTGGTCGACCTTGTCCACGCCGACCCGAATCGTGGTGTCCGCCGCCACCGGCTTGGCCGCGGGGGCGGCGGGGCGCTTCGCCTCCCTGTCGGCAACGGGCTTGACGCTGGCAACGGGAACGGCCGGCGCAGCCGGCGGCGGCAAGGGTTCGAAGAAGCCATAGGCGGCTTCCTCCGCGGCGGCCGCTTGCGGCAGCGGCTCGAAGAAGCCGAAACTGTCGTCGGCGGCCGGCTCCGCGGCAACCGGTGCGTCGAAGAAGCCGTAGGCACCATCGGGCGCATCGCCGAGTACCGTCGTATCGTCCTGCCCCAGCGGGGCGATGCGGATGCTGTCGTTGCGGGCGACGAACTCGAGCATGCCGCGCACGCTCTCCGCATCCGCCGCGCCGATCAACTGCAGATGCCAGGGATGTTCGCTGGTCGCGGCGCGCCCGACGATGCGCACCGTGCCGGTTTCCGCCAGCTCGGCCATCAGGTTGTCGAGCGTGCTCTCGGCGGCGGCGGGATCGCCTTCGAGCACGAAGAAGAGATCGAGGCCGGGTTCCCCGTTGGCGACCGCAGCCTCGGAACTCGGCGCTGGCGGGGCGGCGGAGGCCGCCTGCGGGACGGGAGCGCTGTCCTCGGTCAGTCGGCGCAGGCGCTGGCAGATGGCCTCGGCGGCTGGGCGGTCGGGCTCGCCCTCGCCCTGATGCGCGGCCAGCAGGTTCTTCAAGACGTCGCCGGCGTCGAGGAAGGCGTCGATCATGTCGTTGCGCAGCTTGAGTTCGCCCTTGCGCACGCGGTCGAGCAGGTTCTCGAGAATGTGCGTGACGTCCGCCAGATCGGTGAAGCCGAATGTCCCGCTCGAGCCCTTGATCGAGTGGGCGGCCCGGAAGATCGCGTTGAGCTGCTCGCTGTCAGGATTATCGACATCCAGCGTGAGCAGCAGGTTTTCCATGCTGGCCAGATGTTCGCCGGCCTCCTCGAAGAAGACCTGGTAGAACTGGCTCATGTCGATTGCCATGGCGCCTCCTTTGACGGCCGTGCACGGACGGCGGCGGTCAGCCGATCACTTTCTTCACGACCTCGACGAGTTTCTGCGGATCGAAGGGCTTGACCAGCCAGCCCGTGGCGCCGACGGCCCGGCCTTGCTGCTTCATCGCATCCGAGGACTCGGTGGTCAGCATCAGGATCGGCACGGTCTTGTACTGGGGCAGACTGCGCAGGTTCTTGATCAACGACAGGCCATCCATGCGCGGCATGTTCTGGTCGGTCAGGACCAGGCTGAAGGACTTGCCTTTCGCCTTCTCGAGACCATCCATGCCGTCGACGGCTTCGACCACCTCGTAACCGGAGCTCTTGAGAGTGAAACCCACCATCTGGCGGATGGATGCGGAGTCGTCGACCGCGAGAATCGATTTGGCCATGTTGAATGCTCCTGTCAGAAGAGTTCGATGTCGCCTTCGGTCATTGCCTTCTGGTCGACGGGATTGTGGATGGTCTTGGGTTGGATGTCGCGCAAAGCGGCGGCGATCCGCTCTTGTTCCTCGCGCAGCGATGCGATCGCGCCACGCGCATCGTCATCGGCCGCTTCCCTGTCGAGGGTGCTGCCCAGGGCATTCAGGCGACCGATAACGCCGTCGAGCGCATCAACGCGCTGCAGGATATGCGCCAGCAACTGCGACACCATGTCCTGGAACTGCAATGCGGTCACCGCCTTGCCGACCAGCGCTTCCACCGCTGCCGCGCTGCCGCCCAGCGAGCCGAGCGCCTTGATGCGTGCGCTGTTCTGCTTCTCCATGGTGCGGATGATCTGTTCCACCTGCTGCTTCGATTCGAGGGCGAAGGTCATGTCCTGGCTGGCCATGGCCTGGATGGCCGCTTCGGTCTGCTTGACCGAGACCTGCATGCCCTGCATGAGGGTATTGATCTGCTGCGAGAATTGCGAGGTGCGCGCCGACAGGTCGCGCACCTCGTCGGCGACGACGGCGAAGCCGCGCCCCGCCTCGCCGGCACGCGCCGCCTCGATGGCGGCGTTCAGNNTCAGCGCCAGCAGGTTGGTCTGCTTGGCGATGGCGCCGATCTCCGACAGGATGGCCTGCACGTCCCGGGCATGCTTGGCGATGCTGTCGGTGAGGTCGACCAGTTCCATGCCCAGCTTGCTGTTGCCGATGATGCTATCGACCACCCGCTGCATCACGTCGGAAGTATCCTGAACGAAAGCATCGAACTGGACCGCCGCATCGCCGTCTCCCGCGCCGCTGGTCACCGCCACGGTCAACTGGCGCTGCTCCTCGGTACGCGCATGCATGCCCTGGAAGCTGACGGTCAGATCGTCGATGGCGTCCCTGAGCAGGCTTTGCACGCGGCCGATTTCGCCGCGCGCCGTCTCGAACTGCCGGGAAAACTGCGTCGCGCATTCGCGCAGCAGGTTGCGGAATTCCTCCATCAGCGCACGCTCTTCCGCGATATCCGCCTGCGCCTGCGCGGCACCGCCTGCCGCCGTGCATTGCACCACGGCGCGCCAGCCGATCCCGAGCATGAACAGCGCGAGCGCCGGCTCCCAGCCGGCTGCGGGAACGAGAAGATAAAATCCCGCCGTGATCACCGCAGTGAGAGCGATGCCGAAGCCGAGTGTCCTGTCAAAAAAATGCATCGATCAGATTTCGCGTATCAATATTCAAAAAGTTAAATACCATAGCCGACGCCTCCGGGTCTATCCCTATTTATTGCGTTTCGGCGGGGAGCGCGGGCGCTCCGTCGGTCACCGCTTCGATCGGAACTTCCCTGCCGTCATTGAGGATCGCCTCCTCGGTACGCTTGTTGAGCACGACGATGCTGATGCGGCGATTGATCGGGTTCAGCGGCTGCGCGGCGTCGTACAGCACGGTCGAGGCGAAGCCATTCACGCGCAGGATCTTGGCATCGTCGAGGCCGCCGAGGATCAGTTCGCGCCGCGAGGAGTTGGCCCGGTTGGTGGAGAGCTCCCAGTTGCCGAACCCCTTGTCGCCGCCCGCATACGGCATGGCATCCGTATGGCCGGACAGCGAGATGCGGTTCTCCATCTTGTTGAGCAGCGGGCCGATCTCGCGCAGGATCTGCTTGGTGTAGGGCTTGAGTTCGGAGCTGGCCGAATCGAACATCGGGCGATTCTGCTCATCCACGATCTGGATGCGCAGCCCTTCGGTGGTGATGTCGATCAGCAACTGGTTCTTGAATTGCTTGAGGGTCGGACTGGCGTCGATCAGGGCCTCGATATCGGCCTTCAGGGTCATCAGCCGCTGCTTCTCCTGGCGCTCGAATTCTTCGCGCAGCGCCTTCAAGTCGAGCTTCTTCTTGTCCACCTCGGTCTCGCCGCGCTTGACCTGGCCGTGGCTGCGGGTCAGATCCTCGCCGCCGCCCGGGATGATCGAGGTCGCATCGCCGGCGCCGGAGCCGCCGAGCATGGCGACGAGCAGCGGCGTCTTGAAATGATCGGCGATGCCCTTGAGGTCGCCCTCCGCGGTCGAACTCAGCAGCCACATCAAGAGGAAGAACGCCATCATCGCCGTAACGAAGTCGGCATAGGCGATCTTCCAGGCGCCGCCGTGTCCCGCAGCGCCGCCCTTCTTGACCTTCTTGACTATGATCGGCTGCTGGCTGTCGTCGCTCATGACTGATCGGAAAAAGGCTTACTCGGCGCTGGCGGGGCGGCGGGCTACTTGCCTTTGCGGGCCTTCAAGTCCTCTTCCAGTTCGATGAAGGTCGGCCGGTCGGTGGAGAACAGCACCTTGCGGCCGAACTCGACGGCCACCTGCGGCGCATAGCCGTTCATGCTGGCCAGCAGGACGGCCTTGATGCATTGGTAGATCTTGCCGCCCTCCTCGACCTTCTGGTTGAGCTGGTTGGCGATCGGCTCGATGAAGCCGTAGGCAGCCAGGATGCCGAGGAAGGTGCCGACCAGCGCGCCGCCGATCATCTTGCCGAGCACCGCGGGCGGCGAGCCGACCGAACCCATCACGTTGACCACGCCCATCACCGCGACGACGATACCGAAGGCCGGCAGCGCGCCGGCCGCGGTCTGCACCATATGGGCGGGGAAATGGGCCTCGGCGTGATGGGTCTCGATTTCGACGTCCATCAGGTTCTCGATCTCGAAGGCGTTGAGGTTGCCGCCGACCATCATGCGCAGATAGTCGCAGATGAATTCCATGACATGATGATCAGCGGCCACCGCCGGATACTTCGCAAAGATCGGGCTGGCCTCCGGGTTCTCGACGTCCCCCTCGATCGACATCAGCCCTTCCTTGCGCACCTTGGAGAGGATTTCGAACAACAGGGCGAGCAGATCCATGTAGAGCGCCTTGTTGTAGAGGGATCCCTTGAGGACGGAAGGAATCGCGCCGAGCACCGCCTTCAGGGCGCGCGGTCCGTTCGAGGCCACCATGTAGCCGATGCCGAGGCCGACGATCGCGAGATATTCGAGCGGCACCCACAGGGCGCCCAGGCTGCCATGAACCGCATAGGTTCCGATCGACGCGAGGAGAATGATGACGTAGCCGACGAGCAATAACATGAAGCGACCTCGGGGGAAGAATCCAGGCGGCGCGCGCCGGGCATCACGCAAACAGATGCCATGATAACGACAAACCGCGGCGCGGAGAAGGCGCAACAGCATGCCGCATGCCAAAACCACGGGGCTTGGCGCAACAAGCCCGATCCGCCGGCGGCGCGATAAAAAAAATGCACCCGCCCCGGGCGGGGCAGATGCATCGCAACTAACAGGGAGACCGGAAGAAATCTAGCGCTTCAGGCGGCCGCCGCCTCGGCGGCCTCGGCACTGCGCCGGGTCTTGCCGGCGCGCGCCGGCATGTGGCACAAACCGCAGACGTAGTCCTTCTTCGGATCGTGGGCGTGGGCGACGAAATCGCCGCCGCAGGTCTTGCAGCGCGTCATCTGCAGCATGCCGGCATCGAAGAAGCGCACCATCGTCCAGGCGCGCGTCAGCGACAGCACCGACTCCATGCCGCAGCGGCCGATCTGCTCGGAATAGAGACGATAGGCCTTGATGATGCGCTCGAGGCCGGACAGCTTCGCGTGGCGCTCGAGAAAATTGAAATAGGCCATGAACAGCGAGGCATGCACGTTCGGCTGCCAGGTCATGAACCAGTCGGTCGAGAACGGCAGCATGCCCTTGGGCGGCGAGACGCCGCGCACTTCCTTGTAGAGCTTGAGCAGGCGCTCGCGGGAAAGGTTGGTTTCCGCCTCGAGCAACTGCAGGCGGGCGCCGAGCTCGATGAGTTCGACGGCTAGGCGAATATCTCTCGCCTCCGAGATCACGGATTTGTTGCGCATGAAGGGCCCCCTGGATTCGCTGGCTGCGGTTTGGTTCAGACCACCGACTCGACCGGCTTGCCGGCGGCGAGGATGGCGGCATGGATGTGGCCGACGCCGCGCTCGCGCTCGTGGTTGGCCAGCAGATCGATCAGCAGCGTATCGTCGAAACGGAAGCTGCACAGCAGCATGTCAGAACTGGCCATCTTGAGGACCTGTCCCGGCGTCAGGGTTTCCAGGATGTCGGCAATCTCCTCGCTGATGCCCAGGCGGAATATGGCGGCCTCGCGGTCGGAACGCACCATGTTCTGCGCCAGCATCAGATAGGCAAGATTGACCTCCTTGATGTCGTTGTAGGTGTCGGTCGATTTCATCTTTCCTCTCCTTGCATTGCCGCCACCCCGGGGCGCGGAAACCTTCCGCACATGCCCGTTTGGCAGTGATGGCATTTTCCGGGGAAACCGGCAAGAAGAAAATCAACGGAAAGACCATCCTTTTGTAAGAATGGGATGAGGCTACCTTGTAAGAAAAAACCTTACAAAAATGGCTTTATCTTATGTTTTTAAGTGATATTTTCTGCTAGCGAACGGTCAGGAACGTCCGGCAATCGCCGCAAAGCGCCGCCCGGCCCGGGTCTTCGGCGGCAACCGCTAGAATCGTCCGATATGGAACCCGAGATCAAATACTGCTGCACTTGCGCCGGCCCCGTGCGCCTGCGCGTGCCGCCGGGGGATACGCTGCCGCGCCACGTCTGCGAAGCCTGCGGCGCGATCCATTACCGCAATCCGCGCCTGGTCGTCGGCACCCTGCCCGTCTGGGAAGACAGAATCCTGCTCTGCCGCCGCGCCATCGAGCCGCGTCTGGGCTTCTGGACGCTGCCGGCGGGATTCATGGAAAACCAGGAAAGCGTGGCCGAGGCCGCCGAGCGCGAAACCCGCGAGGAGGCCAACGCGCGCATCGAACTGGATGCGGCCTACACCATGATCTCGGTGCCGCACATCAGCCAGGTGCATGTGATCTACCGCGCGCGCCTGCTCGATCTCGACTTCTTCCCCGGCGACGAAACCCTCGAGGTGGCGCTGTTCGCCGAGTCCGATATTCCGTGGGACGCGATCGCCTTCCGCACCGTCGCCATGACGCTGCGCCACTTCTTCGCCGACCGCGCCAAGGGCAGCTTCGACTTCCGTGCCGAGGCGCTGACCCCACCGAAATAGCCGGGCTAGTCCTGGACGTCGAAAACGACGGGGAGCAGCACGGCGAAGCCTCTACCCTCCAGCGAGGCAGGCAGCCGCGCATGCGCCGCCGCCCGGTCGAGCATTTCAAGCGCGGCCGCATCGAGCGCCGCATGCCCGCTCGACTTCGCCAGTTCGGCGTGGCGCCGGACGCCGGCCGCCGCCACGGTGACCCGCACCTCGGCGGTGCCGGCGATGCCGGCGCGGCGCGCCTCCTCCGGATAGCGACGGAAGCGGCGCGCCTCGCCGGCCAGCGCGAGCCGGTACTGGCGCAGGCCAGCGGCATCCGGCCCATCGCTCCCGATCGGCGCGGCCATGGCGGGCGCCGTCTCCCCGCCGGCCGGCGCCGCGGCGATCACGCCGGCAACGTCCGTCCCGGCCAGTCCGCCGGAAAACGCTTCGTCAGCAGGGCGAACAGGCGCCGGGACGGGATCGGGGCTCTCCTGAGCCGGCACTTCGGTGTGGCGGGCGGCAACGTCCGCCGTGCGGAAACTCGGCGCTGGCGGGGCGGCCACCGCCGGCCGCGGGGCGGGAGTTGCGACCGAGGGAACGGAACGCAGGGTCGCATGCAGCGGCGCGGCCGGACCGGCCGCGCCGGCCGGGACATCCAGTCGCGGCGCAATACTGCCCAGCAGCAGGACATGCAGAGCCGCCGACAGGACCAGCGCCCGCCCGGGAATTTCCCGGTTTTTCAAGGCCTTTTCACTCCGTTGCAGAGAACTTTCCATCGTCACAATGCTCTGATAGGCTTGGAAGTATTTTAAGGCGAATGCAATCCGGCCCCATGATGAGACGATGAGCGCCTATCCTTTGATCCTCACGCTCGATCCGCACGGCGTGCCGCACCGCTGGGTGACGTGGCAGCACGCCTGCTTCTACTATGCCAAGGATCTCGTCGCCTGGGCCATCGGCGAGCACAGCTTCACGATCCACGGCGGCCTCAACCGGCTGACCGGTGAGCGCTCCGAGATTCGCGCCAACAGCATCATCGCCGTCAAGGGCCGCGCCCTGGCCGGCAACCACTTCAATCGCGTGCCGCCGCTCGACAACCGCGAACTGTTCCACCGCGACCGCCACGTCTGCGCCTACTGCGGGGAAAGCCTGCCGAGCGCCCGCCTGACACGCGATCATATCTTGCCGGTCTCGCAAGGCGGGCGCGACATCTGGATGAACGTCGTCACCGCCTGCCGCTCCTGCAACCAGCGCAAAAGCGGCCGCACGCCGGAAGAGGCGCGCATGCAGTTGCTCTACGCCCCTTACGTACCGAACAAGGCGGAATACCTGATCCTTTCGAACCGCAACATCCTCGCTGACCAGATGGACTTCCTGGCGCGGCACGTGCCCAGCGCCAGCCGCATCCGGGCGTAATTCCTTCCCCTTCTCCCTGCTAGTCGCGATTGGCCGCGGCAGCCGGGTGATTTATCATTCGCGCGATGGTCGCCGCCTTCCCTGACCCCCCCCATGCTCGCTTCCTCGCCGGCCGGCACGCCCGAGAAGAGCGCCCAGCACTGGCGGGAGGCTTTGCTCGAATACCAGGCGACGCTCGAGAACGCCTGGGTCGGCATCGCCTTCACCCGCGACCGCAATATCCTGCATTGCAATCCGCGCTTTTCCGAGATCTTCGGCTGGCCGCATGGCGACCTGACCGGCCAGCCGGGCCTCGTGCTGTATCCATCGGCGGAAGCCTATTCCAAGATGGGGCGCGTCGCCGGGCCGCTTCTCGCTGCCGGCGAGGTATACGAAGGCGAGCTGACGATGCGGCGCATGGACGGTTCGACTTTCCTCGCCCACGTGCATGCAAAGGCCATCGATGCGGCGAACACCCGCGCCGGCACCATCTGGATCGCCGAGGACATCACCGAGCGCCGTGCCGCGGAAACCCGGCTGCAGAACCTCCTGCTCGAACAGCAGGCGATCCTCAAGAACGCGTCGGTCAGCATCGTCTTCACGCAGAACGGCGTCATCATGCACTGCAACCCCCGGGCGGAGGAGATGTACGGCTGGGCGCCGGGTACCCTGATCGGCCAACCGGCGGCGGCCTTCTTCGTCGATGCCGACGACTACGCGCGCTTCGGCGCCCAGGCCGGCCCGATCCTCGCCGCCGGCAAGCAGCTCGACATCGAATGGCGCAACGCGCGCAAGGACGGTTCGACCTTCTGGTGCCGCAACCTGGCCAAGGCGATCGAGCGCGGCGACGGCGAGCAGAACACGATCTGGATCACCGAGGACATCTCGCAGCGCAAGGCGACCGAAGAAGCGCTGCGGCGCGCCCACGACGAAATGGAGCAGCGCGTGCGCGACCGCACCCTCGATCTGGCCAACGCCAACGCCCGCTTGCATGCCGAGGTCGAGGAACGGCAACAGGCCGAGGAACGGGTGCGCCACATGGCCAACCACGACGCCCTGACCGGCCTGCCCAACCGGCGGCTGCTGCACGACCGGTTGCGCCAGGCCATCGCGCTGGCGCATCGCCGCCGCAACAAGGTCGCAGTGATGTTCATCGATCTCGACCGCTTCAAGAACATCAACGATTCGCTCGGCCACGTCAGCGGCGACGCCCTGCTCCAGCAAGTCGGCAAGCGCATCAGCACCGAGCTGCGCGAAGGCGACACCGTCGCGCGGCTCGGCGGCGACGAGTTCGTGATCGTGCTGCCCGAACTCGGCGACGCCAACGACGCCGCGATCGTCGCCCACAAGCTGACCGGCGCGTTCGTCGCCCCGTTCGCGATCGCCGGGGTCGAGGTGCACATCTCGCCGAGCATCGGCATCGCGATCTATCCGGACGACGGCACCGACCCGGAAACGCTGACGCGCAACGCCGACACCGCGATGTACCACGCCAAGGACATGGGACGCAACAACCACCAGTTCTTCACCGACCAGATGAACGTCGCCGCGGCCCAGCGCTTCGCGCTCGAGAACAAGCTGCACAGCGCACTCGACCGCGACGAGCTGCGGCTCCATTACCAGCCGCGCATCGCCATCGACACGCGGCGCGCCTGCGGCTTCGAGGCGCTGCTGCGCTGGCACGACCCCGACCAGGGCATGATCGCGCCGTCCAGCTTCATCCCCGTCGCGGAGGACTCGAGCCTGATCGTGCCGATCGGGAAATGGGTGCTGCGCGAGGTCTGCCGGCAGCACATGGCGTGGCGCGCAGCCGGCTATGCGCCGCTGCCGATCGCCGTCAACCTGTCGCCGCGCGAGTTCCGCCAGCCCGACCTCGTCGACAGCGTCGCGCGCGCGCTCGCCGACAGCGGCATGGAAGCGCGCTACCTGACGCTGGAGATCACCGAGGGCAGCCTGATGCAGGCGACCGTGCAGACGCTCGAAACGCTCGAGGCGCTCAATGCCCTCGGGGTCGGTCTCTCGATCGACGACTTCGGCGTCGGCTATTCGAGCCTGAGCTATCTCAAGCGCTTTCCGGTCGACCAGCTCAAGATCGACCAGTCCTTCGTGCGCGACATCGCCACCGACCCCGATGACGCCGCGATCGTCTCGGCCATCATCGGTCTCGCCAGGAACCTCCAGCTCAGCGTCGTCGCCGAAGGCGTCGAGACCGAGGCGCAACTGGCATTCATCGCGGCCAGCGGCTGCAACGAAGCGCAGGGGTTCTTCTTCAGCCAGCCCCTGCCGGCCGAAGAAGCGGCACAGCGCTTCCTCGCGACGCTTCACTGAGCCTCCCGGCCAGGCACCGTGCGCGCATTGACCGCCTACCGCCCCTACTGGGCGAAACGCTTCGGCGTTTCCCCCTTCCTGCCGATGTCGCGCGCCGAGATGGAAACGCGCGGCTGGGACGAGTGCGACATCGTCATCGTCACCGGCGACGCCTACATCGACCATCCGAGCTTCGGCATGGCGCTGGTCGGGCGGCTGCTCGAGGCGCAGGGCTTCCGCGTCGGCATCATCGCCCAGCCGGACTGGACCTCGACCGCGGATTTCCGCCGCCTCGGCCGGCCCAAGCTGTTTTTCGGCATCACCGCCGGCAACATGGATTCGATGGTCAACCGCTACACGGCCGACCGCAAGATCCGCTCCGACGATGCCTACACGGCGAACGCCGAGCCGGGCAAGCGGCCCGACTATGCCGCCACCGTTTACGCCCAGCGGGCGCGGGAAGCATACAAGGGCGTTCCCATCGTCATCGGCAGCATCGAGGCTTCCTTGCGCCGCATCGCGCATTACGACTACTGGTCGGATACCGTGAAACGCTCGGTGCTCGCCGACAGCAAGGCCGACCTGCTGCTCTACGGCAACGCCGAGCGCGCGCTGGTCGAACTGGCCCATCGCCTCGCCAAGGGCACGCCCATCGACACCATTCGCGATCTGCGCGGCACGGCCTTCATGGTTCCCGCCGGCTGGACGCCGGCCGATGAATGGCATGAAGCCGGCGAACGGACCGCGCACGACGACCGCGGGCTTACTTACGTGCGCCTGCCCGACTACGAAACGGTGAAGGCCGACAAGGTCGCCTACGCCGAGGCCTCGCGGCACTTCCACCTCGAATCGAACCCCGGCAACGCGCGGGCGCTGGTTCAGCGCCACGGCAATCGTGATGTCTGGCTCAACCCGCCGCCGATCCCGCTGACCACGGCGGAGATGGACCACATCTACGGCCTGCCCTACGCGCGTGCGCCGCACCCGAGCTATGGGAACGCGAAGATCCCGGCGTGGGAGATGATCAGGTTTTCGATCAACATCATGCGCGGCTGCTTCGGCGGCTGCACCTTCTGCTCGATCACCGAGCACGAGGGGCGCATCATCCAGAGCCGCTCGGAAGGGTCGATCCTGCACGAGATCGAGGAGATCCGCGACAAGACGCCGGGCTTCACCGGCGTCATCTCCGACCTCGGCGGCCCGACCGCCAACATGTACCGCATGGCATGCAAGGACAAGGCCATCGAGGCCGCCTGCCGCCGCCTCTCCTGCGTCTATCCGGACATCTGCCCGAACATGGACACCGACCACAGTGCGCTGATCCACCTCTACCGCAGCGCGCGGCAGGTGCCCGGCGTCAAGAAGGTGCAGATCGGCTCGGGGCTGCGCTACGACCTCGCGGTGCGCTCGCCCGAATACGTGCAGGAACTGGTCGCCCACCACGTCGGCGGCTACCTCAAGATCGCGCCCGAGCATACCGAGGCCGGTCCGCTGTCGAAGATGATGAAGCCCGGCATCGGCACCTACGACAAGTTCAAGGCGATGTTCGAGAGGGCCTCGAAGGCGGCCGGCAAGGAGCAGTACCTGATTCCCTACTTCATCGCCGCGCACCCTGGCACGACGGACGAGGACATGCTCGAGCTCGCGCTCTGGCTCAAGCGCAACGGCTTCCGCCTCGACCAGGTGCAGACCTTCCTGCCGACGCCGCTGGCGATCGCCACCGGCATGTGGCACACCGGCAAGAATCCGCTCAAGCGCCAGCCGACCTCCGAAGAAGTGTTCACGGCGCGCGGCGCGCGGCAACGCAGGCTGCAGAAGGCTTTCCTGCGCTACCACGACCCGAAGAACTGGCCCCTGCTGCGGGAAGCCCTCAAGGCGATGGGGCGCGCCGACCTGATCGGCAACGGCAAGCGGCACCTCGTGCCGGCCTGGCAGCCGGCGGGCACCGGTGAAAACTCGGCGCCGGCGAGGCGGCGCGAGGCGCCGGCGATTCGCGGCAAAATGCGCGCTTCGCATCACAAGAAGCCGCAATGAACCGATTCCTCGTCCGTCAGCACGGCAAGGCCGCCGTCGCCGCCATCGTCTCGAGCCTGCTCGCCCTCGCGGCGGCCGGCGCCTTCTGGTTCTGGCCTGCCGAAGCGCCGAAGCTGAAAGGGCCGGCCGCGGTGCCGGTGGTCAGCGCCCGCGTCGCGGTGCAGGACGTTCCCGTCCGCCTCGGCAGCAACGGCACCGTGGCGGCCGTCCAGTCGGTCGACGTCCGCGCCCAGATCAGCGCGACGATCAAGGCGGTGCATGTGCGCGAAGGCCAGACCGTGCGCCAGGGCGAGCGCCTCTTCAGCCTCGACGTGCGCACCGAGGAGGCAAACCTCGGCAAGGCCGAGGCGCAACTCGCCAAGAGCCGCGCCGACCTCGCGACCGCGGAGCGCAACCTGCAGCGCCAGCGCGAACTGTTCAGCCGCAACTTCATCTCCCAGACGGCGCTCGATGCCAGCCAGAACCAGGTCGACAGCCTGCGCGCGCAGGTCGATGCCGATCAGGCGGCGCTGACGGCCAGCCGCGTCAGTCGCAGCTTCGGGGAAATCGTCGCTCCCATCGCGGGCCGCATCGGCGCCATCGCCGTCTATCCCGGCAGCCTGGTGCAGCCGAGCGGCCCGGCCCTGGTCAGCATCACCCAGATCGACCCGATCGACGTCAGCTTCACCCTGCCCGAGCGCGAACTGCCCGGCTTGCGTGCCGCGCTGGCCGCCGGGCGGGTCCCCGTCGCCGCCCGCACCGATGCAGCCGACGCACCGGTGCGCGACGGCACGCTGAGCTTCATCGACAACAGCGTCGACAGCGCCAGCGGCACCATCCGCCTCAAGGCGCGCTTCCCGAACGCCGACCAGCGGCTCTGGCCCGGCATGTTCGTGACGGTCTCGCTCGCGCCGCGCACGCTCGCAAACGTGCTCACCGTGCCGGCGCAGGCGGTGCAGACCGGCCCGGAACGCAAGTTCCTCTACGCCATCGGCGACGACGGCAAGGTGACCGCCGTGCCGGTACGCGTCGTGCTCGTGCAGGATGGCATCGCGGTGATCGAGGGCATGGACAAGCCCGTCACGGCCGGTCTGAAGGTCATCGCCGAAGGCGCCCAGAACCTGCGCCCCGGCAGCAGCGTCAGTGAAGGCGACAAAGCGCAGCCAGCGGAACAGACGCCCGGCAAGCAGGCCAAACCGTGAACCTCTCCGAGCTCTGCATCCGCCGGCCGGTAATGACCGTCCTGCTGTCGGCGGCGGCCATCGTCGCCGGCATGCTCGCCTACCGCGGCCTGCCGATCGCCGCCCTGCCGAGCTACGACGCCCCGACGATCTCCGTGACCGCCGTGCTGCCCGGCGCCAGCCCGGAAACCATGGCCTCGTCGGTCGCCACGCCGCTCGAACGGCAGTTCTCGACGATCTCCGGCCTGGCCGTCATCAGCTCGACCTCGACCCTGGGCAACACCGCGATCACGCTGGAGTTCGACCAGGACCGCGACATCGACAGCGCCGCCATCGACGTGCAGGCCGCCCTGCTGCGCGCGCAACGCTCCCTGCCGGTCGAAATGACCTCGCCGCCGGCCTACCGCAAGGTCAACCCGGCCGACACGCCGGTCATTTTCCTCTCGCTGACCTCGCCCGCGATGCCGCTGTCGGAACTGAACGGCTACGCGGACAACCTGATCGCCCCGACGCTCTCCACCCTGCCCGGCGTGGCCCAGGTCAATATCAACGGCCAGAAGAAGTTCGCGGTGCGCATCCGTGCCGACATCGATGCGCTCGCCGCGCGCAACCTGTCGATCGACGACATCGCCGCCGCCCTGAAAACCGCAAACGCCAATTCCCCGGTCGGCGTGCTCGACGGGCCGCGTCAGACGCTGACCATCCAGGCGAACCGGCAGCTTGCGGACGCCGCCGCCTTCGCCGACCTGATCGTCGCGACCTCGCCGAGCGGACGCCCGGTGCGCCTGTCCGAAATCGCCGAAGTGATCGACAGCGTCGAATCGGTCAAGACCGCGAGCTGGGTGAATGGCGAGCGCGGCATCACGCTGTCGGTGATGCGCCAGCCGGGCGCCAACACGGTGGCTACCGTCGATGCCATCCGCGCCGCCCTGCCCGGCCTGATCGCGCAGATGCCGGCCTCGGTGGAACTGACGACGCGCAACGACCGCTCGGTCTCGATCCGCCAGGCGATCCACGACGTGCAGATCACGCTCGCCATCACGGTCGCGCTGGTCGTGCTGGTGATCTTCCTGTTCCTGCGCAAGTCCAGCGCCACCCTGATTCCCGCGCTCTCGCTGCCGATCTCGCTGCTCGGCACGGTCGCGCTGATGCGCCTGTTCGGCTACAGCCTCGACAACATCTCGCTGCTGGCGATCACCCTCGCGGTCGGCCTGGTGGTCGACGACGCGATCGTCGTGCTCGAGAACATCGTGCGCCACATCGAGAACGGCGAGCCGCCGCTGCAGGCGGCGCTGCGCGGTTCGCGCGAGATGAGCTTCACGATCGTCTCGATCTCGGTCTCGCTGGTCGCCGTCTTCATCCCGATCTTCTTCATGCCCGGCGTCATCGGCCTGCTGTTCCACGAATTCGCCGCCGTGGTCGGCATCGCCGTGCTGGTGTCGGCGGTGGTCTCGCTGACCATCATCCCGATGCTGGCGAGCCGCTTCGTCCGCCACGAAGAGCGCGAAGGCGCCGGCATGCGCCTGACCGCCTGGTTCGAGCGCGGCTTCCAGGACGTGCAGAACGCCTACGAGAGCGCCCTCGACTGGTCGCTGCACCATCCGCGCAGCATCCTGGCGCTCGCCTGCGCCACCTTCGCCGCCACCGCGGCGCTGTTCGTCGCGCTGCCCAAGGGCTTTTTTCCCAACGAGGACATCGGCCAGGCGCTGATCACCGTCGAGGCGGTCGAGGACATCTCCTTTCCGGCGATGACCGAGCTGCTGCAGCACACCGGCGCTGTCATCCGCGCCAATCCGGCCGTCGACACCCTGATCGTCCATGCCAGCGACAGCAACAGCGGCCGCATGTTCATGACCCTGAAGCCGTTCGGCACCCGGCCGCACATCGACAAGGTGGTAGAGAGCCTGCGCAAGGAAGTGCGCGCCATCCCCGGCGTCAGCGTCTTCATCAACCCGATCCAGAATCTGCGCCTCGGCGGCCGCATCAGCAAGAGCCGCTACCAGTACGTGATGCGCAGCGTGAGCGCGGAAGGCCTGCGCGGCGCGGCGGACAGCCTCGCCGGCCGCCTCAGGGACGACCCGCTGTTCCGCGACGTCACCACGGACGCGCAGATGCGCGGCCTGCAGGCGCGCCTCGCCATCGACCGCGACAAGGCGGCGCAGCTCGGCGTGCAGATCGGCGACATCCGTTCCGCGCTCTACAGCGCCTTCGGCGAACGGCAGGTGTCCACCATCTACACCTCGAGCGACAGCTATCAGGTGATCCTGCAGGCCGGCGCGGCCGACCGCATCGACGAGCGCGCGCTCGGCAAGCTCCATGTGCGCGCGAAAAGCGGCATCCTCGTGCCGCTGTCGAGCGTCGCCATGACGGTGCGCGAGGTCGGGCCGCTGTCGATCAACCACGCCGGCCAGCTCGAGGCCGTGACGCTCTCCTTCAACCTGGCACCCGGCGCCGCGCTCGGCGACGCCTCCGCGCGCATCGAGCGCACCAAGCGGGAACTCGGCTTCCCGGCCGGCATCCTGACGAGCTGGGGCGGCGACGCCGCCGCCTTCCAGTCGTCGCAGGCGAGCCAGGTCATCCTCATCGTCGCCGCGCTGCTGGTGATCTACGTCCTGCTCGGCGCGCTCTACGAGAGCTACATCCACCCGCTCACGATCCTGGCCGGCCTGCCGTCGGCGGCCGTCGGCGCGCTGGCGCTGCTCTGGCTGTTCAGGCTCGATCTGTCGATCATCGCGATGATCGGCATCCTGATGCTGATCGGCATCGTCAAGAAGAACGCGATCATGATGATCGACTTCGCGCTGGCGGCGCGGCGCAGCCAGGGCATGGCGGCGCGCGAAGCGATCCGCGCCGCCTGCCTGATCCGCTTCCGGCCGATCATGATGACCACCTCGGCGGCGCTGATGGGAGCGCTGCCGATCGCGCTGGGCTTGGGCGCCGGCGCGGAACTGCGCCAGCCGCTCGGCCTGGCGGTGGTGGGCGGCCTGCTGTTCTCGCAGGCGATCACCCTGCTGATCACCCCGGTGATCTACCTCGCCCTCGACCGCTATTCCGGCAGCGGGCCGCTGCGGCTCGAAGGCGATCCGGATTGAAGCCGCCCCGCCGGCGCCGAAAACTCGGCGCCGGCGGGGCGGCGAAAGCTCAATGAACCGGTCGAATCACACGCAGCCCGTCGGCTTCGGCATCCCCGCGTAGCGCGCCGCCTGCTTGGCCGGCCCGTAGGGGAACAGATCGAACAGGTATTTCTTGTCGGCGAACTCTTCGCCCAGATCGTTGCCGATCATCTTGGTCATCACACGCAGGTTCGGCGCGGTGGCGTTCTCTTCGTAATACTGGCGAATCCAGTTGATGACCTGCCAGTGCTTCTCTCCCAGCGCAAGTTCGTCCTGCTGTGAAAGAAATACGGCGACTTCTTCATTCCAGTCCGACAAGTCGGCCAGATAGCCTTCAGCGTCGGTTTCGATTTCCTTGCCATTCACGTTGATCATCGTTGAAGCCTCTCTGTTGGAGTTGGGGGTACGCTCGGGCTTATTACCCTACTTGTTTTGTCGGATTTTAATCCGTGACCCGAACGTGGCAAATTGTTTTTGCCAATCGTCCCGATAGGGAAAAGGTATGAAGGGGGAAAACGGGGAAGGGGGTGGCGGAGAGGGTGGGATTCGAACCCACGGTAGGTTTCCCTACGCCTGATTTCGAGTCAGGTACATTCGACCACTCTGCCACCTCTCCGTGGCGGCGGATTATAGCGTATGGCGCGCGGCCTTCGCATGGCACAATGCGCCATCCTTGCCGCGGGAGCGTCGATGTTTCGCAAGTTGGTGCCGCTCTGCGGCCTGATCGCACTCGTTATCCAGCTGGCCGGCTGCGGACTCCCTGCCGCTCCCCCGCCGTTGCCGGGCCCGCAACAGCCCCTGATCGTCGGCCTGCCGGCCGATCCGGTATTCCATCAGGTCGCTGCGCCGAGCGAGGGCATGGAAGGTTTCAGTCGCGACCTGACCGCGCTGTTCGCCAGGCAGTTGAACGCCGAGGTTCGTTACATCACTGCGCCCGACTATCCCGCCCTGCTCGCGCTGGTGCGCGAAGGCAAGGTGCATTTCGCCGCAGGCGTCCCCGCCTTTCTCGGCGACCCGCAGCTGCGCTACAGCCAGCCGCTGCGGACGGCATGGCAGCTGATCGTCGGCCATGGCGGCGCGCTGCGTCTCGACGATCCGGCCAGACTCGCCGGCCGCGAGATCGCGGTGATGCCGGGAGCGCCGCAAATCGAGGCGATCCGCCGGCTGTCGATCGATCCCGCGCCGGTCATCCGTGAGTTCCGCGGCGGCGACGAACTCGAATTGCTCGCCACGGTGGCGCGCCGCCGTCACGACCTGGCTGCGACCGACGAACTTCACTTCGCCATCGCCGCGAACCTCGATCCCGAACTCGACATCGCGCTCGAACTGCCGGAATTGACCGCCTATGTCTGGGCATTCCACATCGACAACGAATCGCTGCGCGAACCGGCGGTCAACTTCATCGAGGAGGCCAGCCGCGCCGGCACGCTGCGTTTGCTCGACGACCGCTATTTCGGCCACATCCATCGCCTGGACACACGCGACATCGAAGAGTTTCTCGACAAGGTGCGCGCGCGTCTGCCGCATTTCCGCGAGCACTTTCAGGAAGCGCAGGAGATCACCGGCATCGACTGGCGACTGCTGGCGGCGCTGGCCTACCAGGAATCGCAGTGGGATCCCCTGGCGACCTCGCCGACGGGAGTGCGCGGCATGATGATGCTCACCGAGGAAACCGCCGACCGCATGAAGGTCGCCAACCGCCTCGACGCCCGGGAAAGCATCCTGGCCGGCGCGAAGTATCTGCTGCTTCTGATGGACAGCCTTCCCGAGGAGACCGGCCAGCCCGACCGCCTCTGGTTCGCGCTGGCCGCTTACAACCTCGGCATGGGGCACCTCAATGGCGCGCGACGCTTCGCGCCCGGCCTCAAGCGCGACCCGAACCTGTGGGTGGACATGAAGCAGGTGCTGCCGCTGATGGCGCGTCCCGAGTATTACAGCCGCCTCAAGAGCGGGCGGGCGCGCGGCGGCGAGGCCGTGATCCTCGTCGAGAACGTGCGCAACTACTTCGACATCCTCACGCGCCTCGAACCGGTCTGGACGCCGCCGAGCCTCGGCAAGCGCGCGGCCGGATCCCGCTCCTCAACGCGGCGGGGTTAGCAGCTCCAGTCCGCCCATGTAGCCGCGCAACGCCTCTGGTACAACGATGCCGCCATCGGCGCGCTGGTTGTTCTCCAGCACCGCGACCAGCGTGCGGCCGACCGCGAGGCCGGAGCCGTTGAGCGTATGCACCGGACGCGGTTTACCCCCTTTGTCCCGGCAGCGTGCCTGCATGCGCCGCGCCTGGAAGGCCTCGAAGTTCGAGCAGGACGAAATCTCGCGGTAGGTGTTCTGCGCCGGCAGCCAGACCTCGAGGTCGTAGGTCTTGGCGGCGGAGAACCCCATGTCGCCGGCGCACAGCGCCATCTTGCGGTAGGGCAGGCCGAGCTTCTGCAGGATCGCCTCGGCGTGGCCGGTGAGCTGCTCCAGCGCATCCCACGAATTTTCCGGCGCGACGATCTGCACCAGTTCGACCTTGTCGAACTGGTGCTGGCGGATCATGCCGCGCGTGTCCTTGCCGTAGCTGCCCGCCTCGGAGCGGAAGCAGGGCGTGTGGCAGACGAACTTGAGGGGCAGCTTCTCGACCTCGAGGATTTCGCCGCGCACGATGTTGGTCACCGGCACCTCGGCGGTCGGGATCAAATACAGTCGGCTGCCGTCCGAGCGCTCGACGCGGAACAGGTCCTCCTCGAACTTCGGCAGCTGGCCGGTGCCGAACATGCTGTCGGGATTGACGAGGTAGGGTGCGTAGATCTCCGTATAGCCGTGCTCCGTGGTGTGCACATCGAGCATGAACTGGGCGAGCGCGCGGTGCAGGCGCGCGATCTCACCCTTCATCAGCGTGAAGCGGCTGCCGGCGATCTTCACGCCGCGCTCGAAATCGAGCCCGCCGAGTGACTCGCCGAGCTCGACGTGATCCCTGACCGCGCAGTCGAAGGCCGGCGGCACTCCCCAGCGGGCGATCTCGACGTTGCCGGTCTCGTCCCGGCCTTCCGGCACGCTCTCGTGCGGCAGATTGGGAATGCGGGCGACGAAGGCATCCAGCTCGGCGAGCAGCACCGCGAGCTTTTCCTCGTTGGTCTTGAGCGCGTCGCCCAGCCCGGCCACCTCGGCCATCACCGGTGCGATGTCCTCGCCTTTCGCCTTGAGTTGACCGATCTGCTTGGAAAGCGCGTTGCGCTTCGCCTGCAGATCCTGCGTCTGCGTCTGCACCTGCTTGCGCTGGGCTTCGAGCGCCTCGAACGGGGCAAGATCGATCGCCGCGCCGCGCCGGGCGAGGGCGGCGGCGACGCTGTCGGGCTGGGTGCGCAGCAACTGGATGTCGAGCATGGATGATCCTTGGAGCCAGATTTGAACAAGCCGGGTTAACAGGCCGCCACAAGCTGTTGTTTCGTCAGCCGCAAGCGACCCATAACCCCATGAAGGATGCAGATTTTATACTGAAAAATCAGCAAGTTGTTATTGACTTGGCGCCGCACGCAATTAAGATTGGAAAAGAACTTCGTGCAGAGGAGAGACCCATGATTTCCATCAAGGACTGCCTCGACTACAGCGACCTGACCGAAGACGAAGTCGCCGCGATCGCCGAACACGAGCACCTGCCTTATGCCAGCGCGGCGCAATTGGCCTGCGGGCTGGCGCAGACGGACGAAGGCACCGAGCTCCTGCGTTGCCTGTTGAAGAATGCCGTTTGCGATGCGGAGAATTGCACGCATGCCGAGGCGCTCCGGATCGCGCAGCGCGCCTACGCGCAGTTCATCGAGAACCATCCGGAACACTGGACCGGCTGATCAGTCCTTCTTGCGCTTCCTGTACTGCGTGTCGAGCGCGCGCAGATGTGCGAGTTTGTCGGAGATTTTCTGCTCCAGGCCGCGCGGCGTCGGCCGGTACCATTCCACCTGCGGCATGCCTTCGGGAAGGTAGTTCTCCCCCGCCGCATAGGCTTCCGGCTCGTCGTGGGCGTAGCGGTATTCCCGGCCGAAACCCAGTTCCTTCATCAGCCTGGTCGGCGCGTTGCGCAGATGCTCTGGCACGGGCCGGCTCTGGTCCTTGCTGACGAACCTGCGCGCCGCGCCGTAGGCCAGATAGCCCGCGTTCGACTTCGGCGCGACGGCCATGTAGATCACCGCGTTGGCCAGTGCCAGTTCGCCTTCCGGCGAGCCGAGCCGCTCGTAGGTCTGCACCGCCTCGAGCGCGATCGTCAGTGCACGCGGGTCGGCCAGGCCGATGTCCTCGCTGGCCATGCGGATGATGCGTCGCGCGAGGTAGAGCGGATCGGCGCCGCCGTCGAGCATGCGGCAGAACCAGTAAAGCGAGGCATCGGGGTTCGAGCCTCGCACCGACTTGTGCAGCGCCGAGATCTGGTCGTAGAAGGCGTCACCGCCCTTGTCGAAGCGCCGCAGGTCGGAAGCCAGCGCCTCGGCGAGAAACTCGGCGCTGACGAGGCGGCGCCCGGCGGCGTGGGCAGCCGTGCGCAGCGTTTCCAGTACGTTGAGCAGCCGGCGCGCATCGCCGTCGGCATAGCCGACGATGCGTTCCACCGCATCCGGCTCGAAGTCGAGATCGGGGAAGGCGCGTGCCTTGGCGCGCTCGAACAGAACGCGCAGTTCCTCGGCGGCGAGCGGCTTGAGCACATACACCGCGGCGCGCGACAACAGCGCCGAGTTCACTTCGAAGGAGGGATTCTCGGTGGTCGCACCGATGAAGGTCAGCAGCCCCTGCTCGACAAAAGGCAGGAAGGCGTCTTGCTGCGCCTTGTTGAAGCGATGCACCTCATCGACGAACAGCAGCGTGCGCCGACCGGTCTGCGCCAGCGTCAGCTGCGCCTGCTCGACGGCGGCGCGGATGTCCTTGACGCCGGAAAACACCGCCGAGAGTGCGATGAACTCGGCGTCGAAGGCGTCCGCCATCAGCCGTGCCAGCGTGGTCTTGCCGACGCCCGGCGGCCCCCAGAGGATCATCGAATGCGGCGTCTTCGACTCGAAGGCGAGTCGCAGCGGCTTGCCCGGCCCGAGCAGGTGCTGCTGGCCGATCACCTCGTCGAGTGTCGTCGGGCGCAGCGCCTCGGCCAATGGAGCATGGGGAATGTGTTCCTTGAACAGGTCATCGGACATGATGCGCCAATGATAAACCCGCGCCCTGTGACGCCCCGCCGGAGCTCAGGTAAAGTTCATTCGGTACCCCTCCCTGTTCGGACCGTCTCCATGCAAGAACCCAGCGCCATCGTCGGCGTCTCGTACGTCATCCAGCTCGCGGTGGCGCCGGTATTCCTGCTGACCGGCGTCGGCGCGATCCTGTCCGTGCTCATCAACCGTCTCGCGCGCGTCGTGGACCGCTTTCGCACCCTCGAAGGCGAGCTGCCGAAGGTCAGCGATATCACGCTGGCGTCGATCCAGGGCGAAATGAAGGTGCTCTCCCGCCGCGCCCGCATGATCCACTGGGCCATCGGCCTCTGCACCAGTTGCGCGCTGCTGGTCTGTATCGTCATCGCCCTGCTGTTCGTCGGCTCGGCAACCGCCATCGATCTCTCGACCGTCATTTCCCTGCTCTTCATCTTCGCGATGCTCGCCCTAGTCGCGGGCCTGCTGTGCTTCCTGCGCGAAATCACACTCGCCCGCAGCAGCATCCACGTAGTGCCGCGCTGAACATCATGTTCGACATCCAGCACTACGCCAGCTTTCTGCTCGCCATCCTGGTCTTCCAGCTCGTGCCCGGTCCGGGAACAATCGCGATCCTCAACGCGACCGCGCGCAACGGCATCGGCGCGGGCTTCGGTGCGGTGCTCGGCACGCTGCTCGGCGACTTCATCTACATGGTCGCCGCAGTACTGGGGCTGGCGGCCGTGATGCAGAGCAATCCGATGTTCTTCGAGGCGCTGCAGTGGTTCGGTGCGGCCTATCTGGCCTGGATGGGCATCCGGCTGCTGCGGGCGCGCTTCGCCGACGAGAACGGAGCGCCGCAACCGCTGCGCACGGGCCGGGCATATTTTCGGCAGGCCTGCGCGGTCAGCCTGACGAACCCCAAGGTCATGCTGTTCTTCGTCGCCTTCTTCCCGCTGTTTCTGCGCCCCGGCGCCACGGCCGGCACGCTGGCCGCGCTGATGCTGCACGTCACGCTGCTGAGCTTTCTCTACCAGGCCGGGCTGGTGCTCGCCGGCAATGCGGTGGCGCGGCGACTGAAGGCCTACCCCTTCGCGCGCCGGCTGGCGGCGCAACTGGCGGGCATCGCGCTGGTCGGCTTCGGCCTCAAGCTGGCGGCCAGCAACCGTTAGAACTTCCCGCCGCCCTTGCCATTGCCTCCCGCACTGCTGCCGGCTGCGCCACCGGCCTTGATTCCACTGATCTTGATTCCACCAGCATTGACGACCCCACCAGCGGCGTGGCCATAGGCGTGCCCCAATCCGGTCGTCACCTTACCGGCACCACCAGCAGCATTCGTCACGCCGGACTTGCCTGCAGAGACGCTTCCTGCCGGACTCCCACTCGCTGTCACCACGCCCTTGCGTGTCTGCCCGGCGTTGGTGGATACCACGGTCCCGGTCGCAGTTGTCGTGGTCCCACTCGCCGCGGCCGTGGCAATAGTCTGCTTGCCGCTCATCACGGCGCCGAGCTTGAATCCCATCGAATTTGCGATCTGCCCCCAGCCCATGCCGGAAGAGCGCATCTGCAGAACCCCCTGCGTCATCCCGTCCTGCGTACCGACGAGCGCCCCCTGCAACTCCGCCGTCGTCGGATTGGTGATGCCTTGGCTCGTCAGTTGCGCACGTGCCAGCGAAAGAGCGATACGAATATTTCCGTAACCCATCGGCTTGGTGGTCGGATTGAATGTCGTGGTCGCCGCCGTACCCGAGGGACTGGGTTCGATCAGGGTGATCGGCATACCCGTCCGCAAGCCATTGACAAGGGCGGTCGAGTTTTCCCGCGACCCGGCCCAACTGGAAAACTCCGTTGTGAGCTTGCCAGCGGTAACGGTCGATGTTGCCGGCGCTGGCGTCGTGGTAGTAGTGGTGGTAGCGGTCGTTTGCGCTCCGGCCAGCGAAGCCGTCAGCAACAGGCTCAGCACGCAAAGCTTCAGTGCTTTCATGACTTTCTCCTTTTCAGCCGGGACCGACGACCCTTTCGGTCTGGGTGATGATCTCGACTGCGGTTGCCGAATCCATGATTATGCCGCCATCCCGGCGTACCGCGACACGGATGCGTGTCACCTTGGCGGTCAGCGACTCGAGTTCCACCTCCACCTGCCGGTCACCTACGCGGGCAAGAATACGCTCACCCAGATCGATCTTCTCTGTGGTACCCGGCTTGATATCCATGCGCTTGAAGGCTTCAAGCACTGCCCCTCTTACCCGCGGCAACGGCTCGGTAAAGGTTCGGTAAGCCAGGCCTCCCATTTGATGGGACGCTGCCACGCCTCCGCCGACGCCTGCGGCGGTCAGGGCCAATCCCGCGCAACCGGACAACAAGCCGACGGAGGTAAGGACTAGAAGGAGCGCTTTCATAAGATTCAATCGACTCAGGGTTCGACAATAGTAACTTACTCCCCCACCACATCGGCGCCCTTGGGCGGGAGGAAACGGAAGGCATCCTTCGGCAGCACCGGGTTCGGCTTGAACTCGGTGAACAGCAAGGTCGTGGTCTGGCCGAAGTTGTCGCGCACCTCCATGAGGCGCGGCAGGTTGTCGGACATCCCGATGCGCACGCGCGCGAAGGCGCTGTCGGCAGACTTCGGCTCGGCGTCGACGATCTCGAGTCCGTCGGCGACGCCGGCCTCGGTGAGCGTGAAGTGCCGGTCGAGCTCTTCGCCGGTCAGCAGCGCGGCGGGGGTCGCGCCGAGAGCCTTGTCCATCTTGCCGACCGTCACCTGATTGAGGTCAGGGTCCCAGGTCCACAGCTTCTCGCCGTCGGCGACGAGCAGCAGCTTCATCGGCTTGTCGTAGGCCCAGCGCAGCTTGCCGGGACGCGCCATCAGGAAATGGCCCACCGAGTTCTGCGGCTTGCGGCCCGACTTGGCGGCCACGGATTGTGCGAAGCTTCCCTGCGCGGCATGGGTGTTCGACCAGAAGGCCTTGAGCTGGTCAATGCCGCCCGCGAAGGCAGCAGCGGAGTGGAGCAGGCAGCAGAGGAGGATGACGTTGCGCATCGGCGCATTATCGCCGATCCCGCCAGCGTGCCGCCGCCCCGCCGGAACCGAGTTTGTTGCGGCGTATTGCTACTCAGTCTGCTCGGGGGCGAGCACTTCGCGGCCGCCGGCGCCGTTCATCGGCGTGACGAGGCCGGCGCGCTCCATCGCCTCGATCATGCGCGCGGCACGGTTGTAGCCGATGCGCAGATGGCGCTGGACGAGGGAGATCGAGGGACGGCGCGTCTTCAGCACGATCTGCACGGCCTGGTCGTACATCGGATCGCTCTCCATGTCCTCGGCGTCGCCGCCGCCCGCGTCGCCGCTCTCGGCCGGCGGCGCCGCCAGGATGTCGGCGAAGAACTCGGGCTTGCCGACCTTGCGCAGGTGCTCGACGACGCGATGCACTTCGTCGTCGGCGACGAAGGCGCCATGCACGCGCGTCGGCAGGCCGGTGCCCGGCGCCAGGTAGAGCATGTCGCCCTGGCCGAGCAGCGCCTCGGCGCCCATCTGGTCGAGGATGGTGCGCGAGTCGATCTTGCTCGACACCTGGAAGGCGATGCGCGTCGGAATGTTGGCCTTGATCAGGCCGGTGATCACGTCGACGCTCGGCCGTTGCGTGGCGAGGATCAGGTGGATGCCCGCGGCGCGCGCCTTCTGGGCGAGCCGGGCGATCAGCTCCTCGACCTTCTTGCCGGCCACCATCATCAGGTCGGCCAGCTCGTCGATGACCACGACGATGTAGGGCAGCGCGGTCAGCGAAGGTGCGCCGGCCTCGGCGTCGCCGGGCAATGCCAGCGGATCGGGAATGCGTTCGCCGGCCTTCTCGGCCTCCTTGATCTTGGCGTTGAAGCCGGACAGGTTGCGCACGCCGAGCGCGCTCATCAGCTTGTAGCGGCGCTCCATCTCGCCGACGCACCAGTGCAGCGCGTTGGCGGCCTTGTTCATGTCGGTGACCACCGGCGCGAGCAGGTGCGGGATGCCCTCGTAGACGGACAGCTCGAGCATCTTCGGATCGACCAGGATCAGGCGCACGTCCTTCGGCTCGGACTTGTAGAGCAGCGAGAGGATCATCGCGTTGATGCCGACGGATTTGCCGGACCCGGTCGTCCCCGCGACCAGCAGGTGCGGCATCTTGGCGAGGTCGGTCACCACCGGCTGCCCGGAAATGTCCTTGCCGAGCGCCAGCGCGATATGCGAATGCATGTCATGGTAGACCTTGGCGCCGAGGATCTCGGTGAGGCGTACGGTCTGGCGGCGCGGATTGGGCAGTTCGAGCGCCATGCAGCTCTTGCCGGGCACGGTCTCGACGACGCGGATGCTGACCAGCGACAGCGCGCGCGCCAGATCCTTGGCCAGACCGACGATGGTCGCGCCTTTGACGCCGGTGGCCGGCTCGATCTCGTAGCGCGTCACCACCGGTCCGGGATGGGCGGACATCACCTGCACCTGGACGCCGAAGTCGGCGAGCTTGCGCTCGATCAGCCGCGAGGTGAACTCGAGCGTCTCGGCGCCCGGCAGGTCCTCGTTGCTGTGGCTCGCCTCGTCGAGCAGGTGCAGCGGCGGCAGCGCACCGCCCGGCACGTCGAAGAACAACGGCGCCTGGCGCTCCTTCTCGATGCGCGCCTCGGCCTTCTTCGCCAGCGGAATCTCCAGCGCCACCGGCTCGATCTTCACCGGCGGCGGCGGACTCGCTTCGATCTTCTTGCGCTCCTCGTCGACCGCCGCTTCACGCCGTTCGGCCAGGACGCGGCCGTAGCGGCGATCCTGCCAGCGCTCCCAGACGCCGAAGGCGCCGAGCCAGGCGATTTCGAGCAGGCCGCCGAGTTTCTCCAGGAAGCGGATCCAGGACATGCCGCTGGCCAGGCTCCAGCCGGCCATCATCAGCACCATCAGGATCAGCGTGCCGCCGGTGAAGCCAAGGTAGGTCGCCGCCAGGCGGCCGACCTCATGGCCGAGCATGCCGCCCGGAGCGAGCGGCAGGGGCCTGGCGATGCTCCAGAAGCGCAACGCCTCGAGACCGCAGCTGGCGGTCAGCAGCAACAGGAAGCCTGCGAGCGCGATGAAGAGCGGCCGGCGGTCGTCGCCGCCGAAGAGGTGGCTGACGCGGTGATAACCATAGGCGACCAGCAGGAAGAGCAGCAGCACCCACCACCAGGCAGAGACGCCGAACAGATAGAGCATCAGGTCGGCGAACCAGGCGCCGAAGCGCCCGCCGGGATTGGCGATCGCATCGACGGCCGCGGCCTGCGACCAGCCGGGATCGGCCTTGTCGTAGCCGAACAGGATCAACGCGAGATAGAGACCGACGGCGGCCACCGCGAGCCAGCGCGCCTCGTGCACCAGTGAGGCGATGCGCTCGGGCAGCGGCTGGGCGGCCTGGTTGGACTTCTGGAACATGGAAAGTGATGCGTAGGCCATGGGCGTTTTTTCCGGACGCTTTGAGGACAAATTAGCGTCCCGATTTTCTCGCCGCGTCTGGCGGCGGATCGCCGGAACAAGCGAACATTCCCGCTTTAGACCCGGCGAATCGGCCCCGATATAATCGGCGCACCCGATCAGAAAGGATTCCCACATGTCCGCACGTCACTGCAACTTGTTGATTCTAGGCTCCGGCCCGGCCGGCTACACCGCCGCCGTCTATGCCGCACGCGCCAATCTGAAGCCCGTGATCATCACCGGCATGGCCCAGGGCGGCCAGCTGATGACCACCACCGAGGTGGACAACTGGCCGGCCGACGCCGACGGCGTGATGGGTCCCGACCTGATGGCGCGCTTCGAGAAGCACGCCCAGCGCTTCGGCACCGACATCATCTTCGATCACATCCACACCGCCAAGCTGGCCGAGAAGCCGATCCGCCTGATCGGCGACAGCGGCGAATACACCTGCGACGCGCTGATCATCGCCACCGGCGCCTCCGCCCAGTACCTCGGCCTGCCCTCCGAGCAGGCCTTCTCCGGCAAGGGCGTCTCGGCCTGCGCCACCTGCGACGGCTTCTTCTACCGTGATCAGCCGGTCGCCGTGATCGGCGGCGGCAANNAAGTTCCGCGCCGAGAAGATCATGCAGGACCACCTGTTCGAGAAAGAAGCCGCCGGCAAGGTCACGATCAAGTGGGACAGCGTCCTCGATGAAGTGCTCGGCGACAAGACCGGCGTGACCGGCATGCGCATCAAGAACGTCAAAACCGGTGCGACGGAAGATATTCCCCTGATGGGCGTGTTCATCGCCATCGGCCACNNTCGCCGCCGGCGACGTGCAGGACATGATCTACAAGCAGGCGGTGACCAGCGCCGCGACCGGCTGCCAGGCGGCGCTCGACGCCGAGAAGTTCCTCGACGCCCTGGGGAAATAAGTCGTGCCGAACAGGACGCTCGATGACGCATCGCGCGCCCTGTTCCGGGAGGCGGTCGGCGATGCCGTGCCGCTCGCCTTCGACCGCGTGCACCACGAACCGCTTCCGCCCCCGGCGATCCCGCGCAGCCGACAACGCGACGAGCATGCCGCCCTCGGCGAATCGCTCGCCGACCTCGACCCGCTGGCTCTCGCCCTCGAAGGCGGCGACGAAGCCATCTACCTGAAACCCGGCATGGCGCCCAAGGTGCTCAAGGACCTGCGGCGCGGCCGCTGGGTCGTGCAGGCCTGGCTCGACCTGCACGGCATGCAGCGCGACGAAGCCCGCCACCACGTCGCCACCTTCCTCGCCGAATGCCTGGCCCAGCGCCACCGCTGCGTGCGCATCGTGCACGGCAAGGGCCATGGCTCGCCCGGCCGCGTGCCGGTGCTCAAGCGCCTGGTGCTCGGCTGGCTGGCGCAGCGCCAGGAAGTGCTCGCTTACTGCCAGGCCCGCACCGTCGAGGGCGGCGCCGGCGCGGTCATCGTGCTGCTGCAGGACGGGCGCTGACGATGCGGCAGGTGCGACAATCTGCCGCATTCCCCTGCGACCTTTGTGGGCGTACATTGGCTGCGACAACTGACCGCATGAGGAGTCTCCGCCATGAGCCAACCGCAAACCGCCAACCAGCCCGAAATGGCCTCGTTGCTGCTGGGCGCCGGCTTCGCCCTGGCTTCCCTGATCGTGCTGCCTGCCGTCGCGCAGCGCATCGGCATGGGGTCGAGCCTGACGATCGCCCTGCGCGGCGCCCTGATGCGCGCCGCGAACCGCTTCTAGCCACTGCCCGTTTTCCAACCGATCCCGGACGGTGCGCCCGCGTGGCGGGGGCACCGTTTTGTTTTTGATGCGCCCATCCAACCGCGCCCTGCTGCTGCTCGTCCTCGCCGCCATCGGCTTCGCGCTCACCTTCGTCGATGCCGCGCGCCTGCGCGTCGCGGGGGCGGCAAGGGTCGCGGAAACCGCCGCGCTGGTCGAGCAGCTCGGCCTCACCGATCCGGTGCTCTTCACCGAGGCGCGCTACACGCGCCATCTCTCGCAAGCCGACCTGCAATCGGCCTTCCAGGACCATCCGGTCGCCCTCGAACACTTCCCGAGCGGATCGCTCGTGCCGCCGCCGGCCGGCATACTCCAAGCCTATGAACATCTGGATCGAAAAACAGCGTCACCTGATTGACTTCACGCTCGCCTCGCTGGCAAGGCGAAAAGGCAAGAACCTCGGCCTGCTCTTCATCTATGCGCTGCTGGTGTTCGTCCTCGCCTCCGTGTCGCTCTACACCCACGCCCTGCGCACCGAAGCGCAGAAGGTGCTGGCCGGCAGCCCGGAGATCGTGCTGCAGCGGCTCGTCGCCGGCCGCCACGACCTGATCCCGCCCGGCTACATCGAGAAAATTGGCCGGATTCGCGGCGTGCAGAAGAAGGAAGGACGGCTCTGGGGCTACTACTACGACAGCGTGGTGAAGGCCAACTACACCTTCATGGCGCCGCGCGGCCTGCAGATCAACCGCGGCGAGATCATCGTCGGCCCGGCGCTCGAGCGCTCGCGCGGCATCGCGGCCGGCAACGGCATCTCCTTCCGCTCCTATTCCGGCGAGCTGCACACCTTCATCGTCGCCGACGTGCTGTCGCAGAACTCCGAACTGGTCAGCGCCGACCTGGTGCTGATGCACGAGGAGGACTTCCGCGCGTTCTTCAAGTATCCGCAGGGGCATTACACCGACATCGCGCTGTCAGTCGCCAACCCCCAGGAAATCAAGAACGTCGCGCTCAAGCTGATGGACGCCCTGCCCGACTCGCGGCCGATCCTGCGCGATGAAGTGCTGCGCACCTACGCCTCGATCTTCGACTGGCGCGAGGGCATCATGCTCGCGCTGCTCTCGGCGGCGATCCTCGCCTTCGGCATCTTCGCCTGGGAGAAGGCCGCCGGCCTGTCGGCCGAGGAAAAGCGCGAGATCGGCATCCTCAAGGCGATCGGCTGGGAGACCGGCGACGTCATCAAGATGAAGTTCTGGGAGGGACTGCTGATCTCGCTGACCGCCTTCCTGTGCGGCTACGTCGCTGCCTACCTGCACGTCTTCCATCTGAACGCGAACCTGTTCGAGGCGGTGCTGCAAGGCTGGGCGGTGCTCTATCCGAGCTTCACGCTGACGCCGCACATCGACGGCCTGCAGATCGCGACGCTGTTCTTCTTCACCGTGTTCCCCTACACGGCGGCGGTGCTGGTGCCGATCTGGCGCGCGGCGACGACGGATCCCGACACCGTCATGAGAGGCTAGGCCATGCTCGAGCTGACCAACATCCGCAAGGCCTTCAACCAGGGCAAGCACAACGAATACTGGGCGCTCGCCGGCATCGACCTGACGATCCCCGCGAAAAAGGTCACGGCCCTGCGGGGCCCGTCGGGCTCGGGCAAAACGACGCTGCTGACCATCCTTGGCTGCCTCGCCCGTCCGACCGAAGGCCGCGTGCGCCTCAAGGGCGAGGACATTTCCGGCCTGCCCGAGCGCTTCCTCACCGAGATCCGCCGTCAGACCTTCGGCTTCATCTTCCAGCAG
>DDXW01000005.1 GCA_002347285.1 Rhodocyclaceae bacterium UBA2250 | reverse complement strand
TTCTGGGTGGCGCGCATGGTGATGATGACCAAGCACATCACCGGCAAGATCCCGTTCAAGCATGTCTATGTGCATGGCCTGATCCGCGACGCCGAAGGCCAGAAGATGTCGAAGTCGAAAGGCAACGTGCTCGACCCGATCGACCTGATCGATGGCATCGATCTCGAAGCGCTGGTGGCGAAGCGCACCAGCGGCCTGATGAACCCGAAGCAGGCGGCGCAGATCGAGAAGCGCACGCGCAAGGAGTATCCGAACGGCATCCCCGGCTTCGGCACCGACGCGCTGCGCTTTACCTTCCTCTCGCTCGCCTCGCCGGGCCGCGACATCAAGTTCGACATGCAGCGCTGCGAGGGCTATCGCAACTTCTGCAACAAGCTGTGGAACGCCACCCGCTTCGTGCTGATGAACTGCGCCGGCCAGGATTGTGGCATCGACGCGCCGGGGAAAGGCTCCTGCAACACCGGCCATCTCTACTTCTCGCCCGCCGACCGCTGGATCGTCAGCCTGCTGCAACGCGTCGAGCAGGAAGTCGCCAGGCACTTCGCCGACTACCGTTTCGACCTGCTCGCCAAGGCGATCTACGAGTTCGTCTGGGACGAGTACTGCGACTGGTACGTCGAACTCGCCAAGGTGCAGATCCAGACCGGCAGCACGGCCCAGCAGCGCGCCACGCGCCGTACGCTGGTGCGCGTGCTGGAAACCACGCTGCGCCTTGCCCACCCGCTGATCCCCTTCATCACCGAAGAACTGTGGCAGCAGGTCGCCCCAGTCGCGGGCCGGCTGAAAGTCAGTTCCGGGGATACGGTGATGCTGCAGCGCTACCCGACCGCTAATCCCGAGCGTCTCGACGCTGCGGCCGAAACCTGGGTCGCTACGCTCAAGTCGCTGGTCACAGCCTGCCGCAGCCTGCGCGGCGAGATGAACCTCTCCCCGGCGCAGAAGGTACCGCTGGTCGGTGCCGGGGACATCGCGGCCCTCAATGCCTACGCACCCTACCTTGCGACACTGGCAAAGCTCTCGGAAGTCTCTGCCCTCGATGCGCTACCGGACAGCGATGCGCCGGTGCAGATCGTGGGCGACTTTCGCCTGATGCTGAAGATCGAGATCGACGTCGCCGCCGAGAAGGAGCGCCTCGGCAAGGAACTGGCACGCGTCGAAGGGGAAATCCAGAAGGCGGAAAAAAAGCTCTCGACCGAGAGCTTCGTAGCCCGCGCCCCCGCGGCCGTGGTGGCCCAGGAACGCGAGCGGCTGGCCGGGTTCAACGCGCTGCGTGAGAAACTGGCCGCGCAACTTGCCCGGTTGGGTTAATTGCCTGCCTGGGCAGAATAGGTACCACCGGCCACCTTCGCCATCATCGACTGGTTGCTGTCAGGATGGCTCATGATGCCCATGAACTGGAACATGCCCAGGTCGGGCCAGCCCAGCGCGGTGCGGAAGCGCGCATAGAGCGCATAGGCTTTGTTGTCGACGACAAATATCTCCCACGGCAGGGCGGCAACGTGGTCCGGGCCGATCTTCTTCGCCCACCAGCCTTCGCCATCCTCGGGGTCGTTGGTCGCCACGCCGAACACGGCCAGCTTCTTGTCGGTTAGCACGACCTCATAGACCTTGGCCGTCTTGGCAACGCCCTTGGCCAGATTGTCACGGATCGTCTTCACTGCCTCATCGAAGTTCGCATAGGCCTTCAGTTCGCTCTTGTCGTCGAAACGCTCCATGCCGGCCATGTAGCGATAGGTCGGCAGATCCTCCGGCTTCACTTCGCCGCCGAACGGCTTGCCGGCACCGAGCGCTTGCTGCAGCTTGCCTGAGGTCGCCTTGACGGCGGCCTCCGCCTTGCCGTAATTCCCCCGCAGGTAGGCGCGCTGCCAGTACTCGAGATTCTGGTAGGACACCGTGCCGTCGGCCTTCACGCCGACGCGGATCGGCAGGCCGACCACGGCGGCACCGCCCACTTGCGTCAAGGCCGCCGAGAAATCCGGCTCCGTCACGATGATCGAGCCATGCTGAGGCAGCCCCGGCGGCATGTGACGGCCGATCACCGTGAAACCAGCAGCCGTCAGCTTCTGCTCGGCTGCAGTCATCGCCGCCTTCAGGTCGCCGCCCTGGACCTTGTCTCCGGTCACATAGGGCTGCAATGCATGCGCCAGCAGCGAAAAAGCGGCCAGCGCCACGCCTGCGATAAGCTTTTTCATAGTCTCCTCCGTTGGTTTGAATTTATGTTGATTCAAAAAAAACGGGGCTGGTCACCCAGCCCCATTGTATTGCTTGCTAATTCTCAAGCCGACCTTAGAACTTGGCACCGTAGGCGATGCCCAGCGAGTCTTGGTACATCTTCAGGTTGGCGTTGCCGCCACCAAATCCAGGAGGAATCGAGCCTGCCCCTTTGACCTTCTTCTCGAAGGCATGCATGTACATGAAGCTGACTTCGCCTTTGTTCGGCAGGCGCCAGGTCGCGCCCAGCGTCAGATGATCTTCGACAACACCAGGAGCAAGGATGTTGAAGAAGGTCTGCGAGGAAGGAATTGGTTGCGAACCGTGGTTATAACCAGCACGGACAGTCCACGCCTGGTTGATATCGTAGGCCAGTAGTGTCCCAACGTTCTCA
>DDXW01000037.1 GCA_002347285.1 Rhodocyclaceae bacterium UBA2250 | reverse complement strand
GGCGTTCCACAGCTTGTTGCAGAAGTTGCGATAGCCCTCGCAGCGCTGCATGTCGAACTTGATGTCGCGGCCCGGCGAGGCGAGCGAGAGGAAGGTAAAGCGCAGCGCGTCGGTGCCGAAGCCGGGGATGCCGTTCGGATACTCCTTGCGCGTGCGCTTCTCGATCTGCGCCGCCTGCTTCGGGTTCATCAGGCCGCTGGTGCGCTTCGCCACCAGCGCTTCGAGATCGATGCCATCGATCAGGTCGATCGGGTCGAGCACGTTGCCTTTCGACTTCGACATCTTCTGGCCTTCGGCGTCGCGGATCAGGCCATGCACATAGACATGCTTGAACGGGATCTTGCCGGTGATGTGCTTGGTCATCATCACCATGCGCGCCACCCAGAAGAAGATGATGTCGAAGCCGGTGACCAGCACCGTCGAGGGCAGGTAGAGGTCGAGCGCCGGGTTCGACTTGGCCGGCCATTCGGGCGTCCAGTCGAGCGTCGAGAACGGCCACAGTGCGGAGGAGTACCAGGTGTCGAGCACGTCGGGGTCGCGCTCGAGGCCGCCGCTGTAGGCGTCGCGTTTCGCCTGTTCGTAGGCCTCCGCCTCGTCGTGGGCGACATAGCAGCGGCCGTCGTCGCTGTACCAGGCGGGAATCTGGTGGCCCCACCACAATTGACGGGAAATGCACCAGTCCTGGATGTTGTTGAGCCACTGGTTGTAGGTGTTCACCCAGTTCTCGGGCACGAACTTGATCTCGCCCGAGGCGACGCATTCGAGCGCCTTGCCGGCGATGCTCTTGCCGTCGGCGCCGGGTTTCGACATCGCGACGAACCACTGGTCGGTCAGCATCGGCTCAATGACGGCGCCGGTGCGGTCGCCGCGCGGCACCATCAGCTTGTGGGGCTTCACCGAGACGAGCAGCCCGGCGGCCTCGAGGTCGGCGACGATTGCCTGGCGGGCGTCGTAACGGTCCATGCCGCGGTATTTCTCCGGGCCGTGCTCGTTGATGCGGGCGTCGAGCGTGAAGATCGAAAGCGGCGTCAAGCCGTGGCGATGGCCGACCTGCCAGTCGTTGAAGTCGTGCGCCGGCGTGATCTTGACGCAGCCGGTGCCGAATTCCTTGTCGACGTAGGCGTCGGCGATGACGGGAATCGTGCGGTCACAGAGCGGCAACCGTACCTGCTTGCCGATCAGGTGCTGGTAGCGCTCGTCATCCGGATTGACCGCCACGGCGACGTCGCCAAGCATCGTTTCAGGACGGGTCGTCGCGACGGTCAATGCTCCATTCCCGCAGGCGAACGGATAGCTGATCTCCCACATGAAGCCGTCCTCCTCCTCGCTGACGACCTCGAGGTCGGAGACGGCGGTGAGCAGCTTCGGATCCCAGTTGACGAGGCGCTTGCCGCGGTAGATCAGGCCTTCCTTGTGGAGGCGCACGAAGGTCTCGGTGACGATCTTCGACAGGCCCGCATCCATCGTGAAGCGTTCGCGCGTCCAGTCGGGAGAAGTGCCGAGGCGGCGCATCTGGCGCGTGATGGTGCCGCCCGAGTATTCCTTCCACTCCCAGACCTTCTCGAGGAATTTTTCGCGGCCGAGGTCGTGGCGCGAGATGCCCTGGGCGTCGAGCTGGCGCTCGACGACGATCTGCGTCGCGATGCCGGCATGGTCGGTGCCCGGCTGCCAGAGGGTATTGGCGCCGCGCATGCGGTGGTAGCGCGTCAGCGCGTCCATGATCGCCTGGTTGAAGCCGTGGCCCATGTGCAGCGTGCCGGTGACGTTCGGCGGCGGCAGCAGAATGCAGAAATTGTCTGTCTTCTGCGTGTCGAGGCCGGCGGCGAAATAACCGTTCGATTCCCAAACGGGATACCAGCGCCGCTCGATCTCGGCGGGCTCGAAGCTTTTGGCGAGTTCCATGAAAATCAGTGCTGAAGCGGGAAAACGCCGATTATAGCGACTGATCCTGTCCGGCCTTGTCGCGATGCCGTGTGATGATCGCCTGCAAGCGCGGCAGCAATGCGTGGTGTGCCTGCAATTCCAGTTCGGCGAGAATCTGCTGGCTGGCATTGGCAACCGCGGCTGGCAGGGCGTCGGCCAGCCAGGCCGTCGTGGCGCTGTCGATCTCGTCGCGCAAGGCATCCAGGATCGCGCTGACCGAGCGCGAGGAGTAGGTTTCCTCAGCCACGATGTCGGTCAGTACCGGGATTCCGGCATCTTCCGGCGGCGCTTGTTCCGGTTGTTCGGCCGGCGCCTCTCCCGCAGGGCGGGCGACGAAGCTGCGATGGCGTCGCATGAGGGCATCGGCCTGGCCGAGAACGTCTTGCGCGGACATCACCCCCCCCCGGATATGTCGCGGCTCTCGATAACGTAGCCGCGATCCCGATAGAACTTGAAGCGTTCGCGCGCCGGCTGCCGGTCGGCATCGTCGGTGCTGACGATTTCGACCATGTGCTCGAAGCGCGAGAAGCTTGGCGGCAGTTCATTGCTGAGATTGATCAGGCAGTCTTCGTGCGCGGGCTCGTCCAGTCGTTCGGCCAGCAGGATCGGGGTCTCGCCGGCCAGCGCGGCTTCGGCGCGACAATGGGGCACGAAGGACAGCGCGGGCTGCGTCCAGAGCATGCGATCGAGCCGTGCCGCCAGTTCGGCATCCGGCACATAAACCAATACTCGCCGCCGTTCGCTCCAGGCCTGCCGCAACCACTGGGCGGCGGCCTGGATGCGGTCCGGCGCGCCGTGCAGGAAGGAGATGTGCGTCACTTGGGCCTGGCCTTGGCGCGCGCAAGCAGGAAATGGCACAGCAGCGGCACCGGTCGGCCGGTGGATCCCTTCTCCTTGCCCGACTTGTAGGCCGTGCCGGCGATGTCGAGATGCGCCCACTCGAACTTCTTGGCGAAGCGCGAGAGGAAGCAGGCGGCGGTGATCGTGCCTGCGGGCCGGCCGCCGATGTTGCCCAGGTCAGCGAAGTTGCTCTGCAACTGCTCCTGGTATTCATCGAGCAATGGCATCTGCCAGGCCCGATCCCAGCTGTCCTGGCCGGCATCCAGCAGTTCCCGCGCCAAGCCGTCGTTGTTGGCGAGCAGGCCGCTGACGACGTGGCCGAGGGCGATCACGCAGGCGCCGGTGAGGGTGGCCACATCGACCACGCAGTCAGGTTCGAAGCGCTCGACGTAGGTGAGCGCGTCGCAGAGGATCAGGCGGCCCTCGGCATCGGTGTTGAGAATCTCGATCGTCTGTCCCGACATCGATGTGACGATGTCGCCGGGCCGTGTGGCAGCGCCGCCAGGCATGTTCTCGACCGTCGGTACGACGGCGACGATGTTGAGCGGCAGCTTCATCAGCGCGGCGGCCTTGATGGCCGCCAGCACGCTCGCCGCGCCCGACATGTCGAACTTCATTTCATCCATCTCGGGAGCGGGCTTGATCGAGATGCCGCCGGTGTCGAAAGTGACCCCCTTGCCCACCAGCACGATCGGCTTGTCGCCGGCCTTGCCGCCCTCATACCGGAGAACGATGAATTGCGGTGGCTGGTGCGATCCCTTGGCGACGGCCAGCAGCGAATGCATGCCCAGCTTTTCCATCTCGTCCCGGCCGAGTATCTCGGCGGCGAGGCCATGTTCTTTCGCCAATGCGCGGGCCTGCTCGGCCAGGTAGGTCGGCGTGCAGATGTTGCCGGGGAGGTTGGCGAGGTTCTTCATCAGGTTCATGCCGGCAGCAATCGCCTGCCCTTCCACAAGGGCCTGCTCGGCCGGGGCCAGTTCGCCGCGTCGCTCGACGCAGAAGGTCAGCTTGCGCAGCGGTCGGCGCACCTCGTCCTTCTTGGACTTCAGCCGGTCGAAACGATAGAGCGTCTCCTCGGACGTCATGACGGCTTGCCGCACGCGCCAGGCGACATCGCGTTTTTTGACGGGCAGCTCGGTCAGGTAGAGGGTGCCGTCGAAGCCGCCGGTTTCGTTCAATGTCCTGACCGTCGTGGCGATGGCCGCACGGTATTCCTTCTCGCGGAATTCGCGTTCCTTGCCGAGACCCACCAACAGGACGCGGTCGGCCTCGATTCCCGGCACCTTGTGCAGCAGCAGGGTGTTGCCCGCCTTGCCTTCCATGTCGCCCCGACGCAGCAATTCGGAAATGTGGCCGGCGGCGGCCTTGTCGAGAAGCTCGGCGGGAAGGGTCAGTTTGCGCGATTCATAGACGCCGACGACGACGCAGGCGGTTCGCTGCTTGTCCGGGCTGCCGCTCTTTATGCTAAATTCCACCGCATACTCCTTGAAATCGGAAACATGCCAAGTTTAAGCAATTTTTGCATTATGTCCGCATTTCGGGGCAGTTCTTGAATTCCCCACCAGAACTCCGACGATGATCTTCCAGCGCGCCGCCCAGCGTGAGTTTGCCCAGACTGCGGCTGCGGTGTTCGTCGCACTCTTCGCGATCCTGGCCACGACGCAGCTGATCCGCCTGCTCGGACAGGCGGCGACCGGTGCGACGGCATCCGAGGCGGTGGCGGCACTGCTGGGCTTCGCCGCGCTGAATTATCTGCCGGTCCTGCTCTCGCTGACCCTGTTCGTCGCGATCCTGCTGTCCCTGTCGCGTGTCTATCGCGATTCGGAGATGGCGATCTGGTTTTCCGCCGGCGTTGCCCTGACCGCCTGGGCCAAACCGGTGCTGCGCTTTGCGTTGCCCGTCGTGCTGGCGATCGCCGCGCTGGCGTTGTTCCTCGCGCCATGGGCGCTGGAGAAGCGTGCCGAATTTCAGAAACGCATGGACCAGCGCGACGATGTCGCACGCGTCACACCTGGCGCATTCAACGAATCGGCGCGCGGCGATCGGGTGTTTTTCGTCGAATCGGTTCCAGGTGCGGATGGGACCGGCGACCGCGTCAAGAACATCTTCATCAATTCCATGCAGCATGGCCGACTGGGGGTGATCGCCGCATCGGAAGGGCACACCGAGGTGGCGGCGAACGGCGACAAGTTCATCGTCTTGAGCCAGGGAAGGCGTTACGAAAGCGTCGCCGGATCCGCGGAGTACCGCGTCATGGAGTTCGCCAGCTATGCGATGCGGATCGAAACGCTCGAGAGCCTTGGCGTCGAGAAAACCGCGAAACACCTCACCCTCCGGGAACTGCTGCGCGAACCGACCCCGCTCAACAAGGCGGAACTGCTCTGGCGCATCGGGGTGCCGTTGTCGGCCTTGCTGCTTGCCCTGCTGGCCATTCCCCTCTCCTTCGTCAATCCGCGCGCCGGGCGCACCAACAATCTGATTTTCGCGTTGCTGACTTTCATGATCTACAGCAATCTGCTGTCGGTCAGCCAGGCGTGGGTGGCGCAAGGGCGCATGCCGTTCGAGATCGGTGTCTGGGCGGTGCATGCGCTGATGCTTGTCGTGCTGCTGCTGCTGATCTGGAAGCGCATGGCGATCTTCTCGCTGCGGCGGCTGAGGGGGTGACATGGCGTTGAGAGTCTATGAACGCCATCTGGCCCGCGAAATCTACAGCGCCACATTGCTCGTGTTGGTCGCGTTTCTGGCCCTGTTCGCGTTTTTCGACCTGATTCACGAACTCGAGGATGTCGGCCGGGGCCGCTACGAACTGCACCACGCGGTCGGCTATGTCGCACTCACGCTGCCGGGACGCGCCTACGAGATACTGCCGATCGCCGTGTTGATCGGTTCGTTGTATGCGCTGACACAGCTGGCGCGTCATTCCGAAATCACCGTCTTCCGGGCCTCCGGCCTGGCGACCGCGGATTTTCTCTTCACGCTCGCCAAAATCGGCGCGTTCTTCGTTCTGCTGACTTTCCTGCTCGGCGAATTCGTGGCCCCGCAGACCGAGCGTGCCGCCCAGCAATTGCGGCTGACGGCCAAGAGCAAGGTGATCGGCCAGGAGTTCCGCTCCGGGCTGTGGGTGAAGGATGGCGCATCGTTCATCAACGTGCGTGAAGTGCTTCCCGACGCCACGCTGCGCGGCGTGCGCGTCTATGCCTTCGACGAGAGGCACCGCCTGCTCTCGATCAGCGAGGCCGAACGCGGCAGCTATGTGCCGCCCGATCGCTGGCAGTTGACCAATGTCGTGCAGACCCGTTTCGATCAGGAGCGGGCGCAAGTCACGCGGCAGGAGCAGATCACCTGGCGCTCCGCCCTCAATCCGGACATCATGGCGGTGCTGCTGGTGGTGCCGGAGCGCATGTCGCTGCTGAATCTCTACCAATACATTCGCCATCTGAGCGAGAACCAGCAGAAAACCCAGCGCTACGAAATCGCGCTCTGGAAGAAGATCATCTATCCGCTGGCGACGCTGGTGATGATGGCGTTGGCGTTGCCGTTCGCCTACGCGCACAGCCGGATGGCGGCCGTGAGCGTCAAGGTCTTCGTCGGCGTGATGCTGGGCATCCTGTTCCACATGCTGAACGGCATGTTTTCGCATCTCGGCGTCATCAACAGCTGGCGGCCGGTGATCGCGGCGGTCACGCCGAGCGTCATTTTCCTGCTGGCGGCGGGATCGATGCTGTGGTGGGTGGAACGCAGATGAGGCGCGTACCTGCCAAGCGGTCATGCAGGAACTGGCGGTCGCGATCGATGAGGGCCCAGAGAATCCCGATGCCGCCCAACGCCAGGCTCGGCCACGCGAGGACGTAGCGCAGAGCCAGCCTGGTCGGTCCGGGCAAGGTGCCATCGGGCAGGGCGATCCGCAGCTTCCAGGTCTTCATGGCCAGGGTCTGGCGCCCGCCTTGCCAGTGCCAGAGGAAATACAGCGCGAGGCCAAGGAATAGATAGACGCGCAGGAAAGGGCGGGGGATCTCCGTCCCGGTGATCGCGCTGAACAGCACGAGCGGCACGATCAGCACGCCGAGGACGCCGAGCAGCAACAGCGACTCATAGAGCATGCTGACCAGGCGTCGTGGAATGCCGGCCAGTTCGCAGGGGGGGGAGCTGCTCATTGATCCTGTGTCGGGAGGGGGGATGGCGACTGCTTGGCCGGCGGCACCAGGGGACTCTGCGGGGTTTTCCTGGGCGAGAGCGGCGAGCGGGGCGGCGCAGCGTGTTTCGCCGCTTGCTTGCCGGCGGAGGCCGCAGCGGCAGGCGGCCTGCTCGGAGTCTTCACTTTGGGGACGGCCGGCGCCTTCTTGCGATAGCGCTCTTTCTCTTCCTCGGTCAGCGTCGAATACTCCTCCCATTTCTGCCTCACGGTCTGGCGCTTTTCCGGAGGAACCTTTTGCAGCGACTTGTACTTTTCGCGCGCGATCTTGCGTTCTTCGGGGGCGAGGCGCGCCCATTCACGCATGTTGCGTTGCATGCTGGCCTGTTCGTCGGGCGACATGGACGGGTAGCGCTGGGCGATGCCGATCCACTTCTTGCGCCGGAACGCGTCCATTTCATTCCATTCCTGCTTCAGGGGAGCGAGAATCCTCTGCTGCTCGGGCGTCAGCGCCGTCCAGCCGGGTTGTTCGAACTGAGGCAGTGCGGCGAGGGCGGTACCGGTCAGTGCGCCGCTACTGATCCAGAAGGCTATTGCCCAACTGGCGAGTCTTTTTCCAGCCATGCCTGAAAACCTTTGTCCAGATAGGCGTTGGGAGGCAACTCGTCGGCGAGCAGTGCGCTGTCGATCACCTCGTTTTCGCTCGCCTGCTCGTACGCATTCCAGTAATACGAAAGCGCCACGCCCAGCAACAGCGCCAGAATGGCGAACAGGGTGCGCAGCGGATGCCGCTCATCCTCGCCGCCGAAGCGCAGCGCCGCCCCACCAGCGCCGACTATCGCGACGCTTTCCGCTGCGACGGCGCGCTGTGCCAGCGCGCGTTCGCGCGCCGCCCGCAGGCGTTCGGCGATCAGCGGGTCGAGTGCCCCGGTACTGTGGTCGAGTACGCGACAGACTTGGCGGGCAAAGCGTTCTTCAGGGTTCATGACCGGATTCTCCTATGGCAGGATACCTTTTGTCTTGAGCGCGACCGCCAGCGCTTGCGTGGCGCGCGAGCAATGCGTCTTGACGCTGCCTTCCGAGCAACCCATGACCGCGGCGGTTTCGGCAATATCCAATCCTTCCCAATAACGCAGGAGGAAGGCTTCGCGTTGACGCGGCGGCAGGGCTTGTAGGGCGGTCTCGATGGCGGCAAGGGTTTGGGCTTGCAGCAGCGCCTCGGTCGGGGTCGCGAACGGATTGCTGTCTTCATCTATTTCGATGAGTTCCAGCGGGTCGGTCGGCTCGTCCTCGTCCCCCTCGAACGACGAGAGTCGGACGAAATGCCCCATTCTGGTGCGCGCGCGGCGGTAATGGTCGCGGATGGCGTTCTGCAGGATGCGCTGGAACAGCAACGGCAGTTCGCCGCTCGGCCGATCCCCATATTTTTCTGCCAGCCGCATCATGCTGTCCTGCACGATGTCCAGGGCGGCATCTTCGTCGCGAACGGCGAACAGCGCCTGCTTGAAGGCGCGGCGCTCGACGTCGGCGAGAAAATCGGCAAGCTCGGGGCGAGTGGCCAAGATGGCGGGACCTGGGCGATGATGGGGCGGGAAGCCCAGGGCAATCGCACACGCAAACGT
>DDXW01000016.1 GCA_002347285.1 Rhodocyclaceae bacterium UBA2250 | reverse complement strand
GGCAAGGTGTTCATCAGCGTCAAGCCGGCCGACAAGCAGAAGGCCGTCGAGGTCGCCCGGCTGCTGCACGAACTGGGCTTCACGCTGCTGGCCACGCGCGGCACCGCCCAGGGCATCGTCGAGGCGGGCATCCCCGTCGCGCCGGTCAACAAGGNNGAGCGAAGGCCGCCCGCACATCGTCGACATGATCAAGAACAACGAGATCGCGCTGATCATCAACACCGTGGACGAGAAGCGCGCCGCGATCCAGGACTCGCGCTCGATCCGCACCTCGGCGCTGGCGCAGAAGGTCACGCTGTTCACCACCATCGAGGGCGCGCGCGCCGCCTGCATCGGCATGCAGCATTCCGGTCTCGAGACCTACTCGGTGCAGCAGTTGCACGCCGAACTCGTCGGGGCGCTCGAATGAGCAAGGTGCCGATCACGCTGCGCGGCGCCGAGCTGCTCAAGGCCGAGCTGCACCGCCTGAAGACCGTCGAGCGGCCGGCCGTCATCGCCGCCATCGCCGAGGCGCGCTCGCACGGCGACCTGTCCGAGAACGCCGAATACGACGNNTACGACGCCGCCAAGGAGCGCCAGGGCTTCATCGAAGGCCGCATCGCCGAGGTCGAGGGCAAGCTCGGCAACGCCCAGATCATCGACCCGCGCGCGCTCGACGCCGACGGCCGCGTGGTGTTCGGCGCCACCGTCGAGCTCGAGGACACCGACGAGGGCGAAACGGTCACCTACCAGATCGTCGGCGACGACGAGGCCGACATCAGGCAGAACAAGATCTCGCTCAACTCGCCGGTCGCGCGCGCGCTGATCGGCAAGTTCGGCGGCGACGTCGTCGAGGTGCAGACGCCCGGCGGCCGCCGCGAATACGAGATCCTCGACGTCCGCTACGAGTAAGGACACCGGCATGAACGACAGGGTCCTGCGCATCGGCATCCCCAAGGGCAGCCTGCAGGAGACCACGCAGAGCCTGTTCGTGCGCGCCGGCTACAACCTGCGCATCTCCGGCCGCTCCTACTACCCGGCCATCGACGACCCCGAGATCCAGTGCATCCTGATCCGCCCGCAGGAGATGGCGCGCTACGTCGCGCAGGGCATCCTCGACTGCGCGATCACCGGCCTCGACTGGATCCAGGAAACCGGCGCCGACGTCGCGGAACTCGCCGACCTCAAGGCGCCCTGGCCCAACTACGGCACGGTGCGCTGGGTGATGGCCGTCAAGGAAGATTCGCCCTTCAAGGACGTCAAGGACCTGCAGGGCAAGCGCATCGCCACCGAGGCCGTCGGCATGACGCAGCGCTTCCTCGCCGCGCACGATGTGAGCGCCGCGGTCGAATTCTCCTGGGGCGCGACGGAGGTCAAGCCGCCGATCCTCGCCGAAGCGATCGTCGACGTCTCCGAGACCGGCTCCTCGTTGCGCGCCAATAACCTGCGCGTGCTGCATGTCGTGCTCGAAAGCACGCCGCGCTTCATCGCCAACCACGACTCGCTCAAGGACGGCTGGAAGCAGGCCAAGATCGACCGCCTGCTGATGCTGCTCAAGGGCGCGATCGCCGCCGCCACGCGCGTCTATCTCTCGATGAACGTGCCGAAGGCCGCGCTCGACGCCGTCACCGCCATCCTGCCCGCCCCCGCCACGCCCACCATCGCCGCGCTGGCCGACCCGGACTGGGTGGACCTCGGCATCGTCGTCGAGGAAAAGCGCGTGCGCGAACTGATTCCGCAGCTCTACCAGGCCGGCGCGCGCGGCATCATCGAACTGCCGATCAACAAGATCGTCGGCTGAACCCGCCTTCGCCGCCCCCAGCCTGGCAAGGGCCGACGGCCTAGCGGATTCTGCGGTAACAGCTCGAATCCACCGAGCCTTCCTGGCAATCGCGTCTGCCGTAATCGAGGAGAAAGCCGCGCTTCTCCATGCACGCGGAGATATCGCGCGCCCGTTCGGCGGCGGCCTCGGTGCGGCCTCGGCGGACCGACCGGCATTGTCCTTTTGCACTGCCAACTGGCACTCCCACATCTCGGCATCGTTGTTGACCGAGCACGCCGACAGCACCGCGCAGGCGATGAAGATCGAGGCGCAATCGAGGCGCTTTTCAATCGAGAGCGACGTGCCATGTCCATGCGTGCAATCTACCCCGACTCGCGACGCGCATGTGCCTCTCCGACGAATGGAGCAAGGATTAGCCAATGAAAAAGGGCTTCCGGAAACCGGAAGCCCTTCGTATTACGTGGTCGGGGCGGCGGGATTCGAACTCGCGACCCCTTGCACCCCATGCAAGTGCGCTACCAGGCTGCGCTACGCCCCGACGAAATGCGGATTATAGCAGCGTTCGTCAGACGCGCAGCAGTTCGATGATGCCGAGCAGTTCGGCGCGCAGCGAAAAGCCGGCAGTCGCGGGTGCCGCGGCTTCGGCGCGTGCTGCCGCGGCCTTGCCGCCGGGCTCGTCAAGCCGGTTGCGCGCGCCGCTGATGGTGAAGCCTTCTTCGTAGAGCAGCTGGCGGATGCGCCGCACCAGCAGCACTTCGTGGTGCTGGTAATAGCGGCGGTTGCCGCGCCGCTTGACCGGCTTGAGCTGCGTGAATTCCTGCTCCCAGTAGCGCAGCACATGCGGCTTGACGCCGCACAGTTCGCTGACTTCGCCGATGGTGAAGTAGCGCTTCGCCGGGATCGGCGGCAGCTCGGTCTTATCCTGCGGGCTGGTAGCTGCCATTGGCCGCGGCCTCGACGGTCGACTTCAGTTTGTGGCTGGCGTGGAAGGTGACGACGCGGCGCGCGGTGATCGGGATCTCCTCGCCGGTCTTCGGGTTGCGGCCGGGGCGCTGCGGCTTGTCGCGCAGCTGGAAGTTGCCGAAGCCGGACAGCTTGACGCTGTCGCCGGTTTCCAGCGCGGTGCGCACCTCCTCGAAAAAGGCTTCGACCATGTCCTTGGCCTCGCGCTTGTTCAGGCCGACCTTCTCGAACAGCAGGTCCGCCAGCTCCGCCTTCGTCATCGTCACTCTTGCTCTCCCCCCTCAAGCACGCAAGACGGCGCCGAACTTGTCGGCCGCCGCCTGCACCAGGCTGGCGACCGCCGCGTCGGCATCGCCATCCGCCAAAGTCTTCCGAGTATCTTGCATCGCCACGCGGAACGCAAGACTCTTGCTGTCCGCGGCAACCCCCTTGCCCTGATAGACGTCGAAGAGTCGTATTTCCCGCACATAGTCGGGCGCCGCACGGCGCAGGACGTCGAGCAGCGCCTGCGCGGCGCACTGCTGCGGCACGACCAGCGCGATGTCGCGCACCACGGCCGGGAAGCGCGACACTTCGCTGTAGACCGGCAGCGGCGTGGCCAACAGCGGCGCGAGGTCGATCTCGAAGAGCACCGCCGCGTCGGAAAGTTCGTATTTCTGCTTCCAGCGCGGATGGATTTCGCCGACCACGCCGATCGCGTTGCCGTCGAGCAGCACGGCGGCGCTGCGGCCCGGATGCAGCGCCGGATGCGCGGTGCGCTCGAAGGTCAGGCGGCGCGGCGCGAACAGCGCTTCGAGATCGCCCTTGACGTCGTAGAAGTCGGTCGGCCGCGTCGGCGTACCCCACTGCTCGGGGAGGGCCGGGCCGGCGGCCAGAGCGGCGACGCGCAGCGGCTGGACGACGCCGGTGCCGAAGCCGGCGGCGCGGTCGGCGGAAGGCAGGAAGCAGCGGCCGAGCTCGAAGGCGCGCACGCGTTCGGTCTGGCGCTTGAGGTTGCCGGTCAGCGTGCCGACCAGGCCGCCGATCAGGCTGCTGCGCATCACGCCCATCTGGCTGGCGATCGGGTTGGCGAGCTTCACCGGCGCGTTGTTTCCGCTGAAATCGGCTTCCCAGGCGGCTTCGACGAAGCTGTAGTTCACCACTTCGTGGTAGCCGCGTTCGGCGAGCAGGCGGCGCACCTGCATCGGCGTGCGCTGCGCCTCGGGCAGCGGCAGCATCTCGCAGCGCGCGGTGGGCGGCGGCGCGGGAATGTTGTCGTAGCCGTGCAGGCGCGCGATCTCCTCGATCAAATCCTCTTCGATCTCGATGTCGAAGCGATGCGAGGGCGGCGTGACGGTCAACGTCTCGCCGTCGCGCACGTAGGCGAAGCCCATGCCGGCGACCAGCTTCTCGATCTGCGCGGCGCCGAGGTCGATGCCGAGCACGTGGGCGGCGCGCGCCATGCGCAGGCGCACCGGCGGACGCGCGGGCAGATGCTCGGGCGCGACGGCCTCGACCACCGGGCCGCAACGTGTGGATGGGCCGCCGCAGATGTCGATGATCAGTTGCGTGGCGCGCTCGATGGCGCGGCGCTGCAGTTCGAAATCGACGCCGCGCTCATAGCGGTAGGAGGCGTCGGACGAGAAGCCCAGCGCGCGCGCCTTGCCGGCGATGGCGTCGGGCGCGAAGAAGGCGCTTTCGAGGAACAGGTCGGTCGTCGCATCGTTGATGCCGGAGTGTTCGCCGCCCATGATGCCGGCCAGCGCCAGCGCCTTTGCCTCGTCGGCGATCAGCGCGGTCTCGGCGGTCGGCGTGACGGTCTGTTCGTTGAGCAGCAGCAGCCGCTCGCCGGCGTTCGGATAACGCACGTGGATCGCGCCGGCGAGCTCGCCGTCGTCGAAGGCATGCAGCGGCTGGCCCAGTTCGAGCATCACGTAGTTGGTGACATCGACCAGCGCGGAGATGGAACGCACGCCGCAGCGCTCGATGCGCTGCTTCATCCAGTCGGGGGTCGGCGCCTGGGCATTCACGCCGCGCACGATGCGGCCGCAGTAGCGCGGGCAGGCCGCGGGTGCGTCGAGCACCACGCCGCGCGTGTCGTCGATGGCCGGCGCGACGGGTGCGACTGTGGGCAAATTGAGCGGCGCGCCGGTGAGCGCGGCGACTTCGCGCGCGATGCCGGCGAGCGACAGGCAGTCGGCGCGGTTCGGCGTCAGCTTGAGGGTGATCAGCGTGTCGTCGAGATTCAGATACTCGCGCACGCTCTGGCCGATGGGCGCATCGGCCGGCAGCGTCAACAGACCGCCGTGGTCTTCCGAGAGGCCGAGTTCGCGCGCCGAGCAGAGCATGCCGAAGCTCTCGACGCCGCGCACCTTGGCCTTCTTGATCTCGATGCCGGGCAGCCTGGCGCCGACCAGCGCGCAGGGCACGACGAGGCCGGCGGCCGCGTTGGGCGCGCCGCAGACAATTTGGAGAATTCCGTGCTCGCCGGTATCGACGGAGCACAGCTTGAGCTTGTCGGCATCGGGATGCTTTTCGGCCGTGAGGATGCGCGCGACAACGACGCTCGAAAACTCGGCGCTGGCGGGGCGGCGCTCTTCGACTTCGAGGCCGGCCATGGTGAGCAGATGGCACAGCTCGTCGGTCGACAGCGGCGGATCGACGAGGGCACGCAGCCAGGATTCGGGGAATTGCATGATCTTGCCCTACTGGAACTGCGCAAGGAAACGCAGGTCGCCGTCGAAGAACAGGCGCAGGTCGTTGATGCCGTAGCGCAGCATGGTGAGGCGGTCCGGCCCCATGCCGAAGGCGAAGCCGGTGTATTTCTCCGGGTCGATGCCGCCGAAGCGCATCACGTTGGGATGCACCATGCCGCAGCCGGCGATCTCGAGCCAGCGGCCCTTCAATGCGCCGGACATGAAGGCGACGTCGATCTCCGCCGACGGCTCGGTGAACGGGAAGAACGACGGGCGGAAGCGCACGTCGAGGTCGTCGCTCTCGAAGAAGCGGCGCAGGAAGTCGGCGACCACGCCCTTCAAGTCGGCGAAGCTGACCTTCTCGCCGACCCACAGGCCTTCGACCTGGTGGAACATCGGCGAGTGTGTCGCATCTGAGTCAACCCGATAGACGCGGCCGGGGCAGATGACGCGCAGTTCAGGCATGACTGCCAGATGCTTGTGCTTGTCGACGTGGGCGAGCATCGAGCGGATCTGCACCGGGCTGGTGTGCGTGCGCAGCAGCACGTCCTCGCGCACATTACCGGCGTCGTCGAGCAGATAGAAGGTGTCGTGCATCGAGCGCGCCGGATGGTTGGCGGGCGTGTTCAATGCCGTGAAGTTGTGCCAGTCGGTCTCGATCTCGGGACCGTCGGCCACTTCGAAACCGATGGAGCGGAACAGCTGCTCGATGCGCTCGAGCGTGCGCATCACCGGATGGATGCTGCCGCGTGCCTGGCCACGGCCAGGCAGGGTGATGTCGAGCGCCTCGGCGGCGAGCTGGGCTTCGAGCTGGGCATTCTTGAGCGCCTCGCGCTGCGCCGCCAGTGCGGACTCGACCTTTTCCTTGGCGGCGTTGATCGCCGCGCCGGCGCTCTTGCGCTCTTCGGGCGGCAGCTTGCCGAGGCCCTTGAGCAACGCGGTCAGCGCGCCTTCCTTGCCCAGGTAGGCCGCCTTGACGTCCTCGAGGCGGGCAAGCTCGGTGGCTGCTGCGAAATCCGCAGTGGCCTGACTGACGAGTTGTTCCAGATTTTCCATACAGGTCAGAAAAAAGGGAGGCACTCAGTTACAACGAGTGCCTCCCCTCTTCTCTTCGCTTGCAGTTAAGCGCCGAGCTTGGCCTTGGCCTGGTTCGCCAGCGCGGCGAAGGCCGGCTTGTCGAACACGGCGAGATCGGCCAGCACCTTGCGATCGACCTCGATCGAGGCCTTCTTCAGACCGTTCATCAGGGTGCTGTACTTCATGCCCAGTTCGCGCGCCGCCGCGTTGATGCGGACGATCCACAGGGCACGGAACTGACGCTTTCTCTGACGACGGTCGCGATACTGGTACTGACCCGCCTTCATCACCGCTTCTTTGGCGATGCGGTATACGTTCTTGCGCCGGCCGCGATAGCCCTTGGCCTGAACGAGAATCTTCTTGTGGCGCGCGCGCGCCGTTACACCACGTTTGACTCTTGGCATGTCATCCTCTCCTTAGGCGTTGGGCAGCATGGCGCGCACGGACTTGGCGTCCGACTCATGCACGGTCAGCACGCCACGCAAGTGGCGCTTCACCTTGGTGGTTTTCTTGGTGAGGATGTGGCGCTTGAACGCCTGCGAGCGCTTGATGCTGCCGGACCCGCGCACCTTGAAGCGCTTGGCGGCACCGCTCTTCGTCTTCATCTTCGGCATCGAAGATCTCCTTTATGACACGGCGCTGGGTGGCCCCCGATCCGGGAACGCTTCAACAACCCAAAACCGCTTGTGGTACTACTCGGTACTGCTACTGCAACAACTAATGCTTCGCCTGCTTCTTGGAAGGCGCCAGCACCATGATCAGCTGGCGGCCCTCCATCTTGGGAAACTGCTCGACGACGGCCTGGTCTTCGAGATCCGTCTTGATCCGCTCCAGCATGCGCATGCCGATCTCCTGGTGGGCCATCTCGCGGCCCCGGAAGCGCAAGGTGATCTTCGCCTTGTCGCCTTCCCCGAGAAACTTGATGACGTTGCGCATCTTGATCTGGTAGTCGTTCTCGTCCGTACCCGGGCGGAACTTGACTTCCTTGACCTCGACGATCTTCTGCTTCTTCCTGGCCTCCGCGGCGCGCTTCGCCTCCTGGTACTTGAACTTGCCAAAATCCATCAGACGACAGACAGGCGGGCTTGCCATCGGCGCGATTTCGACCAGGTCGATCTCCGCCTCTTCCGCCATTTGCAGCGCCTGGCGAGAGGAGAGGATTCCCAACTGCTCGCCATCCACCCCGATCAACCGCACTTCGGGGGCCGTGATTTCTTCGTTGACGCGCTGCGTCTTTTCCTGCGCTATGGCTCAGTCTCCCAAAAAAACCAAAAAAATCAGGCCGCCACGCCCTTGCTGCCGCGTTCCCGCAACAGGCGCTCGATCAACGCATCCAGGGACATCTGCCCGAGATCCTGATTGCCCCGGGCATCGCGTGAATCACGCGAACGAACGGCGACCAACCCGGCGGCCTTTTCCTTGTCGCCGACGACGACGAGATAAGGCCGCTTTAACAAGCTGTGTTCGCGGATTTTATAGTTGATCTTCTCGCCGCGCAAATCGGTTTCGACGCGCAGTCCGGCTTCCCGCATCTTTTTCGCCACACTTTCGGCGTAATCGGCCTGGCCTTCGGAGATGTTCATGACCACGGCCTGCACCGGCGAGAGCCACAGCGGCAGGGCACCGGTGTAATGCTCGAGGAGGATGCCGGCGAAGCGCTCAAGCGAGCCGAACAGGGCGCGGTGCAGCATCACCGGCCGCTTGTGGGTGTTGTCGGCCGCCACGTAGTGGATATCGAAGCGTTCCGGCAGGTTCATGTCCACTTGCAGCGTACCGCACTGCCAGTCGCGACCGATCGCGTCGCGCAGCACGAACTCGAGCTTCGGGCCGTAGAAGGCGCCTTCGCCGGGGAACAGCTCGTAGGCCATGCCCATGTGGTCGAGCGCGTTCGAGAGCGCCGCCTCGAGCTTGTCCCAGGTCTCGTCGGAGCCGATGCGCTTCTCCGGGCGGGTCGACAGCTTGATGCGGACATTGTCGAAGCCGAAGTCCTTGTAGATGTCGAGGATCAGCGCGACGACGTCCTTGCACTCCTGCTCCATCTGCTCCTCGGTGCAGAAGATGTGGGCGTCGTCCTGGGTGAAATGGCGCACGCGCAGCAGGCCGTGCAGCGCACCCGACGGCTCGTAGCGGTGCACCTTGCCGAACTCGGCCATGCGCAGCGGCAGGTCGCGGTAGCTCTTGATGCCCTGCTTGAACAGCGCCACGCCGCCCGGGCAGTTCATCGGCTTGAGCGCGAAGACGCGTTCGTCCTCGGTCTGCGTGGTGAACATGTGCTCGCGGTAGTTAAACCAGTGGCCCGAAAGCTCCCACAGCGCGCGGTCCATCACGTCGGGCGTGTTCACCTCGACGTAGCCGGCCGCTTCCTGGCGGGCGCGCATGTAGGCGATCAGGTCCAGGAACAGCCGCCAGCCATGCGGGTGCCAGAACACCGAGCCCGGCGCCTCTTCCTGGAAATGGAACAGGTCGAGCTGCTGGCCGAGTTTGCGGTGGTCGCGTTTCTCGGCTTCCTCAAGCATGTGCAGATAGGCGTCGAGTTCCTCCTTCTTCGCCCAGGCCGTGCCATAGACGCGCTGCAGCTGCGCGTTCTTCGAGTCGCCGCGCCAGTAGGCGCCGGCCACCTTCATGAGCTTGAAGTGCTTGAGCTTGCCGGTCGACGGCACGTGCGGGCCGCGGCAGAGGTCGACGAAGTCGCCTTCGCGGTAGAGCGAGACGTCCTCGCCGGCGGGGATCGCGGCGATCAGCTCGGCCTTGTAGTGCTCGCCGATCGACTTGAAGAAGTCGACGGCCTTGTCGCGCGGCCAGACTTCGCGCGCGACGGGAATGTCCCGCTTCGCCAGCTCGGCCATGCGCTTCTCGATGGCGGCGAGGTCTTCCGGCGTCAGCGGCCGGCAGGCGAAGTCGTAGTAGAAGCCGTTCTCGATCACCGGGCCGATCGTCACCTGCGCCTCGGGAATCAGCTCCTTGAGGGCGTAGGCGAGCAGGTGGGCCGTCGAGTGGCGGATGATCTCGAGGCCTTCGGCATCCTTCTCGGTGACGATCGCCAGCGCGGCATCGTTCTCGATGCGGTAGGACGTATCGACGAGCTTGCCGTCCACCTTTCCGGCGAGCGCCGCCTTGGCGAGGCCGGAGCCGATCGAGGTCGCCACTTCCGCGACCGTCAGCGGTTGCGGATATTCGCGTTTCGAACCATCGGGCAGAGTGATCACCGGCATGCCAATACTCCAGAGTTCATGGCTGAAAACAACAACAGGGTGGCCGATCGCTCGGTCACCCTGTTGCATTTTATTCTGTGGCGGAGTGGACGGGACTCGAACCCGCGACCCCCGGCGTGACAGGCCGGTATTCTAACCGACTGAACTACCACTCCGCGTCGGCCTTCGATTAATCGAAGGCGCGCATTCTAGCAGATTCCGCGAGTTCGCCAAGCGAAATTTTTCGACCGATCGCAAAAACTCGGCGCCGGCGAGGCGGCGGCTCATGCCCGGACCGGCCGCTTGGCGAGCTTGCGCTGCAGCGTGCGCCGATGCATCTTGAGCGCGCGCGCAGTCGAGGAGATGTTGCCGTCGTTCTCGAGCAGCACGCGCTGGATATGCTCCCACTCGAGACGACTGACGGACAGTGGATCGCTCGGCAACGCGGCCTCGGCGGCAGGTACGCTCTCCTCGTCGGTCTCGAACGCGGCGACGATCGCCTCGACCTCGACCGGTTTGGCGAGATACTGGGTCGCGCCGAGCTTGATCGCCTCGACTGCGGTGGCGATGCTCGCGTAGCCGGTCAGCACAACGATGCGGCAGGCAGGCGCGATGTCGAGCAGCGGCCGGATCAGGTGCAGGCCGGAACTGCTGCCGAGGTTGAGATCGAGCACCACCGCGTCGGGCAGCGCCGCCCGCGCCGCATCGAGCGCCGCTTCGGCGTTGGTCGCCCGTGCCACCTCGAAGCCGTGCCGCGTCAGCGCCCGCGACAGCACCGCATTGAAGGTTTCATCATCCTCGATCACCAGCACTTGCATGGTCATTCCTGTTCCCCCCGTTCCTCACAATGGCAGTTCGATGGTCGCCACGGCACCCGTCGCGGTGTTTTCCAGCCGCAAGCGGCCGCCGGCATGCTCGACGGCCGAGCGGGTCAGCCAGAGGCCGATGCCGTTGCCGTCAGCCGCCGCCGGCAGCGGCGCGGAACCGCAACGGCGCAGGATCTCCGCCGGGAACCCCGGGCCGCGGTCGTGCACCGCCAGCCGCAGGCGATTGCCTTCCCAGCCGGCGACCAGACGCAGGTCTTGCGGGGCGATCTTCGCGGCGTTGTTGAGCAGGTTGGTGACCGCCTGTTCGATCGCCGCCCCGACCATGACGGCAGGCGGCTTGCCCGCCGTCTCGATGACGAGGGTGCAACTCGCCTGCGGCCAGAGCGTGCGCCAGCGCGTCACCACCCCTTCCAGCCAGTCGGGGAGCGCCATCATCTGCCCGGCGCGCTCCACGCCCGCCTGCCTGGTCAGCCCGCTGACGATCTCCTTGCAAATGCCGGTCTGACGCTGGAGCAGCTCGAGGTCGTCGCGGACATCGGGCGGCAGCCGGTCATCCCGCGCCAGTTCTCCGGCCAGCACCTTCATCGTGGCCAGCGGCGTGCCGAGCTCGTGCGCCGCGCCGGCGGCCAGCTGACCGATGGCGACCACTTGGGCGTCACGCAAAGCCTGCTCGCGCGCAGCGGCAAGCTCGGTATCGCGCTGCCGGATCGAAGCCGTCATGCGGGTGATGAACCATGCCGCCATCGCCGCCGAAACGACGAAGGTCAGCCACATGCCCGCCAGATGCAGGCGGGTCGCACGCTCGGCATCGGCGATCGGCAGGGGCAACGAGTACAGCATCAGAAAGGAATACAAACCGATCGCCAGGGCCGCGATCCCCGCCACCCAGGCGCCGGGCAGGGACAGGGCCGCCACCGCCACCGGCAGCAACAGCAACGACACGAGCGGATTGGTGGCGCCGCCGGCCAGATAAAGCAGAACCCCCATCCCGGCCAGATCGACCGCCAACTGGCCGGCGAACTCGGGCACGCCCATGGCCGCGCCGCTGCGCAGCTGCACGACCAGATTGAAGATCCCCAGCAGCAGCAGGACGCCCACCAGCGGCGCAAGCGGCAGGGCAATGTCGAGCAGCAGAGGCGCCGCCGCGACGGCGAGCGCCATGCCGGCGAACAGCCACCAGCGCAGCAGCGCCAGCCGGCGGACAGCCGGCGTCAGACAATTGGCTTCGGATATACTCATGCGCGAATTATCCGACACAGATCAAGGCAATAGTCCGTGATCGGGTGCGACAATCTGTCGCGTTTTCGTTTCTGGGGGAAGTCCAGTTCATGATTCGCAACCGTCGCCTGCGGCTGATGGCCAGCTGCAGTGCATTCATTTTGAGTTCGTTCGCCAGTCTGCCGACCGCAGCGCAAGATGCCGAGAACGGCAAGGAAGTCTATGGCCCCTGCGCCGCCTGTCACGGCGATCTCGGTCAGGGGGGCAAGAAAGGCGAGTATCCGCGCATCGCCGGACAGCGCCCCAGCTATCTCGAACAGCAGTTGCGTCTGTTCCGCGACCGCAAGCGCATCAATTTCCCGATGTTCCCCACCACCGAGCATCGCGATTTTCCCGACAAGGACCTGCTCGACGTCGTCGCCTATGTCGCCTCGATCAAGCTCTCGACCAAGGTGCCGGAGTTCAAGGACACGGACGACGCGCTGACCCGGCTGCTCGCCATGGAAAAGGTCATGATCATCCCGCGCGCCGAGGGCGACGTCGAAAAAGGCAAGGTTCATTATCACGAGCATTGCCAGAACTGCCACGCCAAGGACGGCATGGGGCGCAGCGATTTCCCGATGCTGGTCGGACAGTACACCAACTACCTGATGAAGCAGATGAAGGCCTATCGGGCCAAGGAGCGGCCGCACGACGAGGACGCGCCCGGCGGCATCCTCGAGCGCTTCAGCGAGGAGGATCTGCAGGACATCCTCGCCTACCTGACCAGCATTCAGCCGAAGGACAACTAACCGCCGATGCGCAGGCCGGTCTTTTTCAGGATGCGGCTGCTGTAGAGCACGTCGTGCGCGCGGCAGGCGCCGTCCAGCAGCCGGGCGATTTCGGCCACGTGCGCATCGGTCGCGGCGCGGTCCTTGCCGTGTACCATCGCGAACAGGTTGTAGGGCCAATCCGGCAGGCGGCGCGGCCGGCGGTAGCAATGCGTGACGAACGGCAGCGCGCCGACCTGTGCTCCCAGCGCATCGATGCGCGCATCGTCCACATCCCAGACCGTCATGCCGTTGTGGCGATAGCCGAGCGCATAGTGGTTCGGCACCGCGCCGATGCGGCGGATGATGCCGCTTTCGAGCATCGCCGCCAGCCGCCGCCGCACCTCGCCGGCCGACATCCCGAGTTGCTCAGCCAGGGCATGGTACGGGCGCGGCACCAGCGGCAGGCCGGCCTGCGTGGCGACGATCAGCCTGCGGTCGAGGTCGTCGATGGCGTCAGGCATGGAGCTTCATCTCGACGAAGTATTCGCGTTCCTTCGGGAAGGCGAAGACCTCGAGGCCGGTCGCCGCCTCGATCTTGTCGATGGCCGCGGCGATGCCTTCAGGCGTTTCGGTGGCGAGCACGAACCACATGTTGAGCGCATGCTCGCGCCGGTAGTTGTGGGCGACTTCGGGCAGCGCATTCACCGCCGCGGCCACCTTCTCGTAGTCGGCTGCCGGCACCTTGAGCGCCGCCAGCACGAACGCGCCGCCGATCCGCTCGACCTGGTACATCGGCCCGAAGCGCGTCAGCACCTTGCGTTCGAGCAGGCTCTGCAGGCGGACAAGCACCTCCTCTTCCGACAGACCCAAGGGTTCGCCGACGTCACGATACGGCGCGTCGCACAAGGGGAAACCGCCTTGCAGTGCGTTGATCAGCGCCCGGTCGGTCGCGTCGAACGCGGCGACCCCGGCCTCTTGCCGCGCCTCAGGCGGCTTCAAAATACTTGGCGCCGCACTGTTTGAAGCGGCGCAGGCTGAACAGTGCCTGGCAGGGATGGCCGGCGACGGCGGACAGTCGGGCGATGACCGGCTCCACTTCGGCGCGCGACCGGCCATGCACCATGCAGAAGAGATTGTGGCGCCAATGCGGCAGACAGCGGGCGCGGCGATAGCAGAGCGTCACGCCCGCCTCGCGCGCGAGCCGCTGGCCGACGGCGCTCACCTCCTCGTCCGGCACGTCGAAGACGACCATCGCGTTGGCGCGGTAGCCCAGTTCGTGGTGGCGCACCACGACGCCGAAACGCTTGATGCAGCCGTCGTCGAGCCATGCCGCGAGCCGCCCCACCAGCGCCGACTCTTCGAGACCGGCCTGCTGCGCGAGTGCGGCGAAGGGCCGTGCCACCAGCGGCAGGCCGGGCTGCAGGACCGCGACCAGACGGCGATCGCTGTCGCTGGTCGGCCGCCGCTCGCAGCGACGCGCGGCGTGCTGCACCTTGCCGCCGTGGACAAGGTCGAAGCCGAGGTCGATGTGGAACTCCTCGACGAGCGGCAGGGCGATCGGCGGCAGCCCCGTCGTCGCGCCGATGTCGGCGAGCAGCGCAGCGAGCGCCGCCTCGTCGGCCGCGGTCGCGACGAACCAGAGGTTGTAGCGATGCTCGCGCTCGTAGTTGTGATTGACGCCGGGATGGGCGCTGACCTGTGCCGCCACCGCGTCGAGCCGCTCAGGCGGCACGGCCAGCGCGGCGAGCGTGCTCGCCCCGACCGCGCGCGGCGCGAATACCGCGCCGATGCGGCTGATCGCACCGTCCTGCTGCAGCCGCTGCAGGGTCGCCAGCACCGTCGCCTCGTCGCTGCCGACGCGCTGCGCGATCTCGGCGAACGGCGCGGATATCAGCGGGAAGTCGCGCTGGAACTCGTTGAGCAGACGGAACTCGAGCGTCTGCGCCGGCATTGCGGCATTGGGCATCGCGGCGCTCATCAGAAGCCCGTGCGCGCCGCGCGGCTGGTGAAGAAGATGCCGGAGGGGCTCTGCGCCGGCAGCGTTCCGATGCGCGCAAACGTCCGCGTATCGTAGATCGAGACTGCATGATCGTCGCGTGCCGACAGCCAGACATGCTCGCCGCGCGGCGTGAATTCCATGTGCAGGATCGCCTTGCCCGGCTGCAGAGTCTGCACCACCTCGCCCTTGAGGGTGTCGATCACCTGCACCCAGCCGTTGTCGGGAAAGGCGAAGTTTACCCACACCTGGCGACCGTCGGGACGCGCCATGACGAACACCGGCTGGCCCTTGACCTGGATGCGGCCGGTTTCCTGCCAGTTGCCCTTGTCGACCACCAGCACCTCGTGGCGGCCGATCGCGGGCAGATAGGCCTGGTTGCCCGCCACCGCCCAGCCGCGCAGATGCGGCATCTTGAACACCGGCAGTTTTTCCTGGCCCTTGCCGTAGTTTTCGAGGATCTTGCGCGCCCCCTGCTCCGGCTGCCAGGTGTCGAGCAGCGCGATGCCGTCCTCGCCGAACAGGCCCGCCATGTAGTAGCGGCCGTCGGGGGTCACCAGCCCGTCGTAGGGCTGCTGCCCCGCCGGGAACTTCTGCGTCTGCGGATGGCGCGGATCAGACAGGTCGGACACCCAGATCTCGCCCTTGTCGAACAGCGCGTAGGCGAACTTCTGTCCCGCCAGGTCGGCGAGCCCGACCACCTTGGACTGCGTCGGCACTTCGGAGAGCAATTCGAGCGTCTCTGCGTCGAAGACCTTGATGCCGCCGGGCGTGTAGTTCTGCGCCACGACGAGACGACCGTCCTGCGAGATCGCACCGCCGATGCTGTTGCCGGCCTGCATCACGCGCTTCTCGATCCGCTGGCCGAGGATATCGACCTTCGTGAGTCCGCCGTCGCGGCCGAACACGTAGGCATACCGACCGTCGCGCGAGAAGACGGCAGAGGCATGCGACAGATCGCCCAGGCCTTCGACCCGGCCAAGCACGGCACGCGCCGAAGTGTCGACGATGGCGATGCGCCCGTCGGCGCGTTCGATGACGACGCCTAGGTCCCCCGTGCCGCGCAGCGGAGACTGCGCGCACCCAACAAGAGCCAGCGCAGCGAAGGCAGCAAAAATCAGTTTCATCGTTTTTCCTCGGGAAAACCCTGCATCAATTGCCGTACGATCCACGCCGCCTCCTGTTCGGTGATGATACTTTGCCACGGCGGCATGGCCGTACCCGGCCGGCCGTAATAGACCGTCGCCACCAGGCCGTCGAACGGCCGGTCCTTCAATGCCTCGGGCGTCAGAGGCAACCCCAGGCCGCCGGTGAGTTGCATGCCGTGGCAGGAGCCGCAGTCCTGGCGTACCAGATGCGTCAGCTCGCGCTGGCGCTGCACCGAAGGCGCTTGGCCTTCCATGGCAGTCGCGCAGCTGCACACCAGCAGCAGGCCAAGCAATCCAGTTGGGGCTTTCATGGGAACGGAGCATCGCCGGATTGGCACCCGCCTGCATTGACGCATATCAACAGCCGCACGCCGCCTCGCCAGCGCCGAGTTTGCATACGCGGCGGCGACGGCGCCGACCGCGCCAGCCTTTGGAACAGGCTCGCGCGATCAGCAGGTTACCTATTTCATGCGCAGGCTATTTGCTCTGCGCGGAATAGTGGTCGGCAAGCGCCCGGATGACCTCGTCCGTCAGGGGCTCCGCGAGGGGATTCATGATCTCGTTCTCGCGCCGCTTGGAGCGGAAATCCTGCAATTGCTTGACGAGATAGGCGCGCTTCTGCCCCCCGATGTTGGGGTACTCGTCGGTGGCGCTGTTGCCATCGATGCCATGGCACGATGCGCACAGGCTTTCGACGAGGGCTGCCGCCGGGCTTTCCGCAAATGCCGGAGCGGCGAGCGCTCCGGCAAGCAGAACGGGAAGTGATGCTTTGACAATCCGGTTCATGGTGTTTCCGTCAGATCGTCCTAGCGTGCCGCCACCTTCTCTTCTTCAAGCCCCTTTGTGCCTCCCCACAAGGTTCTGGCATGGGCGAAGATCCCCGCCGGTACCTGCATCTTGTGTTCGGCGACGAGTTCGAGGGTCTTCGAATCGTAGATCCGCACCTTGTCGCCGGCATAGCCTGCGCTGACGTACAGGTAGCGCCCGTCCCGGTTGTATTCGGGGAAGTGCGAATGCCCGCCGACATCGAGGGTCTTGACCACCTCGAGGCTGCTCTTGTCGATGAGTTGCACGAGCTTGGCGCGCTTGTCGTTGGTGACGATATCGACGGCGACATAGGGCGCGGCCGGATGGGCGGCCGGTGATTCGGTCGGGCCCGCGACCGGAATCTGCTTGACCACCGAGAAGTCCTTCATGTCCCAGACGGTGACCAGGTGGCCCTTGTCGCACGAACCGATGTTGGTGCCGAAGGCGAGATAGCGGTCGCCGACCTTGGTGATGCTGCCCGATCCGAGGTGGGGGGTGCAGCCGGCCGGAATGTCGCGGATGTGCGCCTTCTCCTTCAGGTCGATGACCGCGACCTTGTCGCTCTTGTAGTCGGCCACCATCACGTAGCGGCCGTCGCGCGAGAGGAAGGAGTCATGCAGGAAGCGGCCGACCTTTTCGATCTTGGTGATCGGCAGCTCCGGCTTGTTCAGATCGACGAGCCAGACCTGGCCGGCATCCTTGACGTTGATGACGAACTGGTTGCCATAGGCGCTGGCGTGGATGCCGCCGGAGCGCGAGGCGACGAACTTGCCGTCGATGTCGTTCCCCTCCAGCTTGATGTACTTCACCGGTTCGAGCGTTTCGGCCTTGAGGATCATCGCCATGCCGGGAATGAAGGAGCCGGCGATCAGCCACTTGCCGTCGGCCGAGATGTCGAGCGACGGACCGGTCAGGCCGGCACGCACGCTGCGCAGCGCCTTCATCGTGTACAGGTCGATCTTGAAGATTTCGCTCTTGTCCGTCTTGACGAAGGCCCAGCGCGGATTGGTCGGGTCGTAGCGCAGGATATGGGGCGCGGTGCCGGTCGGCACCTCGCCGACCACCTTGTTGGTCTTGCCGTCGAAGAAGACGACTTTCGATTCGGCGCCGTTGCCGTAGCGGCCGCGGCCCATGACGGCGACGAGATCCATGACGTCGGCCTGGTAGGTCGGGCGATTGACCTGCATGTCGGGCGTCGCCAGCACCTTCACCGTTTTCTGCGCATCCTCGAGCGACCATTCGAGCTGGTCCTTGGGGTGCGCCTGGATCAGGCCAACCAGCGCACGAATCTGCTCGTCGGACAGCTTCGCGGCCCAGGGGGGCATCAGCGTATCCGGGATGCCGGAAATGATCATGGCCCGCAGGGCATTTGCGGACATGCCGCCAACACGCTCTTTCGTCAGGGCCGGCCCGATATAGCCGCCGCGGTCGGCACCATGGCAGGTGCCGCAGTTATCCTGGAACAGCTGCTTCACCTCGGGAGCCGGCTCGGCAGCCGACACGGATAGAGAAACGCCGCAAAACGGGACGAGCGCGGCCACGGCCGCAACGATGACCTTCTGTTTCATGACAACCTCCATCATTGAAGAAAGTGGAAAGATTCCTTATCGATGGAGTCTATTGCGGTCGCCGACAATCCCATGGAGTCAGTGTGGTATCGGACGATGGTCACAGCAGGATTCTGCCCGTCCATTGTCGCGCGGCCCTGAACCGCACGTCGGACTAGGCAGCGAGCGAGTTGGCCAGTTCGCCGAGCGCTCGGTCAATCGCCGTTTCGGACTGGGAAGCAAACCCCAGGAACAATGTGCGCCTGCCAATCTCCGAATCGCCCCCGACGACAGCAACGTCTGCCAGCGTGTACACCTTGATATCCCTGGCGCGCAGTCGCGCCTCGATGGAATTGGCATCGGGAGCGCCGGGGGGCAGCGTCCATGCCACATGCATTCCGCCATCCGAACCGGCGATGGAACCGCCCAATGCCGCCAATCCCTCGATCAGCCTGTCACGCCGGCTTCGATACAGCTTGAGAATGCGGCGCAGGTGGGCGACGAACTCCCCCGACGCAATCATGCGCGCCAGGATGGCCTGCGGCAGCCAGGGGGAGCCGTTGTTCAGCAGCGCCTTGGCCTCGCGCACCGCGGGCGACAGATGCGGCGGGCATACCATGTAGCCGACGCGGAGTCCCGGCCCGATGCACTTGGAAAAGGTGCCCAGATACACGGTGGTCTCCGCCTTGTCCATGGCGGCCAAAGCGGGCAGCGGCGACTCGATGTAGCGGAAATCGGCATCGTAGTCATCTTCGAGAATATAGGCGCCGCGGCGGCGAGCCCACTCGATCAGGTAATGCCTGCGCTCCAAGGACAGCGTTCCTCCCAGCGGATATTGGTGGGATGGCGTCACGTATAGCAGCGAACACGCAGGCAGCGCGGCCTCGGCAAGATCGATGCCCTGGGAATCGACCGGAACCAGCTCGATGCGGGCGCGCTGACCGAGCAGGGCGTTATACGCACCGGCATAGCACGGCGACTCGGTAACGACCGGCTTGCGTGTGTCGACGAAAAGCCAGGCCATCAGGTTGATCGCCTCCTGAATGCCATTGACTATGACGATGTCTTCCGGCCGAGCAACGATTCCGCGCGAAGACCCCAGATAGCTTGCCAGCGCCTCGCGCAGTTCGGCCAGGCCACCGGGATCCGGATAGTCGGCGACATTCCGCCCGGGGTGTCGCAGCAGGATGGCGGACCATTCCGTCCAGAATTCGCGCGGGAAAGCTTCCGCCGCCGGGCAGCCGAGCCGAAAATCGATCGTGCACCCGGAGTTGCCGATCGCGACACCCGGCTGCCGTAGCGCAGGAAGTTTGCTGAGTATCCGCGGCCGTCGCTTTGCCTCGGCAGGAAGCGGGCTCGAAACGGTCAGGCACGCTTCCGGCAATCGCTCGCTCACGAACACTCCGCGTCGTGCGGTATTGCGAACGTAACCCTCGATCGCCAGTTTTTCGTAGGCGGCTATCACCGTGTTCCGCGACACGCCGAGTTGTTCCGACAATGCCCGCAGGGAAGGCAGCGGATCGCCGGGATGCAAGGCTCCTCCGACGATCAAGCGGCGCAACTCCAGGCACACCTGATCCTGCAGCGAGACGGGAGTGTCGCGGCTGACACGAAAGGGAAGCTGCAGCAGGCCTCTACGCACGTTGCTTATGGAATATGAAATGTGTTGTGAATCGACGCGCAGATATGGCTGCCGCACGCCGCCCCGCCAGCGCCGAGTTTATTCGACCTCGACGACGCCTTTCATTTCGGGATGCGGGCCACAGGAATATTCATAACGGCCGGGCTGGTCGAACTTGCGCTGCCAGCTTTCGCCGGGGAAGATGCGGTCGGACTCGAAGCCGTCCTTGCCGAGGAACAGGATCGAGTGGCTCGTGCGCTTTTCGTGATTGACCCACTTCACCGTAGTGCCGCTCTCGATCTTCAACTCGTGCGGATGGTAGTGGTAGTCCCTGATGCCGACCTCGACGGCCTGCGCAAAAACAACGGCGGCCTGGAGGACTCCCCCCAGGCCGCCGATGCACGACGCCAGCAGGCGCTTCATGCATTACTTGTTGGCGCTGATGTCCGCCTTGGCGTCGATGCCGAGCGTGTAACCCAGCGAGACGTGGTGGAAGCGGCCGATGGTGTGGTCGTCGTGGATGGCGAAGCCGAAGTTCACCACCTTGCCGGAGGCCAGCGCGACGTCGCCGTCGCCGCCCGTCAGCTTGCGGGTGAACACCACCGACCATTCGCCACCCTTGTTCTCGCCCTTGGCCTCGACCAGCGCCTTGCCGCCGTCCATCACGCGCTTGTCGGAAACCATGCCGTCGGTGCCCTTGTTCGACTTGCTCTGCCACTGCACCAGGTCGTAGAACTTTCCTGCTGTCTTGACGTACTTGGTCTTCTTGTCGTCCTTGGCGTTCGGCATGGTGCGCGAATCCTCGTGGCAGGTGGCCCAGCAGCCGCCCGCCTTGGACATGTCGACTTCCTTGCCCTTGGCGTCCTGGGCCATGATGCCGTCTTCGGCGAGCATGAAGGCGACCTTCACCTGGTTGTCGGCATCCATCTTCGGACCGCCGCCGGGAGGCTGCTTCCAGCTGAAGCGCAGGTAGAGGTTGGCGCCGTCGTTGGCAGCCTGGACATTGACGTGGAAGGCGGGTGCCTTGCCCTTGATCGGCTTCGGCTCGATCTTCTCGCCGCTTACCATCTTCGGGCCCAGCGCCAGGTTGTCGGTCTCTTCCTGGTGGCAGCCCGAGCAGGCCTCGCCCTTGCGCAGGCCCTTGGCACCGCTGTGCTCGATGCCGTTCATGATCCATTCGACGGGGGAAGCTCCGGGGTAGAACACGCCGACCTTCTTGGCGGGAACCTTGCCCCAATCCGGGGCTGCAGCCAGTGCGCCGCCGGCGGCAAAGGCCATGACGAGGGAAAGCGCGGAAGCCGTGATCAGTTGCTTGTGCATTTTCAACTCCTGGATGAGGTTGGATCGATACTGCGCGACGGTCGAATTCTATGGACGCGATCAGGGCTTTTCATTGATCGCGCTCAACTACTAACGCGGCTCGACAGTGACGGGTTTACACGAAAGGGCCGCCTTGCGGCGGCCCCTTGCTTGCTGCTTCAGACGACCACGATCAGAAGATATCCTTCATCGTGTTGTAGACGTTGAACTTGCCGGTCGGGGTGATCATCTTAGGATCGGTGATCACCTTCTTGAGCTTCAGCGTCTTGTCGTCGTAGATCACGATCGCCGACTGGTCGGTCTTGCCGCCCCACAGCGAGATCCAAACTTCGGAACCATCCTGGCTGTACTCCTGATGCACCGCGCGACGCAGTGCCTTGGTCACCGGCAGGCCGGAATCCTTGGCCACGTCGATCTTGACCGGCGGCTTGGACAGGTCGTTGATGTCATACACGAAGTTGACCTCGGCATTCTCACGCTCGGGGTTCATCGGCATGTCGGCCCACAGGTGGGTCGACTTCGGGTGGGTCTTGACGAACAGGTTGCCTGCGCCGGCGGTCTTCAGCTCTTCGACGACCTTCCAGTTGTACTGCTTGTACTTGGCGTACTTCGGATCGTCGGTCGGCGTGGAGATCAGGGTGATGACGGCATCGCCAAGGTGACCGGTCGCCCAGACGGGACCGAACTTCGGATGAATGAAGTTGGCGCCACGACCCGGGTGGGGGATCTTCTTGGTATCGACCAGCGCGGCCAGCTTGCCGGTCTTGGTGTCGACCGCCGCGACCTTGTGCGAAGCGTTGGCCGCAACCAGGAAATAACGCTTGGTGTAATCCCAGCCGCCGTCATGCAGGAACTTGGCGGAGTTGATCGTGGTTTCCTTGAGGTTGTTGAGGTCCGAGTAGTCAACCAGCTTGATCATGCCGGTTTCCTTGACGTTGACAACCCACTCGGGCTTGATGTGCGACGCCACGATCGAGGCCACGCGCGGCTCGGGGTGGTACTCGCCATCCACCGTCATGCCGCGGGTCGAAACGACCTTGAGCGGCTCAAGCGTGCCGCCATCCATGATCGAGTACTGGGGCGGCCAGTAGGAACCGCCGACCAGGTACTTGTCTTCGAAGCCCTTGAACTTGGACACATCGACCGAACGGGCATCGGAGCCGAGCTTGACGCTGGCCACCGTGGTGGGCTTCTCGAACCACAGGTCGATCATCGTCACCAGACCGTCGCGACCGACGGTATAGACATAGCGGCCGGTGGCGGACATGCGCGAGATATGCACCGCATAGCCGGTGTCGAGAATGTGCCAGATCTGCTTGGTGTCGCCGTCGATCAGGGCCAGCTTGCCGGTGTCGCGCAGGGTGGTGGCAAAGACGTTCTTCAGGTTGATGTTGCTCATCTGCTTGGTCGGGCGGTCCTTGACCGGCACCAGCAGCTTCCAGGAGTCCTTCATGTCCTTGAGCGAGAACTCGGGCGGGATCGGCGGCGTGTTCTGGATGTAACGCGCCATGATGTCGATTTCTTCCTTGGTCAGGATGTCGTCGTAGTTCACCATGCCGCCTTCGGTACCGTAGGCGATGATCTTCGACAGGCGATCGGTGCCCAGCTTGAGCGTACCGCCCGATGTTTCATTGCCGTCCTTGTCCTTCTTGGTCCAGGCCGGCTCGAGGTTCTTGCCGGTAGCACCCTTGCGCAGCACGCCGTGACAACCCGCGCAGCGCTCGAAGTAGATCTTCTTGCCGATCTCCTTCTCCTGAGCCGTCATGGCCGGCGCACCTTCCTGTGCGACCGCCTGACCGAAAGCGGCCGAGATGGCCAGCGCCACAATCCCACTCGCAAACTTGAACGTCTTCATCTACATCCTCCCGGGAAAATGATGGAAATAGGCAACCTCCTACCTACTGGCCGCGTAGCTTCCTCTCTCGCCGCCATGCCTGCCTTGACAGGCGTCAAATTTTTCCTCGTTCGCAAAATGGTAATGTCGACTGAAATAGTCGGGTATGGACTCACTCGCATTTCACCCTGCAGGCGGACGGATCGCCCGAGCAGTCGCCGGCGCCCTCGGCCTTGCAGCGGGCCTTGGTCCGGAGGACGAATGCGATGCCTTCGCCGTAGCTGCAGACCACCCGGGTCAGTTTTCCCTTGGTCTCGACGCCGATGCGGACGGGCCTGGCGGCCTTGATTTGCTGCTGCGGCAGGTCGCAGGAAAGGTAGGCATGGAAGTCGCCCTTGCCCGCTTCCCACAGAACGACGTTCTTGAGGCGACGATAAAGCGGGTAATCAGTGCAGACCTGCTCCTCCTGCCAGTTGTAGATGCGGGCGTTATCGCTGCAGTAGCCATTGAAGGTGAACAGGAGTTCTTCCTCGGAGGGGCAGGTACCGACCAGCGCCGCCTGGGCGAGGTCGGGGCAGGCAATCGTTTCTGCATGCGCCGCGGTGGCGAAAAGGGGCGGCAGCAGCAGGACAGGGAAGAGATGGCGCAATTTCATGTCTTGTCCTCCGAAAAACCGCAGCCTAGACCCGCTGCTCGACCCAGGCCTTGATCCCTGCCAAAGCGGCCGGCAGATTGTCGGGCTGGGTACCGCCGGCCTGGGCCATGTCAGGCCGGCCGCCGCCCTTGCCGCCGACCTGCCGGGCGACTTCATTGACGAGGTCGCCGGCCTTGACCCTGGCCGTCAGGTCGGCGGTGACGCCGGCGATCAGCGACACCTTGCCGTCGGCGACCGAAGCCAGCACGATGGCGGCGGACTTGAGCTTGTCCTTGAGCTTGTCCATGGTCTCGCGCAGCGTCGCCACGTCGGCGCCTTCGAGCGTCGCCGCCAGTACCTTGATGCCTTTCACGTCTACCGCCTGATTCACGAGATCGTCGCCCTGGGAGGAGGCGAGCTTCGACTTGAGCTTCGCCAGTTCCTTTTCGAGCGCGCGCAGCTGCTCGACCGTCTGGACGACCTTCTGCGCGACTTCCTGCGGCTGGGCCTTCAAAGCCGCCATGACCTCGCCGAGCGTGTCCTGCTGCACATCGATCCAGGAAATCGCGACATCGCCGCAGACCGCCTCGATGCGGCGCACGCCGGCGGCCACGCCGCCTTCGCTGACGACCTTGAACAGGCCGATGTCGCCGGTGCGGGACACGTGCGTGCCGCCGCAGAGTTCCTTCGACGAGCCGATCGTCAGCACGCGCACCTCCTCGCCGTATTTCTCGCCGAACAGCATCATCGCGCCGCTCTTCTGCGCGTCGGCCAGCGGCATCACCTTGGCCTCGGTGGCGGCATTGGCGAGGATTTCGGCATTGACCAGCGCCTCGACCTTGCGGATTTCCTCTGCCGTCATCGGCGCGTTGTGAGCGAAGTCGAAACGCGTCTTGTCGGGATCGACCTGCGAGCCCTTCTGCTGGACGTGGCTGCCGAGCGTCTCGCGCAGCGCCTTGTGCATCAGGTGGGTGGCCGAATGGTGGCGCATGGTGCGCGCGCGCGCGGCGACGTCCACCTTCGCCGTCACGCCGTTGCCGACCTTGAGCGTGCCGGTCTTGACCACGCCGTGGTGGCCGAAGACGCTGGCCTGGATCTTCTGCGTGTCCTCGACGGCGAAGATGCCATGCACCGACTGCAGCACCCCGCGGTCGCCGCACTGGCCGCCGGACTCGGCATAGAACGGCGTGTCGTCGAGCACGGCCACGCCCATCTCGCCTTCCTGCAACTCATTGACCGGCGCGCCGTCCTTGTAGAGCGCCAGCACGTTGCCCTTGGTCTCCAGCGTCGCATAGCCGTGGAAGGTGGTCGCCGGGCCGTCGTACTCGAGGGCGGCGGCCATCTTGAACTTGCCGGCCGCGCGCGCCTGCTCCTTCTGGTGCGCCATCGCCTGGTCGAAGGCGGCGGCATCCACCGTCACACCGTGCTCGCGGCAGATGTCGGCAGTGAGGTCGAAGGGGAAGCCGTAGGTGTCGTGCAGCTTGAAGGCGGTGTCGCCGTTGAACACCTTCACGCCTTGCTTGGCCAGCGCGGCGAGGTCGGCCTCGACGATCGCCATGCCGTGCTCGATGGTGGCGAAAAAGCGCTCCTCCTCGAGCTTGAGCATCTCCATCACCTTGGCCTGCGCCTGCGCCAGCTCGGGATAGGCGGCACCCATCTCGGCGACCAGGTCTGGCACCAGCTTGTTGAAGAACGGTGTGCGCACGCCGAGCTTCCAGCCGTGGCGGATCGCGCGGCGGATGATGCGGCGCAGGACGAAGCCGCGGCCCTCGTTGCCGGGGATCACGCCGTCGGCCAGCAGGAACGAACAGGCGCGGATGTGGTCGGCCAGCACGCGCAGCGAGGGGCTGGCCGCGTCGGTGCACTTGGTCTCGCGGGCGGCGGCATTCACGAGCGCCTGCATCAGGTCGATCTCGTAGTTGCTATGCACGTGCTGCAGCACCGCGGCGATGCGCTCCAGCCCCATGCCGGTGTCGACCGAGGGCTTGGGCAGCGGATGCATGACGCCGTGCTCGTCGCGGTTGAACTGCATGAACACGTTGTTCCAGATCTCGATGTAGCGGTCGCCGTCCTCGTCGGGCGAGCCGGGCGGGCCGCCGGGGATTTCGGGACCGTGGTCGTAGAAGATCTCGGTGCAGGGGCCGCAGGGGCCGGTGTCGCCCATCATCCAGAAGTTGTCGGACATGTAGCGCGCGCCCTTGTTGTCGCCGATGCGCACCGTGCGCTCGACCGGCACGCCGACCTCCTTGGTCCAGATGTCGTAGGCCTCGTCGTCCTCGGCATAGACGGTGACCCACAGCTTGTCCTTGGGCAGGACATAGACCTCGGTGAGCAGTTCCCAGGCGTACTTGATCGCGTCGCGCTTGAAGTAGTCGCCGAAGCTGAAGTTGCCGAGCATCTCGAAGAAGGTGTGGTGGCGCGCGGTGTAGCCGACGTTCTCGAGGTCGTTGTGCTTGCCGCCGGCGCGCACGCATTTCTGCGAAGTGGCGGCGCGCGTGTAGGGCCGCTTGTCGAAGCCGAGGAAGACGTCCTTGAACTGGTTCATGCCGGCGTTGGTGAACAGCAGCGTCGGATCGTCGAACGGCACCAGCGACGACGAGGCGACGATCTGGTGGCCCTTGGACTCGAAGAACTTGAGGAACTTTTCGCGGATCTCCGCACAACTCATGGCGCTTTTCATGGCAATGCTCTGGAATACGTCGGAAAGTGCTTGATTCTACGCGAAGCAGCCAACAAAAAAGCCCGCCCGATGGGTCTCGGGACGGGCTTCGTGGGGTGCGGAAAGAGCGACGGATTATTTGCGCCGCGCGGGGCGATCGATGCGGCCGTCTTGATTGAAATCGTGCTGGCGATCGTGCTTCTGGCGGTAGATGTGGCGGCTCTGCACGTTCTCGGCCTGCTGCAGCCGCGCGCGCTCCTGCCGGGTCACGACGCCGTCGGACTTGCCCCGATCCTCGACGCGCTGCAGGCGGTCCTGGCCGGCCTCCAGCCGGGCGGCTTCCTGCTGTGTCAGCTGACCGGATGCGACGCCCTGCTGGATGCGGGCTTCCTGATTGATCTGGCGCTGGTCGAATCCCGGGGTCGCGGTCTGGGCGAACGCGGACAGCGACAGCACGGTCAGGCCGGCGACGAAGGCGAGTTGTTTCTTCATGGTGGTCTCCTTGTTCATGGTTGGCATGGGACATCCCATGCAGGCATTAACGCGCGCTTCTGTAAGCGGAAGACGACAGGGTTGCAAGCAATTGTTTCAGGCCGCCGGCGTTCCCGCTCCGGCCCAGAGGTCGGGCCGGTCGGTGATGATCGCCACGGCGCCGAAGCCGAACAGCCGCTCGGCGGCGGCGAGATCGTTCACCGTCCAGGCCGCCCAGGGCATGCCGGCGGCATTGAGGGCGCGGGCCGCAGCGGCGTCCGCATGCTCCGCCGCCAGATGGACCGCGATCGCGCCGAGACGCTCCGCCCGCACCCGCCAGTCGTCGGGCAAAGCCTCGCACAGCAGCGCGAAGGCGGCATGCGGCAATGCCCGCCGCCCCGCCAGCGCCGAGTCTTCGCTGAACGACGAGATCACGCCCCGCCCGTCCCAGTGCGCCGCCAGCCATTCGCCGACGACGGCGCCGGTCTCCGCCTCGTGGCCGGACGCCGGCTTGAGCTCGATGTTCGCCCACAGGCCGAGGCGCCGACAAGCCGCGATCGCTTCGGCCAGCGTCGGCACCCCGGGATCGCAGGCGCGGATCTCCGCGAGGGTCCGCTCGGCGGTCCGTCCACGGCAGCGCGTGGTGCGCTCGAGCGTCTCGTCGTGCATGAGGATCGGCACGCCGTCGCGCGTCAGCATCACGTCGAACTCGACGCCCCGGCAGCCGAGGCGGGCCGCTGCCTCGAGCCCGGCCAGCGAGTTTTCCGCCGCCAGCGTCCCGCCGCAGCGATGGGCCAAGATGCGGGGGTAGGCGGTCACCGCCGGGCGGTCACGCTGCTTTCCGGCAGGCCGCCCAGGACCGGCGCGGAACGCGCAACGGCCGTGTCGAGCGCCAGCTTGGGCGGCTTCTGGTTGCTCCAGACGAACTCCATTTCCTCGTTGAGGATGTTGCGGATGCGGCTGCGGCCGAAACCGCTCTTGGTACGCGCCGCATCGCGCTTAGGGCTAGACAGCCGCAGTTCGGCCCGGGCCAGCAGTGACGGATCGCCGCCGGCCTCGCGCAGCGCCTGCATCGCCTCCGGCGTCATCGGCAGGAAGCCGGTGGCGCGCACCCATTCGCGCTGCACCTCCGGTTTGAGCAGGAAGGCGATGAAGCGCGCGATCACCTCCTGTTCGGGCTTCTTGTCGGCCGCCAGCACCCAGAGCGCCGCGCCCTCCGGCAGCACCTGCACCGGCCGGGCGCCGTAGACGTCGTCGTAATGCGGCAGCACCCCGATGCCGAACGGAAACGCGGGCTTCTGCCGCATGAGCCGCGCATAGAGGGCCGACTCGCCGGTGAGCATCGCGCACTCGCCGCTGGCGAAGCGCTCGTCGCCCTCGCGGCCCGGCCCCGAGTAGATGAAGTAGAAGCTCTTGTGCCAGCTCGTCAGCAGCGCCAGGTGCTTGACGTTGACCATGTTGTTCAAGGCCAGCTGATCCTGCTTGCCGTTCTTCACCACCAGCGGCTCGCCGTGCTGGGAGGCGACGTTCTCGATGTGCACCCAGGCGAAGCGCGAGCTGGTGAGCGGACACTTGGAACCGGCGTCGCGCAGCTTGCCGGCGTAGTCCTGCGTTTCCCACCAGGTTTTCGGCGGCAGGTCGGGATTCAGACCGGCCTTGGCGAACGCCGCCTTGTTGTAGAACAGCACCGGCAGCGACAGGGCCAGCGGCAGGCCCTGCATGCGCCCGGCGACGTCGTCGACGGCGTCGAGCATCTGCGGATAGAACTGCTTGGCGTCGAAGCGCTGCTTGCCGGCCTCCATGACCTGATGCAGCGGCCGGAATCGCGGCCGCGTATCGAAGACCGCCATGGCATCGTCCTGATCGAACAAGGCCAGATGCGGCAGATGCGTCTTGTCGGCGACCCCCTGCGCATCCTCGAGCAGGATGCGGCCGCCGCCCTGCTTCAGCTTCGCCTCCTGGTCGTTGAAGCGCAGCGCCAGCGTCGCCAGCGTGTCGAGCGGGACGCCCGTCAGGGTGTGCCGCAGCACGATTTCCTGGGGATCCGGCGGCGGCGGCGCTTTCGCAGGTTTGGGGGCAGCCTGCGCGTGAAGAACCGGCAGAGCGCAGGCGATCAGGCATACCAGCAAACGTTTCATCGGACGACCCTTCCTGAAAACAGGCCGCTAGTGTATCGCGACATATGCGCGCCGTTCCTGCCGCCTATTCCGCCTTCAGGAAGGGCCGGGTTATGCCGTAAACTGCCGGCAGTGCAATCACTTGCCCATCACGCCCATGTCCAACGCCTACCGCCGACTGCTCCTGGTGCCCCTCTGCGGGCTGCTGCTGGCCGGCTGCGAGCAGCTCGGCATCGAGGACCCGGCCAAGGCTGCCGCGGCCAAGGAAGCCGAAGCCCGCGCGATCGGCAGCGCCTGCCGGCACAGCGGCCGGCCGCTCGAGGAGTGCTACAGGTTCAACCCGAAGGCGCAGAAGGCGGCGATCTTCGCCGGCTGGCGCGAGATGGACGCCTACATGCGCGAGAACAGCATCCCGACCGCATCGTCCGCGGGCGGCCCAGCCGCCGAAACGCCCAAGGAAACGCCCGCCGCCGCGGCCCCGGCCGAACCGGCCGCCCCGGCGGAAGCGGCGCCCGCCAGGAAATAGGGCGGCCGCGCCGGGACGCGGCGGCCGAATTACCGTAGAATCCCTTGGCGTCCTGCCGGTTGGACGTGTTGCGTGCTGCATCCCAGCCATCCAACAGTTGCCCTGCCTGAGCCGGCGCAGTCTCCCCGAGACGATCTGGCGTGCAACGCAAACCGGAGTCCATCAGTGAAGTTCGACGACCTCGGGCTGGCGCCCGAAATCCTCAAGGCCGTGCATGAAGCCGGCTATACCGAGCCGACGCCGATCCAGGCGCAGGCGATCCCGATCGTACTGGCCGGCCATGACGTCATGGGCGGCGCGCAGACCGGCACCGGCAAGACGGCAGGATTCACCCTGCCGCTGCTGCACAAGCTGGCGCGCCACGCCAACACCTCGCCCTCGCCGGCGCGCCACCCGGTGCGCGCGCTGATCCTCGCGCCGACGCGCGAACTGGCGATGCAGGTGCAGGAATCGGTGAAGACTTACAGCAAATACCTCGGCCTGCGTTCGGTCTGCATCTACGGCGGCGTCGACATGAAGGCGCAGATCGCCGAGCTCAAGGAAGGCCGCGAGATCGTCGTCGCCACGCCGGGCCGGCTGCTCGACCACGTCGAGCAGAAGACCGTCAGCTTCGGCGCGGTCGAGTTCCTCGTGCTCGACGAGGCCGACCGCATGCTCGACATGGGCTTCATCCCCGACATCAAGCGCATCCTCAAGCTGCTGCCGACGACGCGCCAGAGCCTGCTGTTCTCGGCCACCTTCTCCGACGAGATCAAGAAGCTGGCCGACGCCATGCTCAAGGCGCCGCAGCTGATCGAGGTGGCGCGCCGCAACCAGGTGTCGGAAACCATCACCCACCGCGTGCATCCGGTCGCTTCCGACCGCAAGCGCTACCTGCTCAAGCAGATGCTCGACGATCCGTCGATGACCCAGGTGCTGGTGTTCGTCGGCACCAAGTTCGGCACGTCGCGACTCGCCGCCTGGCTCGAACGCGAGGGCATCAATGCCACGGCGATCCACGGCGACAAGAGCCAGCAGGACCGCACCAAGGCGCTCGAAGCCTTCAAGTCGGGCGCGGCGCGCGTGCTGGTCGCCACCGACGTCGCGGCGCGCGGCCTCGACATCGACGACCTGCCGCACGTCATCAACTACGAGTTGCCGCGCGTCGCCGAGGATTACGTGCACCGCATCGGCNNGCATCGGCCGCACCGGCCGCGCCGGCAAGAAGGGCGAGGCGACCTCGCTGGTGGCGCCGGAAGAAAAACCGCGGCTCGCGGATATCGAGAAGCTCACCAAGTTCAAGATCGAACAGGTCGTCGTGCCCGGCTTCGAGCCGGGCTCCGTTGCGCCGCCGGAGGAACGCGAAAAAGGCGAGCGCAGCGGGCGCGGACACGGCCACAAGCACGAACCGAAGATCGGCCACGGCCCGAAGAGCCGCGTCGACCGCCTGCCGGCGCCGACCGCCCATCTGCCGCGCGTGCCGCGGCAGCCGATGATCGCCGCCGACGGCTTCGATTTCTCCAAGCCCTACGAAGCGAAGGAGAGCGCGGGGGCGGAAAAGGACGCCGAGAAACACGCCGAAAAGTCGGCGCTGGCGGAGCGGCGTCCGCTGCGCCATCTGCGCCCGGTGGCCGCCCTGCTCGGCGGACTCGGCAAGAAGTAAGGCTTCTCCCGCCGCCATGAGCGACGCATGGCAGCTCGATCTCCGCAGCGATGATGACACGCTGACCGTCGTGCTGGCCGGCAGCTGGCGCATGGCCGGCCGCTTGCCGGGCAGCGACACCGTCGCGACGCGGCTCGCGGCCGGCGTGCGCCGCGTCCGCTTCGATGCGACGGCGCTGACCGACTGGGACACCGGCCTGCCGAGCTTCCTCGCCGGCGTGCTCAAGGCCTGCGCGGCGCGCGGCATCGCCGTCGATTCCGCCGGGCTGCCGGCGGGGACGCAGCAACTGCTGACGCTGGCGCGCGCCGTCCCCGCACAGGACCTGTCCGGCCGCGGCGGGCGTCCGGCCGGCATCTGCACCCAGGTCGGCATGGCCGTCCTCGACTTCGTGCGCGGCGTACCGGCCATGCTCGCCTTCCTCGGCGAGATCGTCCAGGCATGCGGACGGCTGGCGGCGGGCCGCGCCCGCTTCCGCGCCCGCGACCTCTGGCTCGAGATCGAGGAGGTCGGCCCGCGCGCGCTGCCGATCGTCTCGGTGATCAGCTTTCTGGTCGGACTGATCCTCGCCTATCTCGGCGCGGACCAATTGAAGCTCGTCGGCGCGCAGATCTTCATCGCCGATCTGGTGGCGATCGGCATGGTGCGCGAGATCGGCGCGCTGATGACCGGCATCATCATCGCCGGCCGCACCGGCGCGGCCTTCGCCGCCCAGCTCGGCACCATGCAGGTCAACGAGGAGATCGACGCCTACCGCACGCTCGGCATCTCGGCGATCGACTTCCTGGTGCTGCCGCGCATGCTGGCGCTGATGGTGATGGTGCCGCTGCTCACCCTCTACGCCGGCTTCATCGGCATGGCGGCGGGGCTGCTCGTCGCCTACGCGATCTTCGACATCGGCTTCTTCGAGTACTACACCGAGACGCTGCGCGCGCTCGAGCTCAAGCACTTCCTGGTCGGGCTGTCGAAGGGCAGCGTCTACGGCGCGATGATCGCCTTCGCCGGCTGCCTGCGCGGCATGCAGTGCGGCCGCAGCGCGGCGGCGGTCGGCCATGCCGCCACCTCGGCGGTGGTCACGGCGATCCTGCTGATCACCATCGCCGCCTCGGTGCTGACCATCGTCTATTACCAACTCGGCATATGAACGCGATACCGCAGATCGAGGTCCGGGAACTGACGGTCGGCTACGGCGACCACGTCGTGCAGCGCGACCTGAACTTCGCCGTGAACCGGGGCGAGATCTTCGTCGTCATGGGCGGCAACGGCTGCGGCAAGACGACGCTGATGCGCGCGCTGGTCGGCCTGCAGCCGCCGCTCGCCGGCCGCGTCCTGTTCGCCGGCGAGGACTTCTGGGGCGCGGCCGAGGAAGACCGCCGGCGCCTGCAGCGCCGGCTCGGCATCCTGTTCCAGGGCGGCGCGCTGTGGAGCTCGCTGACGCTGGCCGAGAACGTCGCCCTGCCGCTCGCCGAGCACACCGCGCTCTCCGCCGCGCAGATCGACGAAATCGTCGCCTTCAAGCTGGCGCTGGTCGGCCTGGCCGGCTTCGGGGACTTCTATCCGGCCGAGCTGTCGGGCGGCATGAAGAAGCGCGCCGGGCTGGCGCGCGCCATGGCGCTCGATCCCGAGATCCTCGTGATCGACGAGCCCTCCTCCGGCCTCGATCCCTTGACCGCGCGCCGCCTCGACGAACTGATCGTCGAACTGCGCGACAGCCTCGGCACCACGGTGGTGGTGGTGACGCACGATCTGGCCAGCATCCTGGCGATCGGCGACAATTCGGTCTATCTCGATGCCGACACCCACACCATGATCGCCACCGGACATCCGCAGGAAGCATTGCGCAACGGCGCGCCGCAGGTGCGCCATTTCCTGACGCGCGGCAACGCAGCATGAGCAGGCAGGCCAACCCGACGCTGATCGGCGCCTTCGTGCTCGGCGCCATTGCCCTGGCGATCGCCGCCACGCTGCTGCTCGCCGGCGGCGGCTGGTTCGGCGAGAAGCGCCAGCACGTCATGTATTTCGAAGGCGCGGCGCAGGGCCTGCAGGTCGGCGCGCCGGTGATGTTCCTCGGCGTCAAGGTCGGCACGGTCAAGCAGATCCAGCTCGGCCTCGACAACAACGACGGCGCGGGCAACCGCTTCGTCGTGCCGGTCACCGTCGAGGTGCTGCCGCACGTGGTGCGCACGCGCGGCGGCGAGCACGTCGACCTGCGCGACCGCGACACCGTGCGCGGCCTCGTCGCGCGCGGGCTGCGCGCGCGGCTGCGCATGCAGAGCCTGCTCACCGGCCAGCTCTACGTCGACCTCGACTTCCACCCCGACAAGCCGGCGCACTTCGTCGCGCTCGACGCCGGCGTCAGCGAGATCCCGACCATCCGCACCGCGGTGCAGGAGCTGACCGCGAAGCTCGAGGCCTTCCCGATCGAGAAATTCCTCACCGACGTCGCGGCGATCGGCGACGCGGTCAACGCCCTGCTCACGGCGCAGGGCACGCAGGAGCTGCCGCGCCGGATGCAGGCGACGCTGCGCCACCTCGAATCCCTCGCCGCGCGGCTCGACGCGCAGGCCGCGCCGCTGCTCGCCGGCGCGCGCACCGATCTCGCCGAGATGCGCCAGGCGCTGGTGGCCGCGCAGGCGGCGCTGGCGAAGCTGGAGGCCGCCGCCGACCGCGTCGCCACGCTCGCCGGCGCCGACTCGCAGGTCGTGCAGAACATGACGCGCGCCAGCGACGAACTGGCGCAGGCGGCCGTGGCGATGCGCGCCCTCGCCGCGCCGGAGTCGCCGACGGTGCAGCAGGCCAACGCGGCGCTCAAGGAGATCGCGCGCGCCGCCGACGCGCTGCGCAAGCTGGCCGAGACCCTCGAGGAACAGCCCGACGCGATCTACCGCGGCAAGCGCAAACAAGACTGACCCCTACCAGGAGACCGCCCCATGAAGCTCGTCCGCTACGGCCCTCCGGGCCGCGAAAAACCCGGCCTGATCGACGCGCAGGGCCGCCTGCGCGATCTGTCCGCCCACTGCGCCGACATCGGCTGGGACGAGTTGTCGCCGCCCGGCCAGCGCCGACTTTCCGCCATCGATGCGGCGACGCTGCCGCTCGTCCGCGGCAAGCCGCGCCTCGGCGTGCCTTTCACCGGCATCTCCAAGATCGTCGCGGTCGGCCTCAATTACCGCGACCACGCGCGCGAGACCGGCGCGGCGATCCCGAGCGAGCCGGTCCTGTTCATGAAGGCGACCACCGCGATCAACGGCCCGTTCGACGACATCCTCCTGCCGCGCGGCTCGGTCAGCACCGACTGGGAGGCCGAGCTCGGCCTGGTGATCGGCAAAACCGCGCGCTACGTCGAGGAAAACCAGGCGCTCTCCCACCTCGCCGGCTACGTGACGTTTCACGACGTCTCCGAGCGCGACTTCCAGAAGAACCGCGGCGGCACCTGGGACAAGGGCAAGGGCTGCGACACCTTCGCGCCGATCGGCCCCTGGCTGGTCACGCCCGACGAGATTCCCGACCCGCAAAAGCTGCGCGTCTGGCTGTCCGTCAACGGCCAGATGCGCCAGGACAGCAACACCGATCAGATGATCTTCTCCTGCGCGCACCTGATCAGCTACATCTCGCAGTTCATGACGCTCCTGCCCGGCGACGTGGTCTGCACCGGCACGCCGCCCGGCGTCGGCCTCGGCATGAACCCGCCGCAGTTCCTCAAGGCCGGCGACGTGGTGCGGCTCGGCGTCGAGGGCCTGGGCGAGCAGTGCCAGCGCGTCGTCGCCGGCTGAGCGCCGCATGACGCAATCGATCCACGTCGCGCTCGCGGCGCATCGGACGAATCCGCCACGCCTCCACCAGCGCATCGACGTGACCTTGTCGCTCCGGGCCGACGGCGCACTGCACGTCGACTACGCGATCCGCGGCCTCAACCTCGACCTGCGCGTGCCGACGCCGCATGCCCCGGCGCCGGCCGACGCGCTCTGGCAGACCACCTGCTGCGAGCTGTTCGCCGGTCCCGCCGGCGAGACCGGCTACCGCGAGTTCAACTTCTCGTTCTCCGGCCAGTGGGCGGTCTATGACTTCCACGACGTCCGTCAGCGCGCGCCCGGCCATCCCGATTGCCCGGCGCCGATACTGCGCACGCAGCGCACGGAAGACCGGCTGCGCCTCGAGGTCACGCTGCCGCGCGCCGCCCTGCCCGCCGGTCCCGCGCTGCGGCTCGCGCTCTCCGCCGTGCTGGAGGCCGCAGGCGGCCAGCACGGCTACTGGGCGCTCGCCCACCCGCCTGGCAAGCCGGACTTCCATCGCGGCGGCTTCCTGCTGGCGCTCGGTCACGGCGGCCTGCGTCCGCGCCGCTAGAATCGCGTCATGCTCTTCGGCCTCGACAGACTGCTCTCCGAACCAGCTTTACGCCGGCCGCTCGTTGGCCGCAGGATCGCGCTGCTCGCCCATCCGGCCTCGACCACGCGCGACCTGACGCACAGCCTCGACGCGCTGGCGGCGCTGCAAGACATCAGGCTGACGGCGGCCTTCGGCCCGCAGCACGGGCTGCGCGGCGACAAGCAGGACAACATGGTCGAGTCGCCCGACTTCGTCGACCCGGCGCACCGCATTCCCGTCTTCAGCCTCTACGGCGAGGTGCGGCGGCCGACCGCCGCGATGCTCGACACGTTCGACGTGCTGCTGGTCGACCTGCAGGACCTCGGTTGCCGCATCTACACCTTCCTCACCACGCTGCGCTACGTGCTCGAAGCCGCCGCCCTGCACCGCAAGGCGGTGTGGGTGCTCGACCGCCCGAATCCCGCCGGCCGGCCGGTCGAAGGCCTGACGCTGCGCCCCGGCTGGGAGAGCTTCGTCGGCGCCGGCCCGCTGCCGATGCGCCACGGCCTGACGCTCGGCGAGATGGCGCGCTGGTTCGTCGCCACTCTCAAGCTCGACGTCGAATGCGAAGTGGTGAAGATGGAGGGATGGCGGCCCGACGCCATCCCAGGCCACGGCTGGCCGCTGCTCGAACGGACGTGGATCAACCCGAGCCCGAACGCGCCCAACCTATCGATGGCGCGCTGCTACGCCGGCACGGTGATGCTCGAGGGCACGACGCTCTCTGAAGGACGCGGCACCACGCGGCCGCTCGAACTGTTCGGCGCACCCGATATCGACGCACCGGCGCTGTTCGCGGAAATGGACCAACTCGCGCCGGACTGGCTCGCAGGCTGCAAACTGCGCCCCTGCTGGTTCGAGCCGACCTTCCACAAGCATGCCGGCCAACTCTGCCAAGGGATCCAGATTCATGTCGAGGATCCGGCCCACTACGACCACGCCGCCTTCAAGCCCTGGCGGCTGATGGCGCTCGCCTTCAAGGCGCTGCGCCGCCTGCGCCCCGACTATCCGCTGTGGCGCGACTTCCCCTACGAGTACGAGCGCGACCGCCTCGCCATCGACCTGATCAACGGCGGCCCCCTGCTGCGCGAATGGGTCGACGATCCCGCCGCGACACTTGCCGACCTCGATGCGCCGGCACGTCAGGACGAAGCAGCCTGGCGTGAGGAAAGCCGGGCATGCCGGCTGTACTGAGCTAGGCGCCGCCCCGCCGGCACCGAGTATCTTCGCTGCAACAACAGCCTGCGGTCTTGGTGCCAGAATGCGGCAACACCTCGCTGATGACTTTTATTGGTGCTAACGTCACACGCTTTGTGACCAACAATAGAGAGAGCGATCGCCATGCAGAACCTCAGCGTCAGCGCCAAACTCAGCCTTCTTGCCGCCTGCGCCGTCCTCGCGCTGCTGCTGGCCGGCGGCTTTTCCCTCTATCAGGCGAGCCGGCTGAATCAGCAACTGGTGAGCGCCAGCAACAGATATGGCAAGCTGACCGCGGCGGTCGACATGGCGCGCAGCGCGCAGGTCAGTTTCAAGATCCAGGTGCAGGAATGGAAGAACATCCTGTTGCGCGGCAAGGATCCGGAGAGCTTCGACAAGTACGTCAAAGGCTTCGAGAAGGAAGGCAAGCAGGTGACGGTCGATCTGCTCAAGCTCAAGGGGATCGCGCAGGAACTGGGCGTGGCCGATCGCCTCAAGATCGATGATGTCCTGGAGGTGTTCGCCAAGCTCGCGCCCACCTATCTCGAAGCGCTCAAGGCTTATGACCGCAGCCAGGCAGATCCGGCCGCCGTGGTCGACAAGCTGGTCAAGGGCATCGACCGCGCGCCGACGGAGCGCATCGACAAGCTGGTCGGCGAAATTCAAAAGATGGCCGAAGACATCGCGGCCGAGGAGGTGGCGGCAGCCCAGGCGACCTATTCCGCCGTGCGGCTCGGCCTCGGCTTGTTCCTGCTAGGTGCCGTCGCCGTGCTCGCCTTCCTGGCCTGGATCATCATCCGCTCGATCACGCGTCCCGTCACCCAGCTCGAACAGACGATGGCGGCCATCGCCACGACCAACGACCTGACGCACCGCGCCGCGCTCGCCCAGCGTGACGAAATCGGCAAGATGGCCGACGCCTTCAACAGCATGGTCGCCAAGATGCACGCGCTCGTCGGGCAGGTCGCCGCGTCGGCGCAATCCGTCAATCAGACGGCCGGCGAAGTCGCCAAGACGGCGGACATCCTGCACACCACGGCACAGGAGCAATCACAGTCGGTGGCTAGCAACGCGGCCGCGATCGAGGAGCTGACGGTCTCGATCGCCACCGTGGCCGACACCGCCACCGATGTCCGGCAGAAGTCCTCGGACAGCGTCACCAACAGTCAGGAAGGGCATCGCAAGGTGAGCGAGCTGGTCGAGGAGATCCACAGCATCGGCGCCACGGTCGGCCAGATCGCCCGCACCGTCGAAGAATTCGTCAACAGCACCAGCGCCATCACCGGCATGACCCAGGAGGTGCGCGACATCGCCGACCAGACCAACCTGCTGGCGCTCAACGCCGCGATCGAGGCAGCCCGCGCCGGCGAGCAGGGACGCGGTTTCGCCGTCGTCGCCGACGAGGTACGCAAGCTGGCCGAGAAATCCGCGAGCTCGGCTGCCGAGATCGACGGCGTGGCGCGCAGCATCATCGTGCAGACGAATCAGGTGCGCTCGGCTGTCGATGCCGGCCTGCGTTCGGTCGAGGTCAGCTCCAGCCTGGCCGGGGAAGTCGAGGGCACGCTGAAGAACGCCCGCGATTCGGTCGAGCAGGCGGGCAAGGGGGTCGATGAGATTGCCTGGTCGGTGAACGAGCAGAAAACCGCCAGCACCGAAATCGCCAAGAACATGGAGCGCATCTCCCAGTCCGCCGAGGAAACCAGCGAATCGGCCCGCTACATGAGCGACTCGGCCGGTCAGCTGCGCAACGCTTCGGACACGCTTGCCAAGGCGATCGCCGATTTCCGAACCTGAGCAGCCGCCCCGCCAGCGCCGAGTTTCGCGGCCTGGCGGCTAGCGGTCGGCCGGCTCGGCGAAGTTGTCGCGGATCGCGAGGATCTCGGGCAGGCAGCTCTCGAAGTGCGCGACCACCGCCGGGTCGAAGTGCTTGCCGCTGTTGTCGCGGATGTACGCCACCGCGTCATCGACCGGCCAGGCCCTTTTGTAGGGACGACTCGAGGTCAGCGCATCGAAGACGTCGGCGAGCGCGACGATGCGGCCCGACTGGGGAATGGCCGGGCCGGCCAGGCCGTTGGGATAGCCGCTGCCGTCCCATTTCTCGTGGTGCGCCAGGGCGATTTCCTTGGCCATGCGCAGCAGCGCCGAATCGTCGCCGGCCAGCAGTTCGGCGCCAATCGCGGCGTGGGTCTTCATCACTTCCCATTCGTGCGGCTCGAGCTTGCCCGGCTTGAGCAGGATGTTGTCGGGTATGCCGATCTTGCCGATGTCGTGCATCGGGCTGGCGTTGAGCATCAGCTCGCACTCGGCCTCGCCCCAGCCGAGGCTGTGGGCGAGCAGCGCCGAGGTCTTGCTCATGCGGATGATGTGCAGGCCGGTCTCGTTGTCGCGGAACTCGGCCGCGCGGCCGAGGCGGCGGATCACCTGCAGGCGCGTGTCGTTGAGCTCCTGCGTGCGCTGGCGCACCATCTCCTCGAGTACCGCCTTCTGGTCATGCACCAGGCGGTGCGCCAACTGCGCGTCGAGCAGGTTGCGCACCCGCATCAGCAGCTCGTTGCGGTCGAACGGCTTGGTGATGAAATCGCGCGCGCCGGCGGCCAGCGCGCGCAGCAGGAAATCCTTGCCGTGCTGCGCGGTAAGGATCACGATCGGCGGCAGCAGCGGATCGTCGAGCGCCTTGAGCTGCTCCATCACCTGGAAGCCGTCCAGATGCGGCATGTTGATGTCGAGCAGGATCAGGTCGGTGGGCGCTTCGCGGTAGCGGTCGAGCGTCTCGCGCGGGTCCTGCACGAGGATGCGCTGCCCGTAGCCCTGGGTGCTGAGCATCTTGTCGAGCAGCTTGAGGTTGGCCGGCTCGTCGTCGACGATCAGGATGCGGGTCTGGCTGTCGATTCCCTCGGTCATGCAGCACCTCCCTTTTTGCCCTGCAGGCAGGTATCTATGGTAGCGATGAAACGCCCGACGTCCAAGGGCTTGGTCAGATAGTCGGCGAAGCCGGCGGCGAGGCCGCGCTCGACGTCGCGCGGCAGCGCGTTCGCCGTCACCGCGATCACCGGGATCGTCTTCAGCCGCGCGTCCGCCTTGAACACTTCCAGCACCTGGTAGCCGTCCAGCCCCGGCATGTTGATGTCCAGCAGGATCAGTTCCGGCCGCCGCGTCAGCGCCAGCTCGATCCCCAGTTCCGACGTGTGCGCCGTCAGCAGGTGGATGTGCCGCCGCAGCCCGAGAATCTGCGCGATCAGCTTCAGGTTCACCGGGTTGTCGTCGATGCACAGCACCGTGTGCACTTCCGCCGCTTCGCCCGCTTCGACCTTTTCCGCCGCCGCCCCGCCAGCGCCGGGTTTCTCTTCGGCCGCCCGCTCCGCCGCCGCCGTCTCGCGCGGCAGTTCGATCCAGAACCGGCTGCCGACCCCGACTTCGCTGTCCACCCCGATCTCGCCGCCCATCATGTCGATCAGCCGCCGGCTGATGGTCAGTCCGATCCCCGTGCCTTCGATGTCGCTGTATTCGGCGCCGAGCCGGTTGAACGGCTGGAACAGTTCCTGTTGCTTCTCCGCCGCGATGCCCGGCCCGCTGTCGGCGACGACCAGCCGCCAGCACCGCGCGTCTTGCGCCGCTTCGACGGTCAGCCGGATGTCTCCGCCGTCCCGGTTGTATTTGACGGCGTTCGACAGCAGGTTGAGCAGCACTTGCTTGAGCCGCGTCCGGTCGGCGAACACGGCTTCGGCGTCCGCCGCGACGGCCAGCCGGATGCTCCGCTGCGCCGCCAGCGGCTGGATCAGTTGCCGGCAGTCTTCGTACAGCGGCGCCAGCGCCACCGCTTCGAGCGACAGGTCCACCCGCCCCGCTTCGATCTTCGCCAGGTCCAGCACTTCGTTGATCAGTTCCAGCAGGTGCCGCCCCGCCTTGAGTATCTCGTGCACGTTGTCCAGCTGGTCCGCCCCCAATCCCCCGTCGTACTCCAGCATCTGCGAAAAACCGATGATCGCGTTCAGCGGCGTCCTCAGCTCGTGACTCATGCTCGACAGAAAATCGGACTTGGCACGGTTGGCGCGCTCGGCTTCGTCGCGGGCCTTGGCCAGTTCCTCCTCCGCTTGTTTGCGCTCGTGGATGTCGATCACCACGCCGAGCATGTTGCGCGGCTGGCCCGCCGCGTCGCGCACCACGGCGCCCTTCTCCTCCAGCCAGCGCACCGTGCCGTCCGGCCAGACCGCGCGATGCTCGATATCGTAGGGAATGTCGCGCTCGACGCTCGCCTGCACCGCCGCGTTGACCGCCTGCCGGTCGTCGGGGTGGACGGCCTGGATGAAGTTCTCGTAGCTGGTCGCCAGGCCGCCGCTTGGGTGGCCGAACAGCACCGGGATGTGTTCCGACCAGTAGAGCTCGCCGGTGCGGAGGTTCCAGTCCCAGGTGCCGATGTTGGCGAACTCCTGGCTGCGCCGCAGCCGCTCGTCGCTGATGCTCAGCGCCACCTCGCGTTCCTTGAGCGGCGTGATGTCGGTGAGGATCGAGATGTACTGCCGCGGCTTGTCGCTGCCGTAGTAGAAGGGCACGATCGTCGCCTCGACCCAGTAGCGACTGCCGTCCTTGCGCTGGTTGCACAACTCGCCGCGCCAGATGTGGCCTTCCGCCAGGGTCCGCCACATCCCGCCGTAGAACTCGGGCGAGTGGACGCCGGACTTGACGATGCGCTGGTTCTGCCCCAGCAGCTGCTCGCGGCGATAGCCGCTGATCGCGCAGAACTTGTCGTTGACGCGCACGATGTTGCCCTTGGCGTCGGTGACGCTGACGATCGCATGCTCGTCGACGGCCAGGCGCAATTGCTCGAGGCGATGGACCACGCGCGCTTCCTGCCGCCGCAGCTGCGCCTCGGCGCGGCGGCGCGCGCGGTAGCGCCAGGCCTGCGACTGCACCGCGGCGAGCAGCAGCTCGGGCGCTACCGGCTTCGGCAGGAAGTCCTCGGCGGCCGCCTGGCGCGCGAGCAGCAGGTCGTTCATGCCTTCCATCGCCGTGAGGAACAGCACCGGCAGCTGGGCGTATTCGGCGCGCTGGCGCACCACCGCGACCAGCTCCGGGCCGCGGCAGCCGGGCATCTCGATATCGACCAGCAGCAGATCCGGCTTGAACTCGGCGAGGATGTCGAGCACGATCAACGGATCCTGCGTCGCCTCGACGACGACGCCGGCCTGCCGCAGCGCCGCGCCGTAATAGGCGAGCGCGCTCTCCTCGTCGTCGAGCAGGATCACGCGCACCGGCGGTCCGGCGCGGCGGTCGTGGATGTCCTCGATCAGCGTCGCCAGCCGCTCCGGGTCGAGCGGCCTGCGGAAGAAGTGCTTCACGCCGCCGCGCAGCCAATCCACCTGCTCCTTGAACGAGGCGTCGCTGCCCGTGAGCACGATCCAGCCGGCGGCCGTCGCCGCGCGGCGGGCCAGATCGGTGCGCACGGCCGGCGCCAGGCTGCGCAGCCAGTCCAGGTCGGTGAGCAGGATCTCGTGGCCCTCGAGCCGCCCCGGCAGATAATCGAGGCTGTCGCACATCTGCGGCACCACGCCGAGTTGCGCCAGCCGATACGACAGCGGCGGCACCGGTTCCGCGAACCGGCCGAGGGCGATCACATGCAGGGCTTTGGTATTCATTCGTAATCGGCGTTGCGCGGCCAGTATAACCGCGGCGAACCGCCAAATCCGCGCCGTTGCGAGGTTCCGGCGCCCCCGCGCCGGCGCCGGGTTTGCGCGGCGCAACAGCGATAGCGACAACTGGGCGAAGTTTCTGCCTTTCCTCGCCGGATCGTCAGGACCTCGGCTGTTAAACTAAAAGCGTTGCCAAACAATCCCTTTCGAGCCCGCACCCGCATGAAACCAGCGACTGCCCTGCCTTCCCTATTCCTTTCCGCCTCCCCGGTCCGCGCGTTGGCCGCCTGCGTCGTGCTGGCCGGCCATCTCGCCCTGGCGCACGCCGCGACGCCGGCGTCGTCCGGCGGTCGGCTGTTTTCCGTTTCCGAATGGAATCGCGCCTGCGCCAAATTCGGCACGCCGGAAAACGTCGCCCTCTGCAAGACGAAGATTCATCGCGCCGTCGCCAGCGGCCGTTCGCTCGGCCCCTTCGAACTGATCACGCCGCGCGACCAGAACCTGCTGCAATCGCGTTCCGGCGTGCTGTTCCGCCCCGATCTCAACAGCCATGTGGTGCGGGTCCAGGAGGACACCGGCCTGAAGACGACCGTGAAGCTGCCGGACGACGTGCGGTGCCAGGCCTACGCCACCGCGCCCGACGTGGTCGGCGTGCCGCGCCACGGGCACGGCTACCGCAGCCTGATCGACTCCTGGCTGCAGACCTACACCGACGCGAAAAGCCAGATCCGCAGCGTCAGCGTCCAGCGCCTGAACGGCAAGCACACGCTGACCTTCGACGCGGTGACCGCCGACAACCGCGCGATCAAGGGCAGCTACGCCTTCGACGAGCGCGCCAACGCCGCGATCTTCTCGACCTGCGACCACCCGCTCGCCTCCATCGGCGCGCAGGAAAACGCCGAGCTGTTCTTCGACGCGATCGTCGGCTCGGCGCGCCGCTTCCTCTAGACCCGCCTTCCGCTCCGGCGGCGGCCGCCGCCCCGCCAGCGCCGGGTTTCGTGGCATGCTGCGTTGCAGCTTGCATTCCATCGGCATCGTGCGTCTAATCGCCGTGGCCATGCGTTGCGGGTGAGCAGCAGACAGGAGGGGAGATGGCGCTACAGGACTCAGGGCAGGGCGCTAAAAGCCGACGGTTCCTAGGGATTGTCGGCATCGCGCTGGGCGCGTACCTGCTTTGGCTTCTGTCGGAATCCGTCAGCAACCAGGCAATTCTCGGTTATCGCTCTCTGCCAAAAGCCGAATTGCCAGCGTCGGCTCCTGCGCCCGCCGCTCCCGCTTCGACGCCCGCCGCGCCCACCGCGAAACCAGCGCAGCCGGTTCCGCCAGAAGCACAGCGAACTCTGGATGACGAAACAGCCAGGCTTTCGGCATCAAGCAAGCTGCTCGAACCCAACCGCATCGGGGAGATCAAGGCTGGCCAGGTTGAGCGGAAGAAGAATGGCGAGGCCGCTCCGCCAGTCCGGCTGCTGATGACCTCTCCCCCTCCACCGACAAGCGCAATCCTCGAACAGGTACCTGTAAGGCCGACAGCGAAAGCGGCAACTCCGCCCGCAGGCGAACCGCGAGCAATCTGGAACATCTGGGCCTCGCTCGCCAACGACGAGCGCTACACGATCCAGCACAAGCTGCAGCCGGCAACCGATTACCGCATCGCCGTCGACCTGTCCGCCTTTGCCTACGACGAAGCGGAAAGCGGCGCACAATCGGTCCTGCCGGGAGAGCGATTCGCGGCCCTGCTGCAGCAATGGTTGGCCGACACCAACCGGAACGTCGTCAAGCTGAATATCCTGCTGCTCGTTGATACGTCCTACTTCGAGGAGCAGCCGCCGCAGGTCTTCAGCCTGGAAATCGACCTCGGCCGCATGCGCGCCGCCGGCACGTCCTCCCAACCAAGGATCGCGGACCTGTTTGCCGAATTGCGCGCCGGCGGCCTGCACGATTTCATTTTCAGCAAGAGCGGGGACGACTTCACGGTACGAACCCGGGAGCAGCCGCCCGGCGGTGCAGCCCCGTTGGCCATTTCCATCTGGGACGGCAGGCGCCCGATCGACGAAATGGTGGTCAGCTTCTGCATGGCCGGCAGCGAATGCGCCGGCTTGCGCCCGGTACAGTCCGGCTTCAAAGGACTGGACGCAGTCAGGCTAGCAGCGGAGCAGCCGGCACTGCAGCCGACGGCGGCAATCCACTTCATCCAGTTTGGCCCGACGAGTCCGGTGCTCGGCACATTGTGGTGGGGGGAAATGAGCCTGCCCATCGTCTGGAAGGTCGAGGACAGCGCGCAAGCCCTTGCCACCAGGCTGGCCAACCTCATGCACACCCTCTCGCCAGCGCGGGAGACCGCCAATCGCGAGAGCGAAGGGCGCGCCCTCTTCCACCTGCTGTTTCCGGACGACGGTGCCGGCATGGAGGCACGCGCTTCCTTCCTGCAACTCCTGGCCAGGCACGGCATCAATGAATTGCCGCCCTACCCGCAGAACCTTCTGCCTGCGCTGTTCGTGCGCACCCATTTCGCGGAAGGCGGCACACCGCGGTTTCTTCCCCTCGGCATGATGGCGGTCCAGACCGAGGCCAACCAGACCCGCTTCGTCGGGGAATATCTGCGCGTGGAGACCCCGCTCGCGATACAGGCCTACCCGCAGTCGCAGGGAAGCTGTCTCGCCGACTGGAAGCTGATCGGTCCGCGCAGAACCGAGGACAATGCACTCAATGACGCATACGGCGAAATCGCAAGGAGAATCACCGCGGCAGCCCCGGCCGGCAATACGATCAAGATCGGCAGCAGACAATTTCCCCTCGATCACGATCTGCAAGGCCTGGCCAGCTGGATCGAGGAGGACAAGACGGATGAACGACCGACGTTCCTCTCGATCCTCGCCCACCATGACCGTGATTCCATCTACTTCGAACAGCGCACGCGCATCCATTCCGCCAATGTCCAGCGCAGGCTCGGCCGGTCCTCCATTGCCCTGCTCAACGGCTGCGGCACCGGCGAGGCCAGCGCAACCGGATTCCTGGATGCGCTCAACGAACATGGCGTCCAGGCAGCGATCGTCACCGTCACCGAGATACCCGGTGCGCTGGCCGGAAGGTTCATGGAATGCTTCGCGAGCGGGATCGAGCAGACGAGCAGTGATGCGAAAATCCCGCTCGCCGAAGCTTACACGCGCGCCTTGCGCTGCGTTAGCGCCAGTCATGGAGCCAAGGCGCTCTGGTATGCGCTGCTGGGCAACAGCGGCGTGGAGCTGTGCGGCACGGGAGAAATGAAATGAGCACATGGAAGGGTTTCATGCAGGCGGCAATCGCCGCCGCTCTCATCGTATCCGGCGGTGTCAGCGCCGAACCGCTGCAGTCCTCCCCCCTGCCACCCGAAGGAGCGCGCTGGACCGTCTTCATCAGCGACCTGCACATGGGAATGGGGCGCCAGCGGCAGGACGCGGCAACCGGTCACTGGACTCAGGGCCCCTGGCACGCCACCGAGGATTTCCGCTGGGCGTCGGAGTTCACCCTGTTTCTCGCCCATCTCCAGGAAGCGGCCCGGCAGAGTACCGTATCGATCGACTTGGTCATCCTCGGCGATCTCCTCGAGCTCTGGCAGTCGGCCAGCGACGATTGCCGCTACCCGGGCGAGAGCGGCGCAGACGGCAAGGATCTCGGCTGCACGGCGGTCGATGCGCTGGCGCGGGCGCAGCGGGTTCTCGGCGCCCATCGGGAGGAGCTGGCGGCGCTGCGCGCCCTCGCGGATGACGGCGACAATCGACTGACCATCGTGCCCGGCAATCACGATGCAGCACTGGTCTTCGACAGCGTCGCTGCGGCACTGCTGAAAGCCATCGACGCGGGCTTTGGGCGTGTGCGCGTCGCCCGCGAAGGCTACTGGCGCTCGCGCGACGGTCAGATACTGGCCGAGCACGGGCATGCCTTCGAAGGCGAGGTCAATCGCTATGACCTCCTGCCCGCCTCCTGCCTGGACGGCCAGGCACGCGTCAGCGACTGTGCGGCACGGGAACGGAACGTCTATCTGCGACGCCCATGGGGCGAGCAATTCGTCCAGAGCTACTACAACCAATTCGAGGAACGCTATCCGATCATCGACAACATCTCCGAAGAAGGCGAGGGCGTCAAGCTCGGCGTGGCCGCGGCAGGGATCGGCGACGTCGCCGTCGCGGTCAAGGATTTTTTCCGCTTTTTCCTTTTCGGCCAGTCGATCGACCAACTGAAGGTGGCACTCGGCCCCCAGGAAGCCGCCTCGCGCCTTCCCCGCTACGATATCGACGCGATCCGGAAGCAAGGTGATCGCTTTTTGGTTGAATCCATCCCGCCGAACGATCCGTTGCGGCCTCTGGCCGAAGCGGCGTTGGCACGCGATGCCCTCGGACTCAAGAGCACCGCGCTGAATGAGCAGGAAATCGCGGATATCTGCCACTTGCGGCAGGCGCGCTTCGCTGTCGCCCAGAAACAAGGGGGCGCGGTCACAACGCCGCTCTGCCCCGTGCTGTCCGAGGACGCAACCCTGGGAGCGGCGGCAACCGCGCTGTTCGTTTCCCGCGATGCGCGCTTCCGCAACCGCCTGAACGAAGTGCGCGGCGGACTCGCGAACGACGGCCGGCCGACGCGCGAGTTCGCGGTCTACATCTATGGCCATACGCACAAGGCGCACGGGCCGCAGCGCTTCTTCGAGCCCGGCGCGGAATGGAACCCGCAAGTCTTCAATTCCGGCGCCTGGCAGCGGGTGGCCACGCCGGACCAGCTCAAGGCGATCCAGCAGCAACAGTGCATTCCCGATGCCGAGGCGTTGCTGCGCCTGCAGCCTGAGGATCTGCCGCCCTGCTACACCTATGTCTCGATCCCACCCTACGACGCGGGCAAAGGCGGGCGCCCTTCGGCAGAACTGCTCTACTGGACGCAGGATAAAGCGGCGGGCACTTGGCGTTCGGGTCTGGAATGCGCACCCTGAGCGTCGTCAGGATGCCGCAGCAAACCTGATCCGCCGCCCCGCCAGCGCCGGGTTTCGTGGCATGCTGCGGTGCAGCTTGCATTCCATCGGCATCGGGTGTCCAATCGTCGCGACCATGCATTCCGACTAGCCCGCCGAAGGAGGAAGAGATGGCGACGAAGAAACCGGGCGCCGGCCCGGCCGGCAAAGCCGGCGGCACGTTCAGCGGCAAACGCAATCCCTTCTCGATGCTCACCACGCTGCGCGAGCGCATCGTGCCCCTGACGCAGATGCTGGCGAAGGAAGGCACCGCGCCCGAGGTCGGCACGATCGTTTACATCCACGGCATCGGCAACAAGCCGGTCGCCTCGGTGCTCAAATGCCAGTGGGACAGCGCGCTGTTCGGCGCGCCGATGGGTGACCGCACGCGGCTGGCCTACTGGGTCGACCGCGACCGCTACCCGGAGCCCGAGACCGCCTCCTGCGCCGACAAGGACCAGCCAAGCACAGCGGAGGCCGGCATGGGCATGCGCGCGCTCGCCGAGCTCGCGGCCGAACCGGAACCCGAACTCGATGATCAAGCCCGCCGCCTGATGACGGCGCTGGAACGGCATCTGGAGCAAGGCGACCCGGAAATCAAAGGCCCGGAGGCAAAGGTGCTGCCGCTGCCGGCGGGGATGCGGCGCTGGGTGACGCGCCTCCTCACCAAGCTGTTCCTCAAGGACGTGCGCGATTTCTTCTTCGACGCCGGCAAGCGCGCGCGCATGGAGCAGGCGCTGCGCGAACGCCTCGACGTCGGCGGCGGCCCGTTCATCGTGATCGGCCACAGCCAGGGCTCGATGATCGCCTACCACGTGCTGCGCCAACTGCAGAAGGCCGACTGCGACGTGCGGCTGTTCGTCACCATCGGCTCGCCGCTCGGCATCCAGGAGGTGCAGGACGTCCTCGGCAAGCTCGGCTCCGGCAAGCCGCTCGCGGTGCCCGAATGCGTCGACCGCTGGTTCAACGTCGCCGAGCGGCTCGACCCGGTCGCGCTCGACGCCGACATCTCGAACGATTACGCCGCGAACAGCCGCGGCGTGAAAGTGGACAACGTCGTCGGCCTGCAGATCAATCCCGAGTGGCAGTCGAATCCGCACTCGGGCACCGGCTACCTGACCATCGACGTCGTGCGCAATGCAGTGCGCGAAACCGCGGGGGCGGCCTTCGGCAACCTGGTCGGCCGCAACATCCTGATGAAGGATCTGGTCGCCGACATGGAGAACGGCAGCCGCGAGCAGCGCCACCCGACCCTGATCCAGCTCGTCTCCGCCGACAGCGCGGAAGGCTCGCTCGACGAGGCGCGCGGGCGCCTCGAAAGCCTGATCAACGAGGTGCTCGACTTCGGCGGCGTGCCGCGCACCGAGGGGCGCATCCAGCTGATGCGCCGCTTCGTCTCCGCCGACCTGACGCGCAGCGAGATCGAGCAGCTGCGCGCGCACTGTGGCGCGCTGAAGATCGACCGCGTCTGGCGCAACGCCGTCAAGCGCGCCCTGCTGCACCAGTCGACGCACACCATCCAGGCGCGGCCCGCCAACCTCGGCTACGGCGCGCGCGGCCAGGACATCGCCTGGGCCGTGCTCGACACCGGCATCGCCGCGGCGCATCCGCACTTCAAGGAACACAAGAACGTCGTCGCGCAATGGGACTGCACCGGCAACGGCGCGCCGCAGCGGCTCGATCCCGACGACCCGCGCTGCGCGACGCTCGACGGCAACGGCCACGGCACCCACGTCGCCGCCACCATCGCCGGCGCCTGGCAGCTGCCGCGCGCGCCGGACGACCGGACGACGATCGACCTGCAGGGCATGGCGCCGGAGGCGAAGCTCTACGGCTTCAAGGTGCTCAAGGACAACGGCAGCGGCGAGGATGCCTACATCATCAAGGCGCTCGACGTCATCGCCGATCTCAACGAGCGTGCCGGCAAGCTGGTGATCCACGGCGTGAACCTGAGCCTGGGCGGCGGTTTCGATCCGAGCGTGTTCGGCTGCGGCCACACGCCGCTGTGCCAGGAGTTGCGGCGCCTGTGGCGCCAGGGCGTGCTGGTCTGCCTCGCCGCCGGCAACGAGGGCTACGCGCTGCTCGACACCGAGGGCGGCGTCGTGCCCGCCAACATGGACCTCTCGATCGGCGACCCGGCCAACCTCGACGAGGCGATCGCGGTCGGCTCGATCCACAAGACCAACCCGCACACCTACGGCGTCTCCTACTTCTCGTCGCGCGGCCCGACCGCCGACGGACGCATGAAGCCGGACCTCGTCGCACCGGGCGAGAACATCCTCTCGGCGCGCCACAAGTGGCCCAAGCCAGCCGCCACCGCGCGCGACTACTACGTCGAGATGAGCGGCACCAGCATGGCCACGCCGCACGTCTCCGGGCTGCTCGCCGCCTTCCTCTCGGTGCGCAAGGAATTCATCGGCTACCCGGATCGCGTCAAGGCGCTGCTGCTGGAGCACTGCACCGACCTCGGCCGCGACCCTTACATTCAAGGCAAGGGTATGCCGAACCTCGTCAAGATGCTGATGAACACATGAGCCAGCGCCCAGCCGCCGCCCTGCCAGCACCGACTTTTCAGTTAATCGGTGAAGTGAAGAAGCACGGCAGCATACGGCCAAGAGTTGCCGTAGATCACTTTGTGTCGAAACGGACAGTCGGCTGTGCTACAGGTATGCTGTCGGCGTTTTGTGGCCCGGCTGTTAATGAAAACGCGAGCCCGGCCCCCCTTTGATTGTGCTTTGATTGTAAACAGGGCGTCACCTATATCGCCATGAATCCACCGCGCCAAGATATCAAAGAACAGCTAGCCCCTATTGCCGCAAAACTACGCGAAGGCCTCTCGGTCGTTCGTCCCGTGAGCCAAGTTACGCTGAGGCTTCGGGCGGCGAAAGGGCATGACCGATTTACTGAGAGCATCAAGCACATCCTTAGATGGATGAATCGTAGGGCCGGTCGTAGCCTTCCTGACACCGCTTGGCATGGCCAGTCATTCGAGCTGACAGACATAGGTGCACAACGCACCGCCGCAGTTGCTTTGCCAGAGCACCAATTTTGGGCTGCCCGGCTCGACGACGCAGATAAGGCCGTACCGCTACGCACTTGGGTTACTGAAATTGGTGTCGGTATGGACACCAACGGCGACACTCTATTTGGAGCACGCCTCATGTGCGTCACTCGCGGCACAGACGAGCCATTCCAGCGAACTGTTCCCGGCTTTGTGCGAGCCATCATGAGCGATGGGCCAGCAGAAGTTGATGGTGTTCCGCTAACGCGCGACGTACCATTGATTTCCACTGCCACCGAGGTTGACCAGCTAGTCGCACTGCTCGAAAGCCCGCACCGACAGGCCGACGTATTGGTATTTTCGCTGCCTGATGGATCAAGCAATCCATCTGAGGCTGCCGCGTCCGCCAACTCGGTACACGATGCCACCCTCGGGGCCGCCCATGTCTATGTACTCGCTGGACCGGCCAGCTATCTTTTAACTGATCGCATCGGGCGCGAGTTATCGGTTTTCAGGCGAGCTGTGCGTACATACCGCCCCGGATTCCGCGCTTGGGTCGACGAGCCATCTAGACATCCTTTGGCTATGCCTGACCGAATAGCGTCGTGGGCTGAGACGGCTCCCGGAGAGTTTGAGCGATGGTTAGTAAACCAGTCACTTGGGAACTCGGCGCACGCCCCAGGACGCGAAGAACGTCTTCCTAGTTTCAACACGGTCCGCCAGCTTGCTGCACAACTGGAACGAGAGCGACTTAGGAAGGCTGGGGGTACGGATGCTGAATTGATTCGACTGTTCGAGCAGGACAATGAGCAATTGCGGAAGGATCTTCAGGAACAGAAGGAGCAGTATGACGGCTTGCTCCTCACCGCCGATGCAGAGCGAGAGGCAGCCATCCAAGAAGCCAATGCTGCAAAGGCGCAGGCCATAGAACGACTCCACAGAATCCGGCAGCTTGAGAAGAAAGTTGCCGAGTCTACCGCCCCGCAAGCAACACCAATCCCAAACACATTGGATGATTTTGAAAGTTGGTGTAAGGAGCACTTGGCGGGATCGGTCGAAATCGCGAACCGAGCATATCAAGGCGTCCGAAAGTCAGAGTTTCACGATCCCCAATTCATTTACCGTGCGCTGCTACTCCTTCGTGACCAATACGTACCAATGCGAATTGAAGGAACGCATGAGCGCAGGCAATCATACGAAGAAGCACTACATGCGCTTCAACTCGAAGACAGCGCGACCGGCGAAGGAGTGAAATTTGCTGCCGATCTTTATTCCGTCCAATACGGGGGAACCCGACGGCCTCTTGATCGACATCTAAAGGGCAGAGATTCGCGGGACCGACGCTACGGTTTCCGGCTCTACTTCTTCTGGGATGAAGAGGGCCAAGTCGTTGTTGTGGGCTGGCTGCCCTCACATCTAGATAACCGGGCAAGCTAGAGTCAGCAGTGACGCCACCCCATCACTCAACCGGACCTGTCGCGGCAAGCAGCGCCAGTCCGGTGAGTTCAAATGTTGAACGTCCGCTTTCTTCGGCAGGCAACCTCCGCTTGGGGTCGTAAGCCGCCGCCCCGCCAGCGCCGAGTATTACTTCTCCGCGTCCTTGTACTCGCTCCGCAGCCGTTCCAGCCCCTGGCGGAAGGCTTCGGCGTCGCCGAAGTCGAAGAACTGCGGGTAGCGCCCGTGCGGCGCCTTGAGGCGGCGCGCGTGCTTGATCGGGCACCAGTACTGCTCGGTGCGCGCGGCGACTTCGCGCGCGAAGGCGGCGACGCCGTTGCAGTAGGAGCAGTAGAAGCAGTTGAACTTCTCGATCGCGTTGAGGTATTTGAGGCCTTCGCGGTCGAACACGAGGTAGTCGCCGCGCTTCGCCTTGGGGATGCCGTAGATCGGGAAGCAGGCCGCCTGGTAGAGCGTGACGAACAGGTCGAGCAGCAGGAAGGGCAGCCAGCCGGCGTAGATCAGCGGCGCGGTGAGCAGCACCGCCGGGCGCGCGTCGGCGAGGTAGCGCAGCAGGCCGGTCCGGTAGCGCCGCTGCTGGTCGAGGAACTCGCCGGCCAGCTCGCGCCGCTTGCGGTCGAACTCCTCGAGGCGGCGGCGGTACTCTTCCTCGATCTCCTCCTGCAGCGCGCGGATGCGGGCCAGCAGTTCCTCGATGCGCTCTCTCATGGCGGATGAGCCCGGGTTATTTGACGTCGAACTCGAAGTCGCCGGCCAGCTGGTCTTCCACGATCACCTGCAGGTGCCGATGGCCACCCGGCTCGCCGGCGCCGATCGACCACTCGCCGTAGATGCGGCCGGCGACCGGCACCAGCTGCCGCTGGCTGACCTGCTGGCGGCGCGGCAGCGGAATCAGCAGGCCCTTGCGCACCGCTTCGTCGTCCTTGGACACCTTCGACGGCAGCAGGTATTCCTCGCGCACCGCCACCGAGCGCCGCGCACCGCGCAGCTCGATGATCCAGCCGTAGCGCTGTCCCTCGCGGCGGGGCACCTCGGCCGTCGGCATGAAGGCCAGCTCGCCGCCCTTGTCGGCCTCGAAGATGCCGAACTCGGCCTTGACGATGGTCGGCGGCGGCGCCGGCTCGGCGGCGGCCGCGCCGCCCGCCAGCGCAAACCACAACAGCGCGAAAAATGCGCCGCCCTGCCAGCGCCGAGTCTTCGCGGCCATCACGACTTCAGCGCCGCGAGCACTTCGTCGAGCATCTTCTTGGCGTCGCCGAACAGCATGCGGTTGTTGTCCTTGTAGAAGAGCGGGTTGTCGACGCCGGCGTAGCCGGAGGCCATCGAACGCTTCATGACGATCGAGGTCTTCGCCTTCCACACCTCGAGCACCGGCATGCCGGCGATCGGGCTGCCCGGATCCTCCAGCGCCGCGGGATTCACGATGTCGTTGGCGCCGATCACCATCGACACGTCGGTGTCGGGGAAGTCGGCGTTGATCTCGTCCATCTCGAGGACGATGTCGTAGGGCACCTTGGCCTCGGCCAGCAGCACGTTCATGTGGCCCGGCATGCGGCCGGCCACCGGGTGGATGCCGAAGCGCACGTTGACGCCCTTCTCGCGCAGCAGCTTGGTGATCTCGAAGACCGTGTGCTGCGCCTGCGCCACCGCCATGCCGTAGCCGGGCACGATGACGACGTTCTTGGCCTCGCGCAGCAGCTCGGCGGTCTCGATGGCGGAGATCGCCGTCACCTCGCCGGCCGGCGCGCCGTCCTGCTTCGCCGCCGCCGCGCCGCCGCCGGTGCCGAAGCCGCCGGCGATCACGCTGACGAAGTTGCGGTTCATCGCGCGGCACATGATGTAGGAGAGGATCGCGCCGGAGGAGCCGACCAGCGCGCCGACGACGATCAGCAGGTCGTTCGAGAGCATGAAGCCGGTGGCGGCGGCGGCCCAGCCCGAGTAGCTGTTGAGCATCGAGACCACCACCGGCATGTCGGCGCCGCCGATCGCCATCACCATGTGGATGCCGAACAGCAGCGCGACGACGGTCATCACGGCGAGCGGCAGCATGCCGTCGGCGATGCTTTCCGCCCGCAGGAATTCGCGGCCGAACCAGATGACGAGCAGCAGGCCGGCCAGGTTGAGCCAGTGGCGCGCCGGCAGCAGCAGCGGCTTGCCGCCGATCTTGCCGGAGAGCTTGCCGAAGGCGACCACCGAGCCGGAGAAGGTGACGGCGCCGATGAGGATGCCGAGGTAGATCTCGACCTCGTGGATCGTCTTCTCGGCGCCGCTGAAGACCACCGAGGTATCGACGTAGCTGGCGAAGCCGACCAGGCAGGCGGCGAGGCCGACCAGGCTGTGCATCAGCGCGACCAGCTCGGGCATCTGCGTCATCTGCACCTTCTTCGCCGCGAACAGGCCGATCGCGCCGCCGACCACCATCGCGCCGACGATCCAGGGCATGCCGGCCAGCGTCACGCGCGGGCCGAACACCGTGGCGAGCACGGCGATGGTCATGCCGACGATGCCGTAGAGGTTGCCGCGCCGCGCGGTCTCGGGGTTGGCGAGGCCGCCGAGGCTGAGGATGAACAGGATGGTGGCGCCGAGGTAGGCGACGGTCGCAAGATTCGCGGTCATGGGGTCGTCCTCACTTGCGGAACATCGCCAGCATGCGGCGGGTGACGGCGAAGCCGCCGAACATGTTGATGGCCGTGAGCGCGATGGCGACCACCGCCAGCCAGCGGATCAGGGCGTCGGGCCGCTCGCCGCCCATCCCGGGCGGCGCGATCTGGATCAGCGCGCCGATGGCGATGATGCTCGAGATCGCGTTGGTCACGCTCATCAAGGGCGTGTGCAGCGAGGGGGTGACGTTCCAGATCACCATGTAGCCGACGAAGCAGGCCAGCACGAACACCGTGAAGTGCGCGAGGAAGGCCGGCGGGGCATAGGCGCCGACCAGCCAGAACAGCGCCGCGCCGACGGCGAGGATGATCGCGAGCGTGCCGCCCGCCATCGGCGCGCCGGCGCCGTGGCCGTGGCCGGATTTCTTCTCGGCAGGCACGGCGGCGACTGGTTTGGGCGCAGGCGCCGCGGGCAGCTTGGGTGGCGGGGCGGGCCAGGTGACTTCGCCCTGTTTGATGACGGTGAGGCCACGGATCGCGTCGTCTTCCATGTTGACGTCGATCATGCCGTCGCCTTTTTCCTTCTGCGTCTTGCACAGCTCCTCGGTCAGGCGCAGCAGGTTGGTCGCGTAGAGGGTGGACGCCTGCCTGGCCAGCCGCGAAGGCAGGTCGGTGTAGCCGACGATGGTGACGCCGTGCTTGACCACCGCCTGCCCGGGTTCGGTCAGCTCGCAGTTGCCGCCCTGCTCCGCCGCCATGTCGACGATGACGCTGCCGGGGCGCATCGACCGCACCATCTCGGCGGTGATGAGTTTCGGCGCCGGCTTGCCGGGAATCAGCGCGGTGGTGATGATGATGTCGACTTCCCTCGCCTGCTGGGCGTACATCGCGCGCTGGGCCGCCTGGAAGCCTTCCGACATCACCTTGGCGTAGCCGCCGCCGCCCGAGCCTTCCTCCTCGTAGTCGACCTTGACGAACTCGCCGCCCAGCGACTTCACCTGGTCGGCCACCTCGGCGCGCGTGTCGTTGGCGCGCACGATCGCGCCGAGACCGACGGCCGTGCCGATCGCCGCCAGGCCGGCCACGCCGGCGCCGGCGATGAAGACCTTGGCCGGCGGAATCTTGCCGGCGGCCGTGACCTGGCCGGCGAAGAAGCGGCCGAAGGCGTTGGCGGCCTCGATCACGGCGCGGTAGCCGCTGATGCCGGCCATCGAGGTCAGCGCGTCCATCTTCTGCGCGCGCGAGAGCATGCGCGGCAGGCAGTCGATCGCCAGCACGGTGGCTCGTTTCGCGGCGAGCGCCTGCATCAGTTCGGGGTTCTGCGCCGGCCAGACGAAGCCGACCAGTGCGCCGCCGGGCTTCATCAGGCCGACCTCGGCCAGGGAGGGCGGGCGCACCTTGAAGACGATGTCGCTGCGGCTCCACAGGCTCGCCGCGTCGCCGACGATCTCCGCGCCGGCGGCACGGTAGGTGTCGTCGGCGAAGTTGGCGGCGTCGCCCGCGCCGCTCTCGACGGCGACCGCGAAGCCGAGCTTGACCAGCTTCTCGACGACGTCGGGAACGGTCGCGACGCGCTTCTCGCCGGCGAAGGTCTCGCGCGGCACGCCGATGGTCATGGCCATTGGACTTTCCTCCTTCTTATCTGGCCGGCCGCTGCTTCCACAGCGGCACGGGTTTTTCCTCTTCGAGCTGCTTGAGGCGGATGATCGCCAGCGAGCAGTTGTCGCCGCGTCCCTGGGCGCGGTCGCGCGCCGCGTTGATCAGGATCTCGGCGGCCTGCCGCACCGGGAACTCGTTGAGCACGCGGCCCAGTTCGTCGTCCGTGAAATAGGCCCACACGCCGTCGGAGCACAGCAGGAAGCAGTCGCCGCCGGCGAGCGGCGACGTGTGGCCGAAATCGATCTTCGGCGCGTCGTTGTCGCCGAGGCAGGAGATCAGCAGGTTCTTCTGCGGGTGCTGCTCGGCCTGCGCGTCGGTGAGATAGCCCATCTTCACGAGGTTCATCACGTGCGAATGATCCCAGCTGCGCGAGACCTTCACGCCGTTGCGGAAATGATAGATGCGCGAGTCGCCGCAGTGCGCCCAGTCGGCGCGGCCCGGCTGCAGCACCAGCAGGCAGGCGGTGCTGTGCGGGTCCTGCTCGCTGGTGAAGCGCGTCAGCTTGATGCCGGTGTGCGCGTCGTTGATCGCGCCGGCGAGGGAGTTCTCGATCTCGGCGCCGCCGAGCGCGCCGTTCTCGAAGTTCGTCTTCGCCGAATGCAGCACCTGCTCGGCCGCCAGCGCGCCGCCGGTATGGCCGCCCATGCCGTCGGCCAGCACGGCCAGCAGCGTGCCCTTGCGCTCCGGATGGGCGAACAAACCGACGCGATCCTGTTGCTCCTCGCGGTCGCCGATGTGCTGCGCGGTGCAGGTTTCGATGGTGAAAGGCATCGCGGGATTATACGGTTAGAATCCAGTCACTTAGCCCTTCGGAGAGGATTTCAGCCATGCTGCCAGGCCGCGGTTACAACGAACTGAACGTCGGCGACACCTACGAATCGGCGATGACCCTGACCGAGACCCACGTCGTGCTCGGCGCCGGCCTGTTCGGCGACTTCAATCCCCTCCACGTCAATGAAAGCTGGGCGAAGCAAGGCAAGTTCGGCACGCGCATCGCCCACGGCTACCTGACCAGCAACGTGATGGCCGCGCAGATGGGCATGCTGCTCTACGGCACCGCGATCGCCTACATGGAGCACGCGATCAAGTTCACCGCCCCGGTCAAGCCCGGCGACACGCTGCACGTCGCCTGGACGGTGGCGGCCAAGGACGACAAGCCCAAGCACCACGGCGGCGTCGTCGGCTTCACGGGGGTCTGCAAGAACCAGGACGGTACCACCGTCGCCGAGGCGACCGCCAAGCTGCTGGTCAAAAACAACGCCTGAACCAGCCTGAGCGCAGCGAACACGCAGTCTCCCCTCCTGCGAAGGAGGGGCTGGGGGAGGTCGGGCTCATCAACCCGGCGCGGGCGCCCGGCGGTGGGAGAACACGCGGCGCGCCGCCTCGACGAGGATCTGCACCTCCTGCGGGGACATCTGCGGGAAGCGCTCGTGCAGGGCGCGGTAGGCGAGGTGCTCGTGCGTATGGCCGGCCCATGCGTACGCCGGGTCGAAGAACGGTTCGAGCACTTCGTAGGCCTCGACGAAGCGCGCGCGGATCTCCGGATTCTGGCGCCGCTCGTCGCCGCTCGGTGCGGGTTCGCTCATGCGCGGCCTTCCGGCGCGGCCTGCAGCCGCTCGTCGAGCCACTCGATCCAGTGCTTGAGCGGCAGTTCGGTGGCGGCCTGCAGATGGAGGATGCAGCCGACGTTGGCGCTGGCGATGCCCGCCGGCGCGCCGGCGGTCAGCGCAGCGACCTTGTTGTCGCGCAGCTTGACGGAGATCTCCGGCTGCAGGATCGAGTAGGTACCGGCCGAGCCGCAGCACAGGTGCGCGTCGGCCACGGGGGTCAGCTCGAAGCCGGCCGCCGTCAGGATGCTCTCGACGCCGCCGCGAACCTTCAGGCCGTGCTGCAGGGTGCAGGGCGAATGGAAGGCAAGCCGCCCCGCCGGAACCGGGTTTCGCAGCAGCTTCAGCAGCGCGGTCTGCTCGGCGGCAACGACCTCGCTCACGTCGCGCGCCAGCGCCGCGATGCGCACCGCCTTCATCTCGTAGGCCGGGTCGTCCTGCAGCAGGTGGCCGTAGTCCTTGACCTGCACGCCGCAGGCCGAAGCGGTGGTGACGATCGCCTCGACGCCGGCCTCGACGTGCGGCCACCAGGCGTCGATGTTGCGGCGCGCATTTTCCTCTGCGCCCGTCGCGTCGTTGAGATGCAGCCTGACCGCACCGCAACAGCCCGCGCCCCCTTTACCATTGGCCTCGAACAGATCGATGCCGAGCTTCGCCAGCACGCGTTTCGCCGCGCCGTTGATGTTCGGATACATGCTCGGCTGCGCGCAGCCCGCCAGCGCCAGCATCTTGCGCGGCAGGGCCGCCGGCGCCTCCGCCGGCAGGGTGCCGGCCGACGTCAGCGGCGGCACCTTGGCCTTGAGCGCGCGCGGCAGCAGCGGCCGCACCAGCTGGCCGAGCTTCATCGCCGTGCCGAACAGCGCCGGGCGCGGCAGCACCTCGCGCAGGGCCGTGCGCAGCAGCGCGTCGGCGCCACGGCGCGGCACGCGCGCCTCGACCACCGCGCGCCCGATGTCGAGCAGGCGCGAGTAATGCACGCCCGACGGGCAGGTGGATTCGCAGCTTCTGCACGTCAGGCAGCGGTCGAGGTGCAGGCGCGTCTTCTCGGTCGGCGTGGCGCCTTCCAGCACCTGCTTGATCAGATAGATGCGGCCGCGCGGTCCGTCGAGCTCGTCGCCGAGCAGCTGGTAGGTCGGGCAGGTCGCCGTGCAGAAGCCGCAGTGCACGCACTTGCGCAGGATTTCCTCGGCCTCCTGGCCGGCCGTGGTGCCGCGCATGAAATCGGCGAGATGCGTTTCCATTACAGCTCCCGATACAGGCGGCCGGGATTGAAGAGGCCGCGCGGATCGAAGGCGGCCTTGAGGCTGCGGTGCAGCGCCAGCGGCGGCGCCGGCAGCGGCGCGAAGGCGCCGACGCGTGCCTTCGGTTCGGCCGGCGCGCGGTAGAGCGTCGCATGGCCGCCGCCGGCGGCCGCCGCGGCGCGGATGGTTTCGGCCGGTGCGTCGGACTTGAGCCAGCGCTGCGCGCCGCCCCATTCGACGAGCTGTTCGCCCGGCAGGTCGAGCGCCGGCGCGGTGGCCGGCAGCGAGAGCCGCCACAGCGTCTCGGCGGTAAAGAACGGCAGCTTCTGGTCGCGCAGGGCATCCCAGAACCCACTCTCCGCCGCTTCGCCAACACCGAGTTTCCGCACGGCGGCATCGACCGCCGCGCGCGCGCCGGCCAGCTTCAGCGTCAGCGCACCGTCGTGCCAGGCGCTCGCGACGATCGGCAGCGGCTGGCCGCGCCAGCGGTTGAGCCGCTCGAGCGCATCGGCCTCGCTCATCGCGAAGCGCAGCGTGGATTCGGCGACCGGCCGCGGCAGCACCTTGAGCGAGACTTCGAGGATCAGGCCGAGCGTGCCGAGGCTGCCGGCGATGACGCGCGAGACGTCGTAGCCGGCGACGTTCTTCATCACGCGGCCGCCGAAGTTCAGTTCGCGCGCGTTGCCGTCGAGCAGCTTCACGCCGAGCACGTAGTCGCGCAGCGCACCGGCGCTGGCGCGGCGCGGGCCGGACAGGCCGGCCGCCACCACCCCGCCGAGAGTCGAGTCGGCGGAAAAGCGCGGCGGCTCGCAGGGCAGGCATTGACCCTGTTCGGCCAGCGCGGTTTCGATCTCGGTTAGCGGCGTGCCGCTGCGCGCGGTGATGACGAGCTCGGTCGGTTCGTAGGCGACGATGCCGCGATGCCCGCGCACGTCGAGCACCTCACCCTGCGGCGCATTGCCGTAGAAGTCCTTGCTGCCGGCGCCGCGGATGCAGAGCGGTTTTGCGGCGCTGGCGGCGCGGATGCGCTCGATGAACATTTCCGTCATGTCGTTCATCGCGCGCTCCCCGTGAGACGATATTCGGAGCAGCGGCGCGGCGTCGGCACCGCCTTGCCCGGGTTGAGCAGGCCGTCCGGATCGAAGGCGGCCTTGACGGCATGGAAGGCTTCGAGCTCCTCGCGCGTGAACTGCACGCACATCTGGCCGACCTTTTCGATGCCGACGCCGTGCTCGCCGGTGATGGTGCCGCCGACGTCGACCGACAGCTCGAGAATGCGCGCGCCGAACTCGGTGGCACGCTCCAGCTCGCCGGGCACGTTGGCGTCGAACATGATCAGCGGGTGCAGGTTGCCGTCGCCGGCGTGGAAGACGTTGGCGCAGCGCAGGCCGTACTGCGTCGCCAGCTCGGCGATGCGCGTCAGCACCCGCGCGAGGTGCTTCCTCGGGATGGTGCCGTCCATGCAGAGATAATCCGGCGTCAGGCGGCCGACCGCGGGGAAGGCCGCCTTGCGGCCGGCCCAGAACTTGAGCCGCTCGGCCTCGCTCTGCGAGACGCGCAGCTCGCGCGCGCCGGCCCGCGCCAGCACCGCCTTCATCGCGGCGATCTCCTCTTCGACTTCCTCGGGCGTGCCGTCGGACTCGGCCAGCAGGATCGCCGCGGCCGAGAGGTCGTAGCCCGCATGCACGAAGTCCTCGACCGCGGCGGTGGCCGGCTTGTCCATCATTTCCAGTCCGGCCGGGATGATGCCGGCGGCGATGATCGCGGCCACCGCGTTGCCGGCCGCGACCACATCGTCGAACGAGGCCATCACCACCTGGGCGACCTGCGGTTTCGGCGTCAGCTTCACCGTCGCCTCGAGCACGATGCCGAGCATGCCCTCGGAGCCGACCAGCAAGGCCAGCAGGTCGTAGCCGGGCGCATCGAGGGCGTCGGAACCGATCTCGACCACCGTGCCGTCGATCAGCGCGACGCGCAGCTTGAGGATGTTGTGCACCGTCAGGCCATACTTGAGGCAATGCACGCCGCCCGAGTTCTCGGCGACGTTGCCGCCGATGGTGCAGGCGAGCTGCGAGCTGGGGTCGGGCGCGTAGTAGAGGCCAAAGGGCGCGGCCGCCTCCGAGATCGCCAGGTTGCGCACGCCCGGCTGCACGCGCGCGGTGCACGCCAGCGGGTCGATCGACAGGATGCGCATGAACTTGGCCAGCGAGAGGATCACGCCGCCGGCCACCGGCGTCGCGCCGCCCGACAGTCCGGTGCCGGCGCCGCGCGCGACCACCGGCACGCGGTGGCGGTGGCAGGCACGCAGGATCGCGACGGCCTGCGCCTCGTCGGACGGCAGCGCGACGACCCAGGGCAGCTGGCGATAGGCGGTCAGGCCGTCGCATTCGTAGGGTTTCAAGTCCTCGTGCTCGACGAGCAGCGCGGACGGCGGCAGGATAGCGGCGAGTTCGCGCAGCAGCGCGGCCTGGCCGTCGGAGTTCGGGGTTGGGGCTTGCACGCCGGGAACTGCCATCGGATCGCTCTTTTAGTGGTTGTCCTGCCGCGCATTTTCCCTCATCTTGCCCATAATGCGTGCATGTTCCCCTGCTCGACATCGCGGAGCGCCGCGTCATGAACCCCTGGGAAGCCGCCGCCGGCCTGCTCGGCGGCGTCGGCCTGTTCCTGCTCGGCATGGGACTGATGACCGACGGCCTCAAGCTCGCCGCGGGCCCGGCGCTCGAGCGCATCCTCGCGCGCTCGACGAACTCGCGCCTGCGCGGGCTGGCCTTCGGCGCGCTGATGACGGCGCTGGTGCAGTCCTCGAGCGCGATCACCGTCGCGGCCATCGGCTTCGTCAACGCCGGCCTGCTCACGCTCGGCCAGGCGCTGTGGGTGCTGTTCGGCGCCAACGTCGGCACGACGATGACCGGCTGGCTGGTGGCGCTCGTCGGCATGCAGTTCAGGATCGACGCGCTGGCCCTGCCGCTGATCGGCATCGGCATGACGCTGCGCCTCACCGGCGCCGGCCAGCGGCGCGGCGCGCTGGGCACGGCGCTGGCCGGCTTCGGCGTGCTGTTCCTCGGCATCGACCTGCTGCAGGACGCCTTCGCCGGCACGGCGGCCGGCTTCACGCTGCCCCAGCTGCCGGGCGCCGCCGGCATCGTCGCGATGGTGCTGGCCGGCATCCTGATGACGGTGCTGATGCAGGCCTCGGCCGCCTCGCTGGTGCTGGCGTTCTCGGCGGCGCAAAGCGGCATGCTGAGCCTCGAAGCCGCCGCCGCCGTGGTGATCGGCGCCAACGTCGGCACCACGGTCACGGCGATCCTCGCCGCGATCGGCGCCACCTCGAACGCGCGGCGCGCCGCCGGGGCGCACGTGCTGTTCAACGTCATCACCGGCGGCGTCGCGCTGCTGATCCTGCCCTGGCTGCTCGCCGCGATCGTCGGGCTGCGCGCGGCGCTCGGGGACGACACCGCCCCCGCCGCGACCCTGGCGCTGTTCCACACCGTCTTCAACCTCCTCGGCGTGGCGCTGATGTGGCCGCTGGCCGATGCGCTGACGCGCTTTCTCGAGCGGCGCTTCCGCACCGCCGAGGAGGACGAGGCACGGCCGCGCTTCATCGACGCCACCGTCGCCGCCGTGCCGGTGCTGGCGCTCGACGCGGTGGTGCGCGAGGTATGCCGCATCGGCGAAATCGCCGGCCGCATGATGCAGGACGCGCTGGCGCGGCCGACCGGCGCCCGCCCCTTCATCGAGCGCGACCGCGCCATCGTCGACCGGCTCAACCGCGCCGTGGTCGACTTCGTCACCCACATCCAGCGCGCCGAGATGAGCGCGGACACCGCCAGCCGCCTGCCGCGCGTCCTGCGCGTGGCGCGCTACTACGAAACCGCCGCCGAGCTGGCGAGCGAGGCCACCGCCGCCCTGGAGAGTCCGCTCCCGCCGGCGGCGGCCGACTTCCTCGCCCGGGCGGCGCAACTGCTGCAGGCGCCCGACGCGGCGCCCGACGCGTTCGAGGCCGCCTACCAGACGCTCAAGGCCGGCCTGCTCGAAGCCGGGGCGCGCGGCGAGCTCGCGCCTGCGGAGATGGATGCGCAGCTGCGCGCGGCGAGCGCGCTGCGGCGCGGCGTGAACCAGATGCTCAAGGCGGCGCACATGCTGGCGGCCGGCCTGCACCGGCCGGAGGAACATCCCGAGGGCGACACGGAGCCGCCGCTGCAGCCGGGAAAAACCGGCTAGGCGCCGATCAGCAGCGCGCGGAAATCGTTGACGTTGGTGCGCGTCGGCCCGGTCACCACCAGATCGCCGAGCGCGGCAAAGAAACCGTAGGCGTCGTTGTCCGCGAGCCGCGCCCGCGCGTCGAGACCGCAGTTCTGCGCGCGCGCCAGGGTATCCGGCCCGAGCAGCGCGCCGGCGTTGTCCTCCGAGCCGTCGATGCCGTCGGTGTCGCAGGCGATCGCGGAAATGCCCGGCTCGCCTTTGAGGGCGATCGCCAGCGCCAGCAGGAACTCGGCGTTGCGCCCGCCGCGCCCGCCACCCTTCACCGTCACCGTCGTCTCGCCGCCGGAGAGGAGCACGCAGGGCGCGGCGAGCGGCTGCGCGGCGAACTTGCACGAGAGCGCGATGCCCGCCATGACCTTGGCGACCTCGCGCGCCTCGCCCTCGATGCGGTCGCCGAGGATCAGCGGCGTCACCCCGGCCCGCAGCGCCGCGTCGGCCGCGGCGCGCAGCGCGTCCCGCGCGGTGGCGATCACGCGCGTCGTGCAGAACGGGAAGGCCGGATCGTCCGGCGCCGGCACGGTCGGCCCCGAGGCGATGGTGGCCGGGTCGTCGCCGGGCACGTCGGAGATCGCCAGCGTCAGCACGCGCGCCGGCAGCGCGGCGGCCGCGAGCTTGCCGCCCTTGATCGCCGAGAGCCGCTTGCGCTCGGCATTGATCTCGTGGATCGACGCGCCGCCCTTCAGCAGCTCCCGCGTGCGCGCCTGCTTCGCGGCGAGCGTGACGCCCGGCGCCGGCAGCGCCAGCAGCGCCGAGCCGCCGCCCGACATCAGCGCCAGCACCAGGTCGTCCGCTTTCAAACCCTGCACCGCCGCGAGGACGCGCCGCGCCGCGTCCTGCCCGGCCGCGTCCGGCACCGGGTGCGCCGCCTCAACCACCTCGATCCTGCGCGTCGGCACGCCGTGGCCGTAGCGCGTCACCACCAAGCCCGTGACCCGGTGGAGATCATGACTCCATGCGTTTTCGACGGCCGCCGCCATCGCGGCGGCGGCCTTGCCCGCGCCGACCACGACGATGCGGCCCTTCACCGTCGCCGGGTCGGGCAGCTGCGGCGGCACGCAGACGGCGGGGCTGGCGGCGGCCAGCGCCGCGTCGAAAAGGCTGCGGAGGAATTCGCGCGGATTCGGCATCGGCGTACTATACCTTCGCCACCCAACACCGCAGCCAGACGATGTCCATCGAATACCGAGACGCCGCCGGGATTTCCGTAGCTGACGCCATCGACCTCTACCAGCGCTCCACGCTGGGCGAGCGGCGGCCGGTGGATCGGCCGGACATTTTCGCGGACATGCTGAAGAACGCGGACATCCTCATCACGGCCTGGAATGGCGACCGCCTGGTGGGCATCTGCCGCACGCTGACGGACCATGCCTACGTCGCCTACGTGGCCGACCTGGCGGTCGATGCCGCGTACCAGCGCCGCGGCATCGGCAGGCGGCTGGTCGAGGAAACCCGTCGCCATCTCAAGCCCGAATGCATGATGGTGCTGCTGGCCGCCCCGCAGGCGAACGACTATTACCCGAAGCTGGGTTTCGAGCACAACCCGCGGGCGTGGATGCTGAAAGGCGGCGCGCCGCTCGCGCAAGGCCGGGACAGCTATATGGCTGCCGATAACACCGTCAGCGAAGACTTTATGTCCGAGCGCACGACGCAAACGCGGCCAGCGCGTGAAGGTGCTTTCAGCGAATCTGACGAGGCATGAAAGCCGAGCACGATCTCTCCAGGATGGAATGACGCGGTTTCAGGGCATCGGCAACCATGACAAGCTACAATCTCCCATACCTTCTACCGGAGATCGAACATGAACTTCAGCATCGAGTGCGAGGAAGAAGTTGATGGCCGCTGGATCGCCGAGATTCCGCAGCTTCCCGGCATCATGTGTTATGGCCAGACAGCCGAAGAGGCCATGGCCAAGGCCGAGGTGCTTGCCCTGCGCACCATGGCCGAGCGTCTTGAGCTAAACGAGTCGCGCCCCATCGAAATCAACATCTCCTTACCCCTTGCCGCATGAACCAATGGCCATCCATTAAGGCCAAACGTCTGCTCGCGGCTTTGTTTGGCATTGGATGGAAATTGAAGCGGCAGTCCGGCTCTCACCGCACACTGTCCCGCGAAGGCTGGCCCGATGTGGTCTTCACGTTTCACGACGGCGACGAAATCGGCCCCCGGATGCTTTCACGCCTTGCCAAGCATACCGGCATCACTCCAGCAGATTTGTAGCCCCTGACACCGAGTCAGTTCAGCGCCACGCCGCCAGCCAGCCGAGGCTGTCTTCCGTCGTTCCGCTCGGCTGGTATTCGCAGCCGATCCAGCCGGCGTAGCCGAGTTCGTCGAGGCGGCGCAGCAGGAAGGGGAAGTTGATCTCGCCGCTGCCCGGCTCGTGGCGGCCGGGGTTGTCGGCGAGCTGGAGGTGGCCGATGCGCGGCAGCAGCGTTTCGAGCGTGCGCGTCAGGTCGCCTTCCATCACCTGCGCGTGGTAGAGGTCGTACTGCAAATAGAGGTTTTTGCTGCCGGCGGCATCGATGACCTGCATCGCCTGCGTGGTGGTCGAGATCAGGAAGCCGGGGTTGTCGCGCGTGTTGAGCGGCTCGAGCATGAGCCGAATGCCGGCGCGCTGCGTCACCGCCGCCGCGAACTGGAGGTTGTCGATGAGCGTGTCGATGGCCTTGCCCTGCGAACAATTGGCGCCGGCCGGAATGCCGGCGAGGCAGTTGAGCCGCGTGCAGCCGAGCGCTTCGGCATACTCGATCGCGCGGCCGACGCCGTCCTGGAACTCGGCCTTGCGCGCGGGGAGGCAGGCGATGCCGCGCTCGCCGGCATCCCAGTCGCCGGCCGGCAGGTTGAACAGCGCGACTTCGACGCCGGAGGTGAGCTGCACTTCGGCGAGCGCCGCCTTGTCGTGCGCGTAGGGGAAGTGGCACTCGACCCCGGCGAAGCCGGCGCGCGCGGCGGCGCCGAAGCGGTCGAGGAAGTCGTGCTCGCCGAACAGCAGCGAGAGGTTGGCGGAGAACTTGAGCGGCATGGCCCCGGATTATGCCAAGGCCAGCACGGGGATGTCGTGCGAGAGGGCGGCGATCGACGCCTCGTCGAGCGCGAGCAGGCGGCGCGCGACGGCCGCGAAGTGCTCCGCGCCGCGCGCGGCGAGCGCCGCCAGTTCCGCCGACGCCGCCCCCATGTTGGCGGTGGATGCGGCTGACGCCGCCCCACCAGCGCCGAGTTTTTCGTAGTCGAACTGCGCCAGCGCGGGAAACAGTTCACGCCGCATGCCATCGAAGTTGGCGAACCAGAACCACAGCGACGGCCAGGCCTGACGCTCGATCAGTGCCGGCAGGGTGACGAGGCAGTCGGCGAGGTTGTCGCGCACGGCGCGCATCAGGATCTCGGCGCGCCGCCTGCTGGAGCAGGCGAGCCGCTCTTCCCAGACCGTGCCGAGCAGGCGGCCGGCGGCATGCTCGCCGCGCTCGTGCAGGATCAGGGTTTCCGTCTCGGCGTCGGCCATGCGCTCGAGCGCCGCGTGCGGATCATGCGCATGGCCGTGCGCCGCCAGCGCGAGGGCGAGCGCGCCGGGCGTCTGTTTCATCGTCCAGGCTTCGGCCTTCTCCCACAGCCACTGGCGCAGCGCCTCGCGCCGCACGATCACCGTGCCGCCCTGCAGTGCGGCCGGCATGGTGGTCAGGTCGCGCGCGTATTCGCACTCACAGACCAGCACGGTGAGGCCGTCGCTTTCCTCCGCGCGCTCGAGGCGGCCGAGGAAGAAATGCGGCTTGCCGAAGCGGCCGATGCCGGCGCCGTAGACGAGGCCGTGCGGCACCAGCCGGGCGTTGATGTCCGCGACCGCGAAGGGTTCGTGGTCGGTGCCGGCGATCGGCACGGCGCCGAAGCTGTCGTCGACGAGCGTCTCCCAGAGTTCCTCGCGCGCGCAGAGCCAGGCGCCGACCTCCGGCCGGGCCAGCGGATCGCCGAGCGGAATACCGGTTTCCCAGCGGTAGAACTCGCGCATCTCGAGCAGGTAGGTGCACAGCGTCATCTCGCGCGCGTGGCGCGCGTCGGCGATGTGGCAGTTGCGCTGCACCGCCGCGATGAGCCGGCCGGCGTCCGCGATCATGCTTTCGGCTGATGCCGCTTGCGGATCTGCCAGCGGGCGACGCTCTGCACGATGCGCGAGAACGGCAGCGCCTCGAGGCTGCCGAATTCGGCCTGCGCGCGGCGCACCAGCTTGAGCACGTCGGGCGCGTGGGCGTCGGCGTCGAGCAGGTCCTTGAGGCCCATCAGTCCGCCGCACTGGATCTTCATCGTCATCGCGTGCGGCAGGATGCGCTGCGTGTCCTTGACCTTGAGCGCGAAGGCCGAGTTCTTGCGCAGCAGGGTCAGCAGCTCGCCGCAGGCCGCGCGGCCGAGCGGCTCGCGGCAGGCCACCATCTCCCGCTCGGCCAGCGAGAGCTTCCGCGCCGCCTCGCAGGCCGCCGCCTGGCACAGCAGGGCCTTCTCGAAGACGCAGGGCAGCGGGTTGAGCTGCCGGCGCGTGGCGTGGAAGCTCTGCTCGTCCATCGGGCGGCTACAGATCGGCCGCCGTGAAAGGCTCGGCCTGGCGCACCGTGTTGATGGCGTCCTCGGCCTGCAGCTCGTTCTCGCCGAAGACGACCTGGATCCTGGCTTGCGCGGGGTCGACTTCGTTGCGCAGCTCCTTGGCGCGCGCCGAGGCCTCCTTGAAGGAGGGGAAATCGGCAAGCTTCTCGAGCTGCTTGACCGGGCCGAGCTGGGTGATGCGGTAGATGTAGTAGGGCATGGCCTTCCTCAGTCGATGTAGCGCTTGGTCGCCTTGCGGCGGCCGGGCTTGGATTTCTGGATGATCACCCCCTTGATGCCGGACAGGTCGGGGATGCGCGCACTGGGGTACTTGGGGTTGAGGGGCCGCAATTTCCAGCCCCCGTCGCCGCTATCGTCGCGTGCCAGCTGGCGGAAGATCCATTCGTCGTTCAGCCAGGCCATCACGTAGGAGCCGTCGGTGGCGAGGCCCTCCGGCTCGATGATGATGATGTCGCCCTCGACGAACTCGGGTTCCATGCTGTCGCCGAGCACCATCAGCGCGAAAGACTCGGCGGCGCTGCAGTTGTCGAGCGCGGGATCGGACTCGGCGTCGGCGGGCACGACGGGAATGGGGAAGGGTTTCTTTTCGGTCATGACGGGTTTCTCAGCACGCGCAGATGCGCGATTATCGGCGCAAACAGCGGTTCGAGATGGCGGCGCATCAGCGGGCCGACCGCGGTGGTGCGCGTCAGGATCGGCTCCGCCGCGGCCTGCGACAGTTGCGCCAGTGCCTCCAGCGCGGCGATCTCGCCCGGCGGTACCGGCAGCCCGGACGCCGCGCGACCGGCGGCGAAGTAGCCGCCGAGCAGATCGAGCAGCAGGTACACCGCCTCGTGCGCCGGCGGCTTTTCCAGGGCCAGTTCGGCCGCCTTCAGGTAGCTCTGGCCCGCGCCGCCGTAGCAGCGCGCCAGCAGCCGCCCCGCCGGCGTGTCGGGCAGGCCCGCCGGCAGCGGGCGTGCGGCTTCCGCGGGCAGCGCGTCTGGCAGGCTTTCGAGGAAGCCGAGCAGGTAGTGAGGGCGCCGCTTGGCCTTCGCCCACAGCTGCTCGCACGCCGCCGCGTCGAGCAGGCCGGCCGCCAGCACCGCGCGCACCGTCTGCATCGCGGCGATCGGGTCTTCCTCGAACGGCAGATGCTCGACGAGATAGTCGGAAAGCACCGAGCCCATGGTTCCGGCGCGCACGGCCGGATGGCCCAGCATGACGCGCGCGATCTCCATCGTCGGCATCTGCTGGCCGGCCCACCAGGCGCGCCGCGCCAGCTCGTCGGTCAAGGTCGGCGCGTAGGCGACGGCCAGCACCGCCTCCGGCTCGCCGAGCTTGAGCAGCGCCTCGAGCTTCTTCGGCTCGGCATGGCCCATGCGCGTCCAGCGCCGCAGATGCACCGGATAGCCGTCCGGCAGGCCGAGCGCATGGCCGCCGAGCAGTTCGCGCACGCGCTGGAGGTAGCGCTCGGGGCGGCCGACCGGATTGAGCGGGATGCGCGCCTCGCCCTTCGGCGTCAGGCCGTAGAGGGTGCGCGCGCCCTCGTCGATGCGCACGGCGAGCAGTTCGCCGGCCAGCAGCACGTTGAGGCGCAGGGCGTCTTCCGGAGCAAGTTCTTGATTCATCAGTTGAGCTGGACGCGCCGGCCGAAGGGCACGGGCGCCTTGCCGTTGACCAGCCAGAGCACGGGATAGTTCGGCGCCGCGGCGGGAAACTCCCCCTCGGCGTCGGTGAAATACACCAGCGCGTCGGGCTGCCGGCCGCTGCGCTCGATCCAGTCGAACACCGGCGCGAAGGCGGTGCCGCCGCCGCCGGCGAACTGGCGCGGCAGGCGCAGCTCGTCCCACGGCTCGAACAGCCAGGGCGCGCCCTCGGCCAGGCCGCTGTCGCAGGCGAACAGCGTGATGCGCACCGGCAGCGTGCCTTTCAGGGCATTGAGTTCGCCGAGGAACGCCGCCAGATCCTCTGCCGTCACCGAGCCGGACACGTCGATGGCGACGTGGATGTCGCCGCTGTGGCTGCGCAGCGAGGGCCAGATCACGTCGCCGCTGTTGCCGCCGTTGCGGCGCGACGGACGCTGCCAGGTGTAGTCGTCGCGCGCGGTCTGCGCGAGATACTGGGCGAGCAGCGCGCGCCACGACACCTGCGCGGCCAGCGCCGCCTCGGCGAGCCGCGCCAGCTGGCCCGAGAGCTTGCCCGCCTCGCGCGCGCGCTGCGCGGCGGCGGCCAGGTGGCGCTGCCATTGCTGCTGCAGCTGCTCCTTTTCCCGTGCGCCCAGCGGCGGCGGCGGGCCCTGATCATCTTCTCCCGCCGCCCCGCCAGCGCCGACTTTCTCGGGGTCGTGGCCGCCGGCCTTGCCGCCGCTGCCGCCCTGGGCGCCGTCCTGGTTGCTGCCGCCTTCGTCGCCATCCCAGAGGTGGTCGTCCATCATCTCGCTGTCGTCGTTGCTGTCGTCGAGGCAGGGATAGATCTCCTCGGCCGCCATGCCGCGATAGACGTCGAACACGAGCGCCTCGCCGGGTGGCGCCAGGCCCTCATCGACGAGCAGCGGATTGACCGCGAAGTCGCAGGCCAGGTCCCACTTGCGCTGGATGCGGTGGCCGCGCCGCGCGAAGTGGCCGAGTGCGCAGTGCAGCGCCTCGTGCGCCAGCGCGAACTGCACCTGCGCGGCGGAGAGCGAGTCGATCCAGCGCGGGTTGTAGTAGAAGGTGCGCGCGTCGGTGGCGGTGGTGCGGCACCAGGCCGCGGCTTTCAGCGGCAGGCGCAGCACCAGCGCGCCGAGGAAGGGCTTGTCGAGGATCAGCCGCGTGCGCGCCGCCGCGAGCTTGTTTTCGGCTTCGGACATCGCATGATATTAACCGATGGGGAAGCGCAGGTTCCCGCCCAGCTCGCGTTCGGGCCGGCCGATGTAGTAGCCCTGGGCCAGCTCGACGCCGATCTTGTTCAGCTCGTCGAGGACATGCTCGCTTTCGACGTGCTCGGCGATGACCTGGATGCCCAGGTCGGCGGCCAGCTTCCAGATCGTCTCGACGAAGGCGCGGTCCTTCTGGTTGTCGAGGATGTTGGCGACGAAATCGCCCTCGATCTTCAGGAAGTCGACCGGGAGGCGCCGCAGATACTGGAACGAGGAGAAGCCGGAGCCGAAATCGTCGATCGCCAGCTTGTAGCCCTCCAGCTTCAGCTCGCCGACCAGGCGCTCGAGCACGACGATGTTCTTCACGGTGTCGCGCTCGGTGATCTCGAAGACGATGCGGTCGGACTGCACGCCGCAGTCGGCCACCGTCCGCTTCAAGGTGACGAGGAAATCCGACAGCGCCAGGGCGCGCGGCGACAGGTTGATGAAGATGTAGCCGTCGAACTTCTGCGCGGCGACGATGCGCAGCGCCTGTTCCATCACCATCAGGTCGAGGCGATGGATGACCCCGGCCTTTTCGGCATACTCGATGAAGCGTCCGGCCTCGACGTGCTGGCCGTCGAGCGACAGGCGCGACAGCACCTCGAAGGCGGCGACGCGGCCGCTGCGCAGGTCCATGATCGGCTGGAAGAACGGCACGATGCGCCCTTCGTTGACCGCATTCACGACCTGCACGGTGGTCGCGGTCATGTCGCGGAACACCTCGGCGACCTCCTCCTCGGTCGGGATGCCGACCTGCTGCTTGCCGGCCTGCTTGGCCTTGTACATCATGTTGTCGGCGAACAGGAACAGGTCCTTCGCGTTCTCGGCGTGCAGCGGATAGACCGCCAGGCCGATCGAGGCGCTGCCGAAGATCGGCGTGCCGTCCTCGGCCTTGGCCTGCATCGCGGTGATGTTCTCGATCAGCCGCTGGGCGACGCCGCCCGCCGCCGTCAGCTGGGTGTCCGGCAGCAGCAGCACGAATTCGTCGCCGCCGTAGCGGGCGAAGATGTCGCCCGGCCGCAGGGCGCTCTTGACGGCATGGGCGACACCCTGCAGATAGCGGTCGCCGACGGCGTGGCCGTAGTTGTCGTTGACCAGCTTGAAATTGTCGAGGTCGATCACCAGCAGGGCGAACTGGTAGTTGTGGCGCTGGGCGCGCGCCACCTCGTACTCGAACAGCTCCCAGAACACCCGTCGGTTGTAGAGGTCGGTGAGCGGATCGCGCGTCGCGTAATACTCCATGTCGCGCGTGTATTTGTGGATCGCCTTCACCGAACCGACGACGTTGAGCATCGTCGCCAGGATGCTGTCCATCACCAGGCGCAGCGTCTCGTCCTCGACGGCGGCCGCGTTCACGCCGATGCCGACGATGCCGCCGATCTTCGGATGCTCGACGATCAGCGTCTTGGTATGCAGGAAGATGCTCTTCTCGTCGAGCGTCAGGGACGGGGCGCCGGGGGCCGGGAAATGATGATGCAGGCTGACCTGTGCCAGCTCGCTGAACGTTTCCGCCTGGTAGATCGTCTCGCGGACGTGGCGCTCCATCATCGTGCGCGTCTGCTCGTCCGGCATCTTGAACCAGAAGATCTCCAGATCGAACACTTCGTCGCCGACCTGGAACACCGAGAACAGCACGTGGGTCTGCATCACCTGGTTGATCTCGGCGAGCAGGCGGGAGATGTACTCGCCCCAGTCGCGCACCACCTCGGAAGTGATGACGAACTTCTCCAGCAGGCCGATCTCGAAATGCAGCACGTCCTTGTCGACCGCGATGACGCGCAGCTTGCCCGCCAGTTCGTCGAGGTGCCCGAGCAGCCGCTCGAATTCGTCGAAGCCCGGATCGTGGCGCTTCAGCTCGAGGTGCTTGAGGTCGGCCACCGCGTTCACCTCGGTGACCGAGCGGCTGACGCCGGCGATGGCCGCCTCGATGCGGCGGCTGACGCGCCACACCGCCAGGGCCGCCAGGCCCATCAGGAGCGGGGCCAGCGCGGCCAGCCAGCCCAGGAACTCGCGGCGCGCCTGCTCGACCAGCGGGGCGAAGTCCTGCTTCACCTCGATGACGCCCAGCACGTCGCCTTCCTTCGCCGCATCGTGGCAGCGCTGGCAGCGCTCGGCCGCGACGAGCGGCATCAGGTAGCGCACGCCGCCGGCCGGCGCTTCGGTAATCGGCTTGCCGGTGGCGAACGCTTCCTCGATGCGCGCGTCGAACGGCGGCTGCTCGATCTTGCGGTAATCCGCCTCGACCACCGGGCCGCGGTAGATGTGGAGTTCGGTCGGCGTGCCGTGGGCGGCGTCGGCGACGGCGGCGACGAAGGCTTCGGCCTGGCGGCGGCGCCAGCCGGTGCTCATCACCTGATACATGCTGGTGAAGGTCACCTGCGCCAGGGCCGCGGAGGACTGGCGCGCGTTGGCGCGCACGGTGTCCTCGAGAATGCGGCCGATGGTGAAATAGCTGATGCCGAAAAAGCCGATGGCCACCGCTGCCGAAGCCGACAGGATGAACGTTCTGATGCGCACGGCGGTCCCCTGATTACCGATGCAAAAAGTGCTGCGGATTCTAGCCGGGCCGCTGACGGCGCCGACTTGATCCATGTCATCAATAGAGCATCAGATCCGCCACCGCGTTCGCCCAGGGGGCGAATTGCGGGACAGCGAACAGTGCCTGGCCGATGCCGCGGTGCATGTCGGAAACGAGCATCACCCCCATCTCGCGCTGCGGGAAGCGCTGCGCGTAGTCGAGGATGTTGCCCCACACCTGCTCGGCATCGCGGCCGGCCTTCGCGCGCAATGCGCGACCTGCCAAGGCGGCGGCGACGGCGTACTGCAGGTCGATCTCGGCCGGCACGGCGACTTCCTGTCCCGCGCAGATCGCGTCGAGGTCGGGCAGCCGGTCGAGGCTGTCGATGAAGGCGGCGCACTCGATGCCGGCCGCATGGCCGACGCAGGCGGCCAGCGCGCCGGCGAGCAGTTCGGGATGGTCGGAAAACTTCTGCAGCGCGCGGTGGGCGAACTCCCAGGAGCGCGGGCTGGGAAAGGCCATCTCGCCGCCGGCGTTCTTCGCCGGATCGAAGTCGAAGACCAGCTCGGGCTTGAAGCGCAGGAAGGCGACGATGCGCTCGTCGATGCCGTTGGCGTAGGCCCAGGCCGCCCAGTCGTCGAGGTTCACCTCGACCTCGAAGTGCGAGAAGCGGTTGGCGAGCGGCGCCGGCATCGCGTAGGTGACGCCGCGGTCGCCCTGGCGGTTGCCGGCGGCGAAGATCGCCCAGCCCGGCGGCACGCGGTATTCGCCGAGGCGGCGGTCGAGGATCAGCTGGTAGGCGGCGGCCGAGACGGCCGGCGGCGCCGAGGTGATCTCGTCGAGGAACAGGATGCCGGCCGGCCAGTGGCGCTGGGCGTCCGGCAGCATCGCCGGCACCGCCCACTCGACGCGGTCGTCGACGCGGAACGGGATGCCGCGCAGGTCGGAGGGCTCCATCTGCGACAGGCGGATGTCGATCACCGGCACGCCGTGGCGCGCGGCGACCTGCGCGACGATCTGCGACTTGCCGACGCCGGGCGGCCCCCACAGCATCACCGGCGTGTGGTGGCCGGCGGCGGTGCTGGCGAATTCGCGGTCGAGAATGAAGGCGAGCTGGGACGGGCGCATCAGAGAACCTCGGTCGAAAGTTGATCGGCGGGCAGGCCGGCGGACGCCAGGGCGCCCGCGGCCGCGGCGACGAAGCCGGCCGGCCCGGAAACGTAGGCATCGCGGCTCATGAAGTCGCCCTCCCCGATCAGGCGCCGGGCGGCGAGCGCGCCGGCGGCGGCGGCATCCGGCGCGGTCAGCGCGACATGGCTGAAGGTTTCGAGCGCGTCGGCCCAGGCGCGGCACTGGTTTTCCAGATAGTGTCCGTCGGGGCGCGTCGCCACCCAGACGAGGCGGATCAGGCCCGGCAGGTCGGAGGCGACCGCATGCTCGACCAGGCTCTTGACCGGCGCGAAGCCGGTGTCGCAGGCGAGGAAGGCGAGATCGCGCGGCGAATCCTTCCGCAGGACGAAAGCGCCGAACGGCCCGAACAGGCTGACGGCGTCGTTGGCCTTCAGCGCGCCGGCGAACAGGCGGTCGGCGAACTCGTCCCGCTCGTCGTCGCCGTTGCCGCGGCGGATGTGGAACAGCAGGTTGCGGTCGTCGCAGGGACAGGAGGCGACCGGATACTCGCCGCGGAAATTGGCGGTCGAGCCGGAGACCGACAGCGCCACGCGCTGGCCGGCGAGGAAACGCAGCCGGTTGCCGCGCGGCGTCTGCAGGTGCAGCAGCAGGATGTCGGCGCTCAGCGGCTCGACGCTCTTCACCCTGGCGACGATTTCCTGCCGGGGAATGTCGTCGGGCGACTGCGCCTCGAGCATCTCGACGACGAGGTCGGACACCGCCGTATGCGAGCACAGCAGCGCGTAGCCCTGCGCACGCTCGCCGGCCGAGAGCGGGTAGTCGCTGTTCAGCACCTGGCGCGTCTGGCCGGAGACGATGCGCGCCTTGCACAGCCCGCAGTTGCCGTTGCCGCAACCGTAGGACGGCGCCAGGCCGGCGCGCAGCGCGGCGGCGAGGATCGTCTCGCTGCCCTCGACGAAGAACTCGTGGCCGGAGGGCTTCACCTTCACCTGCGCCGTCATGACGCGCAACACGTTGTCCATGATGGCCACCTTGTCCGCCGGCTCTTCGCTGGCCAGCACCCCGGCCAGTCCCTCGTCGATGAAGCGGGCCAGCTCGGCGAGCTGCTCGGAGGGGGAGGCGCCGGCCATCCGGTCGATGCGCTCGCGCAGCGCCTCGAGCAGGTCGTGGTAGTGCGCCAGCGTGCGGCGCACCTCCTCAAGTTCCTCGCTCTGCGCCGCCAGGCGCTGCGCCAGCACCTCCTGGTTCGGCAGCACGCGCTCGCGGATGCGCTTGCCGAAGGCCTCCTCGCGGATCCTGGTGATGCGCTCGAAGGCGCCGGAATCTTCCAGGCGCAGATCGGGGAAAAGCCTCTCCAGGTCTTCGCTCGCCACCATGCCGTCATGCGACGGCAAATCGCCGGCGGCGATGCGGCTTTGCAGGACCGCGCGCGTCACGCCGAGCAGGTGGGCGGCGCGCGAGAGCGTCAGCAGCTGCGCCATTGGGGGAGGCTCCTCGTTATCGTTATGTCTATCGTCATTTCGCTTTGCCATGATACCCAAAAGAGGTCTGCTAGCATGGGGCGAGGCCAACCTTGCCGCAAGGAACCGACATGCAACCAGCCGCCGCCCCGCCAGCGCCGAGTTTGTCCGAGGCTTTCCTCTACTGGCTCAAGCTCGGCTTCATCAGCTTCGGCGGCCCCGCCGGGCAGATCGCCATGATGCATACCGAGCTGGTGGAGAAGCGCCGATGGATTTCAGAGCACCGCTTCCTGCATGCGCTCAACTACTGCATGCTGCTGCCGGGCCCCGAGGCGACCCAGCTCGCCATCTACATCGCCTGGCTGCTGCACGGCATTCCCGGCGGCATCATCGCCGGCGTGCTGTTCTTCCTGCCGGCCTTCGCGCTGCTCTCGCTGCTCGCCGGCAGCTACCTGGCCTGGGGCGGCGTGCCGCAGGTGGCCGGCATCTTCTACGCGATCAAGCCGGCGGTGGTCGCCGTCGTGCTGTTCGCCGCCTGGCGCATCGGCACGCGGGCGATCAGGAACGAAGTGCTGCTCGCCATCGCCGCGCTGGCCTTCGTCGGCATCTTCTTCTACAAGGTCGACTTTCCCTGGGTCGTGCTGGCCGCTGCCCTCCTCGGCATCATCGGCGGAAGGATCATGCCGGCAAAATTCAAGGGCGGCGGCGGCCACGGCACCGCGCACAAGCAGTACGGCCCGGCGCTGATCGACGACGACACGCCGCCCCCGGCCCAGGCACGCTTCTCCTGGGTCAAGCTCGTCGCCACGACGCTCGTCTTCGTGCTGGTCTGGATCGCCGCGCTGCTCCTCACCGGCGGCGCCGGCACGCTGCGCGACATGGGCGAGTTCTTCACCGCCGCCGCCTTCCTCACCATCGGCGGCGCCTACGCGGTGCTGCCTTACGTCTATCAGGCGGCCGTCGAGCACTTCGGCTGGCTCACCGGGCCGCAGATGATGGACGGCCTGGCACTCGGCGAAACGACGCCGGGACCGCTGATCATGGTGGTGACCTGGGTCGGCTACCTCGGCGGGGTGACCAAGGAGGTGCTCGCCCAGCCGGTCGCGGCGGGCCTGGCCGGCGCGACCGTCGCGACCTTCTTCACCTTCCTGCCGAGCTTCTGGTTCATTCTCGCCGGCGCACCGCTGGTCGAGGCGACGCGCGGCGAGCTCAAGTTCACCGCGCCGCTGACCGCCATCACCGCCGCCGTGGTCGGCGTGATCCTCAACCTCGCGGTGTTCTTCGCCTGGCACACCTTCTGGCCGGAGGCCAGCGAGGCCGCACCCTTCACCGGACGCTTCGACGTGCTGCCGTTGGCGATCGCCGTCGCCGCCTTCCTCGCGCTGTGGAAGTACAAGGTCGACATCCTCAAGGTGATCGGCGCCTGCGCGCTGTTCGGGCTGGCGCTGTCGTTCGTGCGCTGAGCCAATGAACAAATAAATAAACGTAATGTGACGGTGCGCTTCCTCCTCATACAATCGCGCACCCCCAGATCGCAAGGGCGAACGACAACAACAAGAACAGTTCGAAGATTCAGCGGAGGAATTTTCAGCATGGTTGGTTCAGCCAAGGCTTGGTGCGCAATCCTGTTGCTCGCCGGGGCAATCTTCTCGGGTACGGCACCGGCGGCCGTCGATGGCGCCGCGGCTGCCGCACCCGCCATCGAAAATCATCGCTGCCTGCGCTGCCACGCCGACCAGGAAGAAAAGCACGTGGTCCGGCCCGACGGCACGCAGCACAACATTTTCATCGACGCGCAGAAGCTCGAGCACAGCGTGCACGGCAAGGTGGCCTGCGTCGGCTGCCACCGCGACGTGACCAAGCTGCCCCACGCCAAGCCGCTGGCCGGCGCCATCGGCTGCATCGAGTGCCACAAGCAGGAAGCCGAGAAGCTCAAGAGAGATCCGGACCCGCAGAAGCGCGAGCGCCTCGACGTCGTGCTGCGGCAGACCGACAGCTATCTGCACTCGGTGCACGCGCGCCCGAACCCGAAGAACCAGGCCGCCGTCAATGCCGCCTGCCACGACTGCCACGACGCCCACGACATCGGCAAGCCCGGTACGCTGCAGCGCAAGGAGCACCGGCTGAAGAATCCGGAAGTCTGCGGCCGCTGCCACGAGAAGCAGAAGAACGACTATCTCGGCTCGCTGCACGGCAAGCTGATCACCGAGAAGCAGGACGAGAAGTCGGCCGTCTGCGCCGACTGCCATACGACGCACGCGATCTCCTCGCCCAAGGACGATCCGGCGAAGCTGGCGATCACGCAGAACTGCGGCAACTGCCACGAGAACGCGCGCAAGACCTATTTCGCCTCCTACCACGGCCAGGTGCACCGCCTCGGCTACACCAATACCGCCAAGTGCTTCGACTGCCACGGCGGCCACGACATCAAGGACGCGAAGGACCCGACCTCGCGCGTGCATGCCGACAACCGGCTTGAGAACTGCAAGAACTGCCACAAGAACGCGACCGCCAGCTTCCTCGAGTTCCAGCCGCACGGCGATCCGGACAACCGCGAGAAGTATCCTTGGCTGTGGTCCGCCAAGCGCTTCATGCAGGCGCTGATCGTCGGCGTGATGGCCTTCTTCTGGCTGCACGTGCTGCTCTGGCTGTTCCGCGAACTGATGGACCGCTTCCAGGGCAAGGGCTTCAACGAGGATCTCGACAGGCCCGACACCGTCTTCTATCGCCGCTTCACACCAGCCTGGCGCTGGATCCATTTCCTCTTCGCCATCTCGACGATGGCGCTGATCCTCACCGGCACCACGCTGCTGTTCTCGCACACCGGCTGGGCCAAGGCCGTGGTGGTGTTCCTCGGCGGCACGCAGATGGAAGGCATCATCCACCGCACCGCCGCGGTGATCTGGCTGGCGATCTTCCTCGTCCATCTGGCCATCGCGATCATCAACATCTGGCGCAAGCGCAAGACCTTCGAGTGGTTCGGCGGCACCTCGCTGCTGCCGAACTGGAAGGACCTGCGCGACCTGCGCGACATGTTCAAGTGGTTCTTCGGCCTGGCGCCGCGCCCGCAGTTCTGCCACTGGACCTACTGGCAGAAGTTCGACTACTGGGCGCCGTTCTGGGGCGCGGCGGTGATCGGCTCCTCCGGCATCATGCTGTTCGCGCCCGAGAAGACCGCCGCCTTCCTGCCCGGCTGGGTATTCAACGTCGCCACCCTGGTGCATGCCGAGGAGGCGCTGCTCGCCGCGATCTTCCTCAACTCGGTGCACTTCTTCAACGTGCATTTCCGCCCCGAGCGCTTCCCGATGAGCACGACCATCTTCACCGGCGCGATCCCGATCGAGGAGTTCAAGCACGACCACCGCATGGAATACGAGCGCCTGCTCGCCAGCGGCGAGCTCGACAAGTACCTGGTCAAGCGGCCGTCGCGGCGCTTCGACCTGGTCGCCTCGTTCGTCACGAGCGTGCTGATCATCGCCGGCCTGACGCTGCTGACGCTGGTGCTGATCGGCCTGAGCACGGCGAAATGAGAAGGAGCGTAACCATGCGCCACACCATCCTGTCCCTCGCCCTGGCCCTGCTGTCCGCCCCGACGCTCGCGGCGCTCGACATCGAGCCGCTCGCCCGCACCTGCAACGGCTGCCACGGCGTCGGCGGCGTCAGCGTCGCCGCACCGATTCCCTCGATCGGCGGCCTGCCGAAGGCGTATCTGAAGCGGGTCATGAAGCAGTGGAAATACGGCGAACGCACGTCGATCACCATGGATCGCATCGTCAAGGGTTTCAGCGACGACCAGATCGACGCGCTGGCGGAGTATTTCGCCCGCCAGCCGTGGGTGCCGACACCGCAGCCGGCTGCGGAAGCCGTGCTGGCCAAGGGCAAGGCGGCGGCAGGCGACACTTGCCGCGACTGCCACGGCCTCACCGGCAACGACCCCGATGTCGATGCGCCGCTGCTCAACGGCCAATGGGCACAATACCTGGAACTCGAACTGATGAAGTACCGCAGCAACGAATTCAAGATGCCGCATCGCAAGATGAAAAAGGCCGCGCGCGACATGAAGCCCGACGACGTGTCCGCGGCCGCCCGCTACTACGGCGCGCAGGGGAAGTAAGCCATGGATCCGATCGATCGTCGCAGTTTTCTCAAGAGCCTGACGGCCGCGACCGGCGCGGCCTTCCTGTGCATCCCCGCGGCGCGCGCCGCGCAGCCGAAGGCCCGCGTGGTCGTGGTCGGCGGCGGCTTCGGCGGCGCCAGCGTCGCCAAGTACCTGCGCCTGCTCGACGCCGGCATCGAGGTCACTCTCGTCGAGCGCGCAACGCGCTACACCTCCTGCCCGCTCTCGAATGAGGTGATCTCCCATTCGCGCGACATCCAGTCGCTGCAGACCGGCTATGAGCGCCTGGCACGGCGGGGCGTGCGGATCGTGCATGGCGAGGTCGTCGGCGTCGATCCGGCCGGCAAGAAGGTCAGCCTCGCCGACGGCAAGAGCCTCGACTACGACGCCCTCGTCGTCTCGCCCGGCGTCGATTTCAACTACGGCGCGGTGGCCGGCCTCACGCCGGAGATTTCCGAGACGCGCCTGCCGCACGCCTGGAAGGCCGGCGCGCAGACGCTGCTGCTGCGGAAGCAGCTGGCCGCGATGCCCGATGGCGGACGCTTCATCATCGCCGTGCCGAAGGGGCCGTTCCGCTGCCCGCCTGGCCCCTACGAGCGAGCGGCCCAGGTCGCCATGTATTGCAAGCACCACGGCAAGAAGAAGGCCAAGGTGCTGATCCTCGACGCCAACGACAGCTTCTCCAAGCGGCCGCTGTTCGAGCAGGCCTGGAAGGAACTCTACGGCTACGGCCCGAACGGCATGATCGAATGGGTGGCCGGCGCCAGCGGCGGCGCGGTCGAGGAGGTCGATGCCGACGCCATGACCTGCCGCACGACCTTCGACGAGTTCAAGGCCGACGTGCTCAACGTCATCCCGCCGCATCACGCCGGCAAGATCGCCAAGACCGCCGGCCTCGTCAACAGCGGCGTCTGGTGCGCCGTCAGGCCGGACAACATGGAATCGACCGCCCACAAGGACATCTACGTGATCGGCGATGCCTGCGCCGGCGGCGACCTGGCCAGCAACAACCCCTTCCCGAAATCGGCGCACATGGCCAACTCGCAGGCCAAGGTGGTCGCCGCCAGCCTCGTGGCGAAGCTCAACGGCCTGCCGCCGCCGGTGCCGGTCTATACCAACACCTGCTACAGCGTTGTCGCCCACGACTGGGGCTTCTCGGTCGTGCACCTCTACCGCGTCGAGGGCAACACCTGGGTGTACGTCAAGGAAGGCAGCGGCATCTCGCCGGTGACGATCGGCAGCGGCAAGGACGCCAAACCCGTCTCGCGCCTGCACCGCAAGATCGAGGCGCAATACGCCGCCGGCTGGCTCGACAACCTGATGACGGACGCCTTCGGCTGACGGCCGCCGGCAACGGAAATTCGGCGCCGGCGAGGCGGCGAAAAAAGGCCCCGCCGACTGCGCGGGGCCACTTCACCTGGAGGAGGTGCAGAAGACTTGGTGGGCCCTTAGTGGACCTCTTCCCAGCCGGTGATCATCGCCTTGAGGTGCGAAGTCAGCGTCGCGCCGGCGGTGATCAGGTAGACGTGGGCTATCAGGAAGATCAGCATGAAGAAGGCGCCGATCACATGGCCGGTCGCGACCGTCGCGAGATCGAAGCCGCCCAGACCCCAGGCCGCCCACTGGTCGTAGAACAGGTAGAGCAGCCCGGTCACCCAGATCAGCGGCCCGACCAGCACGAGGATGAACAGGTAGGCGAGGCGCTGCAGCGGGTTGTGCTTGCGCAGCTGGGTCGGGCGGTAGGGATGCGGCGCGTCCTTGAAGATGCCGGACAGGTAGTACTTGATCATGGCGACCACTTTCTCGGTGGTCGGGATGTACTGCTTCCACTCGCCGGTGGTCAGGTGCCAGAAGATCGCGAACACCCACAGGCCGATCAGCGTCCAGGCAGCGACGGTGTGATACTGCACCGCCTTCTGGAAGCCGAAGTTGGCATAGCTGCCGTGGATCTCGAAGCCGGTGATCAGCATGAAGATGATCAGTGCCGCCTGCGTCCAGTGCCAGAAGCGTTCGAATTTCTTGAAGATGTAGATGCGTTCGGACATGTGCGTTCTCCTCAGGCTTTCTTGCGGGTGGCGATGCGCATGACGCCGTGGCCGAGCACGCCGACCAAGGCGAGCAGCGCCAGCAGCCAGCCGGCCTTGTCGATGAGCGGATTGGCGTCGCGGCCGGGCAGATAGACGCCGGTGATGCCCTCGAGACGGCCGCCCTTGCTGTGGCACTCGGCGCAGCCGACCGCCTTGTCCTTCGGCGCCACCATGTGGGTGATCGGCCAGTACATCTCGGTGGAGATGAAATCGATCTTGCCGGAGAACGGTGCGCCCGAGTTCTTCATGCCGGTCTCGATCGCCTGCTCCCACTTGAGGTTCTTCCAGTAGCCGGTGTCGTCGTTGCCGGCGGTGTGCGGCGTCACCAGCGTCTTGTTCACCGGGTCGTAGGGCTGCTTGCCGCGCATGACCTTGAACGGCCAGATCAGCGACTTGCCGTCGGTCGGGCTGCCGCTGATGCGATTGATGGGTGTGGGCATATTGCCCTTCTCGACCTTGTCGCCGAGCAGCGTGTAGTTGACCTCGCCGTTGAACCAGCGGTATTCGGGCTTGACGTTCTCGCCGAGCACGAAGTCGCCCTTGTGCGAGGCGTAGATCGCGTGGCCGTGCTCGTCGTTGATGGTGAACTGCTTGCCGTCCTTGTCGAGCTTGCCGGCGGTCGACCAGTCCCAGCTCAGCTTGGTCGGGACGCCGCCGCGCGCGAACGCGGGGATGTGGCAGGTCTGGCAGGCCACCTTGGTGGCGTGGTGGTTGAGGCGGGCCGCCTGCTTGGTGTCCGCTTCCTTGTGCGGCGCGTTGCTGTGGCAGGCGACGCAGGTGGCGGGATTGCGCTTCTCCTCCTTGCCGCGGATGATCGCGCCCTGCTTGTCGGCCGCAGCCGGTGTATAGCGGCTGCCCGGCACGTCGTGGCTCGACGTCTTGTGGCAGGTGCCGCAGGTAAAGTCGAGGCCGGAAGCGTCCATATGGACATCCACCGCGGCATCGGGCGCGGCCAGCGAGGTGTCCATGTCGCCGTGCTTGACGCCGTCGCCGCCGCCGCCGCGGAAGTGGCAGGCGCCGCAGGTGTCGCGGCTGGTCTTGCCGACCTTCTGCGCCACCTTGGCGAGATCGACCGGCTTGAGGATCTTGCCGGAACCCGGTGGCATTTCGATCGGCTCGCCGACCACCGGATTGCCGGCGAGGCCGGGCGGCTTCGAGTAGTTGCCGGTGGTGTCGTGGCAGACCAGGCAGTCGACGTTCTCTTCCTTGCTGAAATCGAAGTCCTTGTCCTTCCAGCCGTAGCCGACGTGGCAGGAGGTGCAGGACGGATAGTTCGAGGGGATCGAGATGCAGAAGTTGTTGAGGACGTTCTTCTTGCCGAGCCGCTGCTGGTTCTCGGGATTCATGAACTCCCAGGTCCAGTGCTTGGTGCGATGCACCTGCCGCGCGGCCTCGGTGTGGCAGGACAGACAGGCCTTGGTCACTTCCGGGCCGGATTTGAACGGCCCTTCCAGTTCCTTGAACTTGGCGTGATCGGCGGTGGTATTGAGCTTGACCGGCGGCGCGTCAGCGGCGGCCGCCATGCCCGCCCACAGGCCGAATAGGAATGCCGCCAGGACGGCAGCGCAGCGCTTCATCGACATGGTACCCCCCCCTGTCTTCAACATGTTGCGTTGCAATCTAGTCCGCCAGGGCAATCGCATTTAGCC
>DDXW01000080.1 GCA_002347285.1 Rhodocyclaceae bacterium UBA2250 | reverse complement strand
AGCCAGTAGTTCATGGTCTCATAGTTGGCCGACGAGACATCGATGGCGTCCACACCGGCCTGTTCAAGGCGCTTGGCGATGGCGATGCCCTCGGCCAGTTCTATGCCTTGGCCCGGCTGCCCGATGCAGCGGTAATATTCGTCCACGGTCAGCCGCACGGCGATCGGAAAATCCGGTCCACACAGGCTGCGGATGCCGCTGATAATCTCCAGGATGAAGCGCATACGGTTTTCAAAGGATCCGCCGTATTCGTCCGTGCGCCGATTGGTGTGGGGGCTCAAGAACTGCTGGATGAGGTAGCCGTGGGCGGCATGCAGTTCGACGCCGTCGGCGCCTGAGCGCTGGACGCGGTGGGCGGCCTTGATGAAGTCCTGGATCAGACTCTTGACCTCCCAGCGCCACAAGGCTCGTGTCTTCTGCTTGGAGTACGTGCAGGCCACGGCCGATGGGGCCACGACGGCCGGGACCAGTCCGGTCTGGGCGAACTTTTCCGCGGCCGGCACCAGCTTGAAAAAGTACTTCCAGTAACCAGGCCAGACCCTTCCGATTAGCTCCATGGCCGGCCAGGAACCGATCATGAGCGAATTGCTCTGGCGACCCGGGTGGTGGAGCTGACAGAAAATCTTGGTGCCATGGGCATGCACGCGCTCGACCATTCTCGCAAATGGCTCGATGTGCCGGTCGCTGCTCATGGCCAGCTGGCGGGGCAGCCCGGCGCCGTGGCGTTCATTGACACGCGTGATTCCGGTGATCAGGAGCCCTAGGCCGCCCCGGGCGCGTTCCTCGTAGTAGCCGATCAGTTGTTCCGAGGGCGTGCCGTCGAAATTGGCCATACCCACTTCCAGGGGGGGCAGCACCACCCGGTTGCGTATGACGACCTTGCCGATTGAACCCGGCGACAATAAGTGTTCGTAACCCATATATATTCTCCTTGATGCAAGCTGTAGTCGGTTTTAAGGTTACAATTGTTGCATAATGCAATTATCAGCCTTTGTCAAGCACGAAGGTTTTCTCTCCGAAACCTCCGCCTGAATGGTGGTACGGATTTCGCATATAACTCTGCCGATGGCGAAAGAGAGCGAAGAGGGTCAGGAACGAACTGAACAACCAACCGGCAAGCGCATTGAGGATGCGCGTGATAAAGGACAGGTCGCCAAGAGCACCGAGGTCTCAACGGCATTCCTGTTCTTAGTCAGCGTTTTGGCGTTCTACTTCTATATTCCATCGGTAGCCAAGCAACTCGCCGACATCGTCCGCTATTATCTCCACAATCTCATGCTCTGGAACGGAAGTCAGGAGTCGTTTGTGAGCATCTTCAAAAGCGGCGTCGTCCAGCTGTCCATCTTGCTGCTACCTATTCTGATTGTCTTCTTGGCCGTCGGCCTGTTCTCGAATATTGTTCAGGTAGGGTTCCGCATCAGCGGCGAACCGCTTATTCCCAAGCTTGCCAAGCTCAACCCCATTACCGGATTCAAGAATAAGTTCATGTCACTGCGCAGCCTGGAGCAACTCGTCAAAAGTCTGGTGATCCTTCTCATATTTTCTTGGGTGACTTACCGGGCTATTCGGCGCGAGTTGCCGCTCTTCCCACCGTTATTGAATTGCGACATAAGCGTCATTACAATGACGTTTTTCCAGGCCGTAATGCGTCTGCTTTGGGACGCCCTGTGGATGTTCATCCTGATTGCGGTGGCGGACTTCATCTTCCAGCGGTGGCAGCATACCCAGGATCTCATGATGACCAAGCAGGAAGTCAAGGAAGAGCATCGACAGAGCGAGGGCGATCCAAGGGTCAAGAGCCGCATCCGCTCTATCCAGTACCAGATGGCGCGCCGGCGCATGTTTAAGGCCGTACCCAAGGCCACCGTGGTCATCACCAACCCCACGCATTTGGCGGTCGCGCTGAAATACGAGCGCGGCAAAATGATCGCACCCATGGTCGTGGCCAAGGGTGCCGGTTTCGTGGCGCAAAGGATCAAGGAAGAGGCCCGCAAGCACTCCGTACCGATCATGGAGAACAAACCGCTGGCGCAGGCCTTGTTCAAGGCTGCCGACATCGGCGATTACGTCCCGGAAGAGCTGTACCGGACCGTAGCCGAAGTCCTGGCGTATGTGTATCGTCTCAAGCCCGGGATGGGTCTCGGATAATAGAGCGAGGCTTTAAGGAGCACACAACATGGCAAGAGCAGACGTCTTACCGTTCAAGGCCTCCGATAAGTTCGTAAGCGACATATTCATGGGCATCGGCGTCCTGGCGGTGTTGGTCATTATCCTGGTCCCATTGCCGACCTTTGCCCTGGACATTCTGCTGACCTTCAGCCTCACCATGGCCATCATCATACTCATGGTGGGCATGTACACCACCAACCCCCTGAACTTCTCGTCCTTCCCGTCTCTGCTGCTCGTCATTACCCTGTACCGACTGGCGCTGAATATCGCCTCCACGCGTCTTATTCTGTTGCACGGCTCCGAGGGGGAAGATGCCGCCGGCCAGGTGATCAGGGCCTTCGGCCAATTCGTCGTGGGCGGCAGCTATGTAGTGGGCATGGTGGTATTCGTCATCTTCGTCATCATCAATTTTGTCGTCATCACCAAGGGCGCTACACGCATCGGCGAGGTGACGGCCCGCTTTACCTTGGACGCCATGCCGGGCAAGCAGATGGCCATCGAGGCGGACTTGAACGCCGGACTCATCGACGAGCAGCAGGCCGTCAAGCAGCGCGAGAACCTGCGCCGCGAAGCGGATTTCTACGGCGCCATGGACGGCGCGGGCAAGTTCGTGGCCGGAGACGTCAACGCCGGCATGTTCATCACGTTCATCAACATCGTCGGCGGCATCTTCATCGGCGTCCTGCAGAAGGACATGAGCTGGATGGAAGCGGCCCAGACATTTTCCCTGCTGACCATCGGCGACGGCCTGGTCGCGCAGATTCCAGCCCTCGTCATTTCGGTGGCGGCCGGCCTGGTGGTGTCGCGCGTCAATGACGAAAAGGACATCACCAGTTCGTTCATGACGCAGCTGTTCGGCAACCCGGTCGTGCTTGCGCTCGTCGCCGGCATTCTCGGTGTGCTCGGTGTGATTCCCGGCATGCCGCATTTCGTCTTCCTGCTGCTGGCAGCCACCCTCGGCGCACTAGCCTGGTGGAAGATGCAGCGGCAGCGGGAAGGCCTGGCCGCCGCACAGCAGCCTGCCGCGCCGGCAGCGCCTCCCGAAGAGGCGAACGAGGCCAGCTGGGCCGATGTGGCGCCGGTCGATGTGCTCGGCCTCGAGGTCGGCTATCGCCTGATTCCGCTGGTCGATCGGGGCCAGGATGGCGAACTGCTCAAGCGCATCCGCGGCCTGCGCAAGAAGTTCGCGCAGGAGGTCGGCTTCCTGTCCGCGCCGGTACATATCCGCGACAATCTCGAGCTCAAGCCGAATGCCTACCGCATCACGCTCAAGGGCGTCGAGGTCGGCATCGGCGAGGCCTACCCAGGCATGTTCCTGGCGATCAATCCGGGCCGCGTCAGCGGTCCGCTGCCGGGCACGCAGACCAAGGACCCGGCGTTCGGCCTGGCCGCCGTCTGGGTCGAGCCGGCCATGCGCGATCAGGCGCACGTCATGGGCTATACGGTGGTCGATGCGAGCACGGTGGTGGCCACTCACCTCAACCACGTGATCCTCAGCCACGCTGCCGAACTGCTCGGCCGCCAGGAAACGCAGGCGCTGCTCGATCATCTCGCCAAGGAGGCGCCGAAGCTCATCGACGAGCTGGTGCCGAAGGTGCTGCCGCTGTCCACAGTCCAGCGCGTGCTGCAGAACCTGCTGGAGGAGGGCGTCAATATCCGCGACATGCGCACCATCATCGAGACGCTGGCCGAAAGCGCGCCGCGCAGCCAGGATGCCGCCGAGTTGACGGCGCTGGTGCGCGTCGCCCTCGGCCGCGCGATCGTGCAGCAGATCTTCCCGGCCGGCGAGGATCTGCAGGTGATGGCGCTCGATCCCGGTCTGGAGCGTCTGCTGTCGCAGGCGCTGCAGGGCGCAGGCGCCGACGGCTCGGGCATCGAGCCGGGTCTCGCCGACACGCTGCTGCGCGAGACGGCGGTGGTTGCGAAGCGGCAGGAGGATCTTGGCCTGCCGCCGGTGCTGCTCGTGCCGGGCGGCTTGCGCTGGCTGCTGTCGCGCTTCCTGCGGCGCGCCTGGACGAACCTGAAAGTGCTGGCGAACAGCGAAATCCCCGATTCGAAGACGATCAAGGTGACGGCGATCATCGGCGGCAAAGGCTGATGGATGACGCACGAAGAGAGAAGGAACTGACATGACCGTGAAACGCTTTTTCGGTGAAAGTGCGCGCGAGGCGCTGCGCAAGGTGAAGGCCGAGCTCGGCCCCGAGGCGATCGTGATCTCCAACAAGTCGGTGCCCGGCGGGGTGGAGATCGTCGCCATGTCGGCCGACAGCCTCGAGACGATTGCGGGCAACGGCGGTGGCCGCGCGGCCGCGCCGGCGCCGGTCAAAACGGCTGCCGTCTCGCCGCCAGAGCGTGCGCCCGCCGCCTCGCCGGCGCCGAGTCTTGTGCCGGGCGACGAGGACGACTACGCCGTGACGCTGTCGGCCAAGGCGCGGGCGCCGCTGCCCTTCCAGCCCTGGCAGCCGCCCCGCCAGGAAACCGCGCCGGCGGCCGCACCTGCCGCTCCAGCCGCGTCGGCCGTTCCGCCTGCCGCCGCGACGGAACGCGTCCGGCCGCGTCCCCTGCCGCCACGGCCGCGCACGCCTGCGGCGGAGTCCAGCCGCGAGGCCATGTCTGCCGCCCTCGCGCAGGCCGCCGATGAGATCGGCCTGTCCGGCGGCAGCGAAGGCAACGCGCAGGTGCAGCAGCTGATGGAGGAGATGCGCTCGATCAAGAGCCTGCTCGAACGCCAGTTGGCGGGCTTCGCCTGGGGCGACATGTCGCGCCACGCGCCGGTCAAGGCGCAGTTGCTCGGCGAAATGATCGACGCCGGCTTTTCCGGCCTGCTGGCGCGCCGCCTGGTGGACGACATGCCAGACGATCTGGATGTGCCGGCGGGGCGCAAGTGGTTGGCCGGCGCCGTCAATCGGCGCCTGCGCACGCTGACCGCCGAAAACGACCTGGTCGACCGCGGCGGCGTGTTCGCGCTGGTCGGGCCGACCGGCGTCGGCAAGACGACGACCACCGCCAAGCTGGCCGCGCGCTGCGTGGTGCGCTACGGCGCTGAGAAGCTGGCGCTGCTGACCACCGACGGCTACCGGATCGGCGCGCACGAGCAGCTGCGCATCTACGGCCGCATCCTCGGCGTGCCGGTGCATGTGGTGCGCGACAGCGAGGACCTGCGCCGCACGCTGGCCGACCTGCGCGGCAAACATCTGGTGCTCATCGATACCGTCGGCATGAGCCAGCGCGACCGCATGGTCGCCGAGCAGGCCGCGATGCTCAGCCGCGCCGGCGACGTGCGGCGCCTGCTGCTGCTGAATGCCACCAGCCGCGGCGACACGCTCGACGACGTGATCCGCAGCTATGCCGGCGAGGACATCGCCGGCTGCATCCTCTCGAAGGTGGACGAGACCGCCGCGCTGGCGCCGGCGCTCGACGCCATCGTGCGCAACGGCCTGCTGCTCGCCTATGTCGCCAACGGCCAGCGCGTGCCGGAGGACCTGCACCTGCCGAACCGCAGCTACCTGCTGCATCGCGCCTTCAAGCAGCAGGCGGCCGGTTCGGTGCACCGGCTCAAGGACGACGAACTGGGGCTGATCGTACCGGCGCATGGCACGGCGCAAGGGGCCGCGGTTGTCTGAGCCGGCCGACCTGCAGCGGCATGCGGCCGCGCTGATGGGCGATCAGGCGGACGGCCTGCGCCGCCTGTTCGGCGCCTCTGCCGTGACGCTGACGGTGGCGGCGCGGGACACGGATGTCATCGACGCCTACGCGCGCATCAAGCGCGCCGTGCACGAGCGGGGTTGCCGGCGTTTCCGCATCGTCATCTCGCACGCCCGGAACGCCGCGGAAGCGCAGAGCGTGTTCGACAACATGCAGCGCGTGGCGCGCGACTATCTGGGCGTCCGCCTCGAGTATCTCGGCATGGCGGACAGGGCCGGGGCCGGCGACTTGGCGGCGGTGCGCGCGCCGTCCGCCCCGGGCTGCCACGCATGATTCGGTGCTATAGTTCGCTGGCCCTTCAACGCCGCCCGCCGCGCCATCTTGAGCCCGACGCATACCGCGATGTACACAGCCCAGGGCACGCTCGACAGGGAGCGGCTCGTCAATCAATACATCCCGCTGGTCAAGCGCATCGCCCATCACCTGATGGCGAGGCTGCCGGCCAGCGTGCAGGTGGATGATCTTGTCCAGAACGGCATGCTCGGACTGCTCGATGCGCTCGGCCGCTTCGAGGAAGGCATGGGCGCCCAGTTCGAAACCTATGCGGTGCAGCGCGTGCGCGGCGCAATGCTCGACGGTCTGCGCGAGAACGACTGGCTGCCGCGCGGCATCCGCAAGGAAATGCGCCGCGTCGAGACGATGCTGCAGAAGCTCGAACACGAGCAGGGGCGCGTGCCCAGCGAAGGCGACCTGGCGGCGGCACTCGGCATGCCGCTGGCCGATTACCAGCACCTGCTGCAGGAGGCGCGCGGCCACCAACTCGTCTATCTCGAGGATCTGGCCGGCGAGGACGAGGATTATCTCGATCGTCATGCGGACGGGGCCGCACCCGACCCGTTCGCGCTCATCGAGGAAAACGACATGCGCGCCGCGCTCGTCGCGGCGATCGGTCGGCTGCCCGAACGGGAGCAGATGGTGATGGCGCTCTACTACGAACAGGAACTGAATCTGCGCGAGATCGGCGAGGTGCTCGGCGTCACCGAGTCGCGCGTCTGCCAGCTGCATAGCCAGGCCGTCGCCCGGCTGCGCGCCGCGGTGCTCGGCACCGAAGGCGCCGCGCCGGCGACCGGGCGGCGCCGCGGCCGCAAACCGAAAGCCGCGCAGGGGGCGCCTGCCTGACCGCCATGGACAAGATCAGCATTGCCGGCCTCTTTCTCGGCATCGCCGCGATCCTCGGCGGCCAGGTGCTCGAAGGCGGACATATCGCATCGCTGCTGCAGCCGACGGCCTTTCTCATCGTCATCGGCGGCACGCTCGGCGCTGTCATGCTGCAAAGCCCGCTGGCGACCTTCCTCACCGGCATCAAGATGAGCAAATGGGTGCTGCTGCCGCCGCCGACCCGTCCGGAGCAGCTCATCACCCAGGTCGCGCGCTGGAGCCACGTCGCGCGCAAGGAGGGTCTGCTGGCGCTCGAAGGGCAGATCCCGCTGGTGCCCGATCCCTTCATGCGCAAGGGCCTGCAGCTGCTGGTCGATGGCGTCGAACCGGAGCGCCTGCGCGAGGTACTCGAGGTCGAGATCGGCGCCTACGAGGAGCAGATGAAGCAGGCGGCGAAGATCTGGGAGTCGGCTGGCGGCTACTCGCCGACCATCGGCATCCTCGGCGCCGTCATGGGGCTCATCCACGTCATGGAGAACCTCACCGATCCTTCCAAGCTCGGCGCCGGGATCGCCGTGGCGTTCGTCGCCACGATCTACGGCGTCGGTGCGGCTAACCTGATCTTCTTGCCGATGGCCAAGAAGCTGATCGCCAACATCGCGCGCCTGGTCATCCTGCGCGAGATGTTCGTCGATGGGCTGGTCGGCATCGCCAACGGCGACAACCCGCGCATCATCGAATCCCGTCTGCAGGGCTATTTCGTCTGAACATGGCCAGACGGCGCAAGGAAGAGGAGCACGAGAACCACGAGCGCTGGCTGGTTTCCTACGCCGACTTCATCACCCTGCTGTTCGCCTTCTTCGTCGTCATGTACGCGATTTCGTCGGTGAATGAAGGCAAGTACCGCGTGTTGTCCGATTCGATTTCCTCGGCTTTCCGCAATATCCCCGGCAGCAGCGTCGGCGCGATGGTGGAGGTCAACCCGAGCGCGCCGGTGCCGGTCGCCATCCCGATCAAGCGGCCGCAGGTCGCCAATCTCAAGACCGACGTCAATCGCGAGAAGAACCGCGAGTTGCTGCGCAACAAGGCGAAGGAAATCACCGAGGCGCTCGCCCCGCTGGTGCAGCAGGGACAGGTGCGCGTCACCGAGGGGGCGCTCGGCATCAGCGTCGAGATCAACGCCAGCGTGCTGTTCGACTCGGGCGAGGCGCGCCTGCAGCCGCTCGCGCGGCAGGCGCTGACGGCGGTCGGCCAGATTCTGGCCACCACCGATTTTCCGATCGTCGTCGAAGGCCATACCGACAACGCCCCGATCAGCACGCCGCTGTATCCGTCGAACTGGGAACTTTCCGGCGCCCGCGCCGCGAGCGTGGTGCGGCTGTTCATCGACACCGGCGTCGCGCCGCAACGCCTGACGGCGACCGGTTTCGCCGACCAGCGCCCGGTGGCCGACAATGCGTCGCCCGATGGGCGCCAGCGCAACCGCCGCGTGGCGATCAACATGGAGTCGCGCACGCCGGACACGCCGGTGGAAGTCGCCCTGCCGGATTAGGTTTGTTCAGGCCTTGCCGAAGCTGCGGCCGCCCGGCGCGGCGGCCTGCTGCTGGCCGTCGGGACCGTAGGTGGTCACCCGATCGACCGCGGACATCAGGGCGACGAGAGCCTGCTGGTTGTGCTGCATGTGCAGACCGATCAGCTTGCCATTGGTCGCGTTCAGATCGCGTGCCTGAGCGGCCAGTTCGAGCAGGCGTGTCCAGACTTGGCGATCGGCGGCCGTTCCGCTGTTCTCCAGCCAGGCTTCCATGCCCGCCCGACCTGCGGGCAGGCCGAGTTCCATCAGGATCCGCTCGCGCGTCTGCGCCAGCCTGGCCAGGGCGTTCGCCAGGGAGTTCTTGCTTTCGATGAGCGCCAGCAAGGGTTCCACCGCGCCACACGCGAGGAATTCCTGCTCGCGCTGCAGCAGGGCGATGAACTCCTCAAGGCGGGCGATTTCTTCGCCGAGTACGCGGCCTATTGCGATGGGATTGCTGGCTGTCGGCACGCCGTCTTCAGGCGGTCTTGCCGGCGCGGCCAAGCATTTCGTGCACGCTGGCGAGCAAGCCGTCGGCGATGCGATCAGGATTGATCTGGAAACGGCCTTCCGCGATCGCCTGCTTGATTTCGGCAACCCGTTGCGTATCGACCGGCGCCTCGCCGGCCCCGGCTTCCTGCAGGCGGGCCGAAAGCGAGGAAATGTCGACGCGCTCGGCTATCCCGGCGCTTGCCGCTTTCTTTGCCGCATCCGAATTGCGCGAGGCTCCGGTTCCCGGGGTCGAGCTGACGGCAGGCGTGGCGCTGTTGATTTTCACGGTCGGTTCCTTTGCATACCAATATTCTTGGCGTTTTTAACGGCAGTTCCGGGAAAAACCTGAGGCAATTTATCGCAACAACAAGCGATGCCTTCGCCATGATTATAAGCCTGATTCAGAATCTGACCGCCACCGTGCCGTCGGCGTCGGCGATGCCGCTGACGACCTGTCCGCCGGACAGCCGGACCTGAACGACCTGGCCGGCGCTGGCGGCGTTGAGGGCGCGGCCTTCGTTGGCTACGGAAAAGCCCGGTCCCTCCGAGATGATCTTGACGGTCTGGCCTTGCCGGATCACCAGTTGGGCCTTCAACATGTCGGCACGCAGGGGCTTGCCGGGGGTGATCGAGATGCCGGCCACCTTGCCGACCGCCTGCCCCGGATCGGTGATGACGTTCGCCGGCAGTTGCGACAGGTCGCCGACTTCCGCCGCAAGGTCGTCCGCCGCGACGAGTTGCCCCCGGGCGATCGGACGTGCGCTGACCAGGTACTCGACCCTGACACGGATATGCACCGGGATGTAGATGCGCCAGCCGGCTTCGTCGAGGCAGCGCACCATGACGTTCGAGCGCCCCCACGGGCGGGCACCGGCCGGCCGGCTGACGTCGAAATGCGCGCAGGGGGCAAGCTGATTGCCGGGGTCGATCCCCCCGATTTCGTAGCTGACCTCGCCGGGCAGCCCCTTGATCTGGATGTTCAGCCAGTTCTCGACGGCTTTTTTCACTGGGGCGGGATCCTGCCGGGCATGGGCGGACATGGCGAGGCAGCAGGAGAGACAGAGGCAGGCGAGCAGGCGCATGGCGAAATTGGAGCATGAATCGCCCCGGAAGTTCGGCTATGCAACGGCGCTTTACCGTCCTTATTCCGGCGCAGGCAAGAATTGCCGCCAGCCTGCCGGCAATTCGTCACCCGCTTGCCGCTCATGCCGTGCGAACGGAGCGATTTCCGGCCTGGCACGGTTACTGCATGGTGATGATGCAAATAACCATGGATCGACTTTCACCGTGATCGACCGTCTCGAACAAGATCTGAGCACCCTCCGCAGCGCCCTCGGCGTGCGTGGCCACCGCCAGGAACTGCTGGCGTCGAATATCGCCAACGGCGACACGCCCCACTTCAAAGCGCGCGACATCGACTTCAAGCAGGCGCTCAGCGCGGCGCTGGGCGCGAGCGGCGCGAGCGCCGTCGGACCGGTCACCCTCGCGCGCACGCAGACCGGCCATCTCGTCGGAGCCAAGGAGATGCCATACGCCAGCGCGGTCAAGTACCGGGCCGAATACCAGGGGGCGGTCGATGGCAACACCGTGAATATGGATGTCGAGCGCGCCTCCTTCGCCGAGAACGCCCTGCAGGTCGAGGCGCTGCTCACCTTCATCAGCGGCCGCTTCCGCACCATGCAAACCGCCATCCAGGGACAGTAAGCCATGAGCGACCTGCGCATCTTCGCCATCGCCGGTTCCGCGCTGACCGCGCAGTCCGCGCGACTCAACGCGGTGGCGAGCAATCTTGCCAACGCCGACAGCGTGGTCGGCTCCGACGGTCAGCCCTACCGCGCCAAACAGGTGGTGTTTCAGGCGACGCCGGTCGAGGGCGGCGGCGTCGGCGTGCGCGTCACGCAGGTGGTCGAGAGTGCCGCGCCGCTGCGCATGCAGTACGACCCGGCGAATCCCGCCGCGAACGAACAGGGCTATGTGGCGATGCCGAACGTCAATGTCGTCGAGGAGATGGTGAACATGATCTCCGCGTCGCGGGCCTACCAGACCAACGCTGAAGTGATGAATACCGCCAAGGCCCTGATGGCGAAGACCCTGACGATCGGCCAGTAAAGGAAACATCATGACGACCAGCACAGTCAACTCCAACCCCTCCGAATCGATCTACTCGAGCCTCAACACGCGTTCCGACACGAAGACGAGCGCGATGACCGAAGCCGAGGACCGCTTTCTCATGCTGCTGACGACGCAGCTGCAGAACCAGGATCCGCTGAATCCGCTCGACAACGCCCAGATGACCTCGCAGCTGGCGCAGATCAGCACGGTCAATGGCATCGAGAAGCTCAACGCGACCCTGCAGAAGCTGCTGTCGGGCATGAGCGACTCACAGGCGATGGAGGCGGCCGCCCTGGTCAATCATGGCGTCCTGGTGCCCGGTGCCAGCATGACGCTGGGCGAAAGCGGCGCGATTTTCGGCTTCGAACTGGGAAGCGCGGCCGACGATGTGATGGTCACCATCAAGGACAGCAACGGCCTCGTGGTGCGCACGCTGAATCTGGGCGAAACGGAAGCCGGCGTGTATCCCTATCTCTGGGACGGCAAGACCGACAGCGGCGCGCAGGCCGCGACCGGCAACAATTACACCTACAGCGTCTCGGCCAAGCGCGGCACGACGACCAGCGTCGCGACCGCGCTCGCCTACGGCCTGGTGCAGGCCGTCACGCGCGGCAGCAGCGGCATCGCACTTGAAGTTGGCACGCTTGGTGCGTACACCATGGCCGACGTGAAGCAAATCATCTGACAGGAGCGGACTCATGAGTTTCCAGCAAGGCTTGAGCGGACTGAACGCATCGTCGAAGGCGCTCGACGTGGTCGGCAACAACATCGCCAACTCCGGCACGGTCGGCTTCAAGTCGGCCAACGCGGCCTTCGCGGACGTCTATGCGGCGTCGCTCGGCGCCGGCAACCAGATCGGCATCGGCACTTCGGTGATGTCGACCGACCAGCGCTTCACCCAGGGCAACATCACGGTCACCGACAATTCGCTCGACATGGCGATCAACGGCCAGGGTTTCTACCGCATGGACAACAATGGCGTCATCAGCTGGACGCGCAACGGCCAGTTCAGCGTCGACAAGGACGGCTACGTCGTCGACGGGAACGGCTACCGGCTGACGGGCTATATGGCCGATCCGACCAGCAGCATCATCGTCACCACGACCCCGGTGGATCTTTACATCGACCCTGCCGACCTGCAGCCCCAGCCGACGGGCTTCACCGGCGACGGCCTCGAGGTCGGTCTCAATCTCGATTCGCGCGACACCACCTTCGGCGTGGCGCCGGCCTTCAACACGGCCGACCCGACCACCTACAACTATTCGACCACCGCGACGGTGTACGACTCGCTCGGCAACCCACATCTGATGGCCATGTATTTCCGGAAAGGCGACGGCACCGCCGGCGTGCCGGTGAATACCTGGCAGGTCTACACGTCGCTCGACGGCGGCGCGGTCGGGGCGCCGGCGACGATGACGTTCAGTACCACGGGCGGCCTGCTGACCCCGGCGGGCGGCATCATTCCCCAGTCGTTCGCAGTCACCAGCGGCGCGACCACGCCGCTCGCCTTCGATCTCAACCTGACCGGCACGACCCAGTACGGCAACAGCTTCGGCGTCAACAGCATCAGCCAGGACGGCTACACCACGGGCCGCCTGGCCGGCATCAACGTCGCCAGCGACGGCGTGATCGAGGGCCGCTACAGCAACGGCGAGACGCGCGCGCTCGGCCAGGTGATCCTCGGCAACTTCGCCAACCCCAACGGTCTGGTTTCGCTCGGCAACAACCAGTGGGCGGAGTCGGCCGACTCCGGCCAGCCGGTGCTCGGCGAACCGGGATCGGGCACACGGGGCATTCTCCAGTCGGCGGCGGTCGAGGAGTCGAACGTCGATCTGACCCAGGAGCTCGTGAACCTGATCACCTTCCAGCGCATGTATCAGGCGAACGCGCAGACCATCAAGACGCAGGATTCGATCATGCAGACGCTGGTCAACCTGCGATAAGAAACTCGGCGCTGGCGAGGCGGCGAATAAACGGATAGGAAGCCATGGACAGACTGATCTACACCGCAATGACCGGCGCGAGCGGCACCCTGTCGCGCCAGGCCGCGGTGGCGCACAATCTGGCCAACGTCTCGACGCAGGGCTACCGCGCCGAGGAACACCGCCTGCGCGCCGCGCAGGTGCTGACGCACAATACCGATCCGGCCGCCCTGCCGACCCGGGCCTTCGCCGTCGATGCCAGCACGCATACCGACTTCAGCGAAGGCGCGCTGATGTATACCGGCGGCCAGTACGACGTCGCGGTCAAGGGCAAGGGCTGGATCGCCCTGGCCATGCCGGATGGCAGCGAGGCCTACACGCGCGCCGGCAGCTTCGGCATCTCCGAGAATGGCGTGCTGCAGACCAAGGCCGGCATCCCGGTGCAGGGCGACGGCGGGCCGATCACGATTCCGCCCGATTCGCGCGTGGCCATCGAGCGCGACGGCACGGTGTCGGAGGTGCCCGAGACCGGCGCGCAGAACATCGTGAATGCAATCGGCCGCATCAAGCTGGTGAACCCGCCGGAAGCCGACCTGGTGCGCGGCCCGGACGGCCTGTTCCGCACGAATGACGGCAACCCCGCGCTGCAGGACGATGCGGTGAACGCCGCCGCCGGCTATCTCGAGAACAGCAACGTGAACCCCGTCGAGCAGATGGTGGCGATGATCTCGCTGGCGCGCCAGTTCGAGATGCAGATGCGCATGATCACCACGGCCGAAACCAACGACCGCGCCGCCACCCAGGTGCTGGCGCCGCGCTAAGTAAAGGAAACACAGATGATCCGCTCCCTCTGGATTGCCAAGACCGGCCTCGACGCACAGCAGATGAATCTCGACGTCATCTCGCACAATCTCTCCAACGTCAGCACCAACGGCTACAAGCGCCAGCGCGCGGTGTTCGAGGATCTGCTCTACCAGAATCTGCGCCAGCCGGGCGCGCAATCCACGCAGCAGACCCAGGTTCCCTCCGGGCTGACGCTCGGCGTCGGCGTGCGCACCGTTTCCACCGAGCACATCCATACCCAGGGCAGCCTGCAGCGTACCGACAACCCCCTCGACATGGCGATCAACGGCCAGGGTTTCTTCCAGATCCAGATGCCGGACGGCACGCTGGCCTACTCGCGCGACGGCGCCTTCCAGCGCGACAACACCGGGCAGATCGTCACCTCGAGCGGCTATCCGCTCTCGCCGGCGATCACCATTCCGCAGGATGCGCTAACCATCACCATCAGCCGCGACGGCATCGTCTCGGTGACCCAGGCGGGCAACAACGCGACCCCGGTCCAGATCGGCACCATCCAGCTGGCGACCTTCATCAACAACGGCGGCCTGCAGAGCGTCGGCGAGAACCTCTATCTCGAGACCGCCTCGAGCGGCACGCCGACGCCGAACACCCCCGGCACCAACGGCGCCGGGCTGATCAACCAGGGCATGGTCGAAACCTCGAACGTCAACGTGGCCGAGGAACTGGTCTCGATGATCCAGACGCAGCGCGCCTACGAGATGAACTCGCGTGCCATCCAGACTTCCGACAGCATCCTCGGCCGCCTGACGCAACTGTGAGGCATATCATGAAAATCACCGTCCTTCTTCCGATGCTCGCCGCAGCCGCCCTGCTGGCCGGCTGCGTGACGACAACGCCGTCGACCGCCGTGCATCAGCCGATGACCGTGCGGCCGGAAGCGCGCGGCGCCGTCGCGCCCGCCAACGGCAGCATCTACAACGCCGCCACCGCGCGTCCGCTGTTCGAGGATCGGCGCGCGCGCCTGGTCGGCGATACGCTGACGATCAACATCGCCGAGAAGACCGCGGCGGCGAAGAAGTCCGAAACCAAGGCCGACCGCACCGACGACCGTTCGCTGACCGTGCCGACGATCTCCGGTCTGCCGCTCAAGACCTTCCAGGGCTCCACGCTGGCGGCCAACAGCAGCACGGCCTTCGAGGGTTCCGGCGAGAATACCTCGTCGAACAACTTCACCGGCACGCTGACGGTGACCGTGATCGAGGTCTATCCGAACGGCAACCTGCTGGTCTCGGGCGAGAAGCAGATCGGCCTGAAGGAGGGTGAAGAGTTCGTCCGCTTCTCGGGCGTCGTCAATCCGCTGACCATCACCGCGAGCAATACCGTGCAATCGACGCAGGTCGCCGATGCGCGCATCGAATACAAGGCAAATGGCTTTCTTGATTCGGCCCAGGTCATGGGCTGGCTTGGGCGATTCTTCCTCACCTTCCTGCCCTTCTGAGAAAGTCCCGTCATGAGCACCGTGCACAAGTTCCTGATCGGCGTGATGTGGCTGTTCGCCGCCCTGCTGGTGAGCGATGCCGCGCGCGCCGAGCGCATCAAGGAGATCGCCTCGATCGCCGGCGTGCGCAACAACCAGCTGGTCGGCTACGGCGTCGTGGTCGGCCTCGACCGCACGGGCGACCAGACGACGCAGACGCCGTTCACCGTGCAGAGCATGATCAACATGCTCTCGCGGCTGGGCGTCACCCTGCCGCCGGGCCAGTCGCTGCAGCTGAAGAACGTCGCGGCCGTCATGGTGACGGCCGACCTGCCGCCGTTCGCGCGCATCGGCCAGCCGATCGACGTGACGATCTCGTCGGTCGGCGACGCGAAATCGCTGCGCGGCGGCACGCTGGTCATGACGCCGCTCAAGGGTGCCGACGGCCAGATCTACGCGATGGCGCAGGGCAACGTGGTGGTGGTCGGAGCCGGTGCCGCGGCCGCCGGTACCCGCACCACCGTCAACCACCTGGCCGCGGGGCGTATCGCCAGCGGCGCCACGGTCGAACGCGAGGTGCCGACGACGGTCGGGCAGGGCGACGTCGCGAATTTCGAGCTGCGCCGCAGCGACTTCGGCACGGCGCAGCGCATGGTCGAGGCGATCAACAAGTCGATGGGGCCGGGCACGGCGAGCGCCGTCGATGGCCGCCAGGTGCAGGTGCGCCTGCCGGCGAATCCCGCCGAGCGCGTCGCCTTCCTCGGCGCGGTCGAGAACCTCAGCGTCACGCCGATGCAGATGCCGGCCAAGGTGATCGTCAATGCGCGCACCGGCTCGGTGGTGATGAACCAGGCCGTGACGATCGAAGCCTGCGCGGTGGCGCACGGCAACCTCTCGGTCTCGGTGCAGGCCGACACCCAGGTCAGCCAGCCGGCACCCTTCTCGGCCGGCCAGACGGCCGCCGTCACCAACGCGAAGGTCGATATCCAGCAGGAGCAGCGTCAACTCGTCAACCTCAAGGCCGGCGCGAATCTCGCCGACGTCGTCAAGGCGCTGAATGCCGTCGGGGCCAACCCGCAGGATCTGATCGCGATCCTGCAGGCGATGAAGATGTCGGGCTCGCTGCGCGCCGAACTGGAAATCATCTAATACGGCACGAATTGCCGGCATGCTCCACCGATTGCCGGTGGCGTGAGCGGGCAAGCTGGGAAACGATGATCAACGATGCCCCGCCCCTTCCGTCGGTTTTCGACACGCAGTCTCTCAGCAGGCTGAGAAGCGATCTGCGCAAGGATGATCCGCAGGCCCTGAAGGCGGCGGCCCAGCAGTTCGAGTCGGTGTTCCTGCAGATGGTCCTCAAGTCGATGCGCGCGACGGTGCCGCAGACCGGCATTTTCGACAGCGACCAGACGCGTTTCTACCAGGAACTGCTCGATTCGCAGCTGGCCCAGGTCATGTCCGCCAAAGGCGGGCTGGGCCTCGCCGCCGTCATCGAAAGGCAGTTGGCGGGCCAGGATGCCGCCGCCGGCGATGCGGAGTCCGGCGGGCTGCCGCTGCTGCCGCCGCAGATGCCCTTCCCGCTCGGCCGCAGGGCGCGCGGCATCCCACTGTCCGATGAACAGACAACGCCGGCGCTGCCGTTGGAGCGGAGCCCGGCGCGTCCCGCCTTGCCCGGGGCGCAGCCGCTGTCCGGCAGCGCGCAGGTGCAATCCTTCGCCGCCGCCGTCTGGCCCCATGCCCAGTCGGCCAGCCGGGCGACCGGCATCCCGGCGCAGTTCCTGGTTGCCCAGGCGGCGCTCGAGACGGGCTGGGGCCGGTCGGAGATCCGCCACGCCGACGGCACGCCGAGCCACAACCTGTTCGGCATCAAGGCCGGCGGCAACTGGTCGGGCGCCGTGGTCGAGGCGGTCACCACCGAATACGTCAACGGCGTCGCCGAACGGCGCATCGAGCGCTTTCGCGCCTATGGCTCCTATGCGGAATCGTTCCGCGATTATGCGCAACTCCTGAGCGAGTCGCCGCGCTATGCCGGCGTGCTCGGCAGCGCCGACGCCGCCGGCTTCGCCCGCAGTCTGCAGCGGGCCGGCTATGCCACCGATCCCGACTACGCGGCCAAGCTCGAACGCGTGATCGGCAGCCTCGCGCAACTCGCGGCGGGATCGCCCCGCACCTGAGATCGCCCCTTGCCGGACCGCGCGGGTCAGGCTGGCATGGGGGTTGCTCCTTCCAGATTGAGCACTTAAGCAGCGGCATTTCTTGCCGTTGATTGCACATCTTACGGAGCTAGGAATGGGCATCCTGAACGTCGGTATCACCGGTCTGAATGCGGCACAGCTGGGAATCCTGACCACCAGCCACAACATCGCCAACGCCTCCACGCCGGGCTTCAACCGCCAGCAGATCATCCAGACGACCAATACCCCGACGTACACGGGGGCAGGCTTCATCGGCCAGGGTACCAACGTCGAGACGATCCAGCGGATTTACAGCCGCTTTCAGGCGGAGCAGGTGCTGTCCGCCCAGACCGGAACGTCGGAAATGGACGCCTATCTGATGCAGATCAGCCAGCTCGACAATCTGCTCGCGGATCCCAGTGCCGGTCTTTCGCCGGCGTTGTCCAGCTTCTTCACCGCGGTGCAGGAAATGGCGGCGAATCCGGCCTCCATCCCGGCCCGCCAGACCATGCTTTCGGCGAGCCAGGCCCTGCTGGCACGCTTCCAGGCGATCGACCAGCGCATGCGCGAGATCCGCAGCGGCGTCAATGCCCAGATCACCAGCGAAGTGTCCGCCATCAATTCCTACGCGCAACAGATCGCCGAACTCAACCAGCGCATCATCCTGGTGCAGGCAGGCGGCGGAAACCAGCCGGCCAACGACCTGCTCGACCAGCGCGACCAGTTGGTGGCCGAGCTCAACAAGGAAGTCCGCGCGACGACAATTACCCAGAGCGACGGCACCTTCAGCGTTTTCATCGGCAACGGCCAGCCGCTGGTCGTCGGCACGATCAATTATTCCCTCCAGGCACTGCCGGCGCCCGACGATCCGGAGCGTACGGTGGTGGCGCTGCAGTCGCCGACCGGCGGCACCGTTTATATGCCCGAATCCATGCTGTCGGGCGGCACCCTCGGCGGCCTGATCGCCTTCCGGCGCGAGTCGCTCGACGAAGCGCAGAACGCGCTCGGCCGCATCGCCCTGACGCTGGCGCAGAACTTCAACGACCAGCACCAGCTCGGCCAGGATCTGGACGGTACGCTCGGCGGACTGTATTTCGATCTCGGCCTGGCGGGGCCGACGGCGTATGCCAATGCCAATAACGCCGATCCGACCCAGCAGCTCAGCGTCGTCATCGATGATGTCGGCAGCCTGACGACCAGCGACTACCGCCTGAGCTACGACGGGGCGAACTACACGCTGCAGCGCCTCTCGGACAACACCTTGCAGACTTTCGCCACCCTGCCGCAAACCGTCGATGGAATCACCATCGACGTCGGCAGCTGGACGCCGGTGGCCGGCGACGGCTTCCTGATCCAGCCGACGCGCGCCGGCGCGGCGAACGTGGCGATGGCGATCACCGATCCGCGCGACATCGCCGCGGCCGCGCCGATCCGCACCTCGGCCGCTCTTGCCAACACCGGCACCGGCAGCGTGAGCGCCGGCACGGTCGATCCGACGCTGCCCCTCGACGCGAACCTGCAGCAGACGGTGACGATCACCTTCACCAGCGCGACGACCTACGACGTGACCGGCACCGGCGCGGGGCTGCCGGCGCTCGGCCAGACCTATACTGCGGGCGCCGCCATCAGCTTCAACGGCTGGACGATCCAGATCGGCGGCAATCCGGCCGGCGGAGATGTGTTCGTCGTGGAGCAGAACTCGAGCGGCGTGGCCGACAACCGCAATGGCGTGCTGCTGGGCGCCTTGCAGACCAAGAACACCATGGAAGTCGGAACGGCCACCTATCAGTCGGCCTATTCGGCGCTCGTCGCCGCCGCCGGCAACAAGACCCGCGAAGTGAAGGTGACCGGCGAGGCGCAGCAAAGCCTGCTCGAGCAGGCGCAGACGGCGCGCGACCAGATGTCCGCCGTCAATCTCGACGAAGAGGCGGCCAATTTGTTGCGCTACCAGCAGGCCTACCAGGCGGCGGCGAAAATGATGGAAGTCGCGAGCCGGCTGTTCGACGAAATCATCGCGCTCGGCCGCTAAAGGAGAACGACCATGAGAATCGCCACGAGCATGATCTTCGATTCCGGCGTCAGCGCCATCAACAGGCAGATGCGATCCCTGCTGCATATCCAGCAGCAGCTGTCCACCGGTCGTCGCGTCCTGACGCCGTCGGACGACCCGGTGGCGGCCGCGCGCGCGCTCGAAGTGACCCAATCGAAGGATATCCTCGCGCAGTTCGCAACCAACCAGGGCAATGCCAATTCCGCGCTGGGACTCGCCGAGACCCAGCTGACGAGCGTGAATGACATCCTCGCCCGCGTCAGGGAACTGACCGTGCGGGCCGGCAACGCCACGCTCTCCGCCACCGACCGCAAGGCGATCTCCTTCGAGTTGCGCACGCGCTTCGACGAACTGCTCGGCATCGCCAACGCCGCCGACGGTCAGGGCCAGTATCTGTTTTCGGGCTACATGGGCTCGACCAAGCCGTTCGGCGGCAATGTCGACCAGCTCAACGCCGCACCGGGCAACGAAATCGCCTATCAGGGCGACGACGGTCAGCGCACGCTGCAAATCTCCGCCACCCGCATGCTGGAGGTCAGCGATTCCGGCAACGAGGTGTTCCGCCGCATCCGCGACGGCAACGGCTATTTCTCGACGGACTACGCCGCCGCCAACACGGGCACCGGCGTCATCGACGCCGGCAGCATCGTCGATCCGGCGGCCTGGAACGCCCTGGCCGACAAGGATTTCCGCATCGACTTCACCGTAGACAACAGCGTCGCCCCGCCGGTCACCTACTACGACATCGTCGACACGACGAGCGGCAACTCGCTGCTCACCGGGGGGGCGGCGCCCGCCGCGCTGGCCAATCAGCGCGTCTATCAGCCGGCGGTTCCCATCGAGCTCAAGAGCCAGGGTGCCGAACCGCCTTTCGACCTGGGCGCGAGCGTCATCATCACCGGCGATCCGGCCACCGGCGACAGCTTCGCGATCGCCCCCAGTTCCTCGCAGAGCGTGTTCAAGACGATCGCCAACCTGATCGGCGCGATCGAGTCGGCCAATACCGTTCTGCCCGCCGAGGCGGCCAAGTTCGCCAACGAGATCGGCTTCGCGCTGACCAATCTCGATCAGGCCAACGACAACATCCTGCGCGTGCGCGCCATGATCGGCAGCCGCATGGCGGAAGTCGAGTCGGTCGGCAACGTCAATCAGGACCTGACGCTGCAGTACGAGCAGACGCTTTCCAATCTGCAGGACCTCGATTACGCGAAAGCGATTTCCGACCTGACGCGCAAGCAGACCGACCTGCAGGCCGCGCAGCAGTCCTTCGCGCGGATTTCGCAGCTCAGCCTGTTCGACTACCTATGAAGATCAAGCCGCCTCGCCAGCTCCGAGTTTTGCTGCTCGCCTTCGCCGCCCTGCTGGCGGCGACCAAGGTCATCGGCGGGTCGTTGATTCCCGATGTCGATGTGAGCCCCGGCCCGTCGGTGTCCTATCCGCTCGAGAAGCTGGTGTATTGGGGCGTCTGGGTCGGCGCGGCCTGGCTGATCCTCGATCCGCTTGCGCCGAACTGGGAAATCGAGGAAGCGCAACTGCCGGAGAACCATGTACATTTTCAGCTGACGATGCGGCGGCTCAACGACGGCGGCGCGGGCGAGGCGCGCGTGGTGTTCAACCGGCGCGCCAAGGCGCTGATGCGCGAGGGTGGCTTCACCGGCTACGAAATCGTCGAATACGCCGAGGGGATGGATTCTTCGATGCTCGGCGCGAGGCGCACCGCCGAAGGCGTGATCCGCCTGACCAAGGGCGGCTGATCAGCCCGCGCCGGCGGCGCGCATCACCGCCGCCATCGCGCGGAAGGCCTGGTCGAACAGCCGTTCCAGCGCCGACCCGAGGTAGGGGATCGAGAACATCAACACCCCGAAGCCGGCCATCAGGGTGACCGGAAAACCGACCGCGAAGATGTTGAGTTGCGGCGCGACGCGTGCCAGCACGCCCATCGCGAGGTTGGCGATCAGCAAAGCGGCGATCAGCGGCAGGGCGAGCAGCAAGCCGGCGGAAAACAGCGTGGCCGACCAGGCGAGAAGGCTGGCGAACCCCCCGCCGCCGAGCGGCGTGACGGCGACGGGCAGCAGCCGGAAACTTTCGGCCAGCACCGAAAGCGTCAGCAGGTGGCCATTCATCGCGAGGAACAGCAGCAAGGCGAAGAGACCGAGGAATTCCGCGAGCACCGGCGTCTGGGCGGCATTTTCGGGATCGTAGAACATCGCGAACGACAGGCTCATCTGCATGCCGATCAGGTCGCCGGCGATGTCGATCGCGGCGAAGGCGATGCGCAGCGTGAAGCCGAGCAGGATGCCGATGACGATCTGCTGCGCCAGCACGAACAGGCCGAGCCAGGAACCGGGCGCGATCGCCGGCATCGGCGGCAGGGCGGGCACGAGCGCGATGGTGATCACCAGGCCGGCCACCAGCCGGATGCGGCGCGGCTGCGCCGCATTGCCGAAGAAGGGCGCGCTGGCGAGCAGGCCCATGATGCGGGCCATGGGAAACAGGAAGGCGGTCAGCCAGGCGTCGAGCTGCGCACTGGTGAAAGAGATCATCCGATGACGGTGGGTATTGATCCGTACAGCTGTTGCATATAGTCGGTGAGGATGGTGATCATCCAGGGGCCGGCAGCGACAAGCGTGATGAAGACGACGATCAGTTTCGGCACGAAGGAGAGCGTCGCCTCGTTGATCTGGGTGGCGGCCTGGAAGATCGAGACGACGAGGCCGGTGGCGAGGGCGGCGATGAACAGCGGGGCCGAGATCAGCAAGGTGACCTCGACGGCCTGGCGGCCGATTTCGACGACGGCGGTGGGGGTCATGGCAACTTTTCCTTATCCGAAGCTTTGCACCAGCGAGCCGATCACCAGGTTCCAGCCGTCCACCAGCACGAACAGCATGATCTTGAACGGCAGCGCGACGATGACGGGCGACATCATCATCATGCCCATCGACATCAGCACCGAGGCGACCACCATGTCGATGATCAGGAAGGGAATGAAGACGATGAAGCCGATCTGGAAGGCGGTCTTCAGCTCTGAAGTGACGAAAGCGGGAATCAGCACGCGCATCGGCACGTCTTCGACCTTTTCCGGCGCCGGCGCCTGTGCGATCCTGGTGAACAGGGCGAGGTCGGCGTCGCGCGTCTGCTTCACCATGAAGCCGCGCAGCGGCACGGCGCCGCGCTCGAGCGCCTGCATGAAGGTGATGCGGTTTTCGGACAGGGGCAGGTAGGCTTCGGCGTAGATCCTTTCGCCGACCGGTCCCATGATGAAGAAGGTGAGGAACAGCGCGAGGCCGACCAGCACCTGGTTGGGCGGCGAGGTCTGCGTCCCGAGCGCATGACGCAGCAGGGACAGCACGATGATGATGCGCGTGAAGCTGGTCATCATCAGCAGCAGGGCGGGCAGGAAGGTGAGGCCGGTGATCAGCAGCAGCGTCTGGATCGACAGCGACCACTGCGTGCCGCCGCCCGGGGCGGGCGTGCTGGTGAGAGCCGGCATGGCTTGCGCGAATGCCGTTTCTGGAAGCACCGCGACGGCGAGCGGCAGCAGCGCGGCGAGGAGGCGACTAGGGTTTGCCACGTTGCTTGACGACCTGCCTGAGCCAGGCCGGGAGATCCGGTGGGCTGGCGGACGCGGCCGCCGGGATTTCCTGCCGAGGGATCTCGGCCAGGGTGCTGACCTGGCCGGGCGCGACACCGAGCACCAGCCAGCTGTTGCCGAGTTCGAGGATCACCACGCGCTCGCGCGGGCCGACCGCCACGCCGGCGACGACGCGCATCAGTCCGGCGACCGGGCCGCGCGGCTGGCTCAGTCGCTTCAATAGCCAGAGGGTGCCGAGCAGCAGGGCGAGGACGGCGAGCAGGCCGAAGACCATCTGCAGCGCGCTGGCGCCGAGTTCAGGAGCGCCGCCTGCCGCCGGCGCCGCCCCGCCAGCGCCGACTTCGGCGGCCCGGGCGAGCGGGGTGCAGCAGGAGAGAATGGCGAGCAGGAGCGAACGTGGCAACATGGCCACGAAGCTTATGCCGTGCCGGTTCCGGCGATGGCCGAATTAAAAGGCAAAAGCGCCGCTAACTGTCACTTGTTCAGTTTGCGCATGCGTTCCTGCGGCGTGATGATGTCGGTGAGGCGGATGCCGAACTTGTCGTTGACCACCACGACCTCGCCCTGCGCGATCAGCGTGCCATTCACCAGCACGTCCATCGGTTCGCCGGCGAGCCCGTCGAGTTCGACGACCGAGCCGTGCGCCAGCTGCAGCAGGTTGCGGATCGAGATCTTGGTGCGGCCGAGCTCGACCGTCAGATGCACCGGGATGTCGAGGATCAGTTCGAGGCCCTGGCTGGCGCTGGCCGCCGTGCCGCCGGAGAACTGCTCGAACAGCTGCGTCGCCGGCGTGACGGCTGCCTCCTTGGCGTCGTGGGTGGTCTGTTCGCTCATCGCCGCCGCCCAGTCGTCCGTGGCACTCGCGCCGCCGCCTTCGACCGCCGTCTGTTCGCTCATCGCAGTTGCCCAATCGTCTTCAGAAACCTGGTTGTCAGTCTCGCTCATGATCCACCTCTACTCCGTGACTTCTTCCAGCGCCAGGAACTTCTCCACCTTGAGCGCATACTGACCGTTGTTGATGCCGTAGCGGCATTCCATCAACGGGACGTTGTCGACCTTGACGCTGACCAGTTCCCTGATGTCGATGGGAATGATGTCGCCGACCTTGAGCTTCGCGACCGCACCGAGCATGACCTCGGTTTCGGCGAGCGGCGCTACCAGTTCCACCTCCGCGCTCACCAGTTGGCGCCGCAGGGTACCGGTCCAGCGCTGGTCGCTGCCCGCCTGCTCGCTGTGCATGGTGCTGTAGAGCACGTCGCGGATCGGCTCGATCATCGAATAGGGCAGGCAGATGTGCATCTCGGCCGAATTGCCCGACAGCTCGATCGTGAACGTGAAGGCGACCACGATCTCGGACGGCGTGGCGATGTTGGCGAACTGCGTGTTCATCTCCGAGCGGACATATTCGAAACCGATCTCGAAGACCGGCTTCCAGGCCTTCTCGTATTCGGTGAACACGACGTTCAGCATGCCGTTGATGATGCGCTGCTCCGTGGCCGTGAAATCGCGGCCCTCGACGCGCGTATGGAAGCGGCCGTCGCTGCCGAACATGTTGTCGACCACCAGGAAGACCAGATTCGGGTCGAACACCACGAGCCCGGTGCCGCGCAGCGGCTTGACCAGGACGAGATTGAGGTTGGTCGGCACCACCAGGTTGCGGATGAAGTCGCTGTACTTCTGCACCTTGACCGGCCCCACCGAGATCTCGGTATTGCGGTGCATGAAATTGAACAGGCCGATGCGCAGGTAACGGGCGAAGCGCTCGTTGATGAGCTCCATCGTCGGCATGCGCCCGCGCACGATGCGTTCCTGCCGGCCGAGGTCATAGGTCTTGACGCCGCCGCTTTCCTCTTCCGCAGGGGCTTCGTCGACTTCTCCCGTGACGCCCTTCAGCAGCGCGTCGACTTCTTCCTGGGAGAGAAAATCCTGGCTCATCTTATTGGACGATCAGCGAACTGAAGAACACGGCGACCACCGGACCATCCTCGTTCTGGTCGAGCTTTTCCTTGGCGGGATCGGGCTTCTCGCCGGACAGCGTCGCATTGATCGCTTCGCGGATCTGGTTGGCGAGCAACTGCATGCCTTCGGGCGAGGAAAGTTCGGGCGCGCCCTTGCCGGCGAGGATCATCAGCACCTTGTGCCGGATTTCGGGCATGAACTGCTTGATCCGCTCGGCGACCAGCGGATCGAGCAGCTTGAGTTCCGGAACCGCCTGGACGTAGGCCTCCTGCTGCTCCGACCGGAGCTTGACGACGAACGGGTCGAGCTTGGTAAAGACGGGCGGCGTCGCATGTTCGTCCTTTTTCTTTTTCTTGGCCTTGGCGACCTTGGCGGGCGGTTCATCGCCTTCCTCGGCCTCCTCGTCGGCTGCCGCCTTCTTCTTCAGGAGAAAGAAGGCAGCGCCGCCGCCCAGCACCAGCACCAGCACCAGCACGGCGATGACGATGACCAGCAGCAGCTTGCTTTTCTTCTTCGGGGCTTCGCCTTCGGCGGGGGCTTCATTCTTCTTGGTTTCGGCCATCTATGCTCACTCCTGTCCGCTGGGACCGATCATTTGGGTTTCAAGCGAATACATCGACCAGACCACGTCCCATCTTGAGGCCGGCGGCTACCGGGGTGCCGCCGTCGTGGGTGGGCAAACCCGCATTATCGGCGGTGCTTCCGGCAGCGAAACCAAAATTATCCGGATTTTTGTCCTGCTGTGCCGACTGCCGCGCGTTCTCCGCGCCGACCTGGGCCTGTCCGAGCTGAATGCCCGCTTCCGCCAGCACTTCGCGCAAGCGCGGCAGGGCGGCTTCCAGCGCCTCACGCACGGCCGGATTGCCCGACACGAAGTTGGCGGTCGCCTGGTCGCCAGCGATCGACAGACTGACCTCGACGCGGCCCATCTGCGGCGGCGTCAGCACCAGTTCGGCCTTGCTCTCGAGGCGGTTGGCCATCCAGACGATCTTGTTGCCGATCTCCTCGCTCCAGCCGGGGGTGCCGACCGGCTGCGCGATCGCCTGCGTCGGCTGCGCGCTGCCGCGTGGGGCAACGGAGGCGATCACCTGCTGGATGGCCGCTGCCGTGTTGCCGGGCGCATGCGGCTCCTCCTTGGCGGTGGCGATCGTCTCGACCAGTTGCGACGCGAACTCCTGCCCGCGCAGCATCCCATCGACCGTCACGTCGGCATCGATTTTCTTTTCGGGGACAGCCGCGGCGATGTCGGTCGAACCGGCTTGAAGCGCGGCCCCGGCCATGCTCTCTTCCGCTGCCCCCCGGGTCGGCAACGCCGCGGCAGGAATTGCCGGATTGGCGGCAGCCACGGCGTTTTCGGCCGGCGGCGGCTGGATGAGGCCCAGCGCCTCGAGGAAGGGCAGCAGTGCGTTCAGATCGCCTGCCGATGGGCCGGCCTCGCTGTCCTGGTCCGTCGAGGCACCACCGGGAAAGAGCAGTTCGTTCAGGTTGCCGGCGCCGGCCCCCTGTTTGGCCATCAATTGCTGAACAAGAGCGGCGAATGGCGCGCGGTCAGCGGCGGCGGCACTCTCCGCGGCAACATCTCCCTTGCCAGGCGGTACAGCCAACGCTGCGGCGGGGGAAAGAGTGGCGATGGGTACGGACATGGCGGCAATCCTTGCAGTCAGGCGAAATTTCCAGCCAGTACCGCAAGGACTATGCCAACGCTCTTCTCTCAGTCTTCCTCGGCAAGATTGGCCGCGAAGCGCCGCGCGGCATGCTCGTCCGACTGCTTCTGCTCGCTGCGCGCCGTGGCGTAGGCGATGCGCGCCTGATGCCGCTGCGCCAGCGTATCGAAGGCCTTGACCTTGCCCTGCTGGTCGCGCCAGTGCTGTTGCCCGGCGACGGTGCGTTGCTTGGAGGCGGCAACCATGGCTCGCGCCTGCTCGATTGCCTGGTCGAGTCGGCCGAGAAAGAGTTGATAGTTCCGCCACGCCTCGGGGCCGAGCCCGCTGCCCGCGGCCTCCAGGAAGCGGGCCTGGTATTCGTCGCGATACTGGATCAGCAGTGCGAGCCGTTGACTCGCCTCCTGCTCCCCGGCGATCAGTTGGCCCAACTGCCGCGTCGCCTCGTCGAGGCGCATGTTCGAAAGATCCAGCAGGGACTGCAGCCGAAACGTCTTGTCCATCCGATCAGTATAGGCGCGGAAAAATTACTTGATGTCAGGAAAAAGCGCCTCAAGCGCCGCGAGACTCTGGGCGACCTCGGCATGCTCCTCGATGCCCTGTTGCAAAAAGGACTCCATCTGCGGGAAAAGCGCGATCGCCCGGTCGAGCAGGGGGTCCGAGCCCGGTGCGTAGGCCCCGACGGCAAGCAGGTCGCGGGCGCGCTGGTAGCGCGAATAGAGTTGCTTGAAGCGGCGCACGCGTTCGAGATGGTCGGGCGCGATCAGGTTCGTCATCGCGCGCGAGATCGACTGCTCGATGTCGATGGCGGGATAATGGCCGGCATCCGCAAGCAGCCGGTTGAGCACGATATGACCGTCGAGGATCGCGCGCGCGGAATCGGCGATCGGATCCTGCTGGTCGTCGCCTTCCGCGAGGACGGTGTAGAACGCGGTGATCGAACCGCCGCCCGCCGGCCCGTTGCCGGCACGCTCGACCAACTGCGGCAGGCGTGCGAAGACCGAGGGCGGATAGCCGCGCGTGACCGGCGGTTCGCCGATCGCCAGCGCGATCTCGCGCTGTGCCATCGCGTAGCGCGTCAGCGAATCCATGATCAGCAGCACATGCTTGCCCTCGTCGCGGAACTGCTCGGCGATCGAGGTGGCGTAGGCGGCGCCCTGCAGACGCATCAGCGGGCTGACGTCGGCTGGGGCGGCGACGACGACCGAGCGCCGCAGACCATCGCCGCCGAGATTGAGCTCGATGAACTCCTTCACCTCCCGGCCGCGCTCGCCGATCAGCCCGACGACGATCACGTCGGCGGCGGTATAGCGCGCCATCATGCCGAGCAGCACGCTCTTGCCGACGCCCGAGCCGGCGAACAGGCCGAGCCGCTGGCCGCGGCCGACCGTCAGCAGGGTATTGATCGCGCGGATGCCGACGTCGAGCGGCCGCGAGATCGGTTCGCGCTGCAGCGGATTGGCCGGCCGGCCGACCAGGGAACGGGTCTGCTTGTCCTCGAGCGGCCCGAGCCCGTCGAGCGGCCGGCCGTTGCCATCGACGACGCGTCCGAGCAGCTGGCTGCCGACCGGCAGATGCTTGGCCCGATCGAAGGTGCGCCGGCGCGGCGTGGGCGACTGGCCGATCCGCGGCGGCGGCGGCGGCGTTTCGAGCGGCAGGACGTGGGCGCCCGGTGCGAGGCCATAGACATCGACGGTGGGCATCATGTAGAGCTTCTCGCCGGCGAAGCCGACCACTTCCGCTTCGACGCCGCCGCCGCCGGGCGCCTCGATCAGGCAGCTCGACCCGAGCGGCAGCTTGAGGCCGGCGGCCTCCATCACCAGGCCGTTGATGCGCGTCAGTCGCCCGGCGATGCGAAACGGCTGGACCACGGTTGCTCGCTGCCGGCAATTGGCAAGGAAGTCGCGGATGCGTTCAGGATTCATCGCCGCCATGTCCCGTTCGGGATGCGCTGACCGCCGCCTCAGGCTGCCATGCGTCGGCGAGCCCGAGCCCGTCGAGCACGCGCCGCCAGCGAGTGGCGACGGTGGCATCGACCTGCGTCCCGCCGGCCTCGATCAGGCAGTCGCCGCGTGCGAGCTTGTAGTCCTCGTGAATGCGGTGGCCGGCATGGGCCATCTGCTCGCCCAGATAGGAGCGTACCAGCGCGGCGTCTTCCGGGTTCAGGTAGATCGCCGCATGCTGGTGGGGCAACTGGGCCAGCGCCTCGCGCACCACTTCCTGCAGGATTTCCGGGCGGGCGGCCAGTTCCTGGCGGACCACCCCGCGTGCGATCTCGATCGCCAGGGCAAGCAATTCGTCGGCGACCGCCGCATCCAGATCGGTGAGGGCCTGTTCGAGGCTGGCCGCCAGTTTGCCGATTTGCTCGGCCGCCGCGCGGGGTTGCGCCTGCCCCTCGGCATGGCCGGCCTGATAACCCTCTTCCCGGCCTTTCCGGAATCCTTCCTCGTGCGCCTGCTGATGAATCTGCTCGATCTCGGCGGCGGTGGGCAGGCGCACCGTTTCGACTTCCTGCTGCTGCTGCGGAGGTGGCGGTGGGGGAGGTTCCGGGGGGCGGTTCTTTGCCGCGTCGAAGCTCGCCAGTTCCCAGCGCTCCCAGGCGGTCAGGTTGTCGCGCGTCATCGGCCTAGATCATCTGGTCATCGCCGCCCTTGCCGCCGAGCTGGAGCTGGCCTTCGTCGGCGAGACGGCGCGCGATCTTGATGATCTCCTTCTGTTCGGCCTCCACTTCGGAAAGGCGTACCGGGCCCTTCGATTCGAGATCCTCCCTGAGCATCTCGGCCGCCCGCTGCGACATGTTCTTGAAGATCTTCTCGCGCAGCTCGGGCGAGGCGCCCTTGAGCGCGATGATCAGCGAGTCGGACTGGATCTCGCGCAGCAGCAGCTGGACGCCGCGGTCGTCGACGTCGAGCAGGTTCTCGAACACGAACATCTCGTCGAGGATCTTCTGCGCCAGGTCCGGGTCGTATTCGCGCACGTTGTCGATGATCGCGGTTTCGGTGGCCTGACCGACGAAGTTGAGGATCTCCGCCGCGTGGCGGGTACCGCCCATGGCGGCCTTTTTCACGTTCGTCGCCGCGCCGGCGAGCAGGCGCATCATCGCGTCGTTCAGTTCGCGCAGCGCGACGGGCTGGACGCCGCTGAGCGTGGCGATGCGCAGCAGCACGTCGTTGCGCAG
>DDXW01000043.1 GCA_002347285.1 Rhodocyclaceae bacterium UBA2250 | reverse complement strand
CATGTTCTCGAACTTGTCCTTCAGTTCGACTTCCTTGGCGACAGACACGCCGTCCTTGGTGACGGTCGGCGCGCCGAAGGAGCGCTCGAGCACGACGTTGCGGCCTTTCGGGCCGAGGGTGACCTTGACGGCGTCGGCGAGGATGTTCACGCCGCGCACCATGCGTTGACGGGCGGAATCGCCGAACAGGACTTCTTTAGCAGCCATTGTTTATCTCTCCAGTGAAATCAGTGAATTAAGCCTCGACGACGCCCATGATGTCTTCTTCGCGCATCACGAGCAGTTCCTCGCCCTCGACCTTGACGGCCTGGCCGGAGTATTTGCCGAAGAGCACGCGGTCGCCGGCCTTGACGGCCATCGGGCGGACCTTGCCGTCGTCCATGATCTTGCCATTGCCGACGGCGATGACTTCGCCCTGATCCGGCTTCTCGCCGGCGGAGTCGGGAATGACGATGCCGGAAGCGGTGGTGCGTTCGGCCTCGATGCGCTTGACGATCACGCGATCATGCAAGGGACGGATTTTCATGAAGTTTTCTCCTTCTGGACAAAGCCGCGGCTGCGGCGCTTCTGGTATTTGTGGAGCGTTCGGCGGACAGGCTGTTAGCACTCGCCGCCAACGAGTGCTAATAATAAAGGCCGCCTATGGGGTTTTCAAGGGATTCGGCGAGGTTTTTTTGCGGATAATGCTGGCCATCATGACTCTGCTCGACTGGCTCAGGCCCGCGCCTCCGCTCGATGCCGCGACGCAGCGGCTGGTCGCCCGGACGGTCGCCGCGGTCGACCCGCTGATCGGACAGGTCGGCGGCCATGAGCGCAAGCTCGCGCCGGCAGTGCGCCAGGCCTTCGACTATTGCGCCGGGATCGCGGAGCTCATACCCGGCCCGATCGAGATCAGCCGCGGCGCTTTCGCGACCGACCCGCTGGTGCATGCCCTGTTCGGCAGCGCCGACGCCATCGAGACCATGCTCGCGACAAGCCAGTGCGTGCGCGAGCATCTGCCTGCAATGACGCTCGACGGCGGCCGCTGCTGCGCGCTCCTCGGCATGCGCCCCCACGAGAAGCATGGCTTCGGCACCGCCCTGGCCGGCGAGATCGTGCGGACCGACGTGCCGCAGAAGACGCTCTATTTCACCGACCATACGCTCGCCGAACCCTCGCCCGATGCCGACACGGCCCGCGCGCGCCTGGGCGAAGTGCTGTTCGACGGCCTGCTCAAGGGCTTCGCCTCCCATGTCGCCGACGTGCGCGCCACGCATGCCGACCTGCACAAGGAGGAAGCGGTCGCCCGGGCCAAGGCGCGGGCCGCCGGCGATCCGGAAACCCATACCCGCCGGCTCGAGAAGCTGCGCGCGGAACTTTCCGCGACGGCGGACGCCCTGCGGCCCGAACGTCTGCTCGATACGCTCGTCAAGGCGCTGAGCGATCCCGCGCCCTACCTGCGGCTCGAACCGATGCGGATCGCGGTCGACCGCACCGGCGTGATCACCGAGGCGGCAACCGCCGGCGACAGCGATGTCCTGGAGTTCGCGGTCCTCAGCGGCCGCGACCAGCGCCGCTGGGTCGTGATCCTCGCCTTGATCAACCGCGACGATGCGCGCCAGGCACTCGAACGTTTCGAGTCGGCACGCCGCTACATCGTGATCTGATGAAGCACCTGCTTTTCCTTCTGCTCGCCGGCGCTGCGCTCTTCGCCCGAGCCGCCGACCGGCTGCCCGTCCCCGTGCTGCAGGCGCTCAACAGCGCGGGCATTCCGCCGCAGGCGGTCGCCGTCGTCGTGCAGCCCGTCGACGCCGGCCGGCCGGCGCTGCGCCATCGCGCCGACCAGCCGCTGAACCCGGCGTCGCTGATCAAGCTGGTCACGACTTACGCTGCGCTGGAACTGCTCGGCCCCGCCTACACGTGGCGCACCGAGGCGCTCGCGGAGAGTCCGCCGGACGGCGAGGGCGTGCTCGGCGGCGATCTGACCCTGCGCGGCAGCGGCGACCCGAAACTGACCTACGACCGGCTCTGGCTGCTGCTGCGCGAACTGCGCGGCCGCGGTCTGCGCGAGATCCGCGGCAACCTGGTGCTCGACCGCACGGCCTTCGCGCCGGTCGAGCACGATCCGGCGGCTTTCGACGGCAAGCCGCTGCGACCCTACAACGTCGGGCCCGACGCGCTGCTCTTCAACTTCGCGACGCTGCACCTGACGCTCGTGCCCGAAAGCAATGCCGTGCGCGTGCTCGCGGAACCGCTGCCGGCCGGCTTCGCCGTCGTCAATCGCCTGCATCTGGTCGAAGGCAAGCCGTGCAACGGCGAGTGGCGCGAAGCCCTTACCGCGCAACTCGCCATGGGAGAGGTCGCGCTGTCGGGTGCCTATCCGCGCAGCTGCGGCGAGAAGCGCTGGCATCTGGCCGGGCTGGCCAACGCCGCGCTGCTGCACGGCGTCTTCACGCGCCTGTGGCGCGAGCTTGGCGGCGAGTTCGCCGGCGGCGTCAGGGAAGCGCCGACGCCGGCCGGCGCCATCGCGCTCGCCGCGAGCGACTCGCCGCCGCTCGGCGAGCTGGTGCGCGACATCAACAAGTTCTCGAACAACGTGATGGCGCGGCAGGTCTTTTTGAAACTCGGCGCTGGCGAGGCGGCGGCGGCCGACGCCGCCCTCCGCGCCTGGCTCGCGAAGAAGGGGCTCGACTTCCCCGAACTGGTGCTCGACAACGGCTCCGGCCTCTCGCGCCGCGAGCGCATCGCCGCCGCCAGCCTGGCGCGCCTGCTCGCGAGCGCCTGGGCCAGCCCGGTCATGCCGGAACTGCTGTCCTCGCTGCCGATCGCCGCCATCGACGGCACGGTGAAGAAGAAGTTCAACGGCAACGGCTTCGCCGGCCAGGCCCACCTGAAGACCGGCTCGCTCGAAGGCGTGCGCGGCATCGCCGGCTATCTGCTCGACCGGCAGGGGCGGCGCCACATCGTCGTGTTCCTGGTCAATCACCCGAACGCGGCGCTGGCGCAGCCGGCCTTCGACGCGCTGCTGGAGTGGCTGTGGCTCGGCGCTTCCTGACGCTGCTGTTCGCCTTCGCGGCGATGGTGCTCGGCATCGAGGGCCTGCGCCGTGCCGTCGACTGGTGGCGCGGCGACCTGGCGGCGCCGACGCTGCTCGACATTGCGCTGATGCTGAGCCTGCCGCTGCTCGGCTGGCTCTGGTGGCGCTACGTCTCGCCCTTCGGCAAGGGGCGCGGCCAGTGCCTCGACGGCGCCTGCCGGCCGGAAGATCGCGACGACTGACCGCCTCAGGCGGCGGGCATCGGCATGCCGCGGCCGTCGAGCAGCACCAGCCAGCCGCGGATCACGCGGTAGAGCACCCAGATGCCGGTGATGACGATGACCAGGATCGCGGCCGGGATGCCGATCAGGGTGAACGCCAGCAAACCGGCGATCAGCAGCCAGAGGGCGGCATACCAGAAGGTGCGCAACTGCCAGCGCCAGTGGGTGTCGAGCCAGGTATCGCGCACGTTGGAGCGCGTGACGTAGTTGATGATCACGGCGACGATCGACGGCCAGCCGAAGACGAAGGCGCCGGCGATCGAGGCCGAGGTCAGGATGCCCGACAGCGCCGAGAGGCCGTGCAGCGCATACATGATGTGGCACCAGGAGCGTGAACCGCCCAGATCGTCCGCTGGTTCGTCGCGGATGATGTTGCCGTTCTTGTCGAAGTCAGCCATCGTCGTTTCCTTACAGTCCAAGTTGTTGCCATAGTTCGTCGACGCGCCGCTTGACCTCGGCATCCATGACGATCGGCCGCCCCCATTCGCGGTCGGTCTCGCCCGGCCACTTGTTGGTGGCGTCGATGCCCATCTTGCTGCCCAGCCCGGCGACCGGCGAGGCGAAGTCGAGGTAGTCGATCGGCGTGTGCTCGGCGATCAAGGTGTCACGCGCGGCATCGACTCGTGTCGTCAGCGCCCAGATCACTTCCTTCCAGTCGCGCACGTCGATGTCGTCATCGACCACGATGATGAACTTGGTGTACATGAACTGGCGCAGGAAGCTCCAGATGCCGAACATCACGCGCTTGGCGTGGCCGGGATACTGCTTCTTGAGACTGACCACCGCGAGGCGGTAGGAGCAGCCTTCGGGCGGCAGGTAGAAGTCGGCGATCTCCGGAAACTGCTTCTGCAAGAGCGGCACGAACACCTCGTTGAGCGCCACGCCGAGCATCGCCGGCTCGTCGGGCGGCTTGCCGGTGTAGGTGCTGTGGTAGATCGGGTCGCGGCGCATCGTCATGCGCTCGATGGTGAACACCGGAAACTCGGCCCGCTCGTTGTAGTAGCCGGTATGGTCGCCATAAGGGCCTTCCGTGGCCGTTTCATTCGGATGGATCACGCCTTCGAGCACGATCTCGGCGCGCGCCGGCACCTGCAGGTCGCTGCCGAGGCACTGGGTCAATTCGGTCTTGCCGCCGCGCAGCAGGCCGGCGAACTGGTATTCGGACAGTGCGTCGGGCACGGGGGTCACCGCGCCGAGGATCGTCGCCGGATCACAGCCGAGCACCACCGCGACGGGGAGCGGTTGCCCGGGGTTCTTTTCGCAATGGTCGCGGAAATCCAGCGCGCCGCCGCGATGCGCGAGCCAGCGCATGATGGCCTTGTTCGCACCGATCACCTGCTGACGATAGATGCCAAGGTTCTGACGCGGCTTGTTCGGCCCGCGCGTCACCGTCAGGCCCCAGGTGATCAACGGCGCGGCGTCACCGGGCCAGCAGGTCATCACCGGCAGGCGCGACAGGTCAACGTCCTTGCCTTCCCAGACGATCTCCTGGCAAGGCGCGGAGCGCACGATCTTCGGCGCCATGTTCAACACCTGCTTCAAGACCGGCAGCTTCTCCCAGGCGTCCCTGAAGCCGCGCGGCGGCTCGGGCTCCTTGAGATAGGCGAGCAGCTTGCCGACCTCGCGCAGCGAACTTTTCCAGTCCTCGTCCGCCCCCATGCCCAGGGCGACGCGCTGCGGCGTGCCGAACAGGTTGGCCAGCACCGGCATCTCGCCCGACTTTGGTTTCTCGAACAGCAGCGCCGGGCCGCCGGCACGCAGCACGCGGTCGGCGATCTCGGTCATCTCCAGCTTCGGATCGACCGGCACGGCGATGCGCTTGAGTTCGCCCTGTGTTTCGAGACGGTCGATGAATTCGCGCAAGTCGTGTGCGGCGTTCATGGCAAGGCTTTCGGGTGATGGAGCAGATAATCGGCGACGATGCCGGCGAACACCGCGGCGCCGAGCCAGTTGTTGTGCAGGAAGGCCTTGAAGCAGCGCATGCGTTCGCGGTCGCGGATCAGCGTGTAATGGTAGCCGGCGATGACGGCGGCGACGGCGATGCCGACCGCGTAGGCAAGGCCAAAGCCGAGCCGCCAGCCGACGTAACCGAGCAATGCGAGCGTCGCGGCATAACAGAACATGATCGCGGCGACGTCGAATCGTCCAAAGGTGATCGCCGAAGTCTTGATGCCGATCTTGCGGTCGTCCTCGATATCGACCAGCGCGTACTCGGTGTCATAGGCGACCGCCCAGAAGATGTTGGCGGCCAGCAGCCACCACGCGATTTCGGGCACCTGGCCGAGGGTCGCGGCGAAGGCCATCGGGATGCCGAAGCCGAAGGCCACGCCCAGATAGGCCTGCGGCACCGCGAAGAAGCGTTTGGTGAACGGGTAGCTCGCGGCGAGGAACAGCGCCGCGACCGCGAGGCCGAACAGCAGCGGCGTCATGAGCGGCAGCACCAGCAGGAAGGCGCACAGGACGATCCCCCCGAACAGCAGGAAGGCTTCGCGCGTCGTCACCGTGCCGGCGGCGAGCGGGCGCGTCTTCGTGCGCTCGACGTGCGGATCGAACTCGCGGTCGGCATAGTCGTTGATCACGCAGCCGGCCGAACGCATCAGCACGGTGCCGAGCACGAAGATCCAGACCACCATCCAGTACGGCCTGCCTGCCGCGGCGATCCAGACGGCCCACAGCGTCGGCCACAGCAGCAACAGAATGCCGATCGGCTTGTCGAGCCGCATCAGCTTTTCGTAGAGGTCGAGGCGTTCCTTGACGAGGGCGAGCGTGATCATGCGGAAATTCTACGCTTTGAGCAGTTCGGCGCGCCCGGCCAGCCAGCGCGCCAGATGCTTCTCGGCCAGTTCCGGCCAGTGGGCGAGCATCTCCTCCGCCGCCGCGCGCGCCGCCTCGACCAGCGGCGCATCCTCAAGGTCGGCGAAGCGCAGCAGCGGCAGGCCGCTCTGCCGCGCGCCGACGAATTCGCCCGGCCCGCGCAGGTGCAGGTCCTGGCGCGCGATCTCGAAGCCGTCGTTGTTCTCGTAGATGATCTTGAGCCGCGCCCGCGCGCTTTCCGACAGCGGCTGCTCATAGAGCAGGATGCACGCCGATTCGGCGGCACCGCGTCCGACGCGACCGCGCAACTGGTGCAACTGCGCGAGACCGAAGCGCTCGGCGTGCTCGATCACCATCAGGCTGGCGTTGGGCACATCGACGCCGACCTCGATCACCGTGGTCGCGACGAGCAGCTGGATGTCGTTCCTCACGAAGCCGCCCATCACGGCCGCCTTCTCGTCCGGCTTGAGGCGGCCATGCACGAGGCCGACCTTCAGCTCGGGCAGTTCGGCGGTGAGATGCTCGAAGGTCTCCTGCGCGGTCTTGAGCTGCAGCGCCTCGGACTCCTCGATCAGCGGGCAGACCCAGTAGGCCTGCCGGCCGGCGCGGCACAGTGTGCGCACCTTGTCGACGATTTCGTGGCGGCGCGCGGCGCCGACCAGCTTGGTGACGACCGGCGTCCGGCCGGGCGGCAGCTCGTCGATCACCGAGACATCTAGGTCGGCGTAGTAGCTCATCGCCAACGTGCGCGGGATGGGCGTGGCCGACATCGCGAGCTGATGCGCCTGCATCCCTTTCTGCTTGAGTGCGAGGCGTTGCTTGACACCGAATCTGTGCTGCTCGTCGACGATCGCCAGCCCGAGACGCGCGAACTCGACTTCCGCCTCGATCAGCGCATGCGTTCCCACGGCCAGCGCCGCCCCGCCAGCGCCGAGTTTCGCGATGGTGGCGAGCTTTTCCTTCTTCTTCTGGCTGCCGGAGAGCCAGGCCACCTCCAGCCCGAGCGGGGTGAGCCAGGCGGCGAGCTTGCGGTAATGCTGCTCGGCGAGAATCTCGGTCGGCGCCATCAACGCGGCCTGGTGGCCGGCCTCGACGGCGCGCAGCATCGCCAGCGCGGCGACCACCGTCTTGCCGCTGCCGACGTCGCCTTGCAAAAGCCTTTGCATCGGATGCGGCTGGGCGAGATCCTGCTCGATCTCATGCCAGACACGCTGCTGCGCACCGGTCAGCTGGAATGGCAACTGGACGAGCAGTTTCTTCGTCAAGGTGCCGTCACCGGCCAGCACCGGCGCGCCGCGCGCGCGCCGGGCCGCATAGGCCTGGCGCAGCGAGATTTGCTGAGCGAGCAGTTCGTCGAAGGCGATGCGCTGCCAGTAGGGGCGCTGCCAGCGCGCGAGCGCCTCGGCATCGAGGCCCGGCGGCGGGGCGTGCAGCGCGCGCACGCTTACGCCGAAGCCCTCCAGCTTCAGCCGCGCGATCAGCGACGCCGGCAGGGTTTCGGCGAGATCGGCTTCGGCCAGTGCGCGCGCGATCAGCTTGCGCAGCGTCGCCTGCCCGAGGCCGGCGGTGGTCGGATAGACCGGCGTCAGCGCGGTGGGTAAAGGCTCGTCGCCGTGCAGCACGTGGAAGCGTGGGTGGATGATCTCGCTGCCCCCCAAGCCACTGCGGCCGCCGCGCACCTCGCCGAAGACGCGCAACCGCGCGCCGGGCTGCAGCGCCTTCTGCTGGCTCGGATAGAAGTTGAGGAAGCGCAGGACCAGTTCGCCGCTGGCGTCTTCGACCCGACTGACAAGTTGCCGCTTGGGCCGGTAGGCGATCTCGGTCGAGACCACCGTTACCTCGAACTGTGCCGTCGCGCCGGGCACGGCGGCAGCGATCGGAGTGATGCGCGTCTCGTCCTCGAAGCGCAGCGGCAAATGCAAAACGAGATCGGCCTGCGTGTTCAGACCGAGCGTTTTCAGCTTGTCGGCGACGAGGGGCGTCGCCCCGGGGATGGGGTTCTGCTTAGCCAATCACCAGGACGGCATCGGCCTCGACGAGGGCGCCGCGCGGCAGTTCCTTGACGCCAACCGCGGCACGCGCCGGATAGGGCTGGTTGAAGTAGCGCGCCATCGTCTCGTTGACCTTCGCGAAGTTGGCGAGATCGGTGAGGTAGATGTTCACCTTCACCGCGGTGTCGAGCGTCGCGCCGGCGGCGGTGGCCACCGCCTGGAGGTTCTCGAAGACGCGCGCGATCTGCGCATCGATGCCCTCGGCCATCGTCATGGTGGCCGGGTCGAGGCCGATCTGGCCGGAGAGATAGACGGTGTCGCCGACTTTCACGGCCTGCGAGTAGGTGCCGATGGCGGCGGGGGCGCTGGCGGTGCTGATGATCTGGCGGGTCATGCTTGATTCGGGGATTTGAGGGTGACTTGGTACTGCAGGCTGGCGAAGACGTGCTGGATGCCGCGCCGCGTACGGATGTTGATGATCAGCGGCGCCTTGAGGTTGGCGCGCAACTCGCCACCTTCCTTGACGAGGATCACCACGACGGCCGCCTCCGCCGGATCGGCAAGCTCGAGCGCCGCGGCCTCGGCGTCGGACAGGCTGATTTCGTAGTTGAAGCCGAACAGCGCCGGATCGCTGATGTTGAAGGCGATGCCCGGGTCGTCGAGCGACTGCAGGATGAAGTATTTCGGCACGGTGCCCGCCTCCGTTTCGGGATGGAACAGGCTGTAGCGATGCAGATGCTCGAAGCCGGCGAGACCGACGGGAAACTCGATGATGCGGTCGGGTGCGCCGGTGAGGGAGCCGGAAGTGGGATTGTCGATATTCATGTTCATCGGATTATCTCCTGACCAATACGCCTTCGTCGATCCCGAGCGCCTTGAGCTTGGCGCGCGCCGCCTCCGCCTCGGCGCGCGATGCGAAGGGACCGACCTGGACGTGGGACTCGATGCGCGCCGGAATGCCTGCCTGCTGCAGCCTGGTGACGAGTTCTTCGGCGTTCGCGTGATTGCTGAATACGCCGACCTGAACGAGGATGCGTCGCGCCCCTTCGACGACCTTCGCCAGCGGCGCGGCTGCCGGCGTCGTCCGCTCCGGAACGGTGCGCGCCACCTCGCGTTGCGGCTCAGGCCTGAGGGGGGCCACTGCCGGCGGTGCGGGCTTGATGGCGGTCGGCCGCGCGCTGGCCGGCGGCGTCAGGGACTTGGCCGGCTTGAGCGGCGCCAGGGCGGCTTCCGTTCGTTCCGGCACGGCTTCGGCTTCGGCCTTTTCCTCCGGCTCCTTTTCGGCAGCCGCCGGTTCCTCCTCCGGCTTGGCTTCGGGTGCGACAGGCTCGACCGGTGCCGGCGCGGCCGGAGCCGCCGCCATTTTCGGCAAAGCCGGCTGCGGCTTGTTGAGCGCATCGAAGATCGCCAGGCCGCCGAGCAGGCCGAGAATCGCCACACCGGCGACGGCGATGCGCGACAGCAGGCGCTTGCGCAGCGCCTCGTCGTCAGCCGCCGCGCTGCTGCCAGCTTCGGTCGATTCCATCGATTGCTTCATTCGTGTCGTTGCCGGCGTTTCGTTCTGCGCCATCTTCCTCTCCCAGATCAAAGTCCCTGTCGCCGCGGCTCAAGGCATGCACCAATTCGGCTTCGGCCAGCGAGATCCCCAGCCGGTCGGCCACGTCCTGGGCGGTCAGCCCGCGCTGCGCCATTTCCATCGCCTCGGCATATTGAGGCGAAACGCGGCGGGCCGCCCGCAATTCTTCGAGTTCCGCGCGCAGGCTCGCGATTTCTGCTTTCAGTCGGCCGATTTCCGCCTCCGTCTCGAAACGGGCCAACCGCTCGGCGAGATGCTCGCCGAAACCGCCTGCCCGCGGCGGCTCCTCCGGCATGGGAACGGAAACGGCCTTGGCCGGTTCGTTGTTGGCCGCTGCACCGAGCAGGTCGGCGACCTCATCCCACTCGAAACGCAGCGGCGAAGGAGAAACGGCCGGCTCTACCGCCGGAGAAGTAGCCTTCCCGACCTCCTCCGGCGCGACGGGGACTGCCAGCGGCGGCTCCTGTGCCGGCCGAGCCGGCGCACGCCGCCCCACCCGCGTCAGCTTGACCAGCAGCGCGAGGATGTACAGGACGATCAGCGCCACCGCCACCAGTACGCCTTCGCGCCAGCCAAGCATCGCCCAGTCCATCACTGCTGCCCGCCATCCATCCGACGCTCCCACTTCGGGTAAATGGCACCGATCATATCCGCGCGGGAAATATCGATAACTTCAGAGCAGATCGTGGTTTTGCCGTGTTTCCGCGCCAGCGGACGGTCGCCGGCTTGATTTTCCCGCCTTCCCCCTCATATCCCGTTACAAATTCCGGCAGAAAAATACGGAACCCGGGCTGTTCCCGGGAGTCGGAATGTTTCCTCGTCGGAGACACGAAAGGATAACTGCAATGAACCGCACGCGGCTGACCCTGATCGACATCCTGCAACCGCGCAGATACCAGGGAAATCCGGAACGTTCCCGGGTGACGCGCACCATCTTGCAACCCGAAATCGACGCGTTCGAGCAACTGGAAGCGCAAGCCGGCGCGCAAAAGTCGGCGCTGGCGGGGCGGCGCGCCGCCGAATCCGCATCTCAGCTGGCCGGCGCCTGACCGTCCTCGCTATTCGAGGGGAGGAACCGGCCGCTTGCTGCCGTCGGGATTGAGGCAGACGTAGGTCAGCGTCGCCTCGGTGACCTTCACCACCAGCGGGTGCGCCGGGTTGCGCTCGGCGAACACTTGGACATCGACCGTGATCGAGGTACGTCCGGTGCTGACCACCTCGGCATAGAAGCTGACCACGTCGCCCACGGAGATCGGCTGCTTGAAGAGAAACGAGTTGACGGCGACCGTCGCGACGCGGCCGCGCGCGCGGCGCATCGCCGGAATGGCCCCGGCGATATCCACCTTGGCCATCACCCAGCCGCCGAAAACGTCACCGGACGCATTGACGTCGGCCGGCAACGGCATCACCCGCAATACCGGCTCGACGCCGGGCCTCAGAATCCCTGCATGTTCGTTCATGCGGCGGATCATACCGCAGCCGTCCGATGAGGCTGCGCTGCTAGAATCCGCCCATGCGCCGTGATATCGCCCTGCCGGGCCCGCCCCCCGCGGAACGCCACGACTGGCAAACCGTCAAGACGCTTTTCCCCTATCTCTGGCATTGGCGCGGCCGGATCCTGCTCGCGCTCGCCTGCCTGATCGGCGCCAAGCTGGCCAACGTCGCCGTACCGCTCGTCTTCAAGGATATCGTCGACGGTTTCGCGCCGTCGAATCCGGCCCAGGCCGCACTGGTCGCACCGCTGGCGCTGATCGCCGCCTACGGCGTGCTGCGCTTCGGCGTCTCGCTGTTCACCGAACTGCGCGAACTGCTCTTCGCGCGCGTCACCCAACGCGCGGTGCGCACCATCGCGCTGCAGGTCTTCGAGCATCTGCACGGCATGTCGCTGCGCTATCACCTCGAGCGCCAGACCGGCGGGCTGACGCGCGACATCGAACGCGGCACGCGCGCGATCGGCACCCTGATCAGCTACACGATCTTCTCGGTACTGCCGACGCTGGTCGAGGTCGTGCTGGTGCTGGGCATCCTGGCAGCGCGCTACGAGCCGAGCTTCGTGCTGATCGCCAGCGCCACGCTGGCGGTGTACATCGTATTCACCATCCTGATTTCCAACTGGCGCGTGCATCTGCGCCGCGAGGTCAACGAACTCGACTCGGCCGCCAACACCCGCGCCATCGACAGCCTGCTGAACTACGAGACGGTCAAATACTTCAACAATGAAGGCTGGGAGAAGGAGCGCTACGACCGGCAGATGCAGAAGTGGGAAGCGGCGCAGATCAAGAGCCAGTTTTCCCTGTCCTGGCTGAATCTCGGTCAGGCCGCCATCATCGCGGTCGGTGTGACGCTGATGATGTGGCGCGCCGCCGCCGGTGTGGCGAACGGCACGATGACCGTTGGCGACATCGTGCTGGTGAATGCCTTCCTGATCCAGCTCTACATCCCGCTCAACTTCCTCGGCGTGCTCTACCGCGAGATCCGCCAGTCGCTGACGGACATCGAGCGGATGTTCGCCCTGCTGCGGGAGAACCGCGAGATCCAGGACGCGCCCCACGCTCGGCCGCTCGATCCTGGACCCTGCGCGGTGCGCTTCGAGAACGTCGGCTTCGCCTACGAACAACGCCGGCCGATCCTGCGGGATGTCAGTTTCGAGATTCCGGCCGGCCACACCCTAGCGGTGGTCGGCCACAGCGGTTCGGGCAAGAGCACCCTCGCCCGCCTGCTGTTCCGCTTCTACGACGTGAATGAAGGATCGATCCGCATCAACGGCCACGACCTGCGCCAGCTCACGCAGGCCAGCCTGCGGGCCGCCATCGGCATCGTGCCGCAGGACACGGTACTGTTCAACGAGACGCTGGCCTACAACATCCAGTATGGCCGGCCGGACGCCGACTTCGAACAGGTGCAGGCCGCAGCGCGCGCCGCCCATCTGGCGGAATTCATCGGGCGGCTGCCCGACGGCTACGACACCCGGGTCGGCGAGCGCGGCCTCAAGCTCTCCGGCGGCGAGAAGCAGCGCGTCGCCATCGCCCGCACGCTGCTGAAAGACCCGCCGATCCTGATCTTCGACGAGGCGACCTCGGCCCTCGACTCGAAGACCGAGAAAGCGATCCAGGCGGAGCTCGAGCAGGCAGCCCGCGGCCGGACCGTGCTGATCATCGCCCATCGTCTGTCGACGGTCATGAATGCCGACGAAATACTGGTGCTCGACGGCGGCCGCGTCGCCGAACGCGGCACCCACCGCGTCCTTCTCGAGCGGGGCGGCGCCTATGCCCGCATGTGGGCGCTGCAGCAACGGGAAAACGGCATGCGCGCAGGGGAAACGGTATAGTTTGCTTCCCAACCAACAAATGAGGAGGCGTCCATGAACAAGAAGCTCGCGCTCGGTTTGACTCTTGCAGCCGCACTGTCGCTCGCGCAACCAGCCTTCGCCGACACGCTGGCCAAGGTCAAGGCGGCCGGTTCTATCACGATGGGCATCCGCGAATCGTCCTACCCCCTTTCCAGGGCAATCGCATTTAGCCCAG
>DDXW01000019.1 GCA_002347285.1 Rhodocyclaceae bacterium UBA2250 | reverse complement strand
CCAGAAAAATCGGGGCCGGCGCAGGATTGATTGGGTGCAATAACCACGGGCTTCGCCCTCCCGGTTGCTGAAAACATACGGGCCGGTCTTTGTCTTTTCCCGGCGAGAAAGCACCTCGAATACCCGGTCGGTCATGTACAGAACCGTCTCGTTTTCGACCTTCGACCGCCAGAGATTAATGGCTCGCTCCGCGAGATCAATGCGCTGCCACTCGATGTTGGCAATCTCGCTATACCGAGCGCCGGTATCCAGCAGCAAAATTACGAGGTCGTAGGCGTCCTGCATGACCCGCTTCAGTTCTTCGCTGCGCTCAGCCATTGGTTTCAGGCCGGCACCTTCCCGGTCTGGGGCTAATTCACGAAGCAGGCGGTTTTCCTCCTCGCTGGTCAGGTAGCGCAATGGCACCTTCGGAATTTTCACGGTGGGGAATTCGAGGTCGCTGACTTGGTAGCCCAGTTTCTTGCTGAATTTCCATGTGCCACGCACCAACAGCAACCCGTACTTGATAATTTCCGCACCTACGCCTTCGTTAATGCGTGCTTGCTTGAACCGCTCCAGGTCATGTGCCGTGATTTCGTCGATGTACTTCTTCACCGGGAGCAGGCGGAACAACACGGCTTCGTGGGCAAGTAAATTGGCGTAGCTGGCAATTCCCTTCTTCGATACCTTGTATTGCTGGAATGCATCTGCCAGCAAGATACGTGGCTTCTTTCCCCGGTATTGCTGTGCATGTAGCTGAGCCTTCCATTCGACCTCCATCTGCTCGGCGGTTTTCTTGTTGGTGGTCCGGGTGGAGCGGATGTACATCTCGCCGTTGAACTGGAATTGCATGTACCAGTACTTGCTATTTCCTCGCTTAACGATGCTCATGACTTAGGTCCAATTCAGTTGATCTACATGGGGACCATCCATGACCTACCGAGTTGGGGCAACGCCGATTTCCGAGAAATACATGCGAGGAAAGAAGCCATCGAGTGGGTGAATTCGGAGCAGCGAAGCGCGACGGAATTCACCCACTCGATCAGTCGCCGAAGGCGAATGCATGGCATCGAATCAAAGCAGAAAATGCCATCGCTGCTCGGGAAAAAATGAACACAATCCCAAAAATTTGCATCTTGCAGGTGTTGTCGGTTGATGCCATTCAAGGGTTGCGTGCTTCGCACGTGATTTGCGGTAGTTCCTCAGCTTCGCTTCGTCACCACTCGCAAATCAGGTCTTTTCTTGCAACCGGGGAGGCAGGGGCATTGCCCCGTTTGAGTTAGACCAACTCGCACAACTCCTGTCGGGTTCGCTGCGCTGCCATTTCTGGCGGTGTGTTACGGATCGTGGATGAAAAGTTGAAGCGTAATTCCCAAGCTGACCCATCATCGACGCCATCCACACGGCATCGCTGAAACTTTTACCGGCATCACCCGGCAGGCTCGTTATTGCGGCTCCACGCAATCTGTTCCCATCACTGCCAGTCAGTTAGGGTATGGCTGGCTGAGTCGTCTGTCTGCTTGTGTTCGTGCTTGTCTCGACGCTGGACAGGGGTATTTATGCGTCAGCGATGATTGGAGGGCAGTTCTACGCTTAAATGCGCAGACTGCCATTCCAAGTGCTTGTTTGGGCTGTATGGTGGTTAGCTTTCCAGAATATCCAGCTTGGGCAGGGCTCTCACAATCTTCATCGTTTCAAGGCTGACAGTAACAACCCGCATAAACAACTCCAGCGGATAACGCGGGTTGTTCATGGTTTCGATAGCCCAGTCGTTGGCATCGTTGACGATACCGCTGTCCTTGTCAGTCTTCACACACTGGCGTTCCACAACCCAGTCCAGCGCCGGTTTACCGTTTACCACATAGTCGTAGGCTTCCAGCGGAATGCCGGTCAGGGTGATCTTGTCGTTGTAGTGCAGTGTGGTGAGGTCTTTGTCCTTAGCCTTCTTGCCATACTTCATCTTTTCGACGCGGTAGTCGGCATCAGTGAGCTTGTGCGCTGATTCGATCTTGAGGGGATAGGGCGTCACCTTTTCATAGTTCAGGTGAAGCTGGGCCAGCTTGCGCCCAGCTAGGGAAAACGCCCAAAAATTGGAAGCCATTTTCACGCGGGGAATGCGCGGTAGCTCCTTGGAAAGATTGTCCGCGAAGCGTTCCCTGTAGTCTGGCGAGTGCAACAGGCCATATACGTAATAGAACACATCTTCCTTGCTAATGGCTTCACTGGGATAGGCTTCTTGAAAGTGGGCCAGGCCTGCATTTGTGATGGCATCGCGACGCGGGCGTTGAGTTGCTGCCGGAGGGGCAAACATATCGGCTGTATTTGCAGCCTGCGATTGAGCTTCTTCGTCGTAGAGATAGAGCGGAAAACACTGCGTTACACCAATATCTACCATGCCAAGATTTGGCAAAGTATCTACGATAAGGGTACAAAAGCTATGTTTGGCGCCCACGCCAGCTATACAAATCACCAAATTGTCCGCTTTGGAGTGTGGGAATAGACGTGGCATTAGCAGCACCATCTCATTGAAAGTTCGGTTGAAATACAGCCACTGCTTGGTGAATGGGCGGTACAACGATTGCACCATTGAGTCGGCTACAAATTCAAAAGAACGCCCTTTGGCCAGTTCACTTTTGAGGCCGCGTGTCCAGCTAATGCGTTCCGGATTGGTGTCGATAAAACCATCAACTTTGGTGGCGCGCGCCTTACTGTCCAACCCAGGATGGGCGGTGTTGAAACGTTTTACCTCCGCGTTGTAGAAGCCAATCATACTGCTCATGTTAGCTTGCACTTTTGATTTGCTCGCGTTGTAGGTCCAAGCATCGCGGTTAGTTACCACGCCCAGCGAGAAGTTATCGAACAGCTTGCCGCCATCGCTCTTTTTATCGCCCAGCGCGATGTATTCACCAAAACTATCGTCACGCTGACGTAGCCAGTCTCCATGGTCGTCCGGCGTAATGACTTGCCAGTCAGTGATGCCCGCCACGCTGGCGTATCCGGCAATTTTTTCCAGCTTTTCATCGCGGCTCAGGTAGTCGCCGATGTCGTGGAAGCGAATGCAACCATGCTCAGCAGCACAGGGGTTCTTCACCAGCAGCGAGATAGCGATGGGGGCTCGGCTACCCATACCAAAGACGTTGTCTTTTTCTTTGCGCCGCTGTTCGCCAGATGTACGGGCATTCCCACGCAAGTGGAATACATACAGGCTAGAAAATTCTTCAGCCAAGCATTTACGCAAACCATCAAAGGTGTTGGTGTCAATCCAGCCTGCTCCGGTAACAAAGCCAATCACACCTGTGTCGCCAATGCGGTCTGATGCCCAACGAATGGCACGGATATAGCTGTCGTATAACCCTTTAGACAGTGCAGCATTAGACTTTTCAGCGTAGGTCTCCGTAATACGCGAGTCAAGATGTGGATAGCCGACGTTTTGGTTATTGTCATTTTGGCTGCCTTGCCCAATGGAATACGGCGGGTTGCCGATGATGACCCGAATATCCAGCTGTTTCTGCCGCTTCCTCCGTGCACTGTTCTTTTCAAGTAAAGCATCAATCATGTCTTCCTTCTCGTACATCTGGAAGGTGTCAGTCAAGCAAATGCCTTCAAACGGCCGGTAATCACCACCTACAATACTGTGATACACCGCTTCGACGTTGATAGCGGCGATGTAGTAAGCCAGCAGGACGATTTCGTTGGCGTGGATTTCGTTCTGATATTTGTAGGGCAGCTGCTCCGGGGTGATCAGACCACTTTGCATCAGGCGGGTAATGAAAGTTCCGGTGCCGGTAAAGGGGTCGATGATATGGACGCCCTTGCTGCCCAGCGTCTGCCCGAACTCGGTTTGCAGGATGTGATTGACGCTGTGGATGATGAAATCCACCACTTCCACGGGGGTATAGACGATACCCAGTCGTTCCGTCATCTTGGGGAAGGCGTTGCGGAAGAACTTGTCATACAGCTCCACCACGATTTTTTGCTTGCCGGTGGCGTTCTCGATGCCCTCAGCCCTTAGTTTCACGCTGTCATAAAATGACTGGAGGGTGTCCGCTTCCTTACTCAGGTGATGCTCTTGCAGGACATCCAGGACAGCCTGCATGGCCTGTGACATGGGGTTGTGCTGGGCGAAGCTATAGCCCTCAAACAGCGCATCAAAAACCGGTTTGGTGATCAGGTGCTGGGCCAGCATTTCGATGATTTCGCCATCGGTGATGCTGTCGTTGAGGTCGTCACGCAACTCTTCTGCAAAAGCATTGAAGGCTTCACGTTCTTTGGTGTTCGCCTCGTTTTCCAGAATGCCGGTGATGCGGTCGATGTGTGTGCGGGCGATCTTGGCAATGTCATTGGCCCAGTCTTCCCAGTGGTGGCGGTTTCCTACCTTCTGTACCAGCTTGGCGTAGATAGCCCGCTCAATTTCGCCAATTTCGAATTCAAGGGTGTGCTGCACAGGCTTGGGTTGGTCGCCGCCAGTTCCGATGGTGAAACCGCCTTGCCCTGTTTGCCCCTTGGTCTTGCCCTTGGTTTTCTCCTGCTTTTTTGCGATTTTGTCGGTGATCGCAATGACTTCCATCTTGCTGGTGTCCCTGCCAATCAAATCCAGCTTGTTCACCATCGCATCGAAGCGGTCATCGTGTGAGCGCAAGGCTTGAAGCACCTGCCAGACCACCTTATAGGTGAGGTTGTCGTTGAGGGCCTCGTGGGGCTCAACACCTGCCGGAATAACCACGGGCAGGATTACGTAGCCGCGCTTCTTGCCTGGAGCGTTACGCATAACGCGACCAACCGATTGCACCACATCTACTTGTGAATTGCGCGGTGTCAGGAACAGCACTGCATCCAGCGCAGGTACATCCACACCTTCGGAAAGACAGCGCACATTGGAGAGAATCCGGCAGGTGTTGTCTGGGGGGGAATCCTTGAGCCAGGCCAGCTTGGCTTCCTTCTCGCTGGCGTTCATGCTGCCATCCACGTGCTCGGCTTCACAGTTGAGGCGAGCCATTTGCTCGAATTCTTCCTCTTCCTGATATGCCTCCACCACGGACTGGAACATGGATGCGATTTGCTTCGAGCTGACCTTGTGTGTCTTTCCGGCCTTTGCAATCTCGATCACCTGGCAGAAGGCCACGGCGCGTTGCATGGCCTGACCGTCGCCGACTAGATCATCCGCCAACCCTTGCTTGGAAAGCGCTTTCCAACAGCCGATGATCTTCGCAGCGTCATCGACCTTGAGCTGGTTGTCCGGGTCTTTCAGCAGATTCTGGATACGACGGCTAACGTGGGCCTCTTCAACGGCCAGCACGATCACCTTGTAGTCACACAGCAGGCCACGACGGACAGCCTCCGAGAAAGTGATGACGTATAGCTCCTTGCCGTATAGCGTTTCGTCATCCATCGAGCAGAGGGCTACGTTGTCTTTTTCAGCGCTGGCCTTGGCGCCCTCGCCGTAGATGCGCGGGGTGGCTGTCATGTAAATCCGCTTGGCGGAGCGGATGTAAGCGTTGTCATGCACCCGAACGAAAGCGCTTTCATCCTCACTTTCGAAGGTGGCTCCTGTCGTGCGGTGTGCTTCGTCGCAGATGATCAGGTCGAAATCAGCCAGATCATGCTCAAGCTGGGCACGGCTGATCACGTCGATGGAGTGGTAGGTGCTGAACACCACACTCATGTGCCCGGTGTCGTGACGCTTGCCCATTTCCGTCGCCAGACGGCTGGGCTCGGTCGTCGCTGGGTAGCGCAATTCATGGGTGAAGGTTTGAACGGTGTCGTCATCCTTCTTGCGCTTCTTACCCACGTCGCTATCTGAGCAGACGGCAAAACTGTGCAGGGGCGTTTCGCTTTCCTGCGTCCATTCGGTGAGGGTTTGCGACAGTAGATTCAGGCTCGGGACAAGGAAGAGCACCCGTTTGCCTTTGCCGGCCAGCGTCTCAGCGATCTTGAGGGCGGTGAAGGTCTTGCCCGTGCCGCAAGCCATGATGAGCTTGCCACGGTCGGCGGTGGCCAAGCCTGTTTGAGCGGCGGCCAGCGCTGCCTGCTGATGCTCACGTAGTTGTTTCTTGGTTTTGAGTACCGGTGCAGCTTTGGGGGCGTAGCTGTCCCAGTCGATCTGGCTATTTTCCAGATCGTGCAGGTCTATCTTGCTGACGGGAGGTTGCTGGTCACACAGAGCATCCTCAGCGTGCTCGCTCCAGTGATTGGTCGTGCTGACAATGATGCGGTGCGAAAACGGCTTCTTGCCTGATGCCGTGAAGAAGCTGTCGATGTCGCTTTTTTGCAGGCGATAGTCTTCCGCGTAAAGTTTGCACTGGATCGCGTGGTATTCGCCGGTCGCAGTTTGTGCCACGAGGTCAATACCTGTGTCTCGGGCATCAATACCTTGTTGCTTTGCCCAATCTGCATAAGTCCACGTGTGGGCGTAGAGGTCCTTGTAAGTTGCTTCATTTCGCAGATAGCAGAGAATCAGCTCTTCGAAATACGTACCTTTTTCACGCTCGGTGACAGATGCAGTACGGAATGTGTTCAGCAAGTTTCGAAGCGACGACATAGGAAAAACCTCAATAACGCATTACAGGGTGGGACAGCCGTGTAGCATACGTTAAGAGGCTCTGAATTCCGAGTGCCGAGGGGCTAATCCTCGTATTGAGGAAGCTCGTTTTTTTCGATGGCATTCCTTGCTGCTATGGCGGCTTATTCGGGCATTGAAGGGAGTTTCTGTCTTGGTAAAGCGTTTTATCCTCTTGTTCTTGTTTTCTCTACCAGCTTTCGCTGACGTGACCGGTGTTGTTGTTGGCGTTGCAGATGGCGATACCGTCACGGTGCTTGACGCCTACAAGACTCAACACAAGGTTCGTGTCGCCGGAATCGATGCTCCTGAAAAGGCACAACCCTTCGGGCAGCGGGCCAAGCAACGGATGAGCACCTTGGTCTTCGGCAAAGAGGTTCGCCTTGAGGGAGACAAGCGGGACCGCTACGGGCGAACTGTCGCCAAGGTTTGGGTGTCGCCACCAGATTGCCAGCATTGCCCCAAGACTCTCGATGCCGGACTCGCCGTACTGACATCTGGGCTTGCTTGGCATTACAAGAAATACCAGAACGAGCAAAGCCCTGAGGACCGGGAGCGTTACGCTTTTGCCGAGGATGAAGCTCGAACAAAGCGGGCCGGCCTTTGGACAGAGGCCAATCCTGTACCGCCTTGGGAATGGCGAAAATCTAGACGCTTAGGTGGTGAGCAGAACGCGAACAGGTAGAGACAAAAAGAGAGGGGCATCACTGATGCCCCTCTATCGTTTGGCCTGATCTAGCGAGATCAGGCAGATTTGGCTGCCTTCTTCGCTTTCCGACGGCAGTTGTACCAGTAGGTCACAGCGCCTTTTTCGGTGAGCGTGGCCCCTTGGACGAAGGCAGCGATAACCACGTCCTTTTCTTCGTCCTTCAAGGCCTCGAAGATGACCATCGCAGCATCGGCCTTGCTCTTGCCTTCCTTGATGACGGCCTTGCCTTTGGCGATGGCCTCCTTGATAGCGGCTTTTCCCAGGTCGATCTTCTTCGGCTGGGCCACGGCGGCAGCGGTGGTGTTTTCGGAAGCGATTGCGGTCTTATCCATGATATTTCCTCCAGATTTGCTGAGTGAGTTTGTCGATGACGGATTGCGGGGCGGTCTCGAATCCGGCGATGTCATCCAGCAAACCGAGCAGCGCGTCGGTGAAGTCCTCGAACTCCATGCCTGCTCCGAACTCCTCGACGAGGATTTCTGCCAGTTGTTGCTTCTGATCGGCTGTTAGCGTGTACATCGTTGATGCCCTTTCTCTTGACCACAGGGGCACCATCCAACCGATCCAGAGGTCGGGCAACGGGTTAGCTAGAAAATATTTCGGTGCTCGGAAAGTGCCGATCCATCAGACGCTGAAGGTTGTTATCAACCATCGTCTGAGGGGAAAGCTATGCTGTTTTCATTGGGTCAAATCGTCGTTACGCGGAACTGCCTGAACTACGCACAGGAGCACGGTATCAATCTGAGCGAGCTTGTCATTCGCCATGCCAATGGTGATGACGGCGATCTATGCAAGGCTGACCAAGCGTTGAACGATTTGGCTATCCGGTCTGAGGGACGGGTGTTTTCCAGCTACACGATCAATGCCGTGAAGTTCTACGTCATCACGGAATGGGACAGGAGCTACACGACAGTCATGTTGGCCGAAGACTACTGAAGGAGGCGAATATCCCGTCGGAACGACATAAAATGATGGCTTCGTTCGACATGAGGTGCTCTATGGCCGTTATCGCTTTCAACAAAACCAAAGAAGACTACGGCTGGATGAGCAACATGAGTGCTCACCGCGTTAGATATCAAGACGAGTGGTTTCCTACGGCAGAGCATTTGTTTCAATTCATGCGCTACGAGGGCATGACGCCCGTGTTGCTCAACAATAAAAATGACGCTGTTGAATGGTTGGATGATGCTCGTGTCAAGAAGGAAATACTTGAAACAACCAACCCCCTATTCGCCAAAAAAATCGCTCAAAAGTACCGGAAACTGTGGACGACAACCAAAGAGCATGACCTTGAGGTTATGGGCAAGGTTGTCCGATGGAAGTTGGCTTACCACAGTGAGTATATTCGGATGCTTCTCGCTACCGGGGAGCAGCTGATTATCGAGGATGCGAGCGACCGAGAGAGTGGCAGTGGCAAGTTCTGGGGTGCGGCTCTTCGAGAGGATGGCTCTTGGGACGGTGAAAATAATCTAGGCAGAATCTGGATGGCTGTTCGTGAAGATTTGAAGCGAGTGCTCATTCCGTCTTAGGGCGTAATCTACACATGGTCTTCGGGGGGAGGTGAGGTCGCTTGCCTCCCTTTTTTTATTTGTACTTGGGGAAATGCTTGCTCCCTTTGACAATGTTTTTCCGCAATTCCTTTGCCCATTTGAGATAACGGCTGACCGTTGCAGTCATTGTTCGCTCTGGCTCGTCAGACTGGCTAGCTTCGAGGAGACCTAGCCGCTGCCCAATCTTCCACATCGGGTCGGGACGTTCGCCGCGATCTTTCTTTTTCTGCTCCTTAGACCATTCGGTATAGACGTTAAGCATTGTGCATAGTGCACGGATGGTCGGTGCATCGGGCCTTCGATACAACTCGAAGATGTCGGCGGCGCTGTCATCGAATATTGGCCTCCCCACGGGAAATGTAAGGTTCCGCTCATCCAGTAGTTTCTTAACGGCTTTCAGCAGTGTGCTAGCAGGAAGCCCCACGTTCAGGCGAATGATTAATTCGTTTTCAAGGTCGGATTCGTCGTGATGGTCGGCGTAATCGTGCTCGTTCTCGATCACCCATAGTGGGGTCGTGTCCATCGCTGGAAGGAAGTACTCCTTGCATTCTTCCCACCATTCGTCGAACGGCTCTGCGCAATCAACCAAGGTTTCACGCATCAGCGGCGTCCAGGTTTCTGGCTCGGTTGTTTTGAGCCACAGATACCAAAGCTCGTAAATGTTTTCTGTGTTCACGTTTGAGACCACGACTCGCTCGCTCTATTTGATAACACGCTAATTATATGATTTTTTTGTACGTGTTATTACGACGCCGATTTCTCCATACTGGCTTCACGTTGTTGATGACCCCAGGCTGGTCCGGCTTCGTAATGATTTGCTTTGAAATTTATTGGAGTGAATTAGTAAAGGTGTTTGAGGGGTTGAATGATTCCTCGGGGGACGACACACCCACAGGTCACTTAATAAACCTGTTGTGCCGGCGGCTCGGATGGAGAAGAAACGAAAAATGAGTCTGTACTGGGACGGCCAGTACAAAAAACATCACTGATCACTGCATTGAAGAGAAGGAGCCCCGTGGCTCCTTTTTTTATTTCTCAAAACTAAAGGAAATTTGAAATGGCAAAACATAACCCTGGTGACCTCCTTACCTACGACTGGAACCCCGTTGTTGGCTGCCAACGCTACTCCGCTGGTTGCAGAGACTGCTGGTGGCTCGATGGGATCATGCCTTGGCAAATTCGCCTCGGAAACCTGCCCGAGTCGGTAACTGAAGGTGAGCCGACCGAACTTGAGGCTCGCTTCGATCCTGCGAAATTGCGTCCCAAGAAAGGCATTGTCGGCGTGGTTCAGCACGGCGACCTGTTCTGGGACAAGTTCTCTGACGCAACCATCCACCGTGTTCTCGATGTGGTCGATCAAGTTGCTCAGGAGCGTGAAGAGAAGAACTTCTGCCGCGCAAAACTCGGCAAACCAACCGACAACACCAAATACGTCCTCTGGACGAAGCGTGCCGAACGCATGGCGAACTTTCTGGAGGTGCGCTATCCGCAAGGTGTTCCGCCTTACATCGCATGTGGTGTCTCCGTCGAAAACCAAGCGCTGGCCGATGAGCGCCTTCCTCACTTGCTCCGAGTTCAAGGTCATCGCTTCGTGATGATCGAGCCAATGCTCGGGCCGATTGACCTCACTGGCTACGAGGACGTGGATTGGGTAGTGCTCGGTTCAGAGACCGGCACGGAGCGTGCCCGCCCACTCAATCTTGATTGGGCTCGCCAAGTCCGCGATTTCGCTGTGGCGAACAGCCTGCCGTTTTTCATCAAGCAGGTTGGATCAAGTCACAAAGCGCCAGTTCGCACCCTCGATGGGCGGAGCTGGGACGAATTCCCTGTGGGATTCGCCAAATAAAAGAATCCGAGGCTCGACGAGGAGGAATGGTTCTCTTTGTTCGCGCCGGATGTACTGCAAACCCTTAAGTCATTTTCACAAGGAGAAAATTATGAAGACTTATATCCAAGACCAAGTTGTGTCGTTCTGCAAAACCCGCGAAGCCTTCGGTGGCCTTTCCAACATGGCTGCTGGCTATCTGATCACGCTGTACGGTGTTCGGTGCAGAACCAGCGAGCATCTTTATCAGGCGTTGAAATTTCCGAATCACCCTGAGGTCCAGGCGGCGATCTTGGAGAAATCGAGCCCGGTGGCAGCCAAGATGGTTGCTAAACGGTATCGCCACCTGATTCGCCCTGACTGGGAGGAAATCAAGCTCTCTGTAATGGCTTACTGCTTGCGGGCCAAGCTGCAAAGCAATTTCGAGCCGTTTGGCGATCTGCTTCGTTCCACTGGAGATGCCGACATCGTCGAAATCTCGTCGAAACGCGACACCTTCTGGGGGTGTATTCCTCAAGGTGATTTGCTCGTGGGCCATAACCACCTCGGTATTCAACTGACGAATCTTCGCGAGGAGTTGATTGACGACGAGGGCGGTTTTCACGATGCCAAGCTTGCACCCCCTGACGGTGTAGAGCTTCGACTGATGGGGCGTGTCCTGGGAACCCTCAATTTCGGCATCTGGGATGAGGTAACGCTCAATGGCATTTTCGCTGCGCTCCGCGGCAAGCACACCAACCAACTGCCTAACGCTACTAACGGAGGTTTCTAACATGGCAAAACTGACTGTTCTCCCTAACGGCAATGCCATTGCGATGCACGTAGTGGCTTCGATCACCCTTCACCCTGGCAAGGGGGTTTCTTGCCGTGATGACCAGCGCCGCCTGCTTGCGTGGATCGATGTGGAAGACGATGAGAAAGCAAAACAGGTTCGCGAAACGCTCATTCGTCTCACTCGGTCGGGTATGGCAGGGCTCGAGCCCGATTGGAGTTTCCTCGAACAGTAACCCTGTTTTTTTCAACAATCACCGGTGAGGGGTAGTGGGGTAACCGCTACCCCTCACTGTTTTCGGAGATATGAACATGCAAAACGTTATTGAAACTCCCGTCCCGGAAACCTGGTGTAAGTCGCCGGAAGGGGAATATGTACCGGACTGTTACACCAACCATCCCGACCCTCTGTTCGACGAGGACATCGAGGCTGAGCTGGAGCGTTGGGAAGTGCTGACGGCTCATCAAGCCGCAGACATTACAACTGATCCTGGCAAGCCTCGGAAAGGTCAGGGGCCGACCGTGTATATCGGCTTCGATTCTGAGTTTGTTCCCGGTGATGAAGAGCATGACAACGTGATCCTGAGCCTCCAGTTTTATCTGGTTGGCGAGTGCGGTGTTATGGAACGAGTGGTGTATCCGCATGGGCCAGAGAAAAACCAACGCCCTCACTTCCGCGAGATCGTCTTTGAGTTGATCCACGAGGCGATGGATCGCGGGGTAATCCTCGAATGGCCGAACCATGTCGTTCTGGTTGGCTTCTTCTTGCGGATCGACTTACAGGCGTTTGGCGACCTCGTGTCGTTCAAGCAAGCCCTGGAAAACGTCGGTGGCCGAGTCGCCTCGGTGAAAACCTCACTCCTTTTGGAGCCTGAAGCAGATGACCTTGATGGCCTGTTGAATAACAAAACCTACTTGGCGATGGATCGTGACGGGGTATTCCGCACGCTGAAGGTTCGCTTTGTCGATGCCGGCGGCCATGTGGCGATGGGAACTTCGCTGGCGCAAATCGGCGATTTGCTTGGCTTGCCGAAGCTTGAACTGCCTGAGGGGTATCTCAAGGAGCGGATGGATTTGCTGCTGCAAGGCGACAAAAAGGCCTTCGAGAGGTACGGCCTCCGAGACTCAGAAATCGCTGTCCGGTTTTATCTGCGCTTGCTCTGTTTTGCTGCAAAACACACCGGAAAGCGCTCCCTACCTGCGACGGCTAGCAGCCTTGCCGTCCGCATCTTTACCTCGAAGCTCGAGGAGAGCCAAGTCGATTTCAATGCGGCATTTGGGGTGACTGAAGGCAGCAGCACCTACTGGAACTCGGCAAGGGGTCAGGTAGTAAGCAAGAAAGAAAAGGCGCTTACGCCGATGCGAAAAGCCAACGAGCCGTTTGTTGCCGATTGCTACAGCGGTGGCCGAAACGAGTGCTATGCCTTTGGCCCGACGACCATCGGTATCTACAACGACTTCGATCTGGCTGGGGCTTACACGACAGGGATGGTCGATCTTCGCCACATCGACTACGACAACTTCTGGTATTCAAAGGATCCAGCCGATTTTGTCGGGCATGTACTCGGGTTTGCCTACGTGCGGTTTGCTTTCCCCGAGGGCACTCGGTTTCCGTCGATGCCGGTGAGGAATTCCCAGGGTGGGCTGGTATATCCGCTGACGGGATTTTCGTATTGCACAGCACCCGAAATCGAGGTGGCGCTGAATCTCGGCTGCGAACTCACCATCTTGCATGGCGTGCTTTTCCCTTGGTGCGAAGGCGATAGCCGGCTGTTCGAGCCTTTCGTGATGCATATCCGCGCCCTGCGGAAATCGTTCGAGAAAGGCAGCCTCGATGAGTTGTACGCCAAGCTCCTCGGTAACAGCTTGTACGGCAAGACGGCGCAAGGCCTGAAGGCAAAGACGGTATTCGACTCTCAGGGGATGAAGAGTGTTGAACTACCTCATTCCAGTTTGACGAATGCCGCCATCGCAGCACACACGACGGGCTTCGTTCGCGCTGTTCTCAGCGAGCAAATTGCTGGAATCCCTCCGCATCGAAATGTGATCAGCGCCACGACGGACGGCTTCATAACGGATGCCGACGAGTCCGAGTTGGTGTTGGATGGGGCGATGGCAAAGCGCTTTCAGGCTCTCTGCGAACGGGTTTCTCCCGGTAGCAAGATGCTGGAACGCAAGCATCGTGTGAGGCAGCTTATTGCGATGAAAACTCGTGGTCAGGTCACGGCCATTCCGTTCGAGAGCGAGCCATTCATTCTCGCAAAAGCGGGGGTGTCACCGCAGGTCGAACATGCGCTGCACAACGAATTCATGGTCGATTTGTTCATGAATCGATGCCCAGGTGACAAGACGGTCACGCGGCCTTTCACGCCATTTCGTGAGCAGTGGGTCAAGGACGCTGACGTGGTGCGTCTTACTCGGGAATCGAGGCTGAACCTGGAGTTCGACTTCAAGCGCCGCTTGGTTGAGCCGCAGCAGGTAGCTGTTGCTGATGGCGAGCACCTCTCGTTGAGCAGTGTGCCTTGGAGTGACCTCGCGGAATGCGAGCGGGCGAGGGCCATTTTCGACGGCTGGCGTGACAAACATTGCCTGAAAACCCTTCAGGACTTTCATGACTGGGAGGATCACTACCAGTTTGCCCTGATACGGGATCGCCTCAGCAAAGGGAAAAGCCGCAGTTTCGGAATTAGGCCAACAAGCGGCGATATCACGGATGTGTTTCGCCGCTTGTTCTTGCGTGCCTACACGCAAGGGTTCTGCGGATTGACCAAAACGATGACCTATCCCGAGTTGGCTGTTTGGCTTACAGAGCGTGGCTATCCGACCACTGTCGATGAGATCAAGAACGCCAAACGGGCGAAGTTTGAAGAGCACGCAGTGCCATTAACCCCTCGTACTGAGGAACTGAAAGCGGTGCTTGTGGAAGGGTTCCCGAGCATCGAGATCGAAAAATTTATTTCAACCAACTAAAGGAGTAAACCATGGAAAACAACCAAACCATCACCATCACCACCACCTCTACCACCACCGAAGCGTCGCTTGCTTGCTGGCCGATTCCTGATACTGCTGCCGACTGGGTTAAGGAATTTCTCCGTAAGTATTACCCGAATGGCCTCGTGTACCTCCATAACGGTTTCCTGGCGTATGTGGGCGGGTATTGGACCGACCTGGACGAGCAGGCCGATATTCTGCGTTTGGTAACTGATTTTTTCGGCCCAGGTGTCGAATTCAAGCATGTGCGCGAGCTTCATGCCTTGCTGAAGACAACTTGCGTCGTCAAAGGCAGCGAATTCAAGCCGAACCATAACTTCGTCTGCTTCAAGAACGGTGCGCTCGACATGACGACATATCAGCTTGTGCCTCACGATCCTGCGATGCATCTCCGCTCAGGCCGTAATGTTGATTGGGATGAGAATGCTCAAGCGCCGGTCTTCGAGAAATTCCTGAGCGATGTGTTTCGCGATGATCACGACCGTGATCAGAAAATCCAGTTCATGCGTGAGTGGATGGGGCTTTGCCTGATCCCGGATACCAGCTTCGAGAAATTCGTCGTCTGCGTCGGGGATGGTGGCAACGGCAAGTCGGTGTTGCTAAAGCTTATGGCCGAGTTGGTCGGTCATGAAAACGTCTACAGCGCACCGGTTCAACGCCTCGGAAATCGCCGTGCGCTGGCTGAGCTGGATGGAAAGCTGCTGTTGATGAGTTCCGAAATCAACGAAAACACGGTGATGGATGACGGCGTGCTCAAGCAGATTGTCAGCGGTGACATGGTTGAGGCCGAGCGCAAGTACGAGCGCCCATTTGCTTTCATCCCGACCACGCGCGTCATGCTCGCTACGAACCATTTGCCGAAATTGCGTGATGTCACCCATGCCTTTTTCCGCCGCTTGGTGATGATCCGTTTCAACCGCAATTTCACCGCCGACGAGATGGATATGAATCTGCCAGCCAAGTTGTCGGCGGAGTTGGACGGCATTTTCGCAATGGCTGTCCGTGGGTTGAAATCCCTGCGTGAGCGCAAGTGTTTTGTGGTTCCGGCCTCTTCCGAAGCTGCATCGCTTCAGTACCGCGAGGAGTCTGACCAGATCAAGATGTTTGCCGATGAGGCTCTGTTTAAATGCGCTGAGAAGGGTATGCAGCCCGCCGCCTTGTATAAGCTTTACACGAGTTGGGCGAGCGCTTTCGGAGTGAAGGCGGAGAACAACATTGTTCTCGGCAAGCGTTTGAAGCACATGGGTTTCAGCAAGACGCGCTCGAATGGCAAGGACTACTGGTGCGTGAAAATGACTCCTGCAGGGGAGGAGATCTTGAACAAACGCTCCGCGCACATTGTTGATCTACCAGCGACGAAACCCGCCGAGGGAGCAGCAAACGATGCAACGGCTCTTGCTGCATAGTCATCAGATTGAAAAGCCCGCCTGAGAGTTCAGGCGGGCTTTTTTTCGTTCCAGAGTTGGCTTTGTTGATGTCGATTGGCGAAAAATTTTCGCCTATTCGGTGAAAAAAAGGGTTTCAGATCATGGTGTTGTGTTTTTGAGATTTTTTTGACCACTGGCGCGGGAGATTGGTTTTTACCGCCGGAATATTGTTCGCCCCGTTGCCAATTCCGGTGACAACAAACCAACTTTCTGAAAGGAAATAATCATGGCGAAATCTTCTGCGAAGTCTGCTCCCCGTAGCCCGATGACTGCTACTGCTGTTTCTCGTATCCAGAGTGCGACAGCTAAGGCGAATGGTGGTCAGGTTGCAGCCGGTAGCTTTGTTGCTCGCGCTCAGTCGGTAGTGGCTCGTAACGCGACTACCGGCAACACGAATGGTTCTGGCGGTAACGCTTAATAACCTTTAGCCCCCAGGTAGTTCGCTGCCTGGGGGGCGGAACGCGACATGAGATACTGCAAAGATCGAGCAATTTCCGATTATGTGCGCCAGCTGATAAATGACGGATGGCAATATCATTCAGGTGGGCGCCATGGAAAACTTATATCGCCTTCTGGACGGCGAATCCCTGTGCCATGTACCCCTAGTGATTACCGAGCCTTCCAGAATTTCAAGCGTGACATCCGCAAGCTACTGAGTTGCAGTCTGATATGAGTACGAACAAGCATCCTGCCCCCCCGTATCCCCGATTGGGTGAGCTGTATCGGGCACTTACCGTTGCGCTGGGGACCAAGGGTAACAACTCTGATATTGACGAGTTGGCACGCAAAGGTGAATTTAATTGGGCACTTCTTCCGGCGTTAGGGGAGGAGTCGGTGATCGCTCCATTGGCAAAGTATATTGACCCTGAGTTTGCTCAGATGGTTGGGCAATCTCTCGCTTACGTCCATCAGAGCTACTTGCGCCTCGTTTTAAGTCTTCCCCTCGATAGCCTGAGTCGAGAGCAATCTCTACCTTTGCTCATTGAGCATTACTTTGCCCTTCATGCGCTGGGTTTGATCGTAGGCATTAAAAAAGGCTTTGGCGGTCCGGACCTGATGCGGTTTTTTGATCCGGAACTCCATCCTGTGGCGGTTGTTATGGGCTGGCTTGATGATGGCCAGGAGATTTCACTGGTGAAATTGGCCTACCCAAAAACCGTCGGCTCGGATCGAGACCAAGCTGAAAAATGTCGGAAATGGTCAAAGGGGACGGACCTGCCTGATCCTCAGAGCATTGTTCGGTTTTCCAAGGCTCTGAAAGATACCGGGAGCGTGAGTGAAGAGAAGCTTCAAAATCTGCGGTGCTGGTTGATGGTTTCGAGAACTGTTGCTCATTTGGAAAGAGAGTCTCCTGTGCCTTTCCGGGGAGCGATGCGCCGGCATCTCTTGCTTGGGATGCCTGATTTCGATATTGGTCGCCTTTTGTCACTGGCAGTAGTTGAGTCAGGGAAGCCGTTTTCTACGCTGACGATGCCGGCGCTTACGCTTTATGAGCGATTGAAGCGTACGACTGAGAAAGAAGTCGGCGAGCAGGCGAAGCTTAAAGCTGAGTTGGATGAGTTTGAACGCTTGTCTGCTGCTGTAGAGCCAGAGGGCAGGACTCGATTCCACATCGAGTGGATGCGTGGCCGGTGGTATGTTTTATCCGGAAAATTTGATCTTGCATTGCCTCACTATGAGAGTGCTGCCGAACTGGCAAACTATCGTGCTGGAGACCAGCAGAAACAAATCGTCGAGGAAGCCCTGGTACTGGCTGGTTATCTTCGCAAGAAGGCATTGCTTAAGCGTCTCAAACACCGAGCAGTGGCTTTCGGTTTGTTCGCAAACCCACGGGGCGATGATGTTGTCGAGGATTGGGAAGTCGATCATTTCAGCCAGCAGTTTCATCAAGTGTTTCCAGTTGAGGGAAGATTTCCTGAAACTCTGGCGGACGATGTCGAGGTCGGGCCTCTACCTTTTTTGGTGTTCGACGAAGACGAGATTTCACAGGTCAAAATTGACCGTCGGTCACCTGATAGAGTGATTTCAATCAAGTTCCGGGATGGTCAAGTTAGGCGCTGGTCTCAGTTACGCTTTTTCGCTTCATTCAACAGGCTCGAAGAGGTCAAGGCTCTGCTTGATTTGGGTGCATCAGTAGAGAAACTCGATGAGTCCGGTGGTTCAGCATTGCTATGCGCAATCCAGGAGGCTGCACAAACGGGGGATCGGCGGGTCTTGGACTTGTTGCTGAATTATCAGCACTCGATCTCTGTACTAAACAGTGTCACGGTAAGGAAACAACTGACGCCGTTGCTCTGCGCTGTCGACTTGGGCGAGCCTGATGTTGTCGAGAAATTATTGTTGATGGGGACTTCACCCGATTTGAGGGGTAACGTTGTTGATCAAACCCCACTTTATCTCGCGATGGAAAGGCTGGGCGCTGTCCGAAGCCCCGGCAAGCTTTATCAGTTTCTCTGTCGCTCGCTAGCAGCTAATCCTGACCTCGTTAAAAAGGAAGTTCTCAGGCGCTATAACGTTAGTTTGGCTGGCGTTTTCGGTGATGGGGATGGCCTTCGCAAACTTCGCGAGATGCCGCTATACGCTGAGTTGTTTGAGCGGTTAGCTTCGGCTATGGTGGAGGAACAGATGAGGCGGCATTCGGTGCCGAAACTGATTCGAATAGTTGAGTTGCTCCTTGAGCACAGGGCAAATCCTAATGCGACGCATCGGTATCCCGAACCTGGGCGAACACCGATCATGCTAGCGGCCGAGAACAATTCGGGATGGGCCTTTGCTCTGATGCTTCGGCATCACGGAGACCCCTATCGAAAGGATGAGGCTGGAATGGATTGTCTCAAGATAGCCACTGCTTTTCGGTCCGCTGAAGTGCTCGGTTACATGCGCAGTAAAGGAATTGTTTGAGAGAGGAGCCTTCGGCTTCTCCAGGAGCGACCCATGCCAATCCTGAAAATTACGTTTTAATAGATATTTAATCTCGATTTCCGGGCTGCACGTGACGATGGTCGGCGGCCTGGTCGCCTGGCTGGCGTCCTTCCTCTGGCGCCGTTCTGCGCGCCTGCCGCTGGTCTGGCCCAGCCAGAAGGCGGCCGCCGTCGCCGGCTTCGCCGGCGCCTGCGCCTACGCGCTGCTGGCCGGCTTCGGCGTGCCGGCGCAGCGCACGCTCTACATGCTCGGCGTCGCGGTCGCGGCTCTGCTGTCAGGCCGCGCCGTCGCCGTGCCGAACGTCCTCGGTACCGCATTGCTGCTGGTGCTGCTGCTCGATCCGTGGGCGGTGCTCGCGGCCGGCTTCTGGCTGTCCTTCGGCGCGGTGGCGCTGCTGCTCTACGTCGCCACCGGGCGGCTGGCGGCGCGCCACTGGCTGCGCGACTGGCTGCGCGCGCAATGGGCGGTGACGCTGGGGATGCTGCCGCTGCTGCTGGCGCTGTTCCAGCAGTTCTCGCTGGTCTCGCCGCTCGCCAACGCCGTCGCGATCCCCGTCGTCAGCCTGCTCGTCACGCCGCTCGCGCTGCTTGGCAGCCTGCCGGGTTTCGCCTGGGCGCTCGCGCTGGCCCATGCGCTGCTGGCGCCGCTGATCGATTTCCTGCAGTGGCTGGCGACATGGCCGGGCGCGCTCTGGCAGCAGCACGCGCCGCCGGCCTGGGCGGTGCCGCTGGCGCTGCTCGGGGCGGCCTGGCTGCTGCTGCCGCGCGGCTTTCCGGCGCGCTGGGCGGGCGCGTTGCTGTTCCTGCCGCTGTTCGTCGTGCCGCCCGAGCGGCCGGCGCCGGGCGGGCTGACACTGACGGTGCTCGACGTCGGCCAGGGCCAGGCGGTGCATGTGCGCACCGCGACGCACGACCTTCTGTTCGATACCGGCCCCGACTTCGGCGGCGCGGCGGATGCCGGCAGCCGCATCGTGCTGCCCTATCTGCGCGCCGTCGGCGCGGCGCGGCTCGACGCGCTGATCGTCAGCCACGCCGACCGCGACCATGCCGGCGGCGCCGCGTCGGTGCTCGCCGCGCTGCCGGTGCGCGACTTCCTGACCTCGATGCAAGACTCGGCGCCGGCAGGGCGGCGCTGCATCGACGGCGAAAGCTGGGAATGGGACGGCGTGCGCTTCCGCATCCTGCACCCGGCGCCGGCGGACTATGCGGAGAAGCGGCCGAGCAACGCGATGAGCTGCGTGCTGAAGATCGAAAGCGCATACGGCAGCGCGCTGATCCCCGGCGACATCGAAGGCGCAGCCGAGGCGGCGCTGCTCGCCCGGCACGGTGCCGCCCTGCGCGCCGACGTGCTGGTCGCGCCGCATCACGGTGGCAAGCGCACCTCGTCGCCGGAGTTTGTCGCCGCGGTCGGCGCGCGCGAGGTCGTCTTCCCGGTCGGCTACCGCAACCGCTTCGGCCATCCGCATCCGGAGGTGCTCGCCCGCCATGCCGCGACGGGCGCCGCGCTCCGGCGCACCGACCAGGCCGGCGCGCTCGCCTTGCGGCTCGACGGCGACGGCCTCTCCGTCGCGGAGGCGCGCGAAGCGCGGCGGCGTTACTGGCACAATACGCCGTCCGCAATTTCTCCGCCCCCGCCATGACTACCGTGCGCGAACGCTACGTCCGATGCCTCAGCCCCGCCGGCTTCCACCGCATGGCCTATGCCGAGTGGGGCGACCCGCAGAATCCGCGCGTGCTGGTGTGCGTGCATGGACTGACGCGCTGCGGGCGGGATTTCGATTTCCTCGCTCAGGCGCTGGCCGCCGACTACCGCGTGGTCTGTCCGGACGTGGTCGGGCGCGGCAAGAGCGACTGGCTGCGCGACAAGATGCATTACGCGATCCCGCAATACGCGCAGGACATGACGACGCTGCTGGCGCGCCTCGACGCCGAGTCCGTCGACTGGCTCGGCACCTCGATGGGCGGCATGATCGGCATGGCGCTGGCGGCGCAGAACGAGACACCGATCCGGCGCCTGATCCTCAACGACGTCGGCCCGCTGATCGCCGCCGCGGCGCTCGCGCGCATCGGCGAATATCTGGCGTCGCCGCCCGACTTCGCCTCGCCGCAGGAGGCCGAGGCCTACGTCCGCATGGTCGCCGCGCCGTTCGGCCGGCTCAGCGACGAGCAGTGGCGCCAGCTGACCGCGAACGTCGTGAAGACGACGCCGAACGGGCGGCTGGCGCTGCGCTACGACCCGGGCATCGCGCAGCCGTTCTTCGCATTGCTGCAGGCCAACGGCGCGGGCCGCGACATCGACCTGTGGCCGCTCTACGACGCGATCCGCTGCCCGACGCTGGTGATCCGCGGCGCGCGTTCCGACCTGCTGTCGCGCGAGACGGTGGCGGCAATGCGGGAGCGCGGCCCGCGCGCGCAGTCCGCCGAGATTCCCGACGTCGGCCATGCGCCGATGTTCCTCGACGCCATGCAGGTCGGCGTGGTGCGCGATTTCCTGCGCGGCGGCGACTGAGCGATGGCCGGCGCGCAGGACGGCGGGCGCGTGCTGCGCCCCGGCGTGCGGCGGCGCGAGCTGTGGGCCTGGGCGATGTACGACTTCGCCAATTCGGGCTATACGACGGTGGTCATCACGGCGATCTTCAACGCCTACTTCGTCGCCGTCGTCGCCGGCGGCGCGGTGTGGGCCACCTTCGCCTGGACCGCCGCGCTCGCGCTCTCCTACGCGCTGATTCTCGTCAGCGCGCCGCTGCTCGGCGCCGCCGGCGACCTGCGCGGCAAGAAGCCCCTGCTGCTGCTGACCACCGCCGGCTGCGTGCTCGGCACCGCCGGCCTCGCGGCCGCCGGCCCCGGCGACCTGGCGCTCGCGCTCGCCTTCCTCGTGCTCTCGAACTTTTGCTTCGGCAGCGGCGAGAACCTGATCGCCGCCTTCCTGCCCGAGATCGCCCGCAAGGAAAGCCTCGGCCGCGTCTCGGGCTGGGGCTGGGGGCTCGGCTATCTCGGCGGGCTGGCGAGCCTCGCCGCCTGCCTTGCCTGGATCGAGCACGTGCAGGCGCGGCAGGGCGGGGCGGCGCAGGCCGCCGACTTCGTGCCCGGCTGCCTGCTGATCACCGCCGCGCTGTTCGCCGCCGCGTCGGCGCCGACTTTCCTCTGGCTGCGCGAACGCACGCAGGCGGCCGCGCCCTCCGCCGCGAACGCCTGGGCGCGCGTGCTGGCGACCCTGCGCCACGCGCGCCGCTACCGCGACATGCGGCGCTTCATGCTCTGCATCCTCTTCTACCAGGCCGGCATCCAGGCGGTGATCGCGCTGGCGGCGATCTACGCCGAGCAGGCGCTCGGCTTCACGACGCGCGCGACCATCGGGCTGATCTTCGTCGTAAACATCACCGCCGCGGCGGGCGCCTTCGCCTTCGGCCACCTGCAGGACCGCATCGGCCACGTGCGCGCCATCGCGCTGACGCTGGTCGGCTGGATCGCGATGACGCTGCTCGCCTGGGCGGCGCGCACGCCGCCGCTGTTCTGGGTCGCCGCCAACCTCGCCGGCCTCTGCCTCGGCGCCAGCCAGTCGGCGGGCCGCGCGCTCGTCGGCCTGCTCGCCCCGGCCGACCGGCACGGCGAGTTCTTCGGCCTGTGGGGGCTCGCGGTCAAGCTCTCGTCCATTCTCGGCCCGCTCACCTACGGCGCGGTGACCTGGCTCACCGCCGGCGACCACCGGCTGGCGATCCTCGTCACCGGCGCGTATTTCGTCATCGGCCTGCTGATTCTCCGCGGGGTCGATGTCGAGCGCGGCCGCGCCGCCAGCGCCGAGTTTCCGCCGTGATCCGCCCGCACTTCTGCTAGACTGCGTCGTGGCGGGTCTCCCCGCATTGCGGGGTGGTGAACCTGGTCAGGGCCGGAAGGCAGCAGCCACAGCCATTTTCCGCAAGTGCCGGGGGTCAGGCTCGCCACCCTTCCCCCTCCCGCGTTTCACAATCCGTTACAACGTCGTTATAGGCGGCTTACATTCGCGGCGCCTAATCTCTCCTGCGTACATTCACTCAACAAGGAGAGCATCATGAAACGCACACACAAGATCATCGCCGGTTTGCTGCTGGCCGCCGGCATCGGCAGCGCCGCCTTCGCCCAGGGCGGTCCGGGCGGCTGGGGCTGCGACGGCATGGGTCCGATGGGGCGCAAGGCGAACATGAAGTTCGATCCCGCGCAGCGCGCCGAGCGGCACCTGGCCATGCTCAAGTACCAGCTCAACATCACGGACGCCCAGGAGCCGCTGTGGCAGGCCTACGAGCAGAAGCTCAAGGCCGAGGCCGGCAAGGGCTTCCAGGCGATGCGCGGCCAGGCGGCCGACGCGAACCTGAGCGCGCCCGAGCGCATGGCGAAGATGCAGTCGCTGATGGAAGAGCGCCTCGCCGCGATGAAGGGCGTGCATGAGAGCTTCAACCGCCTCTACGACGGCCTGACGCCCGAGCAGAAGAAGGCGGCCGACCAGCATGCTGCGCAGATGGGCCGCTTCGGCCAAGGCGGCAAGGGCGGCATGGGTGGGCCCATGGGTCCGGGCCCCGGCCGCATGGCGCCGCCCGCGGCACCGCAAAGCTGAGCCTTTCAACGCAGTCGCGGAAACGGGCGCTTCCCGCGAGGGGAGCGCCCGTTTGCCTTAAAATGCCGGCATGAGCTATCAGGTGCTGGCCCGCAAGTGGCGTCCCAAGTCTTTCGACACGCTGGTCGGGCAGGAGCACGTCGTGCGCGCGCTGACGCACGCGCTCGAGCAGCAGCGCCTGCACCACGCCTATCTGTTCACCGGCACGCGCGGCGTCGGCAAGACGACGATCGCGCGCATCCTGGCGAAGGCGCTGAATTGCGAGAAGGGCGTCACGCCGACGCCCTGCGGCGTGTGCACCGCCTGCCAGGAGATCGACGCCGGGCGCTTCATCGACTACGTCGAGATGGACGCGGCGTCGAACCGCGGCGTCGAGGACATGGCGGCGCTGCTCGAGAAGGCGGCCTATGCGCCCAACAGTGGCCGCTACAAGGTCTACATGATCGACGAAGTGCACCAGCTCTCCGGCCATGCCTTCAACGCGATGCTGAAGACGCTCGAGGAGCCGCCGGAGCACGTCAAATTCATCCTCGCCACCACCGATCCGCAGAAGATTCCGGTGACGGTGCTGTCGCGCTGCCTGCAGTTCAACCTCAAGCAGATGCCGCCGCAGCACATCGTCGAGCACCTCTCGCGCGTGCTCGAGGCCGAGGGCGTGTCGTTCGAGCCCGCCGCGCTGCGCCACATCGCCAAGGCGGCCGCCGGCTCGATGCGCGACGCGCTCTCGCTGCTCGACCAGGCGATCGCCCACGGCGCCGGCCGCATCGAGGAAGAGGGTGCAGGGGGCGTGCGCGCGATGCTCGGCACGGTCGGCGACGATCACCTGTTCGCGCTGCTCGACGGCCTGGCGGCCGGCGATTTCCACGCGATGCTCGAAGTGGCGCGGACGATGGAGACGCGCAGCCTCAGCTTCGACTCGGCGCTGCAGGAACTGGCGACGCTGCTGCACCGCATCGCGCTGGTGCAGTTCGCGCCGAACGCCGTGCTCGACGATACGGAACGCGATCGGCTCGCGGTCTATGCCGAGCGCTTCGATCCCGAGTATCTGCAGCTGTGCTACCAGATCGCCGTCCACGGCCGCGACGAACTGGCGCTGGCGCCCGACGAGCCCGCCGGCTTCGGCATGACCCTGCTGCGCCTGTTCGCCTTCCGTCCGGCGAGCGGCAACGAAGCCCCGACGCAGAAACTCGGCGCTGGCGGGGCGGCGGCATCTCCGCCCCAGCGCCCCCAGCGCGCATCGCCGCCAGCCGCAGCGCCGTCCCCGCCGGCGCCGCAGCCCGAACAGAACGCCGCCGCGCCGGCGAGCGCCGACGACTGGCATGGCCTGGCGGCGACGCTGCGACAGCCGATGCGCCAACTCGCCCTGCATTGCGAGTTGGCGAGCCGCGACGGCCAACGCATCGTGCTGCGGCTGGCGCCGGCGCACAAGCACCTGCAGGCGCACGAGGAGAAGCTGCGCGCCGAGCTCGCCGCGCATTTCGGCCATCCGGTGACGCTGGAAATCCAGCTCGGCGAGCCGGCGGGGCAGACGCCCAAGTCGCGCGCCGACAACGAGAAGCGCGAGCGCCAGGAGCGCGCGATCGCGGCGATCGAGAGCGATCCCTTCGTGCGCGAGGCCTGCGACCTGTTCGACGCGAGCATCGACGAATCCACCATCAAACCTATTTGAAGGACCCACCCATGCTGAACAAAGGCGGCATCGCCAACCTGATGAAACAGGCGCAGAAGATGCAGGAAAACATGAACAAGGCGCAGGAAGAGCTGGCCAACCTCGAGGTCGAGGGCCAGTCGGGCGCCGGCGCCGTCAAGATCGTCATGACCTGCAAGCACGACGTCAAGCGTGTCACCATCGATCCGTCCGTCATGGACGACAAGGAGATGCTCGAGGACCTGATCGCCGCCGCGCTCAACGACGCCAACCGCCGTGCCGAGCAGACTTCGCAGGAGCGCATGGGCGCGCTCACCGCCGGCCTGCCGCTGCCGCCCGGCATGAAGCTGCCGTTCTGACGCGCCGATGCGCCGACGCGTCCTGTTCGTCTGCATGGGCAACATCTGCCGTTCGCCGACGGCGGAAGGCGTGACGCGCACGCTGGCCGAACGCCGCGGCCTGGCCGAACTCTTCGAATTCGACTCGGCCGGCACGCACGGCTACCACATCGGCAACCCGCCGGACCAGCGCGCGCGCCAGGCGGCGGCGGGGCGCGGCTACGATCTGTCGGCGCTCAAGGCGCGGCAGGTCAACCTCTACGATTTCGTGCGCTTCGATCACATCCTGGCGATGGATCGCGACAATCTCGAACTGCTGCGCCAGGCCTGCCCGGAGCCGCAGCGCGGCAAGCTGCGACTGTTCCTCGAGTTCGCCGGGAGCTTCGAGGAGGTCGAGGTGCCCGACCCCTACTACGGCGGGCCCGAAGGCTTCGAATACGTCCTCGATCTCGTCGAGGACGCGGCGACCGGCCTGCTGCGCACGCTGGCCAAAAAATAAGGGGCGCCCTGGAGCGCCCCTCGTCGATCCGGCTTGCGCCGCTTACTGACGGTCCTGCGTTTCCACCATCTGCAGCGGCTCGTTGCTGATCACCGGCGCGGGCTTGGGCTTGCGGCCGAGCGGCTGCGCCGGCGCGGCGGCGACCGGCGCGGCCGGTGCGCTGGTCGTCTCGATCAGTTGCAGGCCGGCCTGCTCCAGTTCCGCCGTCAGGTCCACTTGCGGCGCCGGGGCGACGACGATCGGTTCCGGCGCGGCCAGCACCTCGGCGGCGACGGCCGGGGCTGTCGGGGCGGGCATCGTCGCGACCGGGGCGGGCGCCGGCGCTTCTTCGACTGCGACTGCGGTCATCGGCACCGGCGTGGGCCAGGGCATCGGCTTCGGGGCAACGGCTTGTTCGACTACCTGGCCGGCCGGCGCCGCCTCGGCAATACTCGGCGCTGGCGCGGCGGCGGGGATTGCGGCTGCAGCCGCTTCGGCCGGCATGCTGCCGCCGGCCTCGACCGTCGCCGCGGTCTCCTCGGCACGCCGCTCGCCGCGTCCGCGTCCGCCGCGGCGGCCGCGGCGGCGGTTGCCTTCGCCGGCCGCTTCGGCAGGCGCGGCTTCGCCCGGCGCCGCAGAGACGACGGCGGCCGCGGATTCGCCGGCCTCGGCCGCGGGAACCAGCTTCTGGCGCGGCGGGCGGCTGCCGGTTTCGGCGACGGCGCCTTCGGCCGGACGCGCCTCGCCACCCTTGGCCTCACGGCGGGGTTCGCCGCGCTCGCCGCGTTCCTTGCGGCCCTGGCGCTGCTCGCGCGGCTCCTTGCCGGCTTCGCCGCGCTGCTCCTTGCGTTCGCCGCGCTCGCGGCTGCCCTCGCGACCTTCGCGTCCCTCTCGACCTTCGCGCCGGCCGCGGCCACCGCGGTCGCTACGCTCGCCGCGTTCGCGGCGGCCGGATTTGTCGGACTTCCGGGCCGGTTCGGGTGCGGCTTCTTCCTTCTTGCCGCCGGTGAACCAGGCGATGATGCTGGCCAGCAGGCCGGGCTTGGCCTCCGCCGGCGCGGCCTCCTTCGGCGCGACGGTCGGCGCGGGCTGCTCGGGGGTGATGCCCTTGACCGCGGCCTCGGCGCGCGGCGCCTTGCCTTCGGCCTGGGCAGCGGACGCGGCCTTGTCCTCTTCGTCGGGCTTGACGGCCATCTCGTAGCTGGCGAGCGTGACGCCTTCCTGGTTGAGCTGGTCGTGGCGCAGGCGGATGATCTCGTGCTGCGGCGTCTCGAGATGGCGGTTCGGGATGATCAGCAGGTTGACGCGGTGGCGCGTCTCGATGCGGGCGATGTCCACCCGCTTCTCGTTGAGCAGGAAGGTGCCGACATCGACGGGCACCTGCACGTGGATCGCGCCGGTGTTCTCCTTCATCGCCTCCTCCTCGAGGATGCGCAGGATGTGCAGGGCGGCGGATTCGGTCGAGCGGATGTGGCCGGTGCCGGTGCACCGTGGACAAGTGATATAGCTGGTCTCGGCGAGTGCCGGACGCAGGCGCTGGCGCGACAGTTCGAGCAGGCCGAAGCGCGAGATCTTGCCGGTCTGCACGCGGGCGCGGTCGAAGTGCAGGGCGTCGCGCAGCCGGTTCTCGACTTCGCGCTGGCTCTTCGATGACTCCATGTCGATGAAGTCGATGACGATCAGGCCGCCGAGGTCGCGCAGGCGCAGCTGGCGGGCGATCTCGTCGGCGGCCTCGAGGTTGGTGCGCAGCGCGGTCTCCTCGATGTCGGCGCCCTTGGTGGCGCGGCCGGAGTTGACGTCGATGGCGACCAGCGCCTCGGTGTGGTCGATGACCACCGCGCCGCCGGAGGGCAGGTTGACCTGCCGCGAATACGCCGACTCGATCTGGTGCTCGATCTGGAAGCGCGAGAACAGCGGCACGTCGTCGCGGTAGCGCTTGACGCGGGCGACGTTGCCCGGCATCACGTGGGCCATGAACTGCTGCGCCTGCTCGAAGATGTCGTCGGTGTCGATCAAAATCTCGCCGATCTCGGGCTGGAAGTAGTCGCGGATGGCGCGGATCACCAGGCTGGATTCCTGGTAGATCAGGAAGGCGCCGCTCTGGGCCTTGGCGGCGCCGTCGATCGCGTTCCACAGCTGCAGCAGGTAGTTGAGGTCCCACTGCAGTTCCTCGGCGCTGCGGCCGATGCCGGCGGTACGGGCGATCAGGCTCATGCCGGGGGGGACGTCGAGCTGGTCCATGACCTCGCGCAGTTCCTGGCGGTCCTCGCCCTCGATGCGGCGTGAGACGCCGCCGCCGCGCGGGTTGTTGGGCATCAGTACCAGGTAGCGGCCGGCCAGCGAGATGTAGGTGGTCAGCGCCGCGCCCTTGTTGCCGCGCTCGTCCTTCTCGACCTGGACGATCAGTTCCTGGCCGACCTTGAGGGCGTCCTGGATGCGGGCGCGGCCGGGTTCGAGGTCCGGCTGGAAGTAGCTGCGCGAGACTTCCTTGAAGGGCAGGAAGCCATGGCGCTCGGCGCCGTAATCGACGAAGGCGGCTTCGAGGCTGGGCTCGATGCGGGTGATCACCGCCTTGTAGATGTTGCTCTTGCGTTGCTCCTTGGCGGCCGATTCGATGTCGAGGTCGATCAGTTTCTGGCCATCGACGATCGCGACGCGGAGTTCCTCGGCCTGCGTCGCATTGAACAGCATGCGTTTCATGTGTGCTCCCACGCGCAGGCAGGAAGACACGACAAATCACGCCGCAGACTTTATTGCGGCATCGGCTGGATTTGCTGGATCAGGCTCATCGGCTGTGGTGACGGACTGGGCAAATGAAGGTGGATGATTTGTCGGATGGCGGTGCCGGCGCAATTTCCGGGCGGCATCGTCAGTCAAAGTCTGTGTCGCGCGTAAAAAATGTCTTCAGACAAAGTAGTATCGCTGCCTCGCATTCTTGCCTGGGCGCGAATCTACCGGAGGGCTCTTGCAGCGTCATCGCCGGGCGCCCCGGCATCGCTTCGGAATGTCGGGCACGCCGTCCGAAAGACGGCAAAGCTTGTGCATTATATTGGAAATGAAAGACTTGAGCAAAGAATCCGTCACGTTTCTTGAGGTTGGCGAAGAGAGCGCCGGGCAGCGCATCGACAATTTCCTGCTGAAACGCCTCAAGGGCGTGCCGAAAAGCCATATCTACCGCATCCTCAGAAGCGGCGAAGTGCGGGTGAACAAGGGCCGGGCCGCCGCCGACCGCCGCCTCGAACTCGGCGACCGCGTGCGCGTGCCGCCGGTGCGGGTGGCGGAAAAAACCGCGGAAGCCGCTGTCCCGGCACGCGAATTCGCGGCGGTCTACGAGGACGAGGCCATGCTCGTCATCAACAAGCCGGCCGGGGTGGCGGTCCATGGCGGCAGCGGCGTCGATTTCGGCGTGATCGAACAGCTGCGGCGAGCGCGGCCGCAGGCGAAGTTCCTCGAACTGGCCCATCGCCTCGACCGCGAGACTTCCGGCCTGCTGATCGTGGGCAAGAAGCGAGCCGCGCTGACGCGGCTGCACGACCTGTTTCGCGACGGCGGCATCGACAAGCGCTACCTCGCCCTGGTGAAGGGGCGCTGGCGCGACAAGCTGCGCAACGTGAAGCTGCCGCTGCACAAGTACCTGACGGCGGAGGGCGAACGGCGCGTGCGCGTCGATCCGCAGGGCAAGGAAGCCCATTCGATCATGCGCTTGCAGGGACGCTGGCCGTCGCCGCTCGGCGAATTCAGCCTGCTCGAGGTGGAACTGCGCACCGGCCGCACGCATCAGATCCGGGTGCACCTGGCGCATCTGGGCTTTCCCATCCTCGGCGACGAAAAATACGGCGATTTCGCGCTCAACAAGGACTTGCAAAAGGCCGGCCTGAAACGCATGTTCCTGCACGCGGCCGCGATGCGGCTGCCGCATCCGCTGAGCGGGGAGAAGCTGAACCTGGCGGCGCCCCTGCCGGCGGAACTTGAACGATTCTTGGAAAAACTCGGGAAGGCCGATGAAACGTTATGAACTGATCGTGTTCGACTGGGACGGGACGCTGATGGACTCGGCGGCGATGATCGTCGACAGCGTCCAGGCCGCCGCGCGCGATCTGGGGCTGGAGCCGCCGCCCGAGGAGCGTGCGCGCCACATCATCGGCCTCGGTCTCGCCGACGCCCTGCGCCACGCGTTGCCCGATCTGCCGGAGGATCATTACCCGGAACTGGTCGAGCGCTATCGCCATCACTACCTCTCGCGCGACCATGAGCTGGTGCTGTTCGCCGGGGCCGACGCCTTGATCCGCCAGTTGGCGGGCCACGGCTACCGGCTCGGGGTGGCCACCGGCAAGTCGCGGCGCGGTCTGGACCGGGCGCTGGAGCACAGCGGCCTCGGCGACTACTTCCACGCCACGCGCTGCGCCGACGAGTGCCATTCGAAGCCGCATCCGCAGATGATCGAGGAGCTGATGGACGAATTCACGGTTTCGGCCGCCCGGACGCTGATGATCGGCGACACGACCCACGATCTACTGATGGCCAGGAACGCTGGCGTGGATGCCGTCGCGGTCAGCTACGGCGCCCACCCGCGCGATGCGCTGGAGGCGGCGGCGCCGTTATACTGCGCGGCATCCGTCGGCGACCTGGCGCTCTGGCTGACGGAAAACGCTTGACCGGGGAAAGGCGACTGACGTGGCGGAAGATTCGAACTGGGAACGCAAGGCTCTGGAAAAGGTGGCGCTGGCCGCCATCGACGAGCAGCGGCGCGCGCGGCGCTGGGGCATCTTTTTCAAGCTCCTCGGCTTCGCCTACCTGACGGCGGTGCTGATGACCCTCATCGACTGGGATGTTGTCCATCCCGAAGGCGAGGGCGGCAAGCATACCGCCCTGGTCGAGATGCATGGCACGATCCAGGCCAAGGGCGACGCCAATGCGGACGACATCGTCAGTGCGCTGCAGGCGGCCTTCGACGACAAGCGGGCGGCAGGCGTGATCCTGCGCATCAACAGCCCCGGCGGCAGCCCGGTGCAGGCCGGCATCATCACCGACGAGATCGCGCGCTTGCGCGCCAAGCATGCCGACAAGCCGCTCTACGTCGTCGTCGAGGACATCTGCGCCTCGGGTGGCTACTACATCGCCTCCGCCGCGGACAAGATTTTCGTGGACAAGGCCAGCATCGTCGGATCGATCGGCGTGCTGATGGACAGCTTCGGCTTCACCGGCACGATGGACAAGCTCGGCGTCGAACGCCGCCTGCTGACCGCCGGCGAGAACAAGGGCTTCCTCGATCCGTTCTCGCCGCAGAACGAGCGCCACAGGGCCCATGCCCAAGGCATGCTGAACGACATCCACCGGCAGTTCATCGAGGTGGTGCGCAAGGGGCGCGGCGCGCGCCTCAAGGAGACGCCGGACATGTTCTCCGGACTGATGTGGACGGGCGCGGAGAGCGTCGAACTCGGGCTCGCCGACGGCTTCGGCACGGTCGATTCGGTGGCGCGCGACGTCATCAAGGCCGAGGAGATCCGCGACTACACGGTCAAGCCGAACTTCGCCGAGAAATTCGCGCGGCGCTTCGGTGCCGACACGGCGGCCGCTCTCGGCCGGGGGCTGGCAGGCTTCAGTCTGCGCTGAGCAGCAGGAACACCGTCGGCCGCTTCGCAAACTCGGCGCCGGCGAGGCGGCGCCAGGCGGCGACGCTGCGCGTGGCGATCGCTTCGCCCGGCAGGGTCAGGTCGGTCGCCACGCACAGCAGCGTCTCCGGGCGGCAGGCGGCCAGCAGCGCCGCGAACAGCGCGGCGTTGCGATAGGGCGTCTCGATGAACAACTGGGTCTGCCGCATCCGCCGCGATTCCTTCTCCAGCTCGACGATGCACCGGCTGCGCTCCGGTTCGCGCTGCGGCAGATAGCCGTGGAAGGCGAAGCGCTGGCCGTCCAATCCGGAGGCCATCAGCGCGAGCAGCAGCGACGAGGGGCCGACCAACGGCTTGACCGGGATGCCGAGTTCATGGGCGCGCCGCACCAGCAGGGCACCCGGATCGGCGACGCCGGGGCAGCCGGCTTCCGACATCAGCCCGACGTCGTGGCCCTCGGCCAGCGGCGCGAGCAGGCGGTCGAGGTCGGCGGGCGTCAGCGGCTCTGGCAGCTGCTCGATGGCAAGTTCTCGGAGAGGAACCGGATGCTCCATCCATTTGAGCGAAGCGCGCGCGGTCTTGGCGTTCTCGACGACGAAATGGCGCAGCCGGCAGGCGGTCGCCCGCGTGCCGTCAGGCAATACCGCGGCCCAGGGGGCGTCGCCGAGCTGGGTGGGCAGGAGATGGAGCGTGCCCGGCATGTCGCGTCAGGGCAGGGCCAGCCCTTCGGCGCGCAGCATGTCGGCCAGGGCGATCAGCGGCAGGCCGACCAGGGCGGTTGGGTCGTCGCTCTTCATCCATTCGAGCAGGGCGATGCCGAGCCCTTCGGAGCGGGCGCTGCCGGCGCAGTTCAGGGCATCCTCCTTGTCGAGGTAGCGCTCGATTTCGGCGTCGGACAGCTCGCGGAAGCGTACCTCGGTGGGCACGCCGACCAGATGCCGGCGCCCGCTGGTGGCGTTGAGCAGGCACAGGCCGGTATGGAAGACGACCGCCTGACCCGACAGGCTGCGCAACTGCTCCCGGGACGTCTCTCGGGTGCCTGGCTTGCCGAAGCGCAGCTCTCCGCAATAGGCGACCTGGTCGGAGCCGATGATGAGCGCATCGGGAAAGCGCCCGACGACGGCCGCCGCCTTGGCGGCGGCGAGCCGCTCGGCCGTCGCGGCGGCCGCCTCGCCGGGCAAGGGCGTTTCATCCGTTTCGGGGGCGCAGACGTCGAAGGAAAGCCGCAGCCGGCCGAGCAGCTCGCGCCGGTAGGGCGAGGTCGATGCCAGAACGAGTCGTTGCATGGGGTATCCGGGACCAGAGGTGGGTTTTCCTGGCTTTTCCGTGCATTAAGTCTTTGACGGGAAAAGGCGGCGCATGATAACATCCGCGCCCTTTATGTCGTGTCGGGAAATTCGGAATTTCGCGGAAGCGGTCGTCGACAGCCAGAAGTTCGCGGCGGACGAGGACTGCATCGCCGGCAGGCTCGCCTTGTCGCAGTTGCCGCGCCTCGCGGATGTGCTGATGAACCGGGAGGGCTGGCTCGATTGCACGCTGGCCGGCCAGCGCGAAACGGACGCGACGGGAACGAAGTTGTGGCTGCGCCTGCGGGTCAGCGGGAAACTGGGTCTGTGTTGCCAGCGCTGCATGGAGGAGGTCGGGTTCGATTGCGCCATCGACAGCCGGTTGCTGCTGATGCCGCCGGGTGAAGAGTGGCCCGAGGAAGAACTCGAGTCCGACGCCTACGACGCCATTCCGGCCAGCCGGGAGATGTCGGTGCTGGCGCTGGTCGAGGAAGAGGTGTTGCTGGCGTTGCCGGCGGTGCCGCGTCATGCGGAATGTCGCTCCCCGGCCGGTGCCGGTGAAGCGGAAGAGGAAGGCAGGCCATCGCCGTTCGCGGCGCTGGCGGGTTTGAAGAAACATTGAATCGATTTTGAAGTAAGGAGTCATCATGGCAGTCCAGCAGAACAAGAAGTCCCCCTCCAAGCGCGGCATGCACCGCTCGCACGATTTCCTCAGCGCGCCGCCGCTCGCCGTCGAGGCGACCACCGGCGAGGTGCATCTGCGCCACCACATCTCGTCCTCCGGCGTCTACCGCGGCAAGAAGGTTCTCAAGACCAAGGGCGAGTGATTCATGCACCGCCGGAACGCGGCCGGGTGCGCGAGCGCCCGGCCGTTTTCGCATAGGCGCGCCTGAGTGACCATCACGCTTGCCGTCGACTGCATGGGCGGCGACCACGGCCCGGCCGTGATCGTGCCCGCGGTGTTCGATTTCCTGCGCCGGGACGCGGCGTGCTCGGCCATTCTGGTCGGTCGCGCGGAGGCCCTGCAGCCGCATCTCGCGGCCGGCGCCGCTCTCGCGGCGCGCTGGTCGGTGCAGCATGCCAGCGAGGTCGTCGATATGCACGATCCGGTGGCGACCGCCTTGCGCGTCAAGAAGGATTCGTCGCTGCGCGTGATGGCCAACCTCGTCAAGGAGGGCCGGGCCGACGGCGCGGTGTCGGCGGGCAACACCGGCGCCCTGATGGCGGTCTCGCGCTTCGTGCTGAAGACCCTGCCGGGCATCGACCGTCCGGCGATCGCCACGGCCCTGCCGACGCTGCGCGGCCACAGCTACGTGCTCGACCTCGGCGCCAACGTCGATTGCGAGCCGGAGCACCTGCTGCAGTTCGGCATCATGGGCGCCATGCTGGCCGCCGCGCTCGACCATGAGGCACGTCCGAGCGTCGGCCTGCTCAACATCGGCGAAGAGGACATCAAGGGCAACGAGGTCGTCAAGCGCGCCGGCGAACTGCTCAATGGCAGCGGCCTCAATTTCGTCGGCAACGTCGAGGGCGACGGCATCTACAAGGGCGCCGCGGACGTCGTCGTCTGCGACGGCTTCGTCGGCAACGTCGCCCTGAAGACCTCGGAGGGTCTGGCGCAGATGATCCGCGCCTTCCTGCGCGAGGAGTTTTCGCGCAGCCTGTTCACCAAACTGGCCGGCCTGGTGGCCATGCCGGTGCTGAACGCCTTCAAGGCGCGCGTCGACCATCGCCGCTACAACGGCGCCAGCCTGCTCGGCCTGAAAGGCGTCGTGGTGAAGAGCCACGGCTCGGCGGATGCCTTCGCCTTCCGCCACGCGCTGGAGAGCGCGGCCGTCGCCGCGCGCGAACGGCTGCCGGAAAAGATCGCCGCGCACATGGCGGCCATGGAGAACCTTGGGCCGGCGCCGACCCTCTGCGACTGATTCGCGATTGAGCTGAGAGTGACACGATGATCTATTCCCGCATCACCGGCACCGGCAGCTATCTGCCGGGCGCGCCGGTCGGCAACCCGGCGCTGATCGCCGCGCACGGCATCGATTCCTCCGACGAGTGGATCGTCGAGCGCAGCGGCATCCGCGCGCGCCACTTCGCCGCGGAAGGCGAGGCGGCCAGCGATCTCGCGACGGTCGCCTGCCGGCGTGCGCTCGAGGCGGCGGGCCGCGCGCCGAACGACATCGACCTGATCGTGCTGGCGACTTCGACGCCCGACATGATCTTTCCGAGCACCGCGACCATCCTGCAGGACAAGCTCGGCGTCACCAACGGCGCGGCGGCCTTCGACCTGCAGGCCGTCTGCGGCGGTTTCATCTACGCGCTGGCGACCGCCGACAAGTTCATCCGTTCCGGCTCGCACCGCCGCGCGCTGGTGGTCGGCGCCGAAACCTTCTCGCGCATCCTCGACTGGCAGGACCGCGGCACCTGCGTGCTGTTCGGCGACGGCGCCGGGGCGGTCGTGCTGGAGGCCGGCGACACGCCGGGCATCCATGCCACCGCGCTGCATGCCGACGGCCGCTACCGCAACATCCTCGCCGTCGCCGGCCATCTGTGCGGCGGCAAGCCGATCGGCGATCCGTTCCTGCGCATGGACGGTCAGGCGGTTTTCAAGTTCGCCGTCAAGGTACTGGCCGAGGTCGCGGAGGAGGTGATCGCCGCCGCCGGCATGACGGCCGCGGACGTCAGCTGGCTGGTGCCGCATCAAGCCAACATCCGCATCATGCAGGCGACGGCGAAGAAGCTGCACCTGCCGCCGGAGAAGGTCGTCGTCACCGTCGATCACCACGGCAACACTTCTGCCGCTTCGATCCCCCTAGCGCTCGACGAGGCGGTGCGCAGCGGAAAACTCGGCGCCGGCGAGGCGGCGCTGCTCGAAGGCGTCGGTGGCGGCTTCACCTGGGGCGCCGCGCTGGTTACTTTGTGAGGTCGATATGAAATTCGCATTCGTGTTTCCGGGGCAGGGCTCCCAGTCCGTCGGCATGATGGCCGCCTACGGCGACAGCCCGGTCATCCGCGCCACCTTCGGCGAGGCATCCGCCGCGCTCGGGCGCGACCTCTGGCAGCTGGTGTCCGAAGGGCCGGCCGAGTCGCTCTCCCAGACCGTCAATACGCAGCCGCTGATGCTGACGGCCGGCATCGCCGTCTGGCGCCTCTGGCGCGAGATGGGCGGCCCGCTGCCGGCGCTGCTGGCCGGCCACAGCCTCGGCGAATACGCCGCGCTGGTCGCCGCCGGCGTGCTCGACCTCAAGGCGGCGGTGCCGCTGGTCGAACTGCGCGCCAAGGCGATGCAGGACGCCGTGCCGGCGGGCGAGGGCGCGATGGCCGCGATCCTCAATCTCGACGCCGAGAAGATCAAGACGATCTGCACCGAATCCGCACAAGGCCAGGCCGTGCAGGCGGTGAATTTCAATTCGCCGGAGCAGACGGTGATCGCCGGCCACAAGGCCGCCGTCGAGCGTGCGGCGGAAGCCTGCAAGGCGGCCGGCGCCAAGCGCGCCGTGATGCTGCCGGTGTCGGCGCCCTTCCATTCGTCGCTGATGCAGCCGGCGGCCGAACGCCTGCAGGCCGCGCTGGCCGGCATCGAGTTCAAGACGCCGGCGATCCCGGTGGTGAACAACGTCGATGTGGCGACCGTGAGCGATCCGGCCGGCATCAAGGCGGCGCTGGTGCGCCAGGCGGCGGCACCGGTGCGCTGGGTCGAGACGATGCGCGCGATGCAGGCGGCCGGCGTCACTCACGTCTTCGAATGCGGCCCGGGCAAGGTGCTCGCCGGGCTGACCAAGCGCTGCGCGGAACTCGCCGGCGGCGCGATGAACGATCTGGCCGGCGTGGATGCCGCATTGGCGACGCTGGCGGCGGAGAAGGAGTGAGCATGCTGAAGGGACAAATCGCGCTCGTCACGGGCGCCACGCGCGGCATCGGCCGCGCCATCGCGCTGGAGCTCGGAACGCAGGGCGCGACGGTGATCGGCACCGCGACTTCGGAGAACGGCGCGGCGGAAATCCGGCAGGCGCTCGATGATGCCGGCATCGCCGGCATGGGCGCGGTGCTCAACGTCACCGACGCTACGGCCTGCGAAACGCTGATCGGCGAGATCGAGAAGAAGTTCGGCGCCGTGTCGGTATTGGTGAACAACGCCGGCATCACGCGCGACAACCTGTCGATGCGCATGAAGGACGAGGAATGGGATGCGGTGATCGACACCAATCTCAAGGCGGTGTTCCGCCTCTCCAAGCTGGTGATGCGCGGCATGATGAAGGCGCGCTTCGGCCGCATCGTCAACATCACCTCGGTGGTCGGCAGTTCCGGCAACCCGGGCCAGGCCAACTACTGCGCCGCCAAGGCGGGCGTCGCCGGCATGACGCGCTCGCTCGCGCAGGAACTCGGCAGCCGCGGCATCACGGTGAATTGCGTCGCACCCGGCCTGATCGATACCGACATGACCAAGGCGCTGCCCGAGGAACAGCGTCAGGCCATGCTCAAGGCGATTCCGGCGAACCGGCTCGGCCAGCCCCGGGACGTCGCGCACGCGGTCGCCTTCCTCGCCGGCCCGCATGCCGGCTTCGTCACCGGCGTGACGCTGCACGTCAACGGCGGCATGTACATGAATTGAGGGCCGTCGTCGCGAGGGGAAACTTCGCCGGCGGCTTTTGGTAAACTACGCGGGTTCTAAACACCCGCCTTCACAGGGAAGGAGCAATCTAATGGATAACATCGAACAGCGCGTCAAGAAAATCGTGGCCGAGCAACTCGGCGTGAACGAGGCCGACATCAAGAACGATTCGTCCTTCGTCGATGATCTGGGCGCGGATTCGCTGGACACCGTCGAACTCGTGATGGCGCTCGAGGAGGAGTTCGAGTGCGAGATCCCGGACGAGGAGGCCGAGAAGATCACCACCGTCCAGCAGGCGATCGACTACGTCAATAACAACCTCAAGAAGTAAACTCGGAGGGGCGCCTTGCCCCTTTCTTTTTTTCCAACCCGTAGGAGTCTGCCTTGTCGCGCCGCAGAGTCGTCGTGACCGGTCTGGGCCTTGTCTCGCCGGTCGGCAATACCGTCGCCGCTAGCTGGAACGCCATTCTTGCCGGCCAGAACGGCATTGGCACGATCACCCGCTTCGATGCGACGGCCTTCAAGTCGCGCATCGCCGGCGAGGTGAAGGGTTTCGACGTATCGGAATACCTGTCGCCGAAGGAGGCGCGCCGCATGGATGTCTTCATCCACTACGGCATGGCGGCGGGAATCCAGGCCTTCAGGGAGTCCGGCCTCGTCGTCACCGAGGAAAACGCCCACCGCATCGGCGTGAACATCGGTTCCGGCATCGGCGGACTGCCGATGATCGAGGAGACGCACAACGACTTCCTCGCCGGCGGCCCGCGCAAGATCTCCCCCTTCTTCATCCCCGGCACGATCATCAACATGATCTCCGGCAACCTGTCGATCCTGCTCGGCCTCAAGGGGCCGAACCTCGCCGTCGTCACCGCCTGCACCACCGGCCTGCATGCGATCGGCACCAGCTTCCGCATGATCCAGTACGGCGACACCGACGCGATGGTCTGCGGCGGCGCCGAGTCCACCGTGACGCCGCTGGCGATCGGCGGCTTCGCCTCGGCGCAGGCGCTGTCGACGCGCAACGACGACCCGGCGACGGCGAGCCGTCCCTGGGACAAGGGCCGCGACGGCTTCGTGCTCGGCGAGGGCGCCGGCGTCATGGTGCTCGAGGAATATGAACACGCCAAGCAGCGCGGCGCGCACATCTACTGCGAACTGGCGGGTTTCGGCATGAGCGGCGACGCCTACCACATGACGGCGCCCGACACCGACGGCCCGCGCCGCAGCATGGTGAATGCGCTCAAGGACGCCGGGATCAACCCGGATCAGGTGCAATACGTCAATGCCCACGGCACCTCGACGCCGCTCGGCGACAAGAACGAAACCGAGGCGATCAAGCTCGCCTTCGGCGACGCGGCGCGACAACTCGTGGTGAACTCCACCAAGTCGATGACCGGCCATCTGCTCGGCGGGGCCGGCGGCCTCGAGTCGGTGCTGACGGCGCTGGCCGTGCATCACCAGGTTTCGCCGCCGACGATCAACATCTTCGAGCAGGATCCGGAGTGCGACCTCGACTACTGCGCCAACGCCGCGCGCGATCTGGCCATCGACGTCGCGATCAAGAACAACTTCGGTTTCGGCGGCACGAATGGCACCCTCGCCTTCAGGCGAGTGTAGGGGACTCCCGCGTTCCGCCGCATCTAGGTAGCGGGCAGTGCGGCTGCCCGTCACCCTTCCCGTCTGTCGCAGCCATCCGCTCGCCCGCCTGCTCAGTCGCGGCGACGTCGTCGCGCTGGTGCTGCGCGCCGACGGCCGGCTCGGCCTCGAATACCGCGACGGCCGTCGCGCCGAGGCGGATGTGGATGCGGGTACAACGGTTTTCCCGGCGCTGGTGGTGCTGCGTTTTCGTGTCGATGGCCGCCCTGCGTCGCTGGCGCTGCCCCGGCCCGCGATGGGCGCGGAGGCGCATCGCCGGCTGCGCGTCTGGCTGAGATGGCGCGCGAGACCCGGATAGACTTTCCGTGAGCATGGAACCGAGCAAGGACACCCTGCAGGAAAGCGTGGCCCGCCAGCGCAAGGCCCTGATGGGGCTGTTGCGCGATCCGTTGCGGCGTCTCGCCGAGGAATGCCGCAAGGTGTGGGGCGACCGCGAGCGCATGAATGCCGCGCTGTCCCGGACGCTTTGCGAACTCCCTTATTGCAAGCATCTCTATGTGGTGGATGACCGCCACGTGCAGATCAGCGACAACATCGGCCACGACGGGCCGCAGGCGGGCTTCGGCCGGGATCGTTCGGATCGGCCCTACATGCAGGGGCTGGTGCGCGGGGCGGCGCTGCTGCTGTCGGAGTCCTACATCAGTCTCAAGGAGCGGCGACCCTCGCTGACGGCCTTGCGCACGGTGCGCGGCGAACACGGCGAGGTATTGGGCCACATCGGCGCCTATTTCGGACTGCGCGACCTGCCGCTGACCCGCCAGCTCTACGAGGAGCCGCGCGAGTGGCGCCAGATCCGGGGCGATCCGTCGATCCGCGGCACGGTGTTCCATCAGAACCGCACCGAGAGCGAGATGGATCGGCATATCGACACGGTGCTCGGCGTGGTCGCCGAGCTGATGCTGTACCACGGCGTCTTTCATGTGATGCTGCATTTTTCCAGCTCGCGGGCGGTGATCTGGCTCGGCTCGGATCCCTATCGTTATCGCCTGCTGGACATCGCCGGCCTGATCGATCCGGACACCTGCCTGGCCTACCCGCGCCAGCCCTATCCGGCGGATGCCCTGATCCCCGCGGACAAGGTCAGGGCGGTGCTCGAAGGTTTCCGCCCCTTGCGGCTGATGGACGAGATGTTCTATCTGCGTTCGGGAACGCTCAACCTGTACAACGGTATCGTCGGCCTGACCTTCTCCTGCGACGGTTCCCATTACGTGCCCTTCGAGGAGTTCCTCGCGATGGGCGCCGACTTCTGGGTCAGCGGGCAGAGCGCGGACGCATAAAAGTCGGCGCTGGCAGGGCGGCGTGTCAGCGCGGCGGGCGCAGCACGGTATTGCGCGCCCTGGGAAGCATGTCCGGATAGTCGCGGCTGTAGTGCAGGCCGCGGCTTTCCTTGCGGCGCAGCGCGCAGGCGACGATCAGGTGCGCCGTCAGCACGAGATTGCGCAACTCGATGAGGTCGTTGCTGACGCGGAAGTTGGCGTAGAACTCGTCGATTTCCTTTTCCAGCAGGCGGATGCGATGGTGCGCGCGCTCGAGCCGCTTGGTGGTGCGCACGATGCCGACGTAGTCCCACATGAAGCGCCGCAGCTCGTCCCAGTTGTGCGAGATGACGATCTCCTCGTCGGCGTCGGTGACGCGCGACTCGTCCCAGCGCGGCAGCTTCGGCGGCTTGCCCGGCTTCTGGGCGCGGATGTCGGCGGCGGCGGCCTCGCCATACACGATGCATTCGAGCAGGGAGTTGCTGGCCAGCCGGTTGGCGCCGTGCAGGCCGGTGCAGGAGGCCTCGCCGAGCGCATACAGCCCCGGCACGTCGGTGCGCGCCGCCAGATCGACGACGATGCCGCCGCAGGTGTAGTGGGCCGCCGGCACGACCGGGATCGGTTCCTTGGCGATGTCGATGCCCAGCTCCGCGCAGCGCGCGAAGATGTTGGGAAAGTGCTCGCGCAGGAACTTCTCGCCCTTGTGCGTCATGTCGAGGAAGACGCAGTCGAGGCCGTGACGTTTCATTTCGTAGTCGATGGCGCGTGCGACGATGTCGCGCGGCGCGAGCTCGGCGCGCGGATCGTGCTCGGGCATGAAGCGCGTCCCGTCGGGCAGGCGCAGGATGCCGCCCTCGCCGCGCATCGCTTCGGTGATGAGGAAGGACTTGGCGCGCGGGTGGTACAGGCAGGTCGGATGGAACTGGATGAATTCCAGGTTGGCGACCCGGCAGCCGGCACGCCAGGCCATCGCGATGCCGTCGCCGGTGGCGGTGTCGGGGTTGCTGGTGAACAGGTAGGACTTGCCCGCGCCGCCGCTGGCGATGACGGTATTCGGCGCGCTCAGGGTCAACACGCGCTCGCTGTCGAGATCGAGGACGTAGGCGCCCCAGCAGCGCTGCGTTTTCAGGCCGAGCTTCGCGCCGGTGACGAGGTCGATCGCGATGTGGCGCTCGAGCAGGGTGATGTTCGGGTGCTGGCGCACCTTGCGGCTGAGGGTCTGCTGCACGGCGGCGCCGGTGGCGTCGGCGACATGGATGACGCGGCGGGCGCTGTGCCCGCCTTCGCGCGTCAGGTGATAGCCGCCGGCATCGCGCGTGAACGGCACGCCCTGGCCGATCAGCCAGTCGATCGCCGCCCGGCCGCGCTCGACGACGAAGCGCGTGGCGACCGGGTCGCACAGGCCGGCGCCGGCGACGAAGGTGTCCTGGATGTGCGATTCGACCGAGTCGGTGCCGTCGAGCACGGCGGCGATGCCGCCCTGCGCGTAGTTGGTCGCGGTGTCGTCGATCAGGCGCTTGGTCACCATGGCGACCCGATGGGTGTCGGCGAGGCGCAGCGCGAGCGATTGTCCTGCCAGGCCGCTGCCGATGACGATGACGTCGAAAGTCCGCAAATAGTCCGCTGTCCGCATGGTACCGGCGACTATATCACGCAGGCAGTGGAACTAATCCGCCGCGGCCCGGTCATCTTCTGCAACTCTGGCGAGGAGCGGAAACGTGCGAAAAGAGAAGACGGCTATACTGGCGCACCGAGACAATTTGAACAATCAAGCACCGAATCATGGGAGAGCGCGAAGCCGATCTGGCGCTGGTCGAGCGTGTCCAGTCCGGCGACCGGGAGGCCTTCGGTCTGCTGGTCGGCAAATACCAGCGCAAGCTGCTGCGTCTCGTGATGCGTCTGGTGCGTGATCCCGCCGAGGCCGAGGACGTGACGCAGGAAGCATTCATCAAGGCCTATCGCGCCTTGCCCAACTTCCGCGGCGAGAGCGCCTTCTACACCTGGCTCTACCGCATCGGGGTGAACACCGCCAAGAACTGGCTGGTCGCGCACGGCCGGCGCATGCCGACGATGAGCGAAATCGCCGACGACGAGACGGAAGGCATCGAGGAGACCGTCCTGCTGCGCGACGACGAGACCCCCGACCGGGTGCTGATGTCGCGTCAGATCGGCGAGACGGTGAATGCAGCGATGGAAGCGCTGCCCGAGGACCTGCGCACGGCCATCAGTCTGCGCGAGATCGAGGGGCTGTCCTACGAAGAGATTGCCCAGGTGATGGATTGCCCGATCGGCACGGTGCGCTCGCGGATCTTCCGCGCGCGCGAGGCGATTGCGGCGCGTCTGCGCCCCTTGCTGGATACCGCGCCGGATCGGCGCTGGTGATTGCGGAGAAACGATATGAATGCCAAAGCATCCGAATTGTCCGCCCTGTTCGACGGCGAGCTGGAGGAGCACGAGGTGCGTGCCGCCGTGACGGCGGCGCTCGACGAAGACGACCTGCGGGACAGCTGGCAACTGTATGCCTTGATCGGCGACGGACTGCGCGGCGATTGCCCCGATGCGCCCGACCTGGCGGCGAGCGTCATGGCGCACGTCCGCGAGGAGCCCGTGGTGCTGGCGCCGCGCAACCTGAGGACGCAGCGGCGCACGCATCCGATGTACGCCCTGGCGGCTTCCCTCGCCGGCGTGGCGGTGGTCGGCTGGCTGGCGCTGGCCGGCAACCCGCGGACGCCGGCGGCCGATGGCGCCGGCAGTACGCTGGCCGCCGCCTCGCCAGCGCCGAGTATCGCCAGGGTGGAGCCTGCCGCCGCCGGCAAGCCGGCGGACAGCCAGCCGCTGCGCGGCGACATGAGCGAGTATCTGCTGGCGCACCAGTTGCAGGCCGGCACGCCCCATCCCGCCGCCAGCACGCGGCAGATCCGCACCGTCGCGATGAGCGGGGGAGGCGAGCGCCCATGAGGCGGGCGCGCCATGCGTGGCTGGGGCTCGCGGCCGGCCTGATCGCCCCGTGGGCCTGGAGCCAGAGCCAGGGCATGGCGACGCCGCCGGAAGGATTGCAATGGCTGCAGCGGGGCACGGTGGCCGTGCAGAAGCTCAGCTACAGCGGCACCTTCGTCTATCGCAGCGGCAGCCGCAGCGAGACCTCGCGCATCGTCCATGTGGCCAGCAACGGCAACCAGTTGGAAAAGCTCGAGGTGCTGGACGGCAGCCCGCGCGAGATGATCCGCAACAACGACGAGGTGCGCTGCTACCTGCCGGAAAGCCGGCTGGTGATCGTCGAGCAGCGCGGCACGCGGCGTACCTTCCCGGCGCTGCTGCCGGTCAGCCTGGCCGGGCTGACCGACCACTACAACATCCGCATGGGCGGCAGCGCCCGCGTGGCCGGCTACGACAGCCAGATCGTGCGGCTCGAACCGCGCGATGCGTGGCGCTATGGCCAACAGTTCTGGGTCGAGCGCGGCACCGGTCTGCTGCTCAAGGCGGACATGTTAGACGAACGCGGTGAAGCGCTCGAGTCGATGGCCTTCACCGAACTGCGCATTGGCGAGCCGCTCGGCCCCGATGCCTTGAAGCCGGGACAGGCCGCGTCGGCGGCGGGTGCCTGGCAGGTCCGCCAGTCCAGACTGCGCGAAATCCACGACGATGCGCAATGGACGTTCCGGACGGACTTGCCCGGCTTCCGGCGACAGGCGGCGATGCGGCGCAGCACGGCGAAGGAAGGAGCCGGCGATGGGCAGGACGTGCTCCATTGGGTGTTTTCCGACGGGCTGGTCGCGCTGTCCGTGTTCATCTCTCCGCTCAAGCAGCCGGCCGAATCGTCCGCCGACGAACTGCAGACCTTCGGCGCCCTCAGCGTCATGAAGCGCAGCATCGACGGCCATCGCGTCGTCGTCATGGGCGATCTGCCGCCCGCCGCGATCAGGCGCTTCGCCGAGGGGATCGGAGTGCGCGGCAAATGAACGAAACCGCGGCGGTGGTGGTGCGCGTCGAGGGCGACCATGCCTGGGTGGAGGCCGAGGGGCCGGGCCACGCCTGCGGCGCCTGCGCGAGCCGCTCGGGCTGCCAGTCGGGCCGTGGCGGCTCCGTGCTCGACGGCATCCACAACGGCGGCGGCAGGCAATTGCTGCGCCTGCCGAACACCATCGGGGCGCGGCCCGGCGACGCGGTCGTCATTCGCGCCGCCGAGGGCATGGTGCTGCGCGCGGTCTGGCTCGCCTACGGCATCCCGCTGCTGCTCGCGCTCGGCGGCGCCTTGCTGGTCAGCCACCTGACCGGCAGCGAGCCGCTCGCCGCGGCGGCGGTGCCGGCCGGTCTGGCGGCCGGCGTGCTTTTCATGCGTGGCAGGCGGCTTGAATCGCGCAACTCGCAACCTATCTTGTCGCTTGGTCTCAAGGATTCAACCCATTTCATCGTAAGAGGTCCGTAATCATGCTGAAAATCTGGCTCACGGCAGCGTGGCTGCTGATTCTTTCCGGTCTGACGCAGGCGCAGGGGCGCGATCTGCCCGACTTCGCCGATCTGGCCGAGAAGCAGAGCGCGGCGGTGGTGAATATCAGCGCGACGCAAATCTTGAAGAATCATCCGCGCATCGGCGGTTTTCCCTTCGACGAGGACGATCCGGCCTTCGAGTTCTTCAAGCGTTTCGCGCCGCGGCAGTTTCCGGGCATTCCCAACCTGCCGCGCGACTTCGAGAACAAGTCGCTCGGCTCGGGCTTCATCATCAGCCCGGACGGCTACATCCTGACCAACGCGCATGTCGTCGACGGGGCGGACGAAGTGGTCGTCAAGCTCTCCGACAAGCGGGAACTCAAGGCCAAGGTGGTCGGCAGCGACAAGCGCACCGACGTGGCGCTCATCAAGATCGAAGCCGACGGGCTGCCCAGCGTGCGCCTCGGCGATCCCGCCCGGTTGCGCGTCGGCGAATGGGTGGTGGCGATCGGCTCGCCCTTCGGCTTCGAAAGCACGGTGACCGCGGGCATCGTCAGCGCCAAGGGCCGTTCGCTGCCGCAGGAGAACTTCGTCCCCTTCATCCAGACCGACGTGGCCATCAACCCGGGCAATTCCGGCGGCCCGCTGTTCAACATGAAAGGCGAGGTGGTCGGCATCAACTCGCAGATCTACAGCCGTTCCGGCGGCTACCAGGGCATCGCCTTCGCCATCCCGATCGATGTCGCGATGGAGGTGCAGGCGCAGTTGCGCGCCTCCGGCAAGGTCAGCCGCGGCCGCATCGGCGTGATGATCCAGGAAGTGACCAAGGAACTGGCCGAATCGTTCGGCCTGAGCAAGCCGCAGGGGGCGCTGGTCGCTTCGGTGGAGAAGGGCAGCCCGGCCGACAAGGCGGGTCTCGAGGCGGGCGACGTGATTCTCCAGTTCAACGGCAAGCCGGTCGTGCAGTCGTCCGACCTGCCGCGCATCGTCGGCAACACCAAGCCCGGCAGCAAGGTCGCGCTGCAGGTCTGGCGCGGCGGTGCCAGCAAGGAGTTGACCCTGAGCGTCGGGGAAATGGCCGACGAGGCCGTCGGTCGCGGCTCGCAGCGCGGCAAGCAGGCGGAATCCGCTCCGGCGAACAAGCTCGGGCTGCTGCTGGCCGAGCCGACCGCCGAACAGAAGCGTCAGCTCGGCATCCGCCACGGCCTGATCGTCGAGGAGGTGCGCGAGGGCGGGCGCGGCGAGCTGCGCCAGGGCGACGTCATCCTCGCCCTGATCCGGCAGGGCGTGCAGACCGAACTGCGCACCGTCGAGCAGTTCAACGGCCTGCTGGCGAAGCTCGACAAGGGCGGCGCGGTCACGCTGCTGGTCAAGCGCGGCGACGCGCAGACCTTCGTCACGATCAAGGGCGGCCGGGAGAAATAGGCCGGCCGGCCGTTTCGCGAAAGTGCGTGAGGTTTTGGCCGGCTTTGGCTAAAATCCGCATCCTCTGAAACACCCAGGAGGCGCCCAGCGGGCGCCTTTCTCTTTCGTGCAGCACATCAGAAACTTTTCCATCATCGCCCACATCGACCACGGCAAGTCCACGCTGGCGGACCGCATCATCCAGCGCTGCGGCGGCCTGGCCGACCGCGAGATGTCGGAGCAGGTGCTCGACTCGATGGACATCGAACGCGAGCGCGGCATCACCATCAAGGCGCAGACCGCCGCGCTGCAGTACCAGGCGCGCGACGGCCGGGTTTACAACCTCAACCTGATCGACACCCCCGGCCACGTCGATTTTTCCTACGAGGTTTCGCGCAGCCTGTCGGCCTGCGAGGGCGCGCTGCTGGTGGTGGATGCCTCGCAGGGCGTCGAGGCGCAGACGGTGGCGAACTGCTACACCGCGATCGAGCTGGGTGTCGAGGTCGTGCCGGTGCTCAACAAGATGGACCTGCCGCAGGCCGATCCCGACAGCGCGCGCGCGGAGATCGAGGACGTGATCGGCATCGACGCCACCGACGCGATTCCCTGCTCGGCCAAGACCGGCATGGGCATCGACGAGATCCTCGAAGCCGTGATCGCGCGCGTGCCGCCGCCGAAGGGCGACCCGGCCGCGCCGCTCAAGGCGCTGATCGTCGACTCGTGGTTCGACAACTACGTCGGCGTCGTGATGCTGGTGCGCGTCGTCGATGGCGTGCTCAAGGCCAAGGACAAGATCCGGCTGATGTCCACCGGCGCGGTGCATCTGTGCGAGCAGGTCGGCGTATTCACGCCGAAATCGCAGAGCCGTCCCGAACTGCGCGCCGGCGAGGTCGGCTTCATCATCTCCGGCATCAAGGAACTCAAGGCGGCGAAGGTCGGCGATACCGTGACCTTGGTCGACAGGCCGGCGGCCGAGCCGCTGCCGGGCTTCAAGGAGATCAAGTCGCAGGTGTTCGCCGGCCTCTATCCGGTCGAGTCGAACCAGTACGACAGCCTGCGCGACGCGCTGGAGAAGCTGCACCTCAACGACGCCTCGCTGCAGTACGAGCCGGAAGTGTCGCAGGCGCTCGGCTTCGGCTTCCGCTGCGGCTTCCTCGGCCTGCTGCACATGGAGATCGTGCAGGAGCGCCTCGAGCGCGAGTTCGACCAGGACCTGATCACCACGGCGCCGACGGTGGTCTATGAAGTGCTGCAGCGCGACGGTACGCTGCTCCAGGTCGAGAACCCGGCCAAGCTGCCCGAAGTCCAGAAGATCGAGGAGATCCGCGAGCCGATCATCACCACCAAGATCTTCGTGCCGCAGGATTATCTCGGCGCGGTGATCACGCTGTGCGAGAGCAAGCGCGGCGCGCAGGTGAACATGGCCTATCACGGCCGCCAGGTCCAGCTGACCTACGACATGCCGATGGCCGAGGTGGTGATGGACTTCTTCGACAAGCTCAAGTCGGTGTCGCGCGGCTATGCCTCGCTCGACTACGATTTCAAGGAGTACCGCGCCGCCGACGTCGTCAAGCTCGACGTGCTGATCAACGGCGACAAGGTCGACGCCCTGTCGCTGATCGTGCACCGCGCCAACGCGCCCTACCGCGGCCGCGAGCTGGCGGCGAAGATGCGCGAGCTGATTCCGCGCCAGATGTACGACGTGGCGATCCAGGCGGCGATCGGCTCGACCATCGTCGCGCGCGAGAACGTCAAGGCGATGCGCAAGGACGTGCTCGCCAAATGCTACGGCGGCGACATCACGCGCAAGAAGAAGCTGCTGGAAAAGCAGAAGGCGGGCAAGAAGCGCATGAAGCAGGTCGGCAGCGTCGAGATCCCGCAGGAGGCTTTCCTGGCCGTGCTGCGCGTCGGCGACAAGTAAAGGAATTGCGATGAACTTCGCGTTGATCCTGTTCATTCTGCTGGTGGTCAGCGCCGTCCTCTGGGTGGCGGATCACTTCGTGTTCCGCAAGCGACGCGCGCCGGACGCCAAGGAGCCGCTCTGGGTCGAGTACGGCGCGAGCTTCTTCCCGGTGATCCTGATCGTGTTCCTGCTGCGTTCGTTTCTCGTCGAGCCCTTCAAGATTCCTTCCGGCTCGATGCTGCCGACGCTGACGGTCGGCGACTTCATCGCCGTCAACAAGTTCACCTACGGCATCCGCCTGCCGGTCATCAACAAGAAGATCATCGAGCTCGGCGCGCCGCAGCGCGGCGACGTGGTGGTGTTCCGTTATCCGCCCGATCCGTCGCTCGACTACATCAAGCGGGTGGTCGGCCTGCCCGGCGACAAGGTGGCCTACCAGAACAAGCGCCTGACCATCAACGGCCTGGCCGTAGCGGTCGAGCGGTCCGGCGACTACTTCGATCCCGAGCGCCTGTTCTACACGCCGCGCTACGAGGAAACGCTCGGCACGGTGCGCCACGCCTTGCTGATCGAAGACGACGCGCCCGCCTACGTTCCGCACGTCATGCAGTTTCCGCAGCGCGACAAATGCCTCTACAATACCGAAGGCTTCATTTGCGAGGTGCCGCCCGGCCATTATTTCGTGATGGGCGACAATCGCGACAACTCGCAGGACAGCCGGGTCTGGGGCTTCGTTCCCGACGAGAATCTGGTTGGCAAGGCGTTTTTTGTCTGGTTCAATTTTGGCGACCTGAAGCGGATCGGCAGTTTCCGTTGAGGAAGCGCAGACCGGCGGAGGAAGGGAAATGAAACGACAGCAACTCGGCATGACATTGAGCGGCCTGCTGGGCGCGGCCTTCGCGATCGCCATCGTCGCGCTGCTGGTGATGAAGGTCGCCCCGGAGTACTACGAACACCGGCAGATCGTCAGCGCCGTCAGGAAGGTTGCGGCGAACGCCCGCGCGGATGCCAGCGTCAAGGAGGTCCGCGACGCTTTCGATCGCCAGGCCAACGTCGACTACATCAGCGCCGTCGACAGCGATGCCCTGGAAGTCACGAAGGAGGGCGGCCGCATCGTGATCTCCTTCTCCTACGAGAAACGCATCCCCCTCGTCGCGAACGTCAGCTTGCTGCTCGACTTCTCGGGGTCGTCCAAGGAATAGGGCTTGACGGCACGGCTGGAAAAGGCGCTGGGATACCGTTTTAGCCAGCCGGATCTGCTGCGTCAGGCATTGACGCATCGCAGCCATTCCTCCCCGCACAACGAGCGCCTGGAGTTCCTCGGCGACAGCGTCCTGAATTGCGTGATCGCCACCCTGCTGTACCAGCGTTTCGCCGCCCTCAGGGAGGGCGAGCTGTCGCGCCTGCGCGCCAGCCTGGTGCGTCAGGAGGCGCTGGCCGAGATCGCCGCCGGTTTCGGTCTGGGCGATGAGTTGCGGCTCGGCGAGGGCGAACTCAAGAGCGGCGGCTTTCGCCGCCCCTCGATCCTCGCGGATGCGCTCGAAGCCGTGTTCGGCGCGATCTATCTCGACGGCGGCTTCGCGGCGGCGCAGGAAGCCATCGCGCGGCTCTACCGCCAGCGGGTCGAGCAGATCGACCCGCGCGCTGAAGGCAAGGATGCCAAGACCGCCCTGCAGGAATGGCTGCAGGGGCGCCGCCTGCCGGTGCCGCACTACACGCTGCTGGCCACGCACGGCGAGGCGCACGCGCAGCAGTTCGAGGTCGCCTGCAGCATTCCCGCGGTCGACCTCGAGGTGACCGGCCGCGGCGGCAGCCGGCGCGCGGCGGAACAGGAGGCGGCCCGCGCCGCCCTGGAAAAGCTGAAGCGGACATGAACGGAACCCCCACTGCCACGGCCTTCCGGACCGGCTATCTCGCCATCGTCGGCCGCCCGAACGTCGGCAAGTCGAGCCTGATGAACCGTCTCGTCGGCGCCAAGGTCAGCATCACCTCGAAGAAGGCGCAGACCACGCGCCACCGCATCCACGGCATCCTGACCACCGACGACCGCCAGTACGTGTTCGTCGATACGCCGGGCCTGCAGACCCAGCACCGCAACGCGCTCAACCGGGCGATGAACCGGGCGGTCAGCGGTGCGCTGGCCGACGTGGACGTCATCCTGTTCGTCATCGAGGCGAAGCGCTGGCTGCCCGAGGACGCAGCGGTGCTCGCGCGGCTGCCGGCCGGCGTGCCGGCGATCCTGGTGATCAACAAGGTCGACCGCCTCGCCGACAAGGCCGCGCTGCTGCCGTTCATCGCCGAACTCGCCGGCCGCCACGATTTCGCCGAGATCGTGCCGATCAGCGCCGAGCGCGGAGAGAACCTCGACACGCTGCTGCAGGTGGCCGGCCGCTATCTGCCCGAGTCGGCGCCGATCTTCGCGCCGGACGACCTGACCGACCGTTCGGAACGCTTCCTCGCCGCCGAACTGCTGCGCGAAAAGCTGTTCCGCAACCTCGGCGAGGAACTGCCCTACGGCATCGCCGTCGAGATCGAGAAATACGAGGAAGCCGACGGCGTGCGGCGCATCCATGCCGCGGTGATCGTGGACAAGGAGGCCCACAAGAGCATCGTCATCGGCAAGGGCGGCGAGCGCCTCAAGCGCGTCGCCAGCGACGCGCGCAAGGACATGGAGCGGCTGTTCGGCGGCAGGGTCTGGCTGGAGACCTGGGTCAAGGTGAAAAGCGGCTGGGCCGACGACGAGCGCGCGCTCAAATCTCTCGGCTACGAATGAGCGCCGGCAAGCAGCGCATCGACGGCGCGGCGGCGTTCCTGCTGCATGCCTATCCCTACAGCGAGACCAGCCTGATCATCGAGGTCTTCGCGCGCGAGCACGGTCGGCTGGCGCTGCTGGCGCGCGGCGCGCGCCGGCCGCGCTCGGCGCTGCGCGGCGTGCTGCACGCGTTCCAGCCGCTCGAACTGGGCTGGTTCGGCGGCGGCGAGGTGAAGACGCTGGCGAAGGCGGAGTGGCTGGGCGGGCTGCCGCTGCTGCACGGCGACGGGCTGCTGCTCGGCTATTATCTGAACGAACTGCTGCTCAAGCTGCTGCCGCGCGAGGACGCCCACCCGCTGCTGTACGATGCCTATGCGGCGGCCCTGCAGGCCCTGGCGCGCGGGGCGACCGAGGCCGCCGAGCTGCGCCGCTTCGAGAAGACCCTGCTCAAGGAACTGGGCTACGGCCTCGCGCTGCGGCAGGATGCCGCCGGCCGGCCGATCGACGCGGCGGCGGACTATCGCTGGCAGATCGAACGCGGCGCGGTGCCGGCCGACGCGTCGGCGGACGGGCTGGCGGTGGCGGGCAAGACGCTGCTCGACCTGGCGGCGGACGACTATGCCGACGCGCGCAGCCTGGCCGAGGGCAAGCAGCTGATGCGCTATCTGCTGGCGCATTACCTGGCCGGCCAGCCGCTGCAGACGCGGCGCGTGTTCATCGAATTGCAGGATGTGTGAGAAGACGGCAAGGAAAACGACATGACCTATCTGGGAGTGAACATCGACCACGTGGCGACGCTGCGCCAGGCGCGCCGCACCTATGAACCGGAGCCGCTGTGGGCGTCGGCCGAGGCCGAACTTGGCGGCGCCGACGCGATCACCGTGCATCTGCGCGAGGACCGCCGCCACATCGTCGACCGCGACGTCGAGCTGCTGCGCGCCAGCGTGCAGACCAAGCTCAATCTCGAAATGGCGGCGACCGACGAGATGGTCGGCATCGCCTGCCGCCTCAAGCCGGAAATGGCGACGCTGGTGCCGGAGGGGCGCCACGAGGTCACCACCGAGGGCGGCCTCGACGTCGCCGGCCAGGAGGCGCGCCTCAAGGAGGTCGTGCATCGCCTCCAGGATGCCGGCGTCTACGTGAGCCTGTTCATCGACGCCGACCCGCGGCAGGTCGAGGCGGCGGCGCGCATCGGCGCGCAGGCTTGCGAACTGCACACCGGCCCCTACGCGCACGCCTTCCATGCCGCCGGCCGCGACATCGAAACCGGCCCGGCGCAGGCGGAACTGCAGAAACTCGGCGCTGCCGGAGCGGCGATCGCGCAGCTCGGCATGCGCTTCAACGCCGGCCATGCGCTCAACTACGTCAACGTGCAGCCGGTCGCGACGCTGCCGGAGATCCGCGAGCTGCACATCGGCCATGCCATCGTCAGCCGCGCGGTGTTCGTCGGCCTGCGTCAGGCAGTGGCCGAGATGAAGCGGCTGATCCGCGAGGCCGCGGGGCGGTGATCCACGGCGTCGGCACCGATCTCGTCGCCATCGGGCGCATGCGCGACCTGTGGCAACGCCACGGCGAGCGCGCCCTCGGCCGGCTGCTCGCGCCGGCGGAGCGGGATGCCTGCCGCGCCAGCGCCGATCCCGGCCGATTTCTGGCGAAACGCTTCGCCGCCAAGGAGGCGCTCGCCAAGGCGCTCGGCACCGGCATGCGCGCTCCGGTGCTGCTGACCTCGATCGCCATCGTCCATGACGAGCTGGGCAAGCCCGGCTACGCCTTCGTCGGCGAACTCGCCGGCTGGATCGCCGCGCGCGGCCTGGTTTGCCATCTGTCCTTGAGCGACGAAGCCGACTATGCTCAGGCTTTCGCCATCGTGGAGCAACCATGAACCGAGTGGACCGTGTGGATTATGGCCCGCTGATGATCGACGTCGCCGGCACGGCGCTGAGCGCTGAGGAGCGCGAGCGTTTGCGCCATCCGCTGGTCGGCGGCGTGATCCTGTTCACCCGCAACTACGCCGACCCGGCGCAGCTCGCCGCGCTGTGCGGCGAGATCAAGGCGCTGCGCGCACCGCCGCTGCTGATCGCCATCGACCACGAGGGCGGCCGCGTGCAGCGCTGCCGCGAAGGCTTCACGCGCCTGCCGCCGATGCGCCGGCTCGGCGAGTGGTGGGATCGCGACCCCGCCGCCGCGACCGCGGCGGCGCGCGCCATCGGCTTCACGCTCGCCGCCGAGCTGCGCGCCTGCGGCGTCGACCTCTCCTTCACCCCGGTGCTCGACCTCGACTACGGCGCCAGCGGCATCATCGGCGACCGCGCCTTCCACCGCGAGCCGCGCGCGGTGGTCGCGCTCGCCGGCGCGCTGATCGACGGCCTGCACGCAGCGGGCATGGCCTGCTGCGGCAAGCACTTTCCCGGCCACGGCTACATCCGCGCCGACTCGCACCTGGCCCTGCCGGTGGACGAGCGCGGCCCGGAAGAAATGGCCGAGGACCAGCTTCCCTACCGCAGCCTCAGGCTCGATGCGGTGATGGCGGCGCATGTGCTGTTCCCGCGCGTGGACGAGCGGCCGGCCGGCTTCTCGCCGGTCTGGCTCGGCAAGCTGCGGCGCGAATTCGGCTTCGACGGCGCGATCTTCAGCGACGACCTGTCGATGGAAGGGGCGGCCATCGCCGGCGACATGGTCGGGCGGGTGCAGGCCGCCTGGCAGGCCGGCTGCGACATGATGCCGGTGTGCAACGTGCCGGATGCCGTCGGCCAGGTGCTCGATCAATGGCGCCCGACGTCCGATCCGCTGCGCGGCGAGCGCAGCAGCGAGCGGATCGCGCGGCTGCTGCCGAGCGGCGCGCTCGGCGACATCGACTCCCTGCCGCTCTGCCTCGCCGGGCGCGCCGCCTGCCGCGCGCTCGCCTGAGTTGAGGTGGATCAATACCGCTTGCGCCGTAAGCCCCCCAGAATATTAGCGTTCAGTGAAATATGGAGTGGCAGATGAACGCGGATGAAAAGCAGGCGCTGGCGCAGCAGGCCTACGACAAGGCGCTGCGCTACGAGCTGGACTACGGCTGCTGCCCGCAGTGCGTGCTGGCGGCGATCCAGGAAACCGTCGGCGGCATCGACGACGCGACGATCAAGGCGGTGCATGGCCTGTCGGGCGGCGGCGGCCTGATGGCCGAAGGCACCTGCGGCGCGCTGACCGGCGGGCTGGTGGCGCTCTCGGCCCGCTACGGGCGCGACCGCGACAAGCTCGACAAGGGGCGCTGCATCAACAACTTCAAGAAGTGCAGGGAGCTGGTCGAGCGCTTCCGCGCCGAGTTCGGCGGCGTCACCTGCAGCCAGCTGCAGCAGCAGTTCACCGGCAAGACCTACGACATGTGGCAGGCCGAGGAGTACCAGGCGTTCTGTCAGGCGCGCGGCGACAAGTGCGCCGAGGCGACCGGCAAGGTCACCCAGTGGGTGATCGAGATGACCGCCTAGAAACGAAAAGGGACAGCCGCGGCTGTCCCTTCCTGGCGGCGCACGAACCGCTTACTTGACGCGGTTCTTGTATTCGCCGGTGCGGGTGTCGATCTCGATCTTGTCGCCGGTGACGACGAAGATCGGCACCATCACTTCCATGCCGGAGGGCTTGATCTTGGCCGGCTTGAGCACCTTGCCGGAGGTGTCGCCCTTGACGGCCGGCTCGGTGTATTCGACCTCGCGCACCACGCTGTTGGGCATCTCGACCGAGATCGCCTTGCCCTCGTAGAACACCACTTCGACCTGCATGCCGTCCTCGATGTAGGGGATGGCATCCTCCATGTTCTCGGCCTCGACCTCGTACTGGTGATAGTCGGCGTCCATGAACACGTACATCGGATCGGCGAAGTAGGAGTAGGTGCATTCCTTGCGGTCGGGCATGACCTGCTCGAACTTGTCGTCGGCCTTGTAGACCGCCTCGGACGGCGTGCCGGTCAGCAGGTTCTTGAACTTGAACTTGACGACGGCCGCGTTGCGGCCCGATTTGTTGTACTCGTTCTTGGTGACGACGAGCGGCGCGCCATCGACCATGATGACGTTGCCGGTGCGGAGTTCCTGTGCGGTTTTCATGACTAAATGCCTGGCGGGAAAAAGAAACCGCGCATTATAGCCGCGCCGCGCCAATCTTGGCCAGACAAAACTTGACCAGATTTGTCGCCAGATCGCCTTGCGCGGCGATTTCGCGCGCCCAGCCCGGCGCCTGGGCCGCCAGCGCGGGCAGGGCGGCGGCGAACGAGGACCAATGAGCCGGCCAGTCGGGGCTGTCGGCGCCGTTCCAGGCGCGGAAAAAGGCCCGCGCCGCAGCGTTGTCGGTGTAGCGGGCGAGGAAGGCGTCCAGCTTGACCAGGTGAGCGTCTTCCGGCTGCGGATAGGCCTGCCAGACGAAGGGCCGCTCGGCCCACTGGGCGCGCACGAAGGAATCCTCGCCGCGCACGAAATTCAGGTGGCAGCGTGCCAGCAGCGCGTCGTAGTCCGGCTGGGTGAGGAAGGGCAAGGCTTCCAGACGCAGCTTGCCCCGCGTCGCAGGCAAGGACGCGCCCAGCCACTGTTCCACCTGGCGGCGCGGCAGGCCGTCGCAGACATGGCAGACGATCGGCCGCTCGCCGTCGCGCCAGGCCGCCAGCAGGGCCGGCAAGGCGGGATTGTCGTAGCAGAACAGCGAGATTTCCAGCGTGTCACCGAAACTCGGCGCTGGCGGGGCGGCGGAGAAGTCCCGTTCGCGCAGCAGCCCGCCGGTGCCGGCCGCGAAGCCGGGGAAGAAGAAGTACTTCCGCAGGCCGTGCTGCGGCGAGGGCAGGCCGTGGCAACCGGCCACCCAGTCCTCGGCCGAGAGGTATTCGAGGTTGAGCCAGACCGGCGGCCTCGGACGCGCAGCCATCGCCGCGAGGTAGGCGGCTGGCAGGTTGCAGGCGAACGCCTCGATGACGATGTCGGCCGCTTCGACATGGGCGAAGTCGCCTGCCCACTGGCGCACCGCGACGACGTCCTGCCCCGGCGCGAAGCCGTCGAGCGGCGCCGGATCGTCGATCCACAATCGCACCCGCCAGCCGTGCTCGACCGCGAGTTGCCGCGCCAGCCGCCAGCAGACGCCGGCGTCGCCGAGGTTGTCGATGACGGCGCAGAAGATGTCGCAGGACGGCGGCTCGGTAGGCATACGGGACATGCGCGACTCAGGCCGGCTGCGGGCCGTCGTAGCCTTCGACGATCGTCAGGTCGATCGCGGCGACCGGCGGCAGGCGCAGCTGCATGGCGGCCTGGTATTCGGGCGAATGCCAGCAGTCGAGCGCCGCCTGGTACGACGGAAACTCGATGACGACATTGCGGGTGCGGCTGGTGCCTTCCGGGTTCTCGAAGCGGCCCGCGCGCACCAGGAAGCGCGCCCCGTATTTCCTGAACGCTTCCGCATTCGCCGCGACGTAGGCCTTGTAGCTTTCCGCATCGGCGACATCGACGCGTGCCACCCAGTAACCCTTTGTCATGTGTTTCCCCTTGGTGGTGACGGTGCGGACAGTTTTCAGCTAACGTTGAAAATCACCGGCTGCCAGCGGCAGTCCGGTGGATTGCCCTGTTAGGCAATTTGGCAAGTAGATCAACATAGGCCTCTTCCACTAGTTGCCGAGGAGAAACGGCTAATTTTTTCAACAGATCATGTGCGATTGAAATGCCGATTTCATTGGGTTCGTTGTCAGCCAACACTACTTCCAGCTCAAGAAAATCGCCCAACCCCTCAATCCTGTCCAGATGCACTCGCGTTCTTCCCACCAAGAATAACGTGCGGTGTTTGCGAACACGACCACCCACACCATAAGCCAGCTCCAATGTTTGGCGGAGCATATCGGGTGATGATGTGGGCGAAATGACATAAAAAGATTCTTTTGGGCCTGCGCTGTCAGAACGCTGATAAAAAATCAGTTGTCCCTCATGTTCAGAGAAGGCGCGAAGTTTTAGTCTTCCGTTGGGGCAAGTGAAAAACGTGTCGTCTTGAAGTATTTCTGTCGGCCCTTCGCTGGCAATTTTTGCGGCTAAAGGCAAGGTTGACTCAATACCGTCAATACGGGCTTTGATTTCGATGTTACGTGCCATGAGTATGTATGCCTAACGTTGAAGGTAAGGGGCTGCGGCGCGAAAGCGACTGGCCGGAGAAGCCACGCCGGTTCCGCAGTCCCGCTTGACCGAAGGGTTAGCCCTATGGGTAAAGACGTTTGAGATACGAAACAATTTGGTTCTCTCTGGCCTGCGAACGCGAGGCATCGGTGGTTTGGCGAGCATCGGCATCAACTACGAAGAAATGAACGTTCTGAACTTGCGATAAGTAGTTGCGAATTTCTTGGATTCGAAGTTCGGCGTGAAAGTCCCACTTGTACTTCAACAGCAAAAGGTGAATTTCATCGAAGCTCGAGAATGGCTTTGCTTGAAGAATTCGACGCGAGTCATTGTTGTTTTCTCTGGTTGGGCAGAACGCACAAAGGATGTCTTTTTGGTTTGAGGGAGCCTGAGCAATTCTTTCTTGCACAGCCTCAACAAAGCGCTCTTCCCCAAAATCATCATTCGAGTGCGACTCGACGGTGAACTGCCCATTGACCCCGCCGATGGAGTAGGTGCTACCAAAATAGAACCGTGACCGACCAAACATGCTGTAGATATGCGTGGTCTTACCCCAATTATTGAAGCCTGTCAGTAGAACTGCTCTTTTCATAGCGGCGGAGATTCCGAGGAAAGGGCTAACGTAAAGTTGAGGGGCGCGCCGCTTTTGGCGCATCCCTTTCGAACGCCATGTTAGGTGCTGAGCCCTTCAAAGTGGAACTACAGGAATGCATATCTCGCACTCAAATTCCTCCGTCTCGCAATCAAAGGCCGCGTCCTTTGGGTAATACTCAAAACATGGACGAGCGTCAAGTTGCAAGCCGCTGGAAGGCAGCCAGTCACGAAGTAATGCTCCCCAAGCCTCGCCTACCTGTTCGACGGTGCCTTTGAAATTGAGCACCGCATACTTACCGCCTGGAATGGTCATCTTGAGCGCACCGCCGGTTGCCATGAAATCGGGCGATACTTCAGCACAAGCGTCATATCTGCATTGATCTGGCGCTGTAATGCTCGGGTCGTCATAGGCAATGCCGTAGCGGGCATGCCCCTTACCTAGCTTGTTCATGATTGCCCACGGTACATAGGTTTCTTGCCAGAACCGGGCGATGGGTTCGCCATAGGGGCCGAGGTGGCGAAGGTAAGCAATAGTCGTAGGCTGGCGCTCAATGAGTGATACTTTCACGATGTTCTCCTTGTTTGGATTTTGGGAGATATCATGTTCTCCGAAAGTAGCTCGTTCAGCCTGACTGTGCTTGCTATTTACCTGACCAAAATTGCTATTTGCGTTGCGTAGGGAGTACTGCTGTTCGCGCCAAGCTGTAGGCGAACAACCAAACCGGTTTTTGAACGCACGTGTAAATGCTTCGGCAGAACCAAAACCTACCGACAACGCAATGTTCAGAACCCTTGTACGTGGTTGAGCTGCAAGCCGCATGGCGGCTATCTCGACACGCCGACGACGCAAATAATCACCAAGGGTTTCACCCATCCATGCGGAAAAGAGACGATGAAAATGGAATGAAGAAAAATGCGCGACTTCAGCCAACGAGTTGAGGTCGAGCGACTGGTCAAGATGTTGGTCTATGTGTTCGAGTACCCGATGCATTCGGCTTTCGTATTCCGAGCGACTATCGTGTGAAGCCATGCTGCACCTAACGCTCAGGTTAAGGGCGCGGCCCCGCCGAAGGCGGGGACGTCGGCCCTTGAACCTGTTGTTATACGGCAATAGCACATAGCGCCCACACGCCCAGAAGTGCTGGTGCATAGCCAGCAAGAAATAGTCTGACACTGATGCAGCGGCGTAACCCATGAAGGACGCCACTTACATGCTCGTCTTTTGAGGGGGTGACCACGACGGGATCGGTAAGGTAGCCCACCGCGTGTTGAAACTGCCCGAAGTTGTATGTTTGCCGCCGCAATGTGTGGTGCTTTCCGCCATATGGGGAGCCGTACTTTGTACTCTCACACACTCTCGCCACTGCGTCTCCTACAAGCTTTTGATACTTCGGACTCTCCGCATACCCGTCGCTGAAAAGCGGCGCCAGTGCTTTAAAAAAATAAATGACGTGATAGACGAGCAGAGCGACGATGATTGCGACTGCCGCGACGGGAGGCAGTAGGGAGCTTATCTTTACTTCAGAGAATTCCAAGGCGCCGATGCTCAGGCTGAAGGCCGAGAACTCTACAAGAGAATGATCAACGAGGAGGACGACGATAGCCGCCACAACCAGAAATACCGCCACCTTCTCGCCTGAAACGTCCATCAAGGTTTCCTTGCCGTATAACGTAGAGCTGACCGGCGCTGCGCGGCTTTATCGCGCAGCGTCCAGCGACCGAGGGGAGCGAGGTCGAGCACCATGTTAGAGATAGACGGTGACATTCTGTGACTCTTCAAGTACCGGCTTTCCTAATATTTTAGGAACCCAGCTGCGGAATGATTCTTCTCGGACGGCGTAGGAAACAGACGTTGCCCGGTCGTTAATTTTTTCACCAACATAAATTCCGATTACATCCCAAACAGGCGCAGTAATTTTGCATACTGGAGCACCGGAAGCGCCGGTGCCTGCAACCTCGCTAAGCTCGAAAAAAGAGGCTCCTTGTATAGCTGGTAACTTGCCGGTGTAGCGCCTGCGAACGTAGCCTTCGTTATATACGAGATCGGGACGAACGACAGCCTGATTGCCCGCTACCAACTCGAAAGTGGTGTCGTCAGGGTAACCCCAAAGTCGATACCTGCAAGAGGCATGCTCCACTGAGTTGCTAAGACGAAAGAACGATTTCCATGGAGCACCATCAAGCTTAACTAGCGCAACATCTTCGGTGGGATGTGTCTCTCGGGCGGTAATTTCATGTCCGAACCATCCGCCAGACTGAAGTGCAAATACCGCAATTAGCCTTTCAGTTTCGGAGCCGGCGATCACATGCTTCGCTGTCAGTGCAAAGCCTTGGCTTCCAATAAGGAACGCTGTTCCAAGAACGCGCTTCACAGCAATGCCATCAGCTCGCATCTCGGCAGAAGCGATTGGAAATACATAGTCTCGAATGGCGTCTGATTGCTTGAACATAGGTAGCTCTAACGTGGAGCTAACCGGCGACCGGAAGCAAGCGAAGCTTGCTGTAGGGCGTCCGGGTTGAGCGCCAGGTTATGCATGAACCATGATATGGCTTGCGGGGGTTTCACCCACCATATTGAAGCCATGTCTTTCATAGAATGCTCTTGCCACCTCATTGATTTTGAAGACCTCCAATCCGATGCTCTTGGATTGCTCGCCAGCCGATGCGATAACTGACTCAAGCAGTTTTTTTCCAATGCCCTTTCGCTGGTGGCGTGGATGAACAACGATCATTCGTATGAATAATTGCCGGTCTCGATTTTCGACGTGGGAATATCCAGCCAGCTGGTCCTCTTGGAATGCCAACGTAACGCCAAGAGGATCAAAGTGTGTAGAAAAATCGGCTCGTTGCCACTGCTCATCCCAGCCCCAGATGTCAGAAATGAAACCATGCATTACCAAGCGATACAGTTGATAGATCGCTTCGCCATCGGCTTCTTCAGCTTTTCGGTAGGCGTAAGTCACGGTGATGATCTGAATGCATAACGTCTGACATAAGGGGCGCGCTTTAGCGCGTCCCGCTTGATGGATGGGTTAGGCTGGCAATAAGGTAAGCCAGTAGCCAAGTTGCCAGCGCCCAAAAAATGACTAGAAATATCCAGCCCCCAAGTGTCGGTGCACACCAACCCCAGCCACATGCGCCATTGTTTTGTAATAGCCCTGGAATACCAATGCTATGAAAAATGTAGATGGAAAGATATGGGATGGCGGCAATCAGGCCAAACAGTGAATCGAGGTAGCTCGGCCAAAAAATGGCTGGAATCCAAAGTGCAATATAGATGCACAAGAGTGCCGCTGTAATTTTGAGGATTCGTCGACTAAACATTGATAGCGCCTAACGCCGAAGCTAAGCGGCAGGCCCTCCGAAGGCGGGACTGTCCGCTTGAGCGCCTTGTTGGGCCTTACGCTGCACCTGCGGGTCATACCAGGTTGCTTTTGCGTTGAGCAGGAGCTTTGCGATCAGCACTGCGCCAGTGACCTGCCCTACGACCGGAATAGAAAGGAGTAAACCAATTGCGCCGATCTTGGCGAGCTTCAGCCCGGTTGCTCGCGCAGCAAGGCGCTTGAACGCCTGCCAGTTGATTTCGCCCCGCTGATGGCGCCGCCAAAGCTCCCAGACTACGACCCCAACTGAAGCAGCTCCAAGTGCTGGGATATAGTCCCAGAAGTCGTCTGCATCATCTGCCGAGACCATCTTGTCAACAAAGTCTTCAACGTTTGCCGTTAGTTCGTCGTTTGATTGTCCCGACGTCGGCAACTCCATCTGTTGCGCCAGTTCATCGGTCACGAGAATCTCTCCACCGGGATGCCGTTCAATCCAGTCGGTAACGTAGGACGCATCGTCCGTGGCTTTTAGCTGGGCCTCCCAAGTCTCGCCAGTGGACCGATCAAGTAGCTGGATATCGGTATCAGGATGGTTGGTTGCATCAAAGAATGAGGCGTAGACGCTGTCGCCATCTTCGTTCTCTACTCGAACGAACTCCATTTCGTGCAGGATTCCCTTGACGTTTGAGATGAGTCCTGGCACTTGCTCATCATCGAGGCCAAGCAAGTAGTCCTGAACTTCAGGAAGTGGTGCGTCTTCAAGCACGGTGTTTGAACGCCTGAGCGCTGCAAGTATTGCGTGGTCTCCTTCGCTTAGGTCTCCTGCTTCGTCGGTAAGGGCCACGGCCGAAAGGGCCGTAACGATGGCGGCGGAATCGAAGTTCTTTCGGAGGTAGTGAACCCCTTTGTGAGTGGCCATTGCTTTACTCTTGCTTCTGCGCTTTTACGTTCTGTTCTTCAGCAGAGCCTTTCCTCTTGCCCTCACGAAATGCCCCCTTCCAGATGGCCTTTATCTGTTCGTCGTTTAGTTTTTCGTTTCTCGCTTTCGCTGAGAAGTAGGCATCTGAAACTTTCATCACGGCATAGGTAAGGCCGTAGACGAGTGGAATAGTAAGCACGCCACCGAGGCCGAAGGTAACTACTTTCCAGATGCCTATCGCGATTTGTTGCGCGATGATGCCCATTCCGACGATACCAATTATTTCTTTGATCCATTCAGAGGCATCTGACTCGCTGACTGGAACGCCGCGAATTGCAGCGATTCGGCTAGCGAAATACGCCTGAATCGGCGTCAGCACGACGATGTCTGCGAAGGGAATTGGTTGAATCGCTATGCCTGCGCATGTGGCGCAGGCGATGTGAGTGATGCGCGATACCTTCTGCTCGTCGGTGATATCCGTGCGATGCTCGATTCCGGTTATTTCCTGCTTGATCTTGTCGCCGATGCTCATAGCCGCTCCCTGTGTTGTAAGGCCTAACTTATGAATTCAGCGGCCGGCAAAAGCGCAGCTTTTGACGGTCCGCTGGAATGATTTGTTATGCGTAATTTATAGCCCACTGGCGATTGCCTGTTTGATTATTGGCGCCACAGACTCTTTTGATATTCCGCGTTCTTGGCAGTATTTTGACTGCAACCAAACAGAGAGTTGCTTTTGCCCTTTGCTAGCATTGCACCCGCGACAGCAAAGCGCGATATTTTCTCTGGTAATGATTTTTTCATCATTGACTATGTGCTCCCAGCTTGCTGATGACTTTATGGAAGCTTTGAAAGAGGTAAATGGTGTACCGCAATACACGCACGCCTTGTCTCTGGCTCGGACTTCCATTTCTAGCCAAGTAGGGATGTTCCAGCTATTCGCCATGGCAAACTGCTTTACGCATAACGTCTGAATTCACCGGCCTGCGCGGCTCTTTGCGCAGGTCCGGTGGAATGATGGGTTAGGCTGATAGCCCAAAGCGCAAAAGCCGGCGCTGGCGAGGCGGTGATCAAGCATCTGTTTTTCCTTTTTGTGCTGCGCGAAAGTTGGATACGGCGACCAAGACACCAACGTATCACCGCGGCATCAGCGCGAACACACCCCAGCCCAGGTATTCACGCGTGTAAGCGGCGTAGCGCTCGGGTTCCGAGGTCAGTTTGGCTCGAACATCTTTTGCTAACTCGTCGTCGGGGTTGGCTNNTTGGCCGCCTCGTATCTATCCCAGCCGTCTGGGTCAGCCAGAACCATTTCCACGACGTCGTAGCCAAGGCGGCCGAAAGATGCGAGAAGTTCTGGAAGCATGAGAAAGTCGGAGATTGAGTTGGCAAGACATCCCTTGGCAACATCGTCCGTCGGCGGTAACTGCCGCCAGTAGGGTTCGCCGATAAGGATGATCCCTCCGGTGCGCAGGCTCCGCGCCAATAGCTCGATAGTGCCGGCGACTCCCCCGCCGAGCCAAGTGGCACCGACACAGGCTGCGACATCGACCTTCTCGTTGGAGACGTAGCCCGCAGCATCGGCATGGATGAACTTGACTTGATCGGCGACGCCGAGTTCTTCAGCGCGGAGTCTCGCTTGCTCGGTGAACAACTGGCTCATGTCGATGCCGGTGCCGATGACGCCGTGATCGCGTCCCCAGGTGCACAGCATCTCCCCCGAACCGCTGCCGAGGTCGAGCACTCGGGTCCCCNNAGCACTTTCAGTGATGTTGAAGATCCGTGGAATATCCATTGCAGAAAACCTCCTTATGGGTGTGCATAGATTCGGTCACTGCCTAACGTTTGAGGTGAGGCGCAGCCTGCAGCGGGGTGCTTGGGCCGCGGGGCACATGATAGGCCTAGGGAAACGCTGAACAAGCCGTCGAGATATTCGGCGACGGCGTCGAATTGAGCCGAAATGACGAAACGTGATCACATCTCATCGCTGGAAGGTCCCGTTGGAGGTGGAAGCTGGGAGTGCTCCCCCACTTTTCGCTCATGCCGGACGCACCTCTCCCATCAGCGGTCTGCCGTGATTGAGAATGTTGATTGCGGCGAGCATGGCAAAGGCGCGATTGGCATTCTTGGCCAGGCCGCGATAGCGCACCTTGGCAAAGCCCCACAAGCGCTTGAGGATGAGAAACGGGTGCTCGATCTTCGCCCGGATGCTCGACTTGCGCCGGTTCGTTTCCTTGTCGGTATCAGACAGCGGCGCATTGCGATACGCCCGCTTGTTGGTGAAGTCCTTCGCCTTGGGGGCGATTGCCTTGAGCCGTTCCCGCTGGGCCTTGCCCCGATAGGCACTATCACCGTAAAACCGCGTCTCGTTGCCGTGCAGCAAGTTGGCCACTTCGTGGCTGTCATGCACGTTGGCGGCGGTGACACTGGCACTGTGGATCAGACCGGTCTTGCTGTCGGCGCCGACATGGATCTTCATGCCGAAATGCCATTGGTTGCCCTTTTTGACCTGATGCATCTCGGGATCGCGGGCTTTGTCCTCGTTCTTGGTCGAGGGTGGCGCCGCAATCAGCGTGGCATCAACGATGGTGCCGCCGGAAACCTTGACGCCACTGGCTTGCAACAATGCCCCAACGCGGGAGAACATCTCTTTGCCGAAGTCGTTCTCTTCAAGCAAATGCCGGAACTTCAAGAGGGTGGTGGCATCCGGTATCCGTTCCCGGCCCAGATCGAATCCGCAGAATTCACGGAATACCGGAATGTCGTACATCGCATCCTCGCAGGCTTCGTCGGCCAGGTTGAACCAGTTGGCCACCCAGTACATGCGCAGCATGCGCTCCAGTCCGATCGGCGGCCGGCCGTTGCCGGCCTTCGGGTAGTGCGGTTCAACCAACGCACACAGTTCAGACCACGGCATCAGCGTGTCCATCTTCGCCAGAAATTCGGCCTTGCGCGTCGGCCGCGCATGCAGTTCAAAGCCCGTCCCCATCGCCAGTGTCTTCTGCTTCATCTTCCCATTCCCCATCACCGTGTTCGATACCCCTTATCAGACAAAATGACAAACAAATCGTTCACAACAGTTGGGACTTTTTCAGTGTTTCCCTAGGTGCCCCGCGGCCCAAGCACCCCGCTGTAGGCTGTCGCCTCGACCGAAGGGTTAGGCCGCACCCTTCCACGACTGGATGGACAGCCTGTACCCGCTGGGAAGGTTGACTGGTAGACGCTCAGGAGCGAAGAGACCGATCTCGCGGTGCTCGTGGCTCACCTCGGGTTTGAAGGGGCCAGTCAACTTGCAGCCGTATGTGACGATGAAGACATGTTTGCCGGGGATGACCTCGAACAAGTATGCATCGAGCAGCGATGCGGCCTCGACGGAGACGCTGAGTTCCTCTTGGAACTCTCGGGCGACGCAGAGATCTGGGGTTTCGCCGATCTCCAACCTGCCGCCAGGCAATTCCCACTCTTCTCGATCATTCAGGGCAAGCACGACATCGCCTGACGGAGCAAATAGGACGCCCTTGATTGACACGGGATACATGGACGGCTCAGTCTTGGTGGCAGGCACGAGGGCGGTGGCTGTTGGTGCGGCCTAACGTTTGAATTCACCGGCCTGCGCAACTTTTCGCGCAGGTCCGGTGGAATGATGGGTTAGGCCGATAGCCCAAAGCGCAAAAGTCGGCTTTGGCGAGACGGCGACCACGACGCCAATGCTCATCGCGGCATGAGCGCGAACACACCCCAGCCTAAATACTCGCGCGTGTAAGCCACATGGCGTCCAGGCTCCGAGATCAGTTTGGCTCGAACCTCTTTCGCTAACTCATCGTCGGGATTGGCTTCAAGCCATCGGCGCATGGTGAGCCATTTTGCCGCTTCGTATCTGTCCCAGCCGTCTTGATTGGCCAGAACCATTTCAACAACATCGCAGCCGAGCTGACCGAAAGATGCGATAAGTTCTGGAAGTACAAGAAAGTCGGAAATTGAGCTGGCAAGACATCTCTTGGCAATATTTTCCGTTGCCGGCAATTGCCGCCAATAAGGCTCGCCGATCAGGATGATTCCGCCAGTGCGCAGACTGCGCGCCAGAAGCTCGATGGTGCCAGCGACGCCCCCGCCAATCCATGTGGCACCGACACAAGCGGCCACGTCGGCCTTCTCGTCAGAGACGTAACCCGCCGCATCGTCGTGAATGAACTTAACTTGATGGGCAACAGCAAGTTCTTCAGCTCGCTGTTTCGCCTGTTCGGTGAACAACAGACTCATGTCGATGCCGGTGCCGATAATGCCGTGATCGCGTGCCCAGGTGCACAGCATCTCTCCCGAACCGCTACCAAGGTCAAGCACTCGTGCCCCTGGCTCCAGGCGTAATGCAACGCCAAGAGTAGCGAACTTATCGGGTGTGAACGGATTGTGGATGCGGTGCGCGCTTTCCGTGATGTTGAATATCCGTGGGATGTCCATTGCGTAAAATTCCTTACAAGCGCAAATAGATTCGCTAAAAGCCTAACGTAGAGCTAAGGGGCGCGGAGCCTGCATCGCAGGCGGAGCGTCCCTCTTGAGCGCCGGGTTGGGCCAAGGCGGTTGCAAGAGTGCTACCGCTTGGAAACGCCCAAAAGTCGGCGCTGGCGAGACGGCGCTAACCATGGCCGATGCGCTCCCACTTTTCTTTGAAGCTTTCTTGGTCGTAGCTGGTGGGCTGGAGCCAGAACGACACGCGGCCTTCCTTTTCCCCACGGTGGGCGAGTTCTCTTACTTCAGCAGGCAGCATGATGAACGCCGAAGGCGCTGACGAAGTGACCTTGTTTACGACGACCCAAAAATCACCCATGACCTTTTCAAGGGATGTGCCGAGCGGAACGGGGTTTCGTTTGCTCAGTGCCTTGACTTGGATAGCGAGCTTGCGCGTGGCGTCCTGGCTGTAGGCGATGATGTCTACGCCGCGAGCGTTGCGCGCAGTGGGCATGACATTCCACCCCAGCAGAGAGAGGTGGTAGCAGGTGTAGTAGAGGCCGGCATTACCGGTGAGCTGCGGATCAAGCGGCATGTGAAGAGGCCCAACTATTAAGTAACCGTCCCAATTGAATGGGGCGGAAATTTCTTGGTTCTTGATGGAAGCCTATTAGATCAAGATGATGATCTAGAATTAGGCCTCCCAAGTGAATGGCTGAACCTGATTTCATATGGCCGAACCTCCCAAGCTGCTGGACCGGGTGCGTGAGCGCATCCGCCTCAAGCACTACAGCATACGCACCGAGCAGTCGTATGTCCAATGGGTGCGCCGATTCATTCTGCATCATGGCAAGCGCCACCCGGCGGAGATGGGGGCGCCGGAGGTCGAGGCATTTTTGACGCACCTGGCGGTCGAGGGCAAGGTGTCGGCCTCCACGCAGAATCAGGCGCGTTCGGCGTTGTTGTTCCTCTACAAGGAGGTGCTGGGCATCGAGCTGCCCTGGCTCGACAACGTCGAACAGGCGAAGAAGCCGAAGCGCCTGCCGGTGGTGCTGGATCAGGACGAGGCGCGCAACCTCATCGCGCAGCTTTCGGGCGTGCATTGGCTGGTGGCGGTGCTGCTTTACGGTTCCGGCCTGCGGCTGATGGAGGCGCTGCGCTTGCGCGTGCAGGATGTGGATGTCAAGCGGCGCGAGATTCTGGTGCGCGAGGGCAAGGGTTTCAAGGATCGGGTGACGATGTTGCCGGAACTGGCGGTGAAACCCTTGCAGCTTCATCTGCAAGCGGTCAAGGCGCTGCACGAGAAGGATTTGGCCGAAGGTTGCGGCGAGGTGTATCTGCCCTATGCGCTGGAGCGCAAGTATCCGCAGGCCGGCAAGAGTTGGGGCTGGCAGTATGTGTTTCCGTCGGGCAATCGCTCGGTCGATCCGCGCTCGGGCAAGACGCGGCGTCACCATATCGACGAGCAGACGATCCAGCGCGCGGTGAAGCAGGCGGCGCGCAGCGCCGGCATCGTCAAACCGGCGACGCCGCACACCCTGCGCCATTCCTTCGCCACGCATCTGCTGCAGAACGGGCAGGACATACGCACCGTGCAGGAACTGCTGGGCCACGAGGATGTGCAGACGACCATGATCTACACCCATGTGCTCAACAAGGGCGGGCGCGGGGTGACGAGCCCGCTCGACCGCCTGGGGCCCTGAGCGGCTGTTTCGCGTCATGACCGCCGCCCCGCCAGCGCCGAGTTTCGACAGCAAGAGCTTCCTCGCCGCGCTCACCGCGGCGCCGGGCGTCTATCGCATGCTGGACGCGGCGGGGGCGGTGCTCTACGTCGGCAAGGCGAAGAACCTCAAGAAGCGGGTGTCGTCGTATTTCCAGAAGACCGGCCACAGCCCGCGCATCGCGCTGATGCTGCAGCAGGTGGCGGGCATGGAGACGACGGCGACGCGCTCCGAGGCCGAGGCGCTGATCCTCGAGAACACGCTGATCAAGAAGCTCAAGCCGAAGTACAACATCCTGTTCCGCGACGACAAGTCCTACGCCTACATCGGGCTGTCCGGGGGCGCGTTTCCGCGCCTCTTCTACCATCGCGGCGCCTTCGAGAAGAAATCGCATTACTTCGGCCCGTTCCCGAGCGGGCTGGCGGTGCGCGAGGGCATCCAGCTGATCCAGAAGACCTTCTTGTTGAGAACGTGTGAAGAGGCGGTGTTCGCCCACCGCTCGCGGCCGTGCCTGCTGCACCAGATCGGCCGCTGCAAGGCGCCCTGCGTCGGCCTGGTGGCGGCCGAGGAATACGCCGCCGACGTGCGGCTGGCCGAGCTGTTCCTCAAGGGTCGTCATGGCGAGGTGATCGAGAAGCTGACGCAGCGCATGGAGGCGGAGGCCGCCGCGCTGCGCTTCGAGCGGGCGGCGGCGTTGCGCGACCAGATCAGGGCGCTGCAGGCGGTGCTGCACCGCCAGTACGTTTCCTCGACGCGCGACACCGACGTCGATATCGTCGTCGCCGCCGTCGAGCGCGGCGAACTGTGCGTGAACCTTGCGATGGTGCGCGGCGGGCTGCACCTGGGCGACCGCGCGCACTTCCCGCAGGCGGGCGTCGAAGCCGGTGCGGAGGAAGGCCTGGCGGCCTTCCTCGAGCAGCACTATGCGGATCCGGCCGACCACGAGGCGCCGCCGCGCCTGATCCTCGACCCGTGGCCGCTCGACGAGATTCCGGAGCGGCTGCACGGCGGCGCGGCGAGGAACGAGATGGAGCGCGCCTGGCTCGAGATGGCGCGCCACAACGCGCAACTGGCGCTGGCCGCGCGGCGCCAGAACCAGGCGCGGGCCGGCGGGCGGCTCGAGGCGCTGCGCGCGGCGCTCGAGCTGGCCGAGGCGCCGCGCCGCATCGAGTGCTTCGATATCAGCCACACCATGGGCGAGGGCACGGTGGCCTCCTGCGTCGTCTGCGTCGATGGCGCGATGAAGAAGAGCGACTACCGGCGCTTCAACATCGCCGGCATCGCGCCGGGCGACGACTATGCGGCGATGCGCCAGGCCTTGACGCGGCGCTACGAGAAACTCGCATATGGAAAAAATGAGGGCGAGGCGGCGGAAGCGACCGCGCCCGATCTCGTCCTCATCGACGGCGGCAAGGGCCAGCACGCGGTGGCGCGCGAGGTGTTCGCCGAGCTCGGCCTCGACCACCTGGCGAGCGTCGGCGTCGCCAAGGGCGAGGAACGGCGGCCCGGCCATGAAACGCTCTTTGTCCATGGGCAACCCGAGCCGCTAGAATTGGCCATGGACAACGCCGGCTTCCACCTGATCCAGGAAATCCGCGACGAGGCGCACCGCTTCGCCATCGTCGGCCATCGCGCGCGCCGCGCCAAGGCGCGCGGCCGCTCGGCGCTCGAGGATGTCGCCGGCGTCGGTCCGGCGCGCCGCCGCAGCCTGCTGGCCCATTTCGGCGGGCTGGACGGCGTCAAGGCGGCGACGGTCGAAGACCTGTGCCGCGTGCCGGGCATCAGCCGCAAGCTCGCCGAAGACATCCACCGCCAACTGCACTGATGCACTGATGCCGCTCAACATCCCCAACCTGCTGACCTGGCTGCGCATCGTGCTGATCCCGCTGGTGATCGGCGTCTATTACTACGCGCCGCTGCCGCCGCACGAGCAGAACCTGATCGCCACCGTCGCCTTCGTCATTGCCGCGGTCACCGACTGGTTCGACGGCTGGCTGGCCAGGAAGCTCGGCCAGACCTCGGCGTTCGGCGCCTTCCTCGACCCGGTGGCCGACAAGCTGATGGTGGCTGCCGCCCTGGCGGTGCTGGTGGAGCTCGACCGCACCAACGCCGTGGTCGCCTTCATCATCGTCGGCCGCGAGATCGCCATCTCGGCACTGCGCGAGTGGATGGCCCACCTCGGCGCGGCGAAGAGCGTGGCGGTCTCCTTCGTCGGCAAGCTCAAGACGGCGGCGCAGATGGTCGCGATCCCGATGCTGCTCTACCACGACGACGCGCTCGGCCTGCCGGTCGCCGAGATGGGCGACTGGCTGATCTGGCTGGCGGCGGCGCTGACGCTCTGGTCGATGGGCTATTACCTCGGCAAGGCCTGGCCTGAAATCCGCAGCCGCACGCTCTAGCCGGCGGGCGTTTCTTGTATCATTCGACTTTCCCGCTACGGCTTCTGCCATGACCAAATACGTCTTCGTAACGGGTGGTGTCGTGTCCAGTCTGGGCAAGGGCATCGCCGCCGCCAGCCTCGGGGCGATCCTCGAATCGCGCGGCATCAAGGTAACCCACCTCAAGCTCGATCCCTACATCAACGTCGATCCCGGCACGATGTCGCCGTTCCAGCACGGCGAAGTGTTCGTCACCGAGGACGGCGCCGAGACCGACCTCGACCTCGGCCACTACGAGCGCTTCACCAGCGCCAAGATGGGCAAGCGCAACAACTTCACCACCGGCCAGATCTACGAGTCGGTGATCAAGAAGGAGCGGCGCGGCGAGTATCTCGGCAAGACGGTGCAGGTGATCCCGCACATCACCGACGAGATCAAGCGCTACGTCAAGCGCGGCGCCGAGGGCGCCGACGTGGCGATCGTCGAGGTCGGCGGCACGGTGGGCGACATCGAGTCGCTGCCCTTCCTCGAAGCGATCCGCCAGATGGGCATCGAGGAGGGCAAGAACAACGCCTGCTACATTCATCTCACTCTTCTTCCGTACATTCCGACCGCCGGCGAGCTGAAGACCAAGCCGACCCAGCATTCGGTCAAGGAGCTGCGCGAGATCGGCATCCAGCCCGACATCCTGCTGTGCCGCGCCGACCGGCCGATCCCCGACGAGGAGCGGCGCAAGATCGCGCTGTTCACCAACGTCCAGCCCGAGGCGGTGATCGCCGCGCTCGATGCCGACTCGATCTACAAGATCCCCGGCATGCTGCACGACCAGATGCTCGACGGCATCGTCTGCCACAAGCTCGACATCCTCGCGAAGTCGGCCGACCTGTCGGTGTGGAAGCGGCTCGTCGCTGCGCTCGAACACCCGGAGCACGAAGTCGATATCGCCTTCGTCGGCAAGTACGTCGACCTGACCGAGTCGTACAAGTCCCTGACGGAAGCGCTGGTGCATGCCGGCATCCATACCCGCAGCAAGGTGAAGATCCACTACCTCGACTCCGAGGAGATCGAGAAGCACGGCCCGGCCTCGCTCAAGGGCATGGACGCGGTGCTGGTGCCCGGCGGCTTCGGCAAGCGCGGCACCGAGGGCAAGATCGTCGCGATCCGCTACGCGCGCGAGCACAAGATCCCCTACCTTGGCATCTGCCTCGGCATGCAGCTGGCGACCATCGAGTTCGCGCGCCACGTCGCGCACCTGGAAGGCGCCAACAGCACCGAGTTCGACCCCGACACGCCGCACCCGGTCGTCGCGCTGATCACCGAGTGGGCCGACCGCGAGGGCCGCGTCGAGAAGCGCGACGCCGCCTCCGACCTCGGCGGCACGATGCGCCTCGGCGCGCAGAAGTGTCCCGTCAAGGAGGGCACGCTGGCGGCGGCGATCTACGGCAAGGAGGTCAACGAGCGCCACCGCCACCGCTACGAGGTGAACAACGCCTACGTGCCGAAGCTCGAAGCGGCCGGCCTGGTCATCGCCGCGCGCACGCCGACCGAGAACCTGCCCGAGATCATGGAGCTGCCGCAGAGCATGCACCCGTGGTTCGTCGGCGTGCAGTTCCACCCCGAATTCACCTCCAACCCGCGCACCGGCCATCCGCTGTTCATCGCCTTCGTGAACTCGGCGCTGGCGAGGCGGCGCGGCACGCATCAGGACAAGCCATGAAGCTCTGCCATTTCGAAGCCGGCCTCGACCGGCCGCTGTTCCTGATCGCCGGCCCCTGCGTCGCCGAGTCCGAGCAGCTGTGCGTCGACGTCGCCGGCCGCATGAAGGAGATGACCGGCAAGCTCGGCGTGCCCTACATCTTCAAGGCCTCCTACGACAAGGCGAACCGCAGCTCGTCGAAGTCGTTCCGCGGCCTCGGCATCGACGAGGGGCTGCGCATCCTCGCCGAAGTCAAACGGCAGATCGGCGTGCCGGTGCTGACCGACGTGCATACGGAAGACGAGATTGCGCCGGTCGCCGCCGTCGTCGATGTGCTGCAGACGCCGGCCTTCCTGTGCCGCCAGACCGATTTCATCCAGGCCTGCGCCGCCAGCGGCAAGCCGGTGAACATCAAGAAGGGCCAGTTCCTCGCGCCCGGCGACATGCAGCAGGTGGTGGCCAAGGCCAAGGAAGCGAACAACGGCGCGGACACCATCATGGTCTGCGAGCGCGGCGTCTCCTTCGGCTACAACAACCTCGTCTCGGACATGCGCAGCCTGGCGATCATGCGCGCGACCGGCTGTCCGGTCGTCTTCGACGCCACCCACTCGGTGCAGCTGCCGGGCGGGCAGGGCACCAGCTCGGGCGGCCAGCGCGAGTTCGTGCCGGTGCTGGCGCGCGCGGCGGTCGCGGCCGGCGTGTCCGGACTGTTCATGGAAACCCATCCGAACCCGGCCGAAGCGCTGTCGGACGGGCCGAACGCCTGGCCGCTGCCGCACATGGCCGAACTGCTCGAAACCCTGCTGGAGCTCGACACCGTCGTGAAGCGGCGCGGGTTCGGCGCCGGACTGTGATTTAAAACCATTTAAAGGGAGTGCAACATGAGTGCCATCGTTGATGTCGTCGCCCGCGAAATCCTGGATTCGCGCGGCAACCCCACCGTCGAAGCCGACGTCCTGCTCGAGTCCGGCGTGATGGGCCGCGCCGCCGTGCCGTCCGGCGCCTCGACCGGCTCGCGCGAGGCGATCGAGCTGCGCGACGGCGACAAGGAGCGGTATCTCGGCAAGGGCGTGCTCAGGGCGGTCGAGAACGTCAATACCGAAATCTCCGAGGCGATCATCGGCCTCGACGCCGAGGAGCAGGCCTTCATCGACGGCGCGCTGATCGAGCTCGACGGCACCGACAACAAGTCGCGCCTGGGAGCCAACGCCATCCTCGCCGTCTCGATGGCGGTGGCCAAGGCGGCCGCCGAGGAGGCCGGCCTGCCGCTCTACCGCTACTTCGGCGGGTCCGGCCCGATGAGCATGCCGGTGCCGATGATGAACGTCATCAACGGCGGCGCGCACGCCAACAACAACCTCGACATCCAGGAATTCATGATCCTGCCGGTCGGCGCGCAGAGCTTCCGCGAGGCGCTGCGCTGCGGCGCCGAGGTGTTCCACAACCTCAAGAAGCTGGTCGACAAGAAGGGCTACCCGACCACGGTGGGCGACGAGGGCGGCTTCGCGCCGAACGTCTCCGGCAACGACGAGGCGATCGAACTGATCCTCACGGCCATCGAGGCGGCCGGCTACACGCCCGGCCAGGACGTGGTGCTCGGCCTCGACTGCGCCAGCTCCGAGTTCCACAAGGACGGCAAGTACGTGCTGGCCTCGGAGAAGCTGGAACTGGATTCCGCCGGCATGGCCGACTACCTCGCCACGCTGGCCGGCAAGTATCCGATCATCAGCATCGAGGACGGCATGGCCGAAGGCGACTGGGACGGCTGGAAGCTCCTCACCGACAAGCTCGGCAAGAGCGTGCAGATCGTCGGCGACGACCTGTTCGTCACCAACCCAAAGATCCTGCGCGAAGGCATCCGCAAGGGCGTCGCCAATGCGATCCTCATCAAGATCAACCAGATCGGCACGCTGACCGAGACCTTCGCCGCCGTCGAGATGGCCAAGCGCGCCGGCTACACCAACGTCATCTCGCACCGCTCGGGCGAGACCGAGGACTCGACCATCGCCGACATCGCCGTCGGCCTCAACGCCGGCCAGATCAAGACCGGCTCGCTCAGCCGCTCCGACCGCATCGCCAAGTACAACCAGCTGCTGCGCATCGAGGAAGATCTCGGCGACACCGTCACCTATCCCGGCCTCGACACCTTCTACAACCTGCGCAAGTAACTCGTTGGCATGAAATGGCCGACCTGGGTGCTGGTCGCCCTGATCGTCGGACTGCAGTATCCGCTGTGGTTCGGCAAGGGCGGCCTGCTCCGGGTGGGCGAGCTGGAGCGGCAGCTCGCCGAGCAGCGCGAACTCAACCAGAAGCTCGAGGCGCGCAACGCCTCGCTCGAGGCGGAGGTGCGCGACCTCAAGTCCGGCTACGAGGCGATCGAGGAGCGCGCCCGCTACGAACTCGGCTTGGTCAAGGAAGGCGAGGTCTTCGTCCAGACGCCACAGAAGAAACCGTGATTTCCGCGAGCAGTTGCCGGTAGCGATCGGCATTTTTCACGTAGTGCGGGGCGTTGCGGGCAAAGCGGGCGAGCTGTTCGTCGGTGAGCTCGCGCACCACCTTGCCGGGCGAGCCCATCACCAGGCTGCCATCCGGAATCACCTTGCCTTCCGGGATCAGCGTGTTGGCGCCGATCAGGCAGTTTTTCCCGATCACCGCGCCGTTGAGGATCACGCTCTTGATGCCGATCAGCGTGCCGTCGCCGACGGTGCAGCCGTGCAGCATGACGAGGTGGCCGACGGTGACGTCGCGGCCGACGGTCAGCGGCACGCCTTCGTCGGTGTGCAGCACCGAGCCGTCCTGGATGTTGCTGTTCGCGCCGATCGCGATCGGGTCGTTGTCGCCGCGCAGCACGGCGTTCCACCAGATGCTGACGTTCGCGGCGAGGCGCACGTCGCCGATCACCGTCGCGTTCGGCGCGATCCAGACGCCGGCCGCGAGCCGCGGCGTCTTGTCGCCGAGGCGGTAGACCGGCATCAGAGCTGCTCGCCGAGATTGATATCGACCATCAGGTCGTCGGAGAGCTGCTCCAGCGCGGCCTTGAGCGCGCGCGCGTCGAAGTCGGGCGCCGCCGTCAGCTCCGCCTCGCAGTGGAACAGGATCTCGGCCGACATCGGCGCGCTGGCGGTGCGCGTATGAAGGTCCTCGACGTTCACCGCGTGGCGCGCCAGCACCTGCGAGACTTCCCTGACGATGCCGATGCGGTCGTGGCCGACGAGATTCAATGTCAGGCGCCGCCCAATTGTTGGCAAATGAGGCGCCGACTTTTGCGTGCCGGCTTCGGCGCTGACCTTGAGGCCGATGAGCTTCGACAGTGCCGTGCGCAACTCGGGAATCCTGTCGGCGGGCACGGCGACTTCGACGATGCCGGCGAACTTGCCGGACAGGTGCGCCATCGAGGATTCCAGCCAGTTGCCGCCGTGCGCGGAAATCGCCGTGGCGAGCTCCTCGACCAGGCCCGGCTTGTCGTCGCCGATGACGGTCAGGATCAGGTGCCCCTGTTGCGTGAGATTAGCCATTGATGTAATCCTCCATCGGCACGCAGGCGCAGAACAGGTTGCGGTCGCCATACACGTCGTCGATGCGGTTCACCGCCGGCCAGAACTTGTTGGCGGCGACCCAGGGCAGCGGGAACACCGCCGTCTCGGGCGGGTAGGGACGGTCCCATTTGCCGCCCTCATTTCCGCCAATTACGTCGGCCTGGGTGTGCGGCGCGTGCTTGAGCGGGTTGTTCTCGGCCGGCCATTCGCCGGCCTCGATCTTGCGGATCTCCTCGCGGATCGCAATCATCGCCTCGCAGAAGCGATCCAGCTCGGCCTGGTTCTCCGATTCGGTCGGCTCGACCATCAGCGTGCCGGCGACCGGGAAGCTCACCGTCGGCGCGTGGAAGCCGTAGTCCATCAGCCGCTTGGCGATGTCGATCTCGGCGATGCCCGTCGCCGCCTTGATGGCGCGGATGTCGAGGATGCACTCGTGGGCGACGCGGCCATGAGAACCCGTGTAGAGCACCGGGTAGTGGTCCTTGAGCCGCGCGGCGACGTAGTTGGCGTTGAGGATCGCCACCTCGGTGGCCTGCTTCAGACCGCTGCCGCCCATCATCGCGATGTACATCCACGAGATCGGCAGGATCGATGCCGAGCCGAAGGGCGCGGCGCTCACCGCTCCTTGGCTGCCGACGCGGTCGGCGGCGAAGACGTGGCCGGGCGCATGCGGGGCCAGGTGCGCCTTGAGGCCGATCGGCCCCATGCCGGGGCCGCCGCCGCCGTGCGGGATGGCGAAGGTCTTGTGCAGGTTGAGGTGCGAGACGTCGGCGCCGATGCGGCCCGGCGAGGTGAGGCCGACCTGCGCGTTGAGGTTCGCGCCGTCCATGTACACCTGGCCGCCGTGGGCGTGGATGATCCCGCACATTTCGACCACCGCCTCCTCGAACACGCCGTGCGTCGAGGGATAGGTGATCATCAGGCAGGAGAGCCGGTCGGCGTGCTGTGCCGCCTTCGCCTTGAGGTCGGCGACGTCGACGTTGCCGTGCTCGTCGCACTCGACCACGACGACCTGCAGGCCGGCCATGTGCGCCGTCGCCGGGTTGGTGCCGTGCGCCGACTTCGGGATCAGGCAGATGTCGCGGTGCGCCTGTCCCTGCGCCGCCTGGTAGCGGCGGATCGACACCAGGCCGGCGTATTCGCCCTGCGCGCCGGAGTTCGACTGCATGCTGAGCGCGTCGAAGCCGGTGATCGCGCACAGCCACTGCGACAGCTCGCCGATCATCTGCGCGTAGCCTGCCGCCTGCTCGGCGGGCGCGAACGGGTGCAGCGCGCCGAAGGCCGGCCACGACACCGGCATCATCTCGGCGGCGGCGTTGAGCTTCATCGTGCACGAGCCGAGCGGGATCATCGCGTGGTCGAGCGCGAGGTCCTTGTTCTGCAGCGACTTGAGGTAGCGCAGCATCGCGTGCTCGGTGTGGTGGGTGTTGAACACCGGATGCGTGAGGATGGCCGAGCTGCGGCGCAGGCCGGCGGGAATCGCGTCGGAAACGTTGGCGTCGAAATCGACGGTCTTGCCGAGCAGCGCGGCGAGGGCGGCGACGTCCTCGCGCGTGGTCGTCTCGTCGAGGCTGATGCCGACGGTCTCGGCGTCGATGTGGCGCACGTTGAAGGCGGAAGCCTTCAACGCCGCCGCCCCGCCAGCGCCGACTTTCGCGACGATGGTGTCGAAGAAGCTGCCCTCAGTTACCACCATGGCGTTCAAGGCGCGCGCCAGCAGGCAGGTCAGGCGATGGACGCGCCGCGCGATGCGCTGCAGGCCTTGCGGGCCGTGCCAGACGGCGTACATGCCGGCCATGTTGGCGAGCAGCACCTGCGAGGTGCAGATGTTCGAGTTGGCCTTCTCGCGGCGGATGTGCTGCTCGCGCGTCTGCAGCGCCAGGCGCAGCGCAGTCTTGCCGCGCGCGTCCTTCGAGACGCCGATGATGCGGCCGGGCACCTGCCGCTTGTGCTCGTCCCGGCAGGCGAAGAAGGCGGCGTGCGGGCCGCCGTAGCCCATCGGGATGCCGAAGCGCTGCGTCGAGCCGAGCGCGATGTCCGCGCCCATCTCGCCGGGCGACCGGGTCAGCACCAGCGCCAGCGGGTCGCAGGCGACGGCGGCGATCGCATTCTTCGCTTTCAGGGCGGCGATGACGGTGCTGAAGTCCTTGATCTCGCCCTTGGCGTTGGGCGTCTGCAGCAGTGCGCCGAACACATCGTGCTCCGCCGCCATCTCGGCCGGGCCGACGACCAGCTCGAAGCCGAAGTAGCCGGCCCGCGTGCGGATCACGTCGATGGTCTGCGGAAAGGCGTCCTCGTCGACGAAGAAGCAGTTGCTCGCCGACTTGCTGCAGCGGCGCGCCATCGTCATCGCCTCGGCGGCGGCGGTCGCCTCGTCGAGCAGCGAGGCGTTGGCGATCGCCAGGCCGGTCAGGTCGATCACCATCTGCTGGAAGTTGAGCAGCGCCTCGAGGCGGCCCTGCGCGATCTCGGCCTGGTAGGGCGTGTAGGCGGTGTACCAGCCGGGATTCTCCAGCACGTTGCGCTGGATCACCGGCGGCAGGTGGCTGCCGTAGTAGCCGAGGCCGATCAGCGATTTCTTGATCTGGTTCTTGTCGGCGACGGCCTTGAGCCTGGCCAGCGCGGCATGCTCGGTCATCGGCGCGCCGAGCGGAAGTTCGGCTTTCAGGCGGATGCCGGCGGGCACGGTCTGGTCGATCAGTTCGGCGCGGTCCTTGACGCCGATGGCCGTGCACATCCTTTGCTGCTCGGCCGCATCCGGGCCGATGTGGCGCGCGACGAACTCGTCGCGGCCTTCGAGTTCGTCGAGGCTGGTCATGCTCAGTGCTCCGCGACGACTTTCTCGTAGGCGGCGGCGTCGAGCAATCCGCCAAGATCAGCAGGGTTGACGGGTCTCAGCTTAAATAGCCAGGCGGCGTAGGCGTCCTGGTTCACGCTCTCGGGCGCGTCGACGGCGGCGTCGTTCCTCGCCACGACCTCGCCGGCGACGGGGGCGTAGATGTCGGAAGCGGCCTTGACCGACTCGACCACGGCGCATTCCTTGCCGGCCTCGACCTGGCGGCCGATTTCGGGCAGTTCGAGGAAGACGATGTCGCCGAGCGCTTCCTGCGCGTGGTCGGTGATGCCCACGGTGGCGGTGCCGTCGGCTTCGAGGCGGACCCACTCGTGGGATGGGGTGTACTTGAGATCGGCGGGGATGTTCATCGATTCACTCCTGAAGAAGAGACTTGCCGTTGCGGACGAAGACCGGCTTGACCACCTTCGCCTTGAGTAATTTTTCGCGGATCGCGACCTGCACCTCGTCGCCGGGCTTGACGCCGGCCGGCAGGCGCGCCAGCGCGATCGACTGGTTGAGCGTCGGGGAGAAGCTGCCGCTGGTGATCTCGCCCTCGCCCTGCACGCAAACCACTTTCTGATGGGCGCGCAAAACCCCCTTGTCGAGCAGCACCAGGCCGAGGAATGCGCGCAGGTTGCCGGCTTCGCGCCGCTTCGCGAGCGCCGACTTTCCGATGAAGTCGCGCTTCTCGTCCTTGAAGTCGACGGTCCAGCTCAAGCCGCTTTCGAGCGGGTTCTGCGTCTCGTCCATGTCCTGCCCGTAGAGGTTCATGCCGGCCTCGAGGCGCAGCGTGTCGCGCGCGCCGAGACCGGCGGGCTTGACGCCGGCTTCGGTCAGTTTCCGCCAGACGCCGGCGGCCTGCTCGGCGGGCACGGCGATCTCGAAGCCGTCCTCGCCGGTGTAGCCGGTGCGGGCGATCAGCCAGCTCACGCCGTCGACTTCCCATTCGGCGGCCTGGAAGGGCGTGAGCATGACCGATGCGGCGCGGGCGGTCGGAAAGGCCGTCCAGAAGCGCTCGCGCGCCTGCGGGCCCTGCACGGCAATCATCGCCAGGTCGCGGCGCGGCGTCAGGCTGACAGCGAAGTTGGCGGCGACCAGCCGCATCCAGGCGAGATCCTTCTCGGCGGTGCCGGCATTGACGACGATGCGGTATTTCGCGTCGGTGAAGTAGTAGACGATCAGGTCGTCGATGACGCCGCCGTCCTCCCGCAGCATGCAGGAGTAGAGCGCCTTGCCGGGCACCGTCAGCTTGGCGGCGTCGTTGGCGAGCAGCCGGCGCAGGAAGGTTTTCGACTCGCAGCCGACGAGGTCGATGGCCAGCATGTGCGAGACGTCGAACATGCCGGCATCCGTGCGCACCGCGTGGTGCTCCTCGATCTGCGAGCCGTAGTTGATCGGCATCAGCCAGCCGGCGAAGTCGACGATCTTCGCGCCGGCGGCGACGTGGGTGTCGTGAAGGGGCGTTTTCTGGATCATGGTGTCAGGGGGTCAGGTCGGCGCGGCGGCAGTCCGCCCAGCAGTTGGGGGTTTCGTAGATGCGCACCTGTTCGAGGTGCAGGTGATTGCCGTAGGTATCGCGGTAGAGCGGATCGAGGATCTCGAAGGCCAGCCGCGCGAGGTTCTCGGCGGTGGGGACGCAATCGAGCACCACGGTCTTGTGGCCGGGCATCGAGGCCAGGAAGTCGACGACGGCGCCGTCGCCGCGATAGACGAGGAAGGCGTGGTCCCAAGCCTCGACGACGTGGCGCATGGCGATCTGCTTGACTTCGGAGAAGTCCATCACCATGCCGTTGTCGGGGCGGCCCGGAGCCTCGATCACCTCGCCGCCGAGCGTGATCTCGATGGCGTAGCGATGCCCGTGCAGGTGGCGGCACTGGCTGCGGTGGTCGGGAATGCGATGGCCGGCATCGAACTCGAGGCGGCGGGTGATCTGCATGGTCGGCGTGTCAATCGGCGGAGCGACGAAGTATAGTCCCTGCCATGGCTCGACTCATCATTCAGGACCACAACCGCGACATCACGGGGATGACCTATGTTTACCCGGTCGTGTCGCGCCGCGCCGGCGGCGTGTCGGTGGGCATCAACCTCAACCCGAACAACGCCTGCAACTGGCGCTGCATCTACTGCCAGGTGCCCGATCTCAAGCGCGGCGGCCCGCCGCCGATCGATCTGGCGAAGCTGGAGACGGAACTGCGCGAAATGCTGACGCAGCTTTACCACGGCGACTTCATGGCGCGCCATGCGCCGCCCGAGGCGCGGCAGGTGGTGGATATCGCCTTCTCCGGCAACGGCGAGCCGACCAGCGCGGCCGAGTTTCCCGCCGCCGTGGCGCTGGCCGGCCGGGTGGTCGACAGCTTCGCGCTCGCCGCGCCGCCCCGGCTGCGGCTGATCACCAACGGCAGCCTGCTCGACCGCGCGGCGGTGCAGCGCGGCATCGCCGCGCTCGGCGCGCGCGGCGGCGAGGTCTGGTTCAAGGTCGATGCCGCCGGCACGACGGCGATGCGGCGTATCAACAACGTCGCCTACCAGCCGGATACGGTGCTGCGGCGCCTGCGGGGCTGCGGGGAGCTCTGCTCCACCTGGGTGCAGACCTGCATGTTCCTGCTCGACGGCCAGCCGCCGGGGGAGGGGGATTTGGCGAGCTATCTGGCGCTGCTCGCCCGCGCGAAGGATGTCCTCGCCGGGGTGCATCTTTACGGGCTTGCGCGTCCGTCGCTCCAGCCAGAGGCCACAAGACTCGAACGGCTGCCGCCGGCGCGGATCGAGGAACTCGGCGCGCGCATCGCGGCGGAAACCGGGCTGGCCGTGCAGGTCAGCCCGTAGGGGAAAACCGCTCAGCCTTTCTTGAAGGCCTTGGCTTCCTTCTTGAGATCCTTGAAGAGATCGGGCTTCTTCGCCCGGAGATACTCGACGACCTCGTAGTCTTCCTTCTTGATCTTCTGGATGTCGATCTGCTCGACATGCACGAGGCGCAGCAGGTGCTGCACGGGCCGCGGCATGTTGCGGCCGCTTTCGTAGCGGGAGCCGCCGCTCTGGGTAACGCCCAGCTTCGACCAGAATTGCTGCTGATTCAGGCCGAGCTTGCGGCGGATTTCACGGGCGTCGACTTTCTCCATGGTTTTCATGTTGTTATCCCTTTCTTGGTTGCAAGGTGAATATGAACAGTAATTTTTATCTACAACGTAAGTTATAGTACGAAAAGCATATCGGATATTTGGATGCCATACAAGTGCCTTGTGCGCTTCGCGCGGCGCGAATCGCCGAAAACCCGCCGTTCGGATAGAATGCGCGCCTTTCCGCAACTGGATCGAACATGGCGCTGATCGTTCAGAAATACGGGGGCACCTCGATGGGCAGCCCCGACCGCATCCGCAACGTGGCCCGGCGCGTCAAGCGCTGGAAAGAGCAGGGCAACCAGGTCGTCGTCGTCGTTTCGGCGATGAGCGGCGAGACCAACCGCCTCATCGCGCTGGCCAAGGAAGTGTCGCCGCAGCCCGACCTGCGCGAGCTCGACGTGATGGTGTCCACCGGCGAGCAGGTCACCATCGCCCTGCTGGCGATGGCCCTCAAGGATGCCGGCGTCAATGCGAAGAGCTACACCGGCAGCCAGGTGAAGGTGCTGACCGACAGCACCTTCACCAAGGCGCGCATCCTTTCGATCGAGGATGCCAACATCCGCCGCGACCTCGACGCGGGTTCCGTCGTGATCGTCGCCGGCTTCCAGGGCGTCGACGAATACGGCAACATCACCACGCTCGGCCGCGGCGGCTCCGACACCTCGGGCGTGGCGCTGGCCGCCGCGCTCAAGGCCGACGAATGCCAGATCTACACCGACGTCGATGGCGTGTACACCACCGACCCGCGCATCGTCCCCGAAGCGCGCAAGCTCGACACCATCACCTTCGAGGAAATGCTCGAGATGGCGAGCCTCGGCTCCAAGGTGCTGCAGATCCGCTCGGTCGAGTTCGCCGGCAAGTACAAGGTCAAGCTGCGCGTGCTGTCCAGCTTCGAGGAGGAGGGCAAGGAGACGCCCGGCACGCTGATTACCGTTGAGGAAGACAAAACCATGGAACAACCGATCATTTCCGGAATCGCCTTCAACCGCGACGAAGCCAAGCTCACCGTGCTCGGCGTGCCCGACCGTCCCGGCGTCGCCTCGCAGATCCTCGGCCCGATCGCCGAGGCCAACATCGACGTGGACATGATCATCCAGAACGTCGGCCACGACGGCACCACCGACTTCTCCTTCACCGTGAACCGCGGCGAATACGGCCGCGCGCTGAAGATCCTCGAGGAGCAGATCAAGCCGCACATCGGCGCGCGCGCCATCGAGGGCGACAACAAGATCTGCAAGGTCTCGGCGGTCGGCGTCGGCATGCGCTCGCACCCGGGCGTCGCCAGCATGATGTTCCGCTCCCTCGCCGAGGAAGGCATCAACATCCAGATGATCTCCACCTCCGAGATCAAGATCTCGGTCGTCGTCGACGAGAAGTACCTCGAACTCGCGGTACGCGTGCTGCACCAGGCATTCGGGCTCGACAAGGCGCCCGCCTGAGTTTGACCCTGGGAGGGGATGGGACTATCATCCGCTCCCTTCGGAGACGTGGCCGAGAGGTCGAAGGCACTCCCCTGCTAAGGGAGCATGCGGGCAAAACCTGCATCGAGGGTTCGAATCCCTCCGTCTCCGCCAGGACATTGGTGACAGCCTGTTCGACAGGCGAAACGCCCTGATCGTTCGGGGCGTTTCCATTTGGGGGTTAGACCGGGCGCTTCCCTTTTGGCCGCGCGTTCCATGACGACCAGCACCGGTCCGCATCATCTTGAGCGCTTTGTCGCAGCGCAGGAGGGTGTCTATCCCGCGGCGCTTGCGGAATTGCGTGCCGGTGCGAAGCGCACCCATTGGATGTGGTTCGTCTTCCCGCAGATCGCCGGATTGGGGCATAGCGCGATGGCGCGACTCTATGCGATCGGAAGTCGCGCCGAGGCGCGGAGCTATCTCGCCCATCCGGTCCTGGGTGCGCGGCTGCGGGAGTGCGCCGCCGCGCTGCTGCAGGTGCATGACAAACCAATTCAAGCCATTCTCGGTTTCCCCGACGATCTCAAGCTCAAGTCGTCGATGACGCTCTTCGAGGCGGTGGACGGCGGCGAGCAGGTCTTTGCCGACGTGCTCGAGCGTTATTTTCAAGGGGAAAGGGATGTCAGGACCTTAGAGGTTCTTGCCGGCCTCGGCAGTTGATCCGCCTGCGGAGCGCTCCTTCCAACGGCTGACTTCCGCGCTTGGCGTGGCCGCGCCGTTGCCGTTCCGTTTCTCGCGCAGCAGGCAGGCCAGCCAGCGTCTCTCGTCCCCGCTTGCCGCTTCGGCAGCGTCTTCGCTGCCCAGGAAATGGCGGCGGAAGGCCGCCAGCGCGGCGGCCGGCTCGACCGTTTCGTAGCCGATCGCCTGCAGGGCGAGCATTGGATCAGGCAGGTCCTCGGAATGCATGGATGGATCGCGGCACCACAGTCCGAAACCAGCCTGCGCCAGTCTCTCCCACGGGAAATGCGGTCCCGGATGTCCTGCAGCAGGCCGAGCAGCCGCACGATCTGGACTTCCGCGTAGGGTTCCGAGCCGTCGTTGTCCAGTTCGATGCCGATCGAGGCGGAGTTCAGGTCCGTGCTGCCGCCCCAGTAGGATGCGCCGGCATGCCAGGCGCGGCGGTTCTCGTCGACGAGCTGGTAGAGCATGCCGTCGCGGCCGATCAGGTAATGCGCGCTCACCTCGCGTTGCGGATCGGTCAGCGTGTCGAGCGCGCGCGCCGCGTTGTCGTTCGACGTGTCGTGGAGGATGACGAAGTTCGGCCGCCGCTCGTTGTGGTTGGGCGAGGCGACGTAGGCCGTCCGCTCCTGCGGCGGCGCGACGAGTCCGCCGCAGCCGCCGAGCATGAGGAGGAGAAGGGCGAGACCGGGGATGCGCAACGTGCAGGACTTCAAGCGAGCGTGGCCATGTCGATCACGAAGCGGTACTTGACGTCGCTCCTCAGCATCCGCTCGTAGGCGGCGTTGATGTAGTCGATGGCGATCGTCTCGATGTCCGAGACGATGCCGTGCGCGGCGCAGAAATCGAGCATCTCCTGCGTCTCGCGGATGCCGCCGATCAGCGAGCCCGCCAGCTGGCGCCGCTTGAGGATCAGGCCGAACACGTTGGGCGACGGATGCGGCGTCGGCGGCGCGCCGACCAGCGTCAGCGTGCCGTCGCGCTTGAGCAGCGACAGGTAGGCGTTGAGGTCGTGCGGGGCGGCGACGGTGTCGAGGATCAGGTCGAAGCGGCCGGCCAGGGCGGCCATCTGCGCCGCGTCGGTGGACAGGCAGACCTGATGGGCGCCCAGCCGCTCGCCGTCCGCCATCTTGCCGCGCGAGGTGGTGAACAGGGTCACCTCCGCGCCCATCGCGCGCGCCAGCTTGACGCCCATGTGGCCGAGGCCGCCGAGGCCGACGATGCCGACCCGCTGGCCGGGGCCGGCGCCCCAGTGGCGCAGCGGCGAATACGTCGTGATCCCGGCGCACAGCAGCGGCGCGACCGCCGCCAGATCCTTCTCCGCGTGCCGGACGCGCAGCACGAAGGACTCCTTGACGACGATGTTCTGGGCATAGCCGCCGTAGGTGTTCTCGCCGCCGTACATCGGGCCGTTGTAGGTGCCGGTGAAGCCGTTCTCGCAGTACTGCTCCTCGCCGTCGCGGCAGGAGTGGCAATGGCCGCAGCTGTCGACCATGCAGCCGACGCCGACCAGGTCGCCGACCGCGAAGTTGCGCACCCGCGCGCCGACGGCGGTCACGCGGCCGACGATCTCGTGGCCGGGCACGCACGGGTAGAGCGTGCCGCTCCATTCGCCGCGCGCGGTGTGCAGGTCGGAATGGCAGACGCCGCAGAACAGGATGCGGATCTGCACGTCGTCCGCCGCCGGCGCGCGCCGCTCCAGTTCGAAGGGCGCCAGCGGGCTCGTCGCGCTCTGGGCGGCGTAGGCTTTGGTCTTGGTCATGATGCGCCTCGTAAGTGGTTGGGGGCAGCAAAAGCATACGCCATCGCCGGCGCCGCTGGCCGAGGCCGGCGAAACGCCGCATAATGTTCCGAGCGTGTTTGGCGGAGCCGTGGATGAACAGACTCTGGGTGGCGTTGATCGCGGCGGCGACGCTGGTCGCCGCGCCTGCCCATGCCGCCGGTTACTACCTCTGCCAGGACCCCAAGACCGGCAGGAAGATCGGCCAGGACCATCCCTGCGAGCCGGGCAAGGAACTCGGCAGCTATGCGCCCGTCGGCGCCGCGGAGCAGAAGGAGCGCGAGGAAGCTGCGCGGCGCAGCAAGCGCGAGTTCGAGCGCCGACACCCCGGCACCTACCCGCCCGAGGAATACATGACCGAGGAGGAGCTGGCCGCCTACCGCGTCGAGGAAAAGCAGCGCCGGGAAGAACGGAAGAAGGAAGAGGACCGGCAGGCGATCCAGGATGCCTTGCGCCGTTCCGAGCAGGCCGAGCAGCGCGCCCGCGAGGCGGAGCGGGCGGCGCGCGAGGCCAAGGAGAAGGCGGCCGAAGCCGAGGCCGCCGCCAACAGCCCGCGCTATCCGCTGCTGCCGCCGCCGCCGCGCCCGCCCAGGTCGCCGCGCATCAGGAACTGCGACGCCGGCGGCTGCTGGGACGAGCAGGGGCGCCGCTACCCGAGGGGCGGCGCGGGGGTCTTCATCGGCCCGTCCGGAGCCTGCCGGAAGGAAGGGAACGTGCTGCGCTGCCCGTGAGCGCCGCCCGCTATTCGCAGTGCACGCTTGCGCCGGTGACGGCGAACGCGCCGCCGCCGAAATAGTGCAGCGTGCGCAAATCGCTATCGACGCCTGAATGATCGAACCGCCACTTGCCGTCGCGGAACACGCGGCATTCGAGCCAGGCCACGCAGCCCTCGACCAGCGGCGCGCCGATCCTGGTCGCCGCGAACGCCGTCAGCCCGGCATGGGCGCTGCTGACCAGCGTCACCGGGCCGTGGTTGAGCAGGCGGTAGGCGTGCGGCAGATCGACGGGGACGCGCATGATTACTGGCTCTTTTGAAAAACGAGTGGGTTAAGCGGCATGGGGGTTGATCTTGCTGAAATCGGGCTTGCCGGCGAGGAGAAAGACGACGGTGCGAATGGTGGAGAAGTTGCCATAGCCGCGAGCCTTGCGCTTGGCCGCCTGGAACAGTCCGTTGATGGCTTCAAGGAAGCCGTTGGTTTGCCGCGTCTGTGTCCAGGCGACGATGCCCGCGATATGACTGCGGATCATCGCCGCCACATTCTTCATCGGTTCGACCTTCGAACGCATGACGTTGGTGGCCCATTGCGTGAGCAAGTCACGCACGACATTGATCTGCTTGCGCTCCAGAATCTCGCGCAGTTGCTCCTTGTAGAGCCAGGCGCGGGCCGTGCGTTTGGTGGTCACCTGCGCGACGAGGGCATCCAGATCGGCGCGGGCGTCCGGCGCGAGACTGGCGCGATCCCGCAGGAGTTTCCAGCGCAAGCCCGAAACGTCATTTGGGAACATTTCGGGAACAGGTCTAATGGGATCAGATGGGAAATCTGGGAACAATTCGGGAACACTTGGGAACAAAAAAGCCGACTTTCGTCGGCTGTTTTGCTTCTGCTACGGTCTGCCACCTCGTGGATGATTTTGCCAAATCACCTTAAAAATCAAGGTGTTTGGCGGAGAGGGAGGGATTCGAACCCTCGTTAGGATATTATCCTAAACACGCTTTCCAGGCGTGCGACTTAAACCACTCATCCACCTCTCCGCAGTGGGGCGCGAATTCTAGCAGAGTCAGCCTTCGCTGTGCCGCAGCGACAGGTCGACGGCGCGCACGTCCTTGGTCAGCGTGCCGATCGAGATGCGGTCGACGCCGGTTTCGGCGATTGCGCGCACGCTGTCGAGCCGCACGCCGCCGGAGGCTTCGAGCGCGGCGCGGCCGGCAGTGAGGCCGACCGCTTGGCGCATCTGTGCGAGGTCCATGTTGTCGAGCAGGATCATGGTCGCGCCGGCGTCGAGCGCCTCGGCGAGCTGTTCGAGCGTCTCGACCTCGACCTGGATGAACACGTCGCCGCGGGCGATGGAGTGCGCCTGCACGAAGGCGGCGGTGATGCCGCCGGCGGCGATGATGTGGTTCTCCTTGATCAGGATGCCATCGTAGAGGCCGAGGCGGTGGTTGGTGCCGCCGCCGCACTTCACCGCATACTTCTGCGCGAGGCGCAGGCCGGGCAGGGTCTTGCGCGTGTCGACGATCTGCGCGCGGGTGCCGGCGACGGCTTCGACGTAGGTGCGCGTGACGGTGGCGGTGCCGGAGAGCAGTTGCAGGAAGTTGAGGGCGCTGCGCTCGCCGGTGAGCAGGGCGCGCGTGTCGGCGGCAATCTCGCAGACAATCTGGCCGGCGGCGATCGCATCGCCGTCCTGTGCCAGCCAGCGGAAGCGCGCGCCCGGGTCGAGATGCTGCAGACAGGCATCGAACCAGGCGGTGCCGCACAGCACGGCGTCCTCTCGGCTGGTGACCACCCCGACGGCGGGGCGATTGGCCGGTGTCAATCGGGCGGTGAGGTCGCCGCTGCCGATGTCCTCGGCGAGTGCGGCGAGGACGTTGCGTTCGATTTCCTGGGCGAGCGGATGCGGTGTTTTCATGCGGACGATTCTATCCGTTGGCTCGGGCGCCGCTGCGTCAAGGCGAGGGCGATGCTGCTGGCGGCGATGATCGCCATGCCGGCGAGTGTCGTGGCGTCGGGCCAATGGTCGTAAGCGAGCCAGCCGAGAAGGGTGGCCCAGATGAGTTGGACATAGAGGAACGGCGAAAGGGTGGTCGCCGGCGCGTAGCGGAAGGCCTTGATCAGCAGGTAATGGCCGGTGCCGCCGTAGAGGCCGAGCGAAGCGATCAGCAGCCCGTCCGTCAGGCCGGGCAGCGGGCCGCCCCAGTAGAACGGCGCGCCGAGCGTCATGCTGACGGTGCCGATCAGCGCGGTGTAGAACAGCATCGTCAGCGTGCTTTCGGTGGGCGAGAGCTGGCGCGTCTGGATCTGATAGACGCTGTAGCAGGCCGCCGCCGCGAGTACCAGCACGATGCCGGCGAGGTCGAAGGCGCCGCCCGGCCGGGCGATCAGCAGCGCGCCGCCGAAGCCGATGATGCTGATGCTCCAGTGCAGCGGGCGCAGCCGCTCGCCGAGGAAGGGGCCGGCGAGCAGCGCGACGATCAGCGGCGTGATGAACAGCAGCGCCGTCGTCTCGGCGAGTGGCAGGCGCCGGAAGGCGGCCATCGCGAAGCCGGTGACGCCGACCAGCAGCAGGGCGCGCACCACCTGTTTGACCGGATGACGCGTGGTGATCAGCTTCCACCGCATGCTCGGCGCGAGGAAGGCCAGCATCAGCAGGCAATGCAGCGTATAGCGCGCCCAGACCAGCATCGGCACCGGAAAGGTCTGCGACAGGTGCTTGGCCGTGGCGTCGAGCAGGGCAAAGCAAAGCACGGCCGCGGTCATCAGCAGGATGCCGCGGACGGGGTGATGTTCAACGGTCAAGGAGGGTAATCCAGTCGTTGAGCAGCTTGCGCGCCGGGTCGATGAGTTCGCCGGCGGTCAGGCCGACCGGGCCGCGGCCCGCCGCGATGCAGGCACCCGCGGCGGCGCCGTGCAGATGCACCGCGCCCAGCAGCGCCTCGAGCGGCGGCCAGCCCTGGGCGAGCAGCGCGGCGAGCATGCCGGTCAGCGCGTCGCCGCTGCCGGCGCTGGCGAGGCCGGCGTTGCCGGTCGTGTTGATGAACCAGCGGCCATCCGGCGCGGCGATCACCGTGCCGCAGCCCTTGAGCGCGACGTGGGCGCCGAAGCGCCGGGCCAATTCGAGGCAGGCGGCGACGCGGTCGGCCTGCACCTCGGCGGACGAGCAGCCGAGCAGGCGTGCCGCCTCGGCGGGGTGCGGCGTGAGCAAACTCGGCGCTGGCGAGGCGGCGCGCCGGGTCAGCAGCGACGGTTCCTGCGCCAGCAGGTTGAGTCCGTCGGCGTCGATGACCTGCGGCAGACCGCTGCCCAAGGCGCGGATGAGCAGCGCGCGCGCTTCCGGCGACTGGCCGAGGCCGGGCCCGACGGCGAGTACGGTCGCCAGGCCCGGCGCCTCGTCGGCGGTGCGCAGCATCAGTTCCGGCTGGCCGGGATCGACGGGCAGCCGTTCGAGCATGCCGAGGTAGACGCGACCCGCGCCGAGCCTCAGCGCGGCCCGGCCGGCCAGCAGCGCCGCGCCGGCCATGCCGGATGCGCCGCCGAGGACGGCGACGCTGCCGAAGCTGCCCTTGTGCGAATTGCGCGGCCGCGGTTGCAGGCAATGGCGGAACAATGCGGGCTCGGCCAGCATGCCGTCGGGCGCCACGGAGAGGCCGAGGTCGCAGACCGTGATCGCACCGCAGAGATCGGGACCGTCGGCGGTGAGCAGGCCCGGCTTGAGCGCGATGAAGGTGGCCGTGCGCGTCGCGCGGACGACCGGGCCGGTTGCCTGGCCGGTGAGCGCGTTGAGGCCGCTCGGCACGTCGAGCGCGAGGACCGGCGCGCCGCCCGCGTTGATGCGCGCGATCCAGTCTGCATATTGGCCCTCGATCGGGCGCGTCAGGCCGATGCCGAACAGGCCATCGACGACGAGGCCGAATTTGCCTGGCGGGTAGTCGGCGCGGCAGGCGCCGCCGGCAGCCAGCCAGGCGGCGTGGGCCGCACGCGCGTCGGCGGGGAGCCGCTCCGGTTCGCCGGCGAACAGCACGGTGGGAGCATGGCCGGCGGCCTTCAGCAGGCGGGCGACGACGAAGGCGTCGCCGCCGTTGTTGCCGGGCCCGGCGACGACCAGAGCGCGGCCGTCGAGCATCTCCAGCACGATGCGGGCGGCGGCCGCGCCGGCGCGCTCCATCAGCGCCGGCATGGCGTCGGCATGCTTCGTTTCGAGATTGCGCAGGGCGACGCCGCGCAGGATCGGCTGGGTCATGGCGGTGATTGTAGTCCGCGGGAATGCTAGAGTGCGCGCGAATGTCTGGAGGAAAAGAACATGAACCTGAGCGGTTTCCTGCCCGAGCTGGCGACGCGTACCGCGACGCTGCGCCGCGACCTGCACGCCCACCCGGAGCTGGCGTTCGAGGAAACGCGCACCGCCGGCGTGGTGGCCGCGCATCTGAAGAAGCTGGGCATCGAGGTGTTCGAGGGCATCGCGCAGACCGGCGTGGTCGGCCGCCTCAAGCTGGGCGACGGGCCGCGCGCGATCGGACTGCGCGCCGACATGGATGCGCTGCCGCTGCCGGAGCTCAACAGCTTTCCGCATCGCTCGCGCCATGAGGGGCGCATGCACGCCTGCGGCCACGACGGACACACGGCGATGCTGCTCGGCGCGGCCGAGGCGCTGGTGCGGCTGCGCGATGCCGGCGGCTGCGCCGGCACGGTGTATTTGATCTTCCAGCCCGCCGAGGAGCACGAGGGCGGCGGCCGCGTGATGGTCGAGGAGGGCCTGTTCGAGCGCTTTCCGATGGAGATGGTGTTCGGCCTGCACAACTGGCCGGGGCTGCCGGCCGGCAGCCTCGCGGTGCATGAGGGGCCGGTGATGGCGGGCGCCGACCGCTTCGAGATCGTCGTCACCGCGCGCGGCGCCCATGCGGCGATGCCGCACCAGGGCACCGACGCCATCCTCGCCGGCGCGGCGCTGGTCGAGGCGCTGCAGACGCTGGTGAGCCGCGCGACCGACCCGCTTGAGGCCGCGGTGGTGAGCGTGACGCGCTTCCATGCCGGCCATGCCGACAACATCCTGCCCGAGCAGGCGGTGCTGGGCGGCACGGTGCGCACCTTCAAGCCGGAACTGCAGGATGCGCTCGAGGAAGGCATGCGCCGCGTCTGCAACGGCATCGCGCTCGCGCACCGCGTGCAGATCGAGCTGCACTACGCGCGCGGCTATCCGCCGACCGTGAATGCCGCCGAGCCGAGCTTCGTCTGCCGCGAGGTGGCGCGTCAGGTGGTCGGCGGCGAGAAGGTTTACACCCACCTGCGGCCAAGCATGGGCGCGGAGGATTTCGCCTATCTGTCGCGCGTGGCGCCCGGCTGCTACGTCTGGCTCGGCAACGGTCCGGGCGAGGGCGGCTGCATGCTGCACAGCCCGCACTACGACTTCAACGACGCGATCATCGAGACCGGCATCCGCTACTGGGTGCGGCTGGTCGAGAAGACGCTGGCGGCCTGAACGGAGGACACGATGAAAACTTGGCTCGTGATGCTTGTATTGACCCTGCTGGCTGCCTCGGCGCAAGCGGCCGGCGATGTTGCCGTTCTCGATGGCTGCCTCGACCAGGCCGGGCGCGCGATTCCCCTCGTTGCCGACCCGACGCTGACGGCGCTGGTCGCGACGAACCAGGCCGGCACGCAGACGGAAATCCGCCACAATCCGGCCGTGCTGCCGCATCTCGATCCGACCGGCCGGCTGTTCTTCCAGGCGCATGCCTGCGCCCAGGTGGCGGCAGGGAAGGCCGGCAAGGAACCGACGACGGACGAAGCCCGGGCGATCGATTGCCTGGCGCTCAAGCTGCTGCTCGATGCCGGCGCGCTGCCGCGTGACCGGGTCGGCGCCCTGCAGAGGCAACTGACGTTCGGCGACGAGGAATGGGCTGATCTGCCCGGCCCGCGGCGCGTCATCGACTTCTCGGGCTGCCGGCTGGCCGGCAATGTGCTGCGCCTGCCGCTGGCGACGCCGCCCTCGGCGCGCCAGGCAGAATGGAATGCGTGCGAGCGCGTCTGCGGCGACCGGCTATGGGCCTGCCAGAAGCATTGCAAGGGCGCGGCCTGCGTGGAGACCTGTCTGGAGGCGCACCATGCCTGCGAGGCGGGGTGCGGCGGCAAGCCGGACTGAGCCGAAGGGAATCGGGGCGGAGGGGAAGTTCTGGAGGCGCGACCCAGAATCGAACTGGGGTAGACGGATTTGCAATCCGTTGCACGGCCACTATGCGATCGCGCCGAAGTCTGGATCGAAAAGGGGGAAAGCAAGCTTTCCCCCTTTGAATTTGGAGCGGGAGACGAGTCTCGAACTCGCGACCTCAACCTTGGCAAGGTTGCGCTCTACCAACTGAGCTACTCCCGCAAGAGAGGCCGCATTCTACCAACGGAATGCGGCGTGTCAACGCGCGGCGACGGTTTTTTTACGCCATCAGCCCGGGCGTGCGATGCGGCTGGATCGCCTGCAGCAGTTGGGCGAACACCTTGGGCGTGCCGCCGACGATGTTGCCGGTGGTGAGGTAGTTGCCTTCGCCGGCGAGGTCGCTGACGAGGCCGCCGGCCTCGAGGATCAGCAGCGCGCCGGCCGCCATGTCCCAGGGCGAGAGGCCGAACTCCCAGAAGCCGTCGATGCGGCCGGCGGCCAGCCAGGCGAGGTCGAGCGAGGCGGCGCCGGGCCGGCGCACGCCGGCGCAGCGGCGCGTCATCTCCTTGAAGATCGCCAGGTAGGGATCGACGTGCTCGAACATGCGGTAGGGGAAGCCGGTGCCGAGCAGCGCCTCGTCGAGCTTGGCGCACTTGCTCACCCTGATGCGCTTGTCGTTGAGGAAGGCGCCGGCGCCCTTGCTGGCGGTGAACAGTTCGTTGCGGTTGATGTCGAACACCACCGCATGCGCGAGCACGCCCTTGTGCGCGAGCGCGATCGACACCGCGTATTGCGGCAGGCCGTGGATGAAGTTGGTCGTGCCGTCGAGCGGGTCGATGATCCACTGGAACTCCGAATTCCCGTCGTGGCCGGACTCCTCGGCGAGGATCGCATGGCTGGGATAGACTTCGCGCAGGGTTTCGATGATGGTGGCCTCGGCGGCGCGATCGACCTCGGTGACGAAGTCGTTCTGCTGCTTGACGCCGACCTTGATCTGGCCGAGGTCGAGGCTGGCGCGGCCGATGATGCTGCCGGCGCGACGGGCGGCCTTGACGGCCGTGTTGAGCATGGGATGCATGGCGGATGGGGCGACGGCCCGTTGCAATGGAAACAGCGAATTCTAAACTGTCGGCACCGGATTCCATGGCGCGCGTGCGGGTGGTGCTCACCCGCACCAGCCATCCGGGCAATATCGGCGCTGCCGCGCGGGCGCTCAAGACGATGGGCTTTGCCCGCCTGGTGCTGGTCGATCCCAAGATCTTTCCCGATCCGCAGGCGACCGCGCTGGCCTCGGGGGCCGACGACGTGCTCGCGGCGGCGCAGGTATGCGGCAGCCTGGCCGAGGCGCTGCACGGCACCTCGCTCGCGCTGGCGCTGACGGCGCGCCGCCGGGACCTGGCGACCGAACCGCTGTGGGCGCGCGCCGGGGCGGCCGAACTGGCCGCCGTCGCGGAACGGGGCGGCGAGGTCGCGCTGGTGTTCGGCAACGAAACCTCGGGCCTGTCGAACGAGGAACTGGCGCAGTGCGCGCGCTGGGCGATGATCCCGGCCAACCCGGCCTACACCTCGCTCAATCTCGCCGCCGCGGTGCAGATCATCTGCTACGAACTGCGGCTCGCCCTGGTCGCCGCCCCGCCGGCGCCGAGTTTTGCACCGGCCGGCCAGCCGGCGACGCACGACGAGGTCGAAGGGCTGATCGCGCATCTGGAAAGCGCGGCGACGGACAGCGGTTTTCTCGATCCGGAGTGCCCCGGCCGGCTGATGCTGCGGCTGCGCCGCCTGTTCGCGCGGGCGGCGCTCGAGAAGGAGGAGGTCAATATCCTGCGCGGCCTGCTCGCCTCGTTCGCGCAACCGACCGGGAAGCGTTACGGAAGCTCCTTGCCCGACGAACCTTGATATTTCTTTCCGCAGCTTTAAGTTGACTGGAGTGATCGGGAATTTTAGAATTCCCTTAAATTCCATAAGGCTTCATCGATCTCCATGTTTTCCCGACTGCGCGAAGATATCGCCTGCGTTTTCCAGCGTGACCCGGCGGCCCGCACCACCTGGGAGGTGCTGACCTGCTATCCGGGCTTCCACGCGCTGACGCTGCATCGCATGTCCCACTGGCTGTGGGGGCATCGGCTGCGCTGGCTGGCGCGCGCCCTTTCCCATTTCACGCGCTGGATCACCGGCATCGAGATTCATCCGGGCGCCACCATCGGCCGGCGCGTCTTCATTGATCACGGCATGGGCGTGGTGATCGGCGAAACGGCGGTCATCAACGACGATTGCACGCTCTATCACGGCGTCACGCTCGGCGGCACTTCGTGGAACAAGGGCAAGCGCCATCCGACGCTGGAGTCCGGCGTGGTGATCGGTGCCGGTGCCAAGGTGCTCGGCCCGATCACGATTCGCGCCGGCGCCAAGGTCGGCTCGAACGCTGTGGTGGTGAAGGACGTACCGCCCGGCGCGACGGCGGTCGGCATTCCGGCGCGCATCGTCGAGCCGGGACGCGAGCAGGCACGCCTTGAGAAGGCCGAGAACCTCGGCTTTTCGGCCTACGCGGTGACGCGCTGCGAGGACGATCCGGTTGCGCTGGCGATCCATGGCCTGCTCGACCATGCCGTCGAGACCGACCGGCGTCTCGCCGCGCTGCTCAAGACCATCGAGCGGGCCGGCGTGTCGCTCGAGGACGACGTGGCGACCGCCGACAAGTTCGATCCGAACTATTTGTCGAAGATCGTGGATTGAGTAGTTGACTAAATTAATCGGGAACCTTATCTTCACCAGGCAGTCGCATTCAAGCGACACAACCATCAACCAACAGCCGAACTCCGACGAGGTGTGACATGAGACTGACGACCAAAGGACGTTTCGCCGTGACGGCGATGATCGACGTGGCCCTGCGCCAGCACGGCGGCCCGGTGACGCTCGCCGGGATTGCCGATCGCCAGAAGATTTCCCTTTCCTACCTCGAGCAGTTGTTCGGCAAGCTGCGCCGCAACCAGCTGGTCGCCAGCACGCGCGGTCCCGGCGGCGGCTATACGCTGGCCAAGCCGCTGGCGGCGGTGTCGGTCGCTGACATCATCAGCGCGGTGGACGAGCCGCTCGACGCCACCAACTGCGGCGGCAAGGGGAATTGCCACGACGACCATCCCTGCATGACGCACGACCTGTGGATGAGCCTGAATGCCCGCATGCATGAATACCTGAGCTCGGTCAGCCTGGAGGAACTCGTGCGTCGGCAGCAGGGCTCCGGTTGCGCCGGCGAGGTCCGCAGCGTCGTGCTGAAGAAGGGCACTCCCGCCGCCCAGCGGCGCATCACGGTCATGGCCAACGCCTGATCCATCACCCCGATGTTCGCCCCGGCCTACCTCGATCACAACGCGACGACGCCGCTCCTGCCGGCGGTGCGCGCGGCCATGCTGCCGTATTTCGACGCGCACTACGGCAACGCGTCGAGCCGGCACGAGTACGGCCGGGCGGCGCGGCGCGCGATCGACGAGGCGCGTCAGCGCGTGGCGCAGGCCGTCGGAGCGCATCCGACCGAGGTGATCTTCACCAGCGGCGGATCGGAGGCCAACAACCTGTTCATCAAGGGCGCGGCGGCGCACCTGCCGCCGGGGCTGATCGCCATCTCGGCGGTCGAGCACCCCTGCGTGCGCGAGCCGGCGAAGGCGCTGCGCCGCAGCGGCTGGCGCGTGCGCGAGATCGCGGTCGATGCCGCCGGCCGCCTCGCCAGCGCCGATTTTGCCGCTGCGCTCGCCGAGCGGCCCGCGCTGATTTCGGCGATGCTCGCCAATAACGAGACCGGCGCACTGCAGAACATCCCGGCGCTCGCCGCGCAGGCGGCTTACTCGCGTGCCTGGTTCCATTCGGATGCAGTGCAGGCGCTCGGCAAGCTGCCGGTAGACTTCCGTTCCCTGAACGCCGCCGGCGTGCATGCGCTGACGCTGTCGGCCCACAAGCTCGGCGGGCCGAAGGGCGCCGGCGCGCTGGTGGTCGACAAGCGCGTCGACCTCGCGCCACTGATCGACGGCGGCGGCCACGAGCGCGGGCTGCGCTCCGGCACCGAAAACGTGCCGGCGATCGTTGGCTTCGGCGTCGCCTGCGAACTCGCCACCGCTGCGCTGGCGGAGAATTCTGCACGCTTGCGCCAGTTGCGCGACGAGCTCGAGCGCGGCCTGGCCGCGCAAGGAGCGACGATCTTCGCCGCCGGCGTCGAGCGCCTGCCGAACACCGTCTTTTTCGCGCTGCCCGGCCTCGACGGCGAAACGCTGGTCGGCCGGCTCGACCGCGCCGGCTACGCCGTGGCAAGTGGCGCCGCCTGCTCGGCGGCCAATCCCGAGCCGTCGCACGTGCTGCTGGCGATGGGCGTGGCGCCCGAGCTGGCGCGCGGTGCCGTGCGCGTAAGCCTCGGGAGGCAGAACACCGCAGAGGAGGTCGCCGGTTTCCTGCGCGCCTTGTCCGTGACCGTTGCCGATTTGCAATCGCTGGCCTCATTGACCATGGTGGCCGGCTGACATGGAGTCCAAAAACATGCTGAAACTGCCCATCTACCTCGACTACTCGGCGACGACGCCCGCCGATCCCCGCGTGGCCGCGAAGATGATCCCCTACCTGACCGAGCACTTCGGCAACCCTGCCTCGCGTTCCCATCCATTCGGCTGGGAGGCGGAGAAGGCCGTCGAGGAGGCGCGCGAGCAGGTCGCCGCGCTGGTGAATGCCGACCCGAAGGAAATCATCTGGACTTCGGGCGCCACCGAGTCGAACAACCTCGCGCTCAAGGGTGCCGCGCACTTCTATGCCGACACCAAGGGCCGGCACATCGTCACCGTCGCCACCGAGCACAAGGCGGTGCTGGATACCGTCAAGGAACTCGAGCGCCAGGGTTTCGAAGCCACCTATCTCGAGCCGGGCCCGAACGGCCTGATCACCGTCGAGCAGTTCAAGGCGGCGCTGCGCAAGGACACCGTGGTCGCCTCGGTGATGGCGGTCAACAACGAGATCGGCGTGATCCAGCCGATCGCCGAGTTCGGCGAGATCGCGCGTGCCAACGGCACCATCTTCCACGTCGACGCGGCGCAGGCCTCCGGCAAGATGCCGCTCGACCTCGGCAAGCTCAAGGTCGACCTGATGTCGTTCTCGGCGCACAAGACCTACGGCCCGAAGGGCATCGGCGCGCTCTACGTGCGCCGCAAGCCGCGCATTCGCCTCGAAGCGCAGATGCATGGCGGTGGCCACGAGCGCGGCTTGCGCTCGGGAACGCTGGCGACGCATCAGATCGTCGGCATGGGCGAGGCCTTTCGCATCGCGCGCGAGGAAATGGCCACCGAGAACGAGCGCATCCGCATGCTGCGCGACCGCCTGCTCAAGGGCCTCATGGACATCGAGGAGACCTACGTGAACGGCGACCTGGAGCAGCGCGTGCCGCACAACCTCAACGTCAGCTTCAACTACGTCGAGGGCGAGTCGCTGATCATGGCGATCAAGGATATCGCGGTATCGTCCGGCTCGGCCTGCACCTCGGCCTCGCTCGAGCCGTCCTACGTGCTGCGTGCGCTCGGCCGTTCCGACGAACTGGCGCACAGCTCGATCCGCTTTACCCTCGGCCGCTTCACCACCGAGGAGGAAATCGACTTCACGATCAAGCTGCTGCACGACAAGATCGGCAAGCTGCGCGAGCTTTCGCCGCTGTGGGAAATGTACAAGGAAGGCATCGATCTCAATACCGTCCAGTGGGCGGCGCATTAACGGAGCAAGAAAATGTCATACAGCCAGAAGGTCATCGACCATTACGAAAATCCCCGTAACGTAGGCTCCTTCGCCAAGGAGGAGGAGGGCGTGGCAACCGGCATGGTCGGCGCGCCGGCCTGCGGCGACGTCATGAAGCTGCAGATCAAGGTCGGCAAGGACGGCGTGATCGAGGACGCCAAGTTCAAGACCTACGGTTGCGGCTCGGCGATCGCCTCGAGCTCGCTGGTCACTGAGTGGGTCAAGGGCAAGACGCTCGACGAGGCGTTGGCGATCAAGAACACGCAGATCGCCGAGGAACTGGCGCTGCCGCCGGTCAAGATCCACTGCTCGATCCTCGCCGAGGACGCCATCAAGGCCGCCGTCGCCGACTACAAGAAGAAGCACGGAGAGTGAGGCCATGACGATCACACTCAGCGATGCGGCCGCCCAGCACGTCTCCAGGTTCATCGCCAAGCGCGGCAGGGGCATCGGCGTCCGCCTCGGCGTCAAGACTTCCGGCTGCTCGGGCATGGCCTACAAGCTCGAGTTCGCCGACGTCGCCGAGCCGGAGGACGTCGTGTTCGAGAGCCACGGCCTCAAGGTGCTGGTCGACCCGAAGAGCCTGCCCTACCTCGACGGCACCGAACTCGACTACACCAAGGAAGGCCTCAACGAGGGCTTCAAGTTCAAGAACCCGAACGTCAAGGACCAATGCGGCTGCGGCGAATCCTTTAACGTGTGATGAATTTCGATCAGGACCACTTCACACTGTTCGCTTTGCCGCGCCAGCAGGGGCTGGATGCCGCACGGCTGGAGGAACTCTACCGCGACCTGCAGGCACGCGTGCATCCCGACAAGCATGCGCACCTCTCGCCGGCCGAACAGCGCCAGGCGATGCAGCGGGCGACGCGCGTCAACGAAGCTTATTTGACGCTCAAGGACCCGCTCAGACGGGCGCGTTATCTGCTCGAGCTGGCCGGCCACGATGCCGGGCTCGAGACGAACACCGCGATGCCGGCCGAGTTCCTGATGGCGCAGATGGAGCTGCGCGAGGCGGTGGCCGAGGCCAAAGAAGCCGGCGACATCGACGCGCTCGATGCGCGCCATCGCACTCTGAAGAAAGCCGTCCGCGGCGAGTTCGAGGCCCTGCAGGCTGCGCTCGACGCGGGAGAATACGAACGGGCCGGGGAACTGGTCAGGCAACTGATGTTCCAGGAAAAGCTGCTGCACGAAATCGACGACGCGCTGGCGCTGCTGGACGCCTAGAATCCCCGCAGGGAGAAAAAAACAAGCATGGCATTGCTGCAAATTTCCGAGCCGGGCGAATCGGCCGCGCCGCACGAGCACCGGCTGGCGATCGGCATCGACCTCGGCACCACCAACTCGCTGGTCGCCACCGTCAGGAGCGGCATGGCGGTCGTGCTCAACGACGAACTCGGCCGTTCGCTGCTGCCGTCGGTGGTGCGCTACGGCGTCGACGGCGCAGTCGAGGTCGGCTACGACGCCCAGGCGCGGCAGGCCGCCGATCCGCGCAACACCATCGTTTCGGTGAAGCGCTTCATGGGCCGCGGGATCAAGGACATCGAGCACGTCGAATCGATGGCCTACGATTTCGTCGAAGCGGAAGGGATGGTCAAGCTCAGGACCGCGCAGGGCGTCAAGAGCCCGGTCGAGGTCTCGGCCGACATCCTGCGCGCCCTGCGCGAACGCGCCGAACTGTCGCTCGGCGGCCAGATCACCGGCGCGGTGATCACGGTGCCCGCCTACTTCGACGACGCGCAGCGCCAGGCCACCAAGGACGCCGCCCGCCTGGCCGGCATCAACGTGCTGCGCCTGCTCAACGAACCGACCGCGGCGGCGATCGCCTACGGCCTCGACAACGCGGCCGAGGGCATCTACGCGGTGTATGACCTCGGCGGCGGCACCTTCGACATCTCGATCCTCAAGCTCGCCAAGGGCGTGTTCCAGGTGCTCGCCACCGGCGGCGATTCGGCGCTCGGCGGCGACGACTTCGACCACCGCGTGTTCTGTTGGATCATCGAGCAGGCCAAGCTCGCGCCGCTCTCGCACGAGGATGCCCGCCTGCTGCAGATCCGCGCGCGCGAGGCGAAGGAATACCTCACCACCCATGGCGAGGCGCCGATCACCGCGCGCCTGTCGACCGGCGAGTTCGTCGACCTCAAGCTGACCACCGCCATCTTCAACGAGATCACCCACACGCTGGTGCACAAGACGCTCGGCCCGACGCGCAAGGCGCTGCGCGACGCCGGCCTGTCGCCCGACGAGATCGCCGGCGTGGTGATGGTCGGCGGCGCCACGCGCATGCCGCAGATCCAGAAGGCGGTCGAGGACTTCTTCGGCTGCGAGCCGCTCAACAATCTCGATCCGGACAAGGTGGTCGCGCTCGGCGCCGCGACGCAGGCCAACCTGCTGGCCGGCAACCGCGCCGCCGGGGACGACTGGCTGCTGCTCGACGTGATCCCGCTCTCGCTCGGCATCGAGACGATGGGCGGCCTGGTCGAGAAGATCATCCCGCGCAACTCGACGATTCCCGTCGCCCGCGCGCAGGAATTCACCACCTTCAAGGATGGCCAGACCGCGATGGCGCTGCACGTGGTGCAGGGGGAGCGGGAACTCGTTTCCGACTGCCGCAGCCTGGCGCGCTTCGAACTGCGCGGCATGCCGCCGATGGTGGCGGGTGCGGCGCGCATCCGCGTCACCTTCCAGGTCGACGCCGACGGCCTGCTGTCGGTGACGGCGCGCGAGCAGACCAGCGGCCACGAGGCGCATATCGAGGTCAAGCCGTCCTACGGGCTCTCCGACGACGAGATCGCCGCGATGCTCAAGGACGGCTACACGCACGCGTCCGACGATGCCTTCCGCCGCGCGCTGCGCGAGGTCCAGGTCGAGGCGCAGCGTCTGGTCGAGGCGGTGCAGTCGGCATTGAAGGAAGACTCCCATCTGCTGTCCACGCTCGAGCGGGCGCATATCGACGCCTGCATGGCCCGCCTGCAGGCGGTGATGATCGGCGACGATCGCCGCGCCATCGACGCCGCGATGGATGCTCTTTCGAAAGGCACCGCCGAATTCGCCGCGCGGCGCATGAACCAGAGCGTGCAGCGCGCGCTCGCCGGCAAGAAAGTGGAAGAGCTATGACCCAGATCATCGTGCTGCCCCACGCCGAACTCTGCCCGCAGGGTGCCGTGATCGAAGCCGAGCCCGGCACCTCGGTCTGCGAGGCCCTGCTCGCCAACGACATTGAGATCGAGCACGCCTGCGAAATGTCCTGCGCCTGCACCACCTGCCACGTCGTGGTGCGCGAGGGCTATGATTCGCTCGGCGAGGCCGACGAAATCGAGGAGGACCTGCTCGACAAGGCCTGGGGCCTGACGCCGACCTCGCGCCTGTCGTGCCAGGCGATCGTCGGCGACACCCCGCTGACGATCGAGATTCCGAAATACACGATCAACATGGTCAAGGAAGGACATTCGAAGAAATGAAATGGACCGACAGCCTCGACATCGCGATCGAACTCGCCGAGCGCCATCCGGAGGTCGACCCGAAAGCGCTCAACTTCGTCGACCTGATGCGCTGGGTGATGGAGTTGCCCGGCTTCGAGGAGGACGAGCGCCACTGCGGCGAGAAGAAGCTCGAGGCCATCCAGCAGGCCTGGATCGACGAGGTGGAGTGATGCGGGTCCTGTCGCGCCTGGCGTTGCTCCTGGCGCTGGCAGGGGGAGCGCATGCCGCCGACCAGCCGGTCGGCATCACGGCGCAGTTGCCCTATGTGGACGTGCTGCACGAAGGGAGTACGGTGCGCATCCAGCGCGAGCCGGACAACTTCGGCCAGATCGACCCGGACTTCGCGCTGACCTCGCGGCCCTGTCCCCCCTACTGCATCCAGCCGATGCTGTTGGCGCCGGGCGTCGAGACGGTCGGCGAACTGGAACTGCTCGACTATCTGCGGCGCATCGCGCAGCGTGACGAGAGCGTGCTGGTGGTCGACTCGCGCGAGGACGACTGGCTCATCCGTTCCGGCATCATTCCCGGTGCGATCCACATCCCGTGGGAGCGCCTGCACCCGCAGAAGACCGAAGCCGCGGCGATCGCCGAGACTCTCGAACTCCAGTTCGGCGCAAGCCGTCTCGGTCAGTTGTGGAACTTCGAGAACGCCAGGACGCTGGTGTTCTATTGCAACGGCCCGTGGTGCGGCCAGTCGCCGACCAACATCAAGCAACTGCTGGCGCTCGGCTACCCGGCGCACAAGCTCAAGTGGTATCGCGGCGGCATGCAGATGTGGAAGAGCCTCGGCCTGACGACGGCGCCGTGGAAAAAATCGCGCTGATCGACACGCACTGCCATCTGGATGCGGCGGAGTTCGACGCCGACCGCGATGCGGTCTATCGCGCTGCGAAACTCGGGGCTGGCGAGGCGGCCGAAGTGGCCGCCATCGTCGTGCCGGCGGTCGAGCGCGCCAATTTCGGCGCGGTGGCGAGCGTCTGCCGCGACTATCCCGGCTGCGTTCCGGCCTACGGCATCCACCCGCTCTATGTCGAACGCGCACGGCCCGAAGATCTCGACGCGCTGCGGACGACGCTGCAGCGCGAGCCGGCGGTCGCCGTCGGCGAGATCGGGCTGGACCGTCACGTCGAACCGCGCGACGACGGGAAGCAGCTGTTCTATTTCAACGAGCAGCTGAAGATCGCTCGGGCGCTGGACCTGCCGGTGCTGTTGCATGTGCGCAAGGCGATCGACCCCATCCTCAAGTGCCTGCGCGAGATTCGCGTGCCGGGGGGCATCGCGCACGCCTTCAACGGCAGCCGCCAGCAGGCGGAGGAATTCATCAAGCTGGGCTTCAAGCTCGGCTGCGGCGGGGCGATGACCTTCGCAGGCTCGAAGCGCATCCGCACCCTGGCGGCAACGCTGCCGCTCGAAGCGATCGTGCTCGAGACCGACGCGCCCGACATCCCGCCGGCCTGGCGGGCCGGGGGCCGCAATACCCCCGCCGATCTTGTGCCGATCGCCCGAACGCTGGCAGAATTGCGCTCCTTGCCACTGGCGGAAATTGCCGCGGCGACCACAAGGAACGCGCGGGCCGTACTGCCGCGACTGAGAGATTTCACAACCACAACAGGAGAGAATCCATGACCACCGTCACCCTGAAGGGCAATCCGTTCCGTGTCGATGGCACGCTGCCCGCCGCGGGCAGCAGCGCCCCGGCGCTCACCCTGACCAACGGCGAACTCGCCGATGTCACCCTGGCGAATTTCGCCGGCAAGCGCAAGGTGCTCAACATCGTGCCGAGCCTCGACACGCCGACCTGCGCCACCTCGACGCGCAAGTTCAACGAGAAGGCCGCCGGCCTGAACAACGCCGTGGTGCTGGTGATTTCCGCCGATCTGCCGTTCGCCGCCGGCCGCTTCTGCGCGACGGAAGGACTGAAGAACGTCGCCCATCTGTCCACCTTCCGCCATCCCGAATTCATGCCGGCTTGGGGCGTGAAGATGGCCGAGGGGCCGCTGCAGGGCCTGACCGCGCGCGCCGTCGTCGTGCTGGACGAGAACGACAAGGTGCTGCACAGCCAACTGGTGCCGGAGATCGCCGACGAGCCGAACTACGAGGCTGCGCTGAAGGCGCTCTGACACCTCGCTTCCGGCTTTGTCCGAACGGCAGCCTGCGGGCTGCCGTTTCGTTTCAGGCGCGTGCCTTCCTTCTTTGCCGCGACACCAGCGACAGCGGCTGCCAGACGGAGCGGGCGAAGTGTTCCTCGAGCGCTTCCGGCGGCAGGGGGCGGCAGACGTGATAGCCCTGCACGCTGTCGCAGCCGAGTTCGGCCAGGCGACTCAGGGTTTCCTCGTTCTCGACGCCTTCGGCGACCACCCGCAGGCCGAGGTTGCGGGCCAGTTCGATCGTCGAATGGACGATCACCGCATCGTCCTTGTTGCCGAGCATGCCGGTGACGAACGAGCGGTCGATCTTGATTTCGCTGACGGCGGATTGCCGCAGACGCTGCAGGGAGGAGTAGCCGGTGCCGAAATCGTCGATCGACAGCGTACAGCCGCGCTCGCGGATGGCGGCCGCCACCCGCGCCAGCCGGTCCAGATCGCCGAGGAAGAGGTTTTCGGTGATTTCCAGCGTCAGCCCGCTGGCCGAGGCGCCCAGATCGAGGACAGGCAGGAATTCCGGATTCATCATGACGACCGGCGGGATATTGACCGCGATCTTGATGTCCCAGCCGCGCTGTCGCCAGGCCAGTTGCTGGCGCAAGGCGGTCTTCAGCGCCCAGCGCGTGAACGGCAGCATCAGGTTGGTCTGCTCCAGTGCCGTGATGAACATTTCCGTCGGCACCATGCCGCGCTCGGGGTGGAACCAGCGCGCCAGGGCTTCGCAGCCGGTGATGCGGCCGCTGGCCAGGTCGAGTTTCGGCTGGTAGTAGAGGGTGAATTCTTCCCGTTCGAGCGCCTCGCGCAGGTGCTGGGTCAGGGCGAAGCGGCTATGTTTCTCCATATCGCGCACGGCGTCGAAAACATGCACGCCGCACTGCTCGCGCTTGGCGCTGTTCATCGCCAGATCGGCGTGCTTCATGAGCGTGCTGAGGTTGTGCCCGTCGTCGGGATATAGCGCGATGCCGATGCTGGCGCTCACCGGAATGGTGTGACCGTCGGCGGCGACGCCGGCGACCAGGCGCTCGTTCATTGCCCGCGCGAGCGCGAGGGCCGCGTCGGCATCGGTGTCGCAGATCAGCACGGCGAATTCGTCGCCGGAAACGCGGCTCAAGGTGCTGCCGGTCTTCAACAGGCCGTCGAAGACGTCGGCGATCGCCTTGAGCAGCAGGTCGCCGGTCTCCTGGCCGTAGCCGTTGTTGATGTCCTGGAATTTGTCGAGGTCGATCAGCAGCACGGCGAGCCGCGTGCGCATGGCGCGGGCGACTTCGATCTCGTGCAGGCAGCGGTCGCGGAACAGCGTGCGGTTGGGCAAGCCGGTCAGCGGGTCGAACAGGGAAAGCTGCTCGAGCTGCAAGTTGGTGTCGTTGAGGCGGCGGTTCAGCCGCTGCAGTTCGATCTGGTGGGCTTCCGCCTCGCGCCGGGCGAGTTCGACCTTCTCCATCGCCATCGCGTTCTCGATGGCGATCGCCGCCTGGGCGGCGAACAGTTGCAGCAGCTTGAGATCGCGCTCGCAGAACTCGCCGCCGCCCAGCTTGTTGATGCCGACCAGGCCGCCGAGGAAGCTGCGCCGGCCGACCAGCGGCGCCAGCAGGGTGGTGCCGGCCTCGTTACGCCAGCGCTGGCGTTCCTCCTCGTCGAGTTCGCTCAGGGTGCCGCGCCACCAGGGACGGCCGTTGCGCAGCACCCAGCCGCACAGGCCGAAGCCGATCGGCAGCGTCTGGCCGACGATCTCGTCGGCATGCGTGCCGGCGCCGGCCTGGTAGGTGTATGCCGTCTTTTCCTCGTTCAATACCGGCACGAGCAGGGTTTCCGCCTTGATCAGGATGCGGGCCCGCTCGGCGATCGCCTCGAACGCCGTGTCGAGGTCGAGTTCGCCGCCGATCATCTGGCTGGTTTCCAGCAGGAGGGCGATCTCGCTTTCGCGCTGGCCCAGTTCCTCCCGAAGGACATCGAGTTGTCGTTGCACGTCGGGCTCGGCCGCCATGCGCCAGTCTCCTGCAATGAGTGAAGCACATCTGATTCTGGACCCTGCGGCCAGAATCACTGGACTTAGCTAGTTATCGGCTAGCCAATGTATGTCTTTAGTTTAATCCAAAATGTGCGAAACCAGCCCGTCGGCCAGTTTGGGCTCGAACCAGGTCGATTTGGGAGGCATGACCTGGTTGCTGTCCGCCACCGCCATCAACTGGTTCATGCGGGTCGGGTACATGGCGAAGGCGGCGGCCATTTCCCCGGAGTCGACGCGCTTCTCGAGTTCGTTCAGGCCGCGGATGCCGCCGACGAAATCGATGCGCTTGTCGCGGCGCAGGTCGGCGATGCCGAGAATCGGCCCGAGCACATGCTCGGAGAGCAGGGAGACGTCGAGGCCGGCGACCGGATCCTGCGAGAACAGCTTCGGGTCGAGGTTGAGCCGATACCAGCGCTTGGGCAGGTAGAGGCCGATCTCGCCGGGACACTGCGGCTGCACCGCGTCGCAGGAGGGGGAAACCAGGAACCTCTCGCCGAGGCGCGCCAGGAATTCGTCCGCCGTCAGGCCGTTGAGATCCTTCACCACGCGGTTGTAGTCCATGATTTTCATCTGGTGGTGCGGGAAGATCACGGCGAGGAAATAGTCGGAGGAGAGGATTCGGTCTTCCTGCCGGCGCGCGGCGGCGACGCGCGCGGCGGCGGCCGAGCGGTGATGGCCGTCGGCGATGTAGAGTGCTTCCATGCCGTCGAAGCAGCGTGTGATCGCGTCGATCCGTTCCGCGTCGTCGCAAACCCAGATCTGGTGGCGGATACCATCGTCGGCCGTGACATCCGAGGCGGGCTTACCCTGGGCGATGGCGGCGATCAGCTGATCCGCCGCCGGCGCGTTCGGGTAGGCCAGCAGCACCGGCCCGGTCTGGGCGTTGGTCGCCTCGATCTGCCGCACGCGGTCGTCTTCCTTGTCGGGGCGCGTGAATTCGTGCTTCTTGATGCGGTTGTTGTCGTAGCAGGCCACCGACGCGCTGGCGACCAGGCCGGTCTGCGTGTGCGCGCCCATCGTCAGGCGATAGGCGTAGTAGCAGGGCGCCGCGTCGCGGATCAGTACGCCGTCCTCGATCATGCGCACGAGATTCTCGGCGGCCTTGGCATAGACGGCCGGCGCGTAGGGATCGATGTCGGCCGGCAGGTCGATCTCCGGCTTGGAAATGTGCAGGAAGGACCAGGGCTTGCCGGCGGCGCGCTCCCGCGCTTCATCGCTCGACAGCACGTCGTAGGGCGGGGCGGCGACTTCCGGCGCGCGGCCGGGCGCCGGCCGCAGGCCGCGGAAAGGTTTGATCAGCGTGGGGATCATGCGCCGGCCTTTCGTCCGGCTCGGCCGGACAATGGACCGCGCAACGCGGCGCGCGCCTCGCGGATCATCTGCTCGGTGGTCGGCCAGTCGACGCAGGCGTCGGTCACCGAGCAGCCGTACTTGAGCTTGGACAGGTCCTCGGGGATCGGCTGGTTGCCGGCCTCGATGAAGCTCTCGATCATCAGGCCGACGATCGACGGGTTGCCGAGGAGGATCTGGTTGACCACGTCGTGCATGACGAGCGGCTGCAGTTCCGGCTTCTTGTAGCTGTTGGCGTGCGAGCAGTCGACGACGATGTTCCGCGGCAGCTTGGCCTTGGCCAGCGCGGCCTCCGCCAGGGCGACGCTGACCGTGTCGTAGTTCGGCCGCTCGCCGCCGCCGCGCAGCACCAGGTGGCCGTAGCGGTTGCCGCGCGTGCGCGTGATCGCCGAGCGGCCCTGGGCGTTGATGCCGAGGAAGCTGTGCGGCTTCGAGGCGGAGATGATCGCGTTGATCGCCGCGTCGAGCGAGCCGTCGGTGCCGTTCTTGAAGCCGACCGGCGTCGACAGGCCCGAGGACATCTCGCGGTGTGTCTGCGATTCCGAGGTGCGCGCGCCGATCGCCGTCCACGCGATCAGGTCGCCGAGGTACTGCGGTGCGATCGGGTCGAGCGCCTCGGTGGCGGCCGGCAGGCCGAGTTCGTTCACGGCGAGCAGGAATTCGCGCGCCTTCTGCATGCCTTCCTCGATGTGGAAGCTGTCGTCCATGCGCGGGTCATTGATGTAGCCCTTCCAGCCGGTGGCGGTGCGCGGCTTTTCGAAGTAGACGCGCATCACCAGCAGCAGCGTGTCGGCGACTTCGTCGGCGAGGGCCTTCAGGCGGCGGGCGTAGTCGAGGCCGGCGACCGGGTCGTGGATCGAGCAGGGGCCGACGACGACGAACAGGCGCGGGTCCTGGCGGTCGAGGATCGCCTCGATGGCGCGCCGCCCCGCCAGCACCGACTGTTCGGCGGCTTCGCTCATCGGCACGCGGGCGTGGATCTCCTCCGGCGTCGGCATCGGCTCGAAGGATTCGATATTGAGGTTTTCGGTCTGTTGCATGGATCGGACGGCGCGTCGCCGCCAAGCTGGGGAAAGACCGTGATTTTAGCCGACGTAGCGGCCGATATCGACCGCGTCGATCTGTTCCGGCTTGAGGAATTTCTCGGCGTAGCGCCGGTAGATGCCCGAACTCAGGAACAGGTCGAACAGGTCCGGGTCGATGTGGCGGTTCTGCTTGAAGGTGGCGAGGATCTCGATCGATTCGGACAGCGTCTTGGCCTTCTTGTAGGGCCGGTCGGCGGCCGTGAGCGCCTCGAAGACGTCGGCGATCGCCATGATGCGCATCGGCACGCTGAGCTCGGCAGCGGTCAGCTTGCGCGGATAGCCGGTGCCGGTGAGGGTTTCGTGGTGCGTGCCGGCGTATTCCGGCACGCGCCGCATCGATTGCGGCAGCGGCAGCTGCTCCAGCATCATCAGCGTGTGCATGACGTGTTCGTTGACCTTGAAGCGCTCTTCCTCGGTCAGCGTGCCGCGGCCGATGCCGAGGTTGTACAGCTCGCCGTAGTTGTAGAGATGCTCGGGCACCTTGACCTTGAACCCCCATTGCGGATCGATGCTGCGCGTGTCGGTGCGCGGCACGATGTGGTGCGGCTTGTCGGCGAGCAGCCGCTCGGTCGCGGGCAGGGCGGCCGGCTCGCCCCGATGGCGCTGCAGTTCGACGTGCGGCAGGCCGAGACGATCGTCGAAGTTGCGCTGCCAGGTCTGCGCGGCGATGCGCCGCAGGCGCTCGAGCTTGTCCGGCGCCATCGATTCGCCGCCGAGGTTGCATTCGGCGACGAAGGCGAAGTCTTCGGCCAGCTGCGCCCGGCGCGCTTCGTAGGCGGCGAACGCCGCGCGCGGCTCGGCGCCCGCGGCGACCGCCTCGAGCTGCTCGATGCGGGCATCGCGCAGCAGCGCCTCGAAGCGCATGCGCACCTCGTGGATGCGGTTGTAGATGGTCTCGAGCTTGCTGGCCTTGTCGACGACGTATTCCGGCGTGGTGACCTTGCCGCAGTCGTGCAGCCATGCGCCGATGCGGAATTCGCGCCATTCCTCCTCGCTCCGGAAGCGGAAGTCCGCCAGCGGTCCGGTGGCGACCTTGCCGGCCTCCTCGGCAAGCATCATCGCCAGTTCGGGGACGCGCTCGCAGTGACCGCCGGTATAGGGGCTATTGGCGTCGATCGCGCCGGCGATCAGCTTGATCAGGGCATCCATCAGCTCTTCCTGCGCCTGGATGAGCTGATGGTTGTCGAGGGCGACCGCCGCCTGCGCCGCCATCGCCGTGACGAAGCGCAGCAATTCGGGCGGGAAGGGAATGACCGCACCGGTCTCCGGATCCATCGCGTTGATGAACTGCAGCACGCCGATCACCTCGCCCTCGCGCGGCGAGAGCGGCACGGTGAGCATCGAGACGCTGCGGTAGCCGGTGTCGGTGTCCATCTGTTTCGCGCCGGACACGTCGAAGCGCGTTTCGGCATACACGTCATCGACGACGACCGGCGCGTTGTGCAGCGCGCACCAGGTCGCCATGTAGCGTTCGACGGGGGCGCCGGTTTCATCGTGGAGCGGAATCTCGACGGAGGGCAGCGTGTCGTCCTTGGTGCGCAGCGCGAAGCGCAGGGTCTTGTGCTCCGTGACCAGGTAGAGCGTGCCGGCATCGCAGTTGAGCAGGGTCTTGCCGCCGGACAGCACTTTGCGCAGCAGCGCCATGCGGTCGCGCTCGCGGCCGAGGTCGATGCCGGTCTGTACCAGGGTTTCCAGCTTGTCGAGAGCAGCAACGAGTTCGTTCGTGCGTTCCATTAGTTACGGCCTCCTCGGGGACGGCTGCCGCGCTGGTGGAATGATCGAGTCCCTACCGGGATATTCTTGTCGCGCATGGCTTCACATCTTACCTGAGCATTTCCGTTAAGCTTGGGGGCGAAGATCGCATGTTCGGCCGATGAACAAGAACCTCCTTTCCCGCTGGATTGCATTCCTGCCTTTCGTTCCGGTGCTGGCCGGCCTGCTCCTGCTCGTGGCCGATCCGCTGCCGCAACAGATGCTGCGCGTGAACCTGTTCGACCAGTATCAGCGCTGGCAGCCGCGCACCTATTCCGATGTGCCGGTGCGCATCGTCGATATCGATGAAGCCAGCCTGGCCCGCCTCGGCCAGTGGCCGTGGCCGCGCACGCGCATCGCGGAACTGCTCGACAAACTCGGCGCCGGCGGGGCGGCGGCGGTCGCCTTCGACGTGATGTTCGCCGAGCCGGACCGCACTTCGCCCAAGGCCGTCGCCGCGCTGTGGGGACTGGCGGGGCGACTGGGCGGCGAGATCGCCGCCCTGCCCGATCATGACCGGGTGCTCGCCGCCAGCCTCGCGCGGGGCGACGCCGTCCTCGGCTTCGCCGTCGAACGCGGCCGGCCGGTCGATGCACCCAGGCTGCCGGCGCAGAAGGCGCGCTTCATCCACTCCGGCGAGCCGCAGCCGCGCTGGCTGCACGACTTCACCAGTGCCGTGACTTCGCTGCCGGAACTCGAGGCCGCCGCCAAGGGCAGCGGTGCGCTGACCTTCGTGCCGGACGGCGACGGCGTGGTGCGCCGCGTACCGCTGGTCCTGCAGGTCGGCGGCACGGCCGTGCCGACGTTGGCGAGCGAGGCACTGCGCGTCGCCCAGGGCGCGACCAACGTCTTCCTCAAGAGCGCCGGCCAGGACAGCGGCTTGCAGGAGGTGAAGATCGGCGAGCTGGTGATTCCGACCACGCCGCAGGGCGAGGTCTGGCTGCACTACGCGCGGCCCAAGGCCGAACGCTACGTGCCGGCCTGGCAGGTGCTGGCCGGCACGGTGCCGCCGGAGCGCATCGCCGGCCACATCGTCTTGGTCGGCAGCTCGGCGCAGGGCCTCATGGACCTGCGCTTCGGCCCGTTCGGCGTGATCCCGGGCGTCGAGGCGCACGCGCAGGCCATCGAGCAAATTTTGTCCGGCCATTTCCTCGAGCGGCCGAGCTGGGCACGGGGCGCCGAAACCGTCGTCCTGATGCTGGCCGGTCTGGCCATCGGCTTCCTGGCGCTGCGTGCCAGCGCGCTCGTCTCGGCGGCGGCCTGTGCGGCGCTGGTCGCCGCCATCCTCGGCGGCGGCTGGCACGCCTACAGCAGCGCGGGACTGCTGCTCGACTCGGCCACGCCGGCGATCGGCATCGTCCTCGGCTTCGTCATCTGCAGCCTTGCCCATCACCTCGCCAGCGAGCGCGAGCAGCGCTGGATCAAGCAGGCCTTCGCACGCTACGTGTCGCCGAACCGCGTGAATTTCCTGGTCGAGCATCCGGAAGCGATGGCGCTCGGCGGGCGCCGCCAGGAGTGCAGCTTCATCTTCACCGATCTGACCAGCTTCACCGGCCTCATGGAGGGCATGGATCCCGCCGCGGCGGTGTCGCTGCTCAACGCCTATCTCGACGGCATGATCGCGATCGCCTTCCGGCACGAGGGCACGCTCGACCGCATCGTCGGCGATGCGGTCGCCATCGTGTTCTCGGCGCCGGTGCCGCAGGCCGATCACCGGGAGCGGGCCTACGCCTGCGCGCTGGAAATGGACGCCTTCGCCAACCGCTACTCGATGGATTTGCAGGAGAAGGGCATCGCCTTCGGCACGACCCGCATCGGCGTGCATGCCGGCGAGGTGGTGGTCGGCAACTTCGGCGGCGCGACGATCTTCGACTACCGCGCGCTCGGCGACCCGGTGAATACCGCTTCCCGGCTCGAGGCGGTGAACAAGCACCTGGGCACGCGCATGTGCGTCTCCGCGGCGATTCTCGCCGCCTGTCCGGATGCGCGCGTGCGGCCGGTCGGCCGGCTGGTGCTCAAGGGCAAGACGCAGCCGCTGGCCGTGTTCGAGCCGGTCGATGACGAACTGGCGCTAAGGTATGCACCCGCGCAAGACTATGCGGCGGCCTTCGCCGCGCTGCGGGAGGAAAAACCGGAGGCAGCCGGGCTGTTCGGCCAGCTGGCGCAGGCCTGCCCGGACGATCCGCTCGTCGCCCTGCATCGCGCCCGCCTGACGGCGGGCGAACGGGGCGACCTGATCGTGATGAGCGAGAAGTGAATTACCGGATCGAAATCTCGACGCGCCGGTTCTTGGGTTCGGGCGTCTCGTCCGGCGTCCTGATCAGCGGGTTCCGTTCGCCGTGGGACTCGACGCTCAGCGCATCGACCTTGAGGCCCGCCTTCTTGATCTCCTCGGCGATCGCCTGCGCGCGCTTCAGCGCCAGCTTCTCGTTGTCATCGGACTTGCCGACGCTGTCGGTATGTCCGATGATCGAAACATCGACCCCGGGCCGCTTCGCCGCATTTTCGATGATCTTCGGGAACAGCGCGGCCGATTCGGGCGTCAGCTTCGTTCCCGCCGACTCGAAGTAGAGCAGGAAGCGCTCCGGCAGGGCCGGCTGGGCGGCGAATGCGGCGCCCAAGTCCTTCTGCAGTTTCTCCTCGGAAATCGGCGCCGCGGGTTTCGAGCCATCCAGCGGTGCGGCGGTGCGCGCCTTCTCGATCAATTGCTCGCCCTGGCCGCCCTTGACGACGACCTTGCCGGTGGTGCCGTCCGGATTCTCGAGCAGGACGACATAGGAAACCGGCTTCGGCGGCGGCGGAGAGGCGCAGGCGCCCAACAGGGCGGCGGCGATGGCCGCGACGGCGAGGTGGCGGACAGCCATGGCTTATTCGCCTTCGATCATGATCGCGAAGCGCGTGCCGCGCACGCCGATCGTGCCGGTCGGCGTGGTCACCGACACCGCATCCGGCTGCAGCTTGGCGATCACGCCGGAAACGTAGTTCAGGCTGCCCTTGGCGAGCTTGCTGGCGAGCTTGAGCTTGCCCTGGCTCGGCGCGTAGAGGTATTCATCGACCGTCAGTTCGGTGTCGGGGCCGAAGGACATCACCGTCTCGTCCTTGAAAGTGACGCCGAGGCTGCTTTTCGCGCCGGTCTTCAACTGGCTGCCGACGAAGACCGGCGTGCCGGGCTTCGCCTGGGCCTTCGCCCCGCCGGAGATCACATAGGCTTCACCCGATCTCGTCTTGACGTAGCCGATCGGTGCATCCTCCGCGAGCGCGGTCGCGCTGAACAGCAGTCCCAGCAAAATGGTCCAGATACGCATGATGTCGCCCTCCCTGTCGAAGCTTGCCGAAACAGCATAACAAAATATTCGCCGCCGGTTGCGCTTATGCGAGGCGGCGCAACAGTTCCTTCACGGCGGCGACGCGCTCCCTGAGGGTGGCGGTCGCCTTCTGCCAGCCCAGCTTGTCCGGTCCGGCGAGCTTGTAGGCGCGGTCGGACTGGATCAGCTGAATGATCTTCAACGGCTCGATCGGCGGATTCTTGACGAACTGCAGCTGGATCGCCGCCGGCCCGGCATCGAGCTTGGCGATGCCGAGCGGCTTGCCGAGCAGGCGCAGACGGTGGGTTTCGATCAGCGCCTGGGGCTGCGCCGGCAGTTCCCCGTACCTGTCGATCAGTTCCTCCTGCATCGCCCGCAAGCCATCCTCGTCCTCGCAGTTGGCGAGCCGCTTGTAGAGCGTCAGGCGCTCATGCACGTCGGGGCAGTAGGCGTCGGGCAGCAGGGCGGGGAAGCGCAGGTTGATTTCCGAGGTGACCGACAGCGGCTGGGTCAGGTCGGGGATCTGCTTGCCCGCCTTGAGCGCGCCCACCGCCGCGTTGAGCATGTTGGCGTAGAGCGCGAAGCCGACCTCGTGGATCTCGCCCGACTGGCTTTCGCCGAGCACCTCGCCGGCGCCGCGGATTTCGAGGTCGTGCATCGCCAGGAAGAAGCCGGAGCCGAGTTCCTCCATCGCCTGGATCGCGTCGAGGCGGCGCTGCGCCTGCGCCGAGGGCTTCGCGTGCTCGTCGGTGAGCAGGTAGGCATAGGCCTGGTGGTGCGAGCGGCCGACCCGGCCGCGCAGCTGGTGCAGCTGGGCGAGGCCGAACTTGTCGGCGCGGGCGATGACGATGGTGTTGGCGTGCGGATTGTCGATGCCGGTTTCGATGATCGTCGAACAGAGCAGCAGGTTGTGCTTCTGCTGGGTGAATTCGCGCATCACGCGCTCGAGTTCCCGCTCGGGCAGCTGGCCGTGGCCGACGACGATGCGCGCCTCCGGCAGAAGTTTCTGCAGCCGGTCGCGCATATTCTCGATGGTGTCGACCTCGTTGTGCAGGACATAGACCTGGCCGCCGCGCTTGAATTCGCGCAGGCAGGCTTCGCGCACCAGGCCGTTCGACCATTTGTGCACGAAGGTCTTGATCGCCAGGCGTTTCTGCGGCGGCGTGGCGATCACCGAGAAGTCGCGCAGGCCTTCGAGCGAGAGGCCGAGCGTGCGCGGGATCGGCGTCGCGGTCAGCGTCAGCACATCGACTTCGGCGCGCAGCGCCTTGAGCGCCTCCTTCTGCCGCACGCCGAAGCGATGCTCCTCGTCGATGATGACGAGGCCGAGCCGGTCGAATTTCACATCCGGTTGCAGCAATCGATGCGTGCCGATCAGGATGTCGATCTTGCCGTCGCCGAGCAGCTTCACCGCCTCGTCCTGTTCCTTCTTCGACTTGAAGCGGGAGATTTCCGCGACCTTCACCGGCCAATCGGCAAACCGGTCGCTGAAATTCTGGTAATGCTGCTCGGCGAGCAGCGTGGTCGGGCACAGCACCGCGACCTGCTTGCCGTCGGCGACCGCGACGAAGGCGGCGCGCATCGCCACCTCGGTTTTGCCGAAACCGACATCGCCGCAGACGAGGCGATCCATCGGCTTGCCGGACACCATGTCGCTGATGACCGCGCCGATGGCGGCGAGCTGGTCGGGGGTTTCCTCGAAGCCGAAACCGGCTGCGAATGTTTCCAGATCGTGGGTCTTGAAGGAGAATTCATGCCCTTTGCGCGCGGCGCGCTGGGCGTAGAGATGCAGCAGCTCGGCGGCCGTGTCGCGCACCTGCTCGGCGGCCTTCTTCTTCGCCTTGTCCCACTGGCCCGAGCCGAGCGTGTGCAGCTGCACCGCTTCCGGATCGGCGCCGCTGTAGCGCGAGATCACCTCGAGCTGGGCCACCGGCACGTAGAGCTTGGCCTCGTTGGCGTATTCGAGCTGGAGAAATTCCGCGTCGCCGTCGCCGAGGTCCATGTGCACCAGGCCGAGATAGCGGCCGATGCCGTGGCTCTCATGCACCACCGGGTCGCCGATCTTCAGTTCGGAGAGGTCGCGCAGCCAGCCTTCGAGGTTGGCGCGGCGGGTATCCGAGCGTTTGTGGCGCGGCCGCGCGGTGGCGGCGTAAAGCTCGTTCTCGGTGACGACGGCGAACCGATCGAGCCGGAAGCCGCCGGAGAGCGGCGCGGCGGCGAGCATCAGCCGCGCATCGCCCTCCAGGAAAGCGGCGAAGTCGGCGCAGGGCGCGGCGGCAAGGCCGTGCTCGCCGATGTATTCGTGCAAGGTTTCGCGCCGGCCGGTCGATTCCGCGAGCAGCAGCACGCGTCCCGCGTAGTGGTTGAGGAAGCTCTTGAACGCCTTGAGTGGATCGTCGGCCTTGCGATCGACGGCGACGTTCGGCAAGCCATTGGCCGCCGCCTCGCCGGACCCGAGTTTGCACAGGTATTGCGCGAAGCCGTGGGCGTGCTTGAAGAACTCCTCCTCGCGCAGGAAGATGTCCTGCGGCGGCAGCACGGGGCGCGAACGGTCGCCGCCGAGCATCTTGTGGCGCGACTTGAGGTCGGCCCAGAACTCGGCGAGGGCGGCCGGCACGTCGCCATGCAGCAGCAGTGCGGTTTCGGCCGGCAGGTAGTCGAACAGCGTGGCGGTGCTCTCGAAGAACAGCGGCAGGAAATATTCGATGCCGGCGGGAAAGATGCCGTTCGAGACGTCCTTGTAGAGCGCGATGCGCGAGGCGTCGCCCTCGAACGCCTCGCGGAAGCGCTGGCGGAAGGTGGTGCGCCCGGCCTCGCCGGCGGGAAACTCGCGCGCCGGCAGCAGGCGGATCTCGGGCACCGGATAGAGCGTGCGCTGGCTGTCGACGTCGAAGCTGCGCAGCGTCTCGATCTCGTCGTCGAACAGTTCGATGCGATAGGGCAGCTGCGTGCCCATCGGGAACAAATCGATGAGGCCGCCGCGCACGCTGTATTCGCCGGGCGCGACCACCTGCGTGACGTGCTGGTAGCCGGCCAGCGTCATCCGGGCGCGGAATTTGTCAAGGTCGAGCTTGTCGCCCTTCTTCATGAAGAAGGTGTGGGCGGCGAGGAAACTTGGTGGAGCAAGACGGGTCGCGGCCGTCGACGCGGCGACGATCAGCACGTCGCACTGGCCTTGCGTCACGGCGTGCAGCGTGGCGAGGCGCTCCGACACCAGGTCCTGGTGCGGCGAGAAGTGATCGTAGGGCAGCGTCTCCCAGTCGGGCAGCAGGTGGGTGCGCAGCGCCGGCGCGAACCAGCCGATCTCCTCGGCGAGGCGCTGCGCCTCGAGCGGGCTGGCGGCGACGACCGTCAGCAGCTTGCCGTCGCCGGCCAGCTGGCTGATCGCGAGGGCGTCGGCGGAGCCGGCGAATTCCGGCAAGGTGGCGCGCTGGCCGGCTTTCGGAGCGGCCGGGAGATTCAGTGCAAGTTGTTTGTCAATGCGCATGCCATGTATTGTATTATGTGGATCAACAATGCGCATCGATCATGGAGGATATGATGGCAAATATTCAGCGGAACGAGGCGCCGAAGCGCGCCACCAACGTTTCGATCAGCGCACAACTGCTGGCCGAAGCGCGGGCGCTCGACGTGAATATATCGCGTGCCGCCGAAGCCGGCCTCGCGCAGGCCATCGCCAGCCGGCGCGCCGAGCTGTGGATCGCCGAAAACCGCGCCGCGCTCGACAGTTCGAACGCCTACGTCGAGCAGAACGGCCTGCCGCTCGCCGCATACCGCAACTTCTGATGGCCCGCTTCGACATCTGCGCCAATCCGGCGGGCGCCGGCTATCTGCTGATCGTGCAGTCCGATTTGCTCGATCATCTCAACACCCGCATGGTCGTGCCGCTCCTGCCGCTCGCGCAGGCGCCGCAGCCGGCGCGCATCCTCAATCCCGTGTTCGCCGTCGGTGCGGAAAGTTTCGTGATGGCCACCCAGTTCATGGCCGCCGTGCCGACCGCGATCCTGAAGGAACCGGTCGCCTCGCTCGATCAGCGCCGCGACGAGATCGTCGCCGCCCTCGACTTCCTGATGCAGGGTTTCTGAGCCGCCCCGCCAGCACCGAGTTTGTCCGGGTTTGCGCTGGTGTAATTCATGGATTACACTGGCGATATGCTCGAAATCGTCCAAAGCGAAACTTACGTCCGCTGGTTCGACAAGCTGAAAGACAGGCAGGCGAGGGCTCGCATCAATGCCCGGATTCGTCGGCTGGAGTCCAGCGGTAATTTCGGCGACGCCAAGACGCTGCGTGAAGGCGTCAGCGAATTGCGCATCGATCACGGGCCAGGCTACCGCATCTACTTCATGCAAAAGAGGACCGTGCTGGTAGTGTTGCTGGCCGGAGGCGACAAAGGCACGCAAGCGGCGGACATCAAAGTCGCCATCAAGATCGCGAAAGACTGGAAGGACTGACCATGGCCGAAAAATTCACCCGCTGGGATGCTGCCGATTACCTCGAAACCGAGGAGGACATGGCGCTCTATCTCGACGCCTGTCTAGAAGAAGATACCGGCGACGGCAGCCTGGTGCGTGCCGCGCTCAACGACATTGCGCGCGCGCGCGGCATGACGCAGCTTGCCCGCGATACCGGGCTGACGCGCGAAGGGCTATATCGTGCGCTTTCAGCGACGGGCAACCCGGAGTTTTCGACCGTGCTGAAAGTCATCAAGGCGCTCAAGATCAGACTTCATGCGGCGCCGACCACCGATGCGAAGCCGCGCCGTGCGAGAAAATCCGCGAAGGAACTCGCGACCGCTTGAAGTAGGGCATTGTCGCCGCCCCGCCAGCGCCGAGTTTCTACATACCGCCGCGAAGCGGCACGGTTCAACTGGGAGCCACAGCGCTCCCAGTTGAACCGTTGTAGCTCCCTCTCTCACCCCGGATAGCATCAATTGTGATGACTGTAGCCATCCTCTTTGCCAGGTTGTAGCTCGCCGCCCGTCGCGGCGCCCGCCATGCCTTCCCATTCGGTTTCGAGGCCAGCGGCCGTGAGTGTTTTGCGCAACTCCTGCCAGGCGGGCAGTTTCACCAGCTTCTCGGTTTCCGGGTCCTTGGGCTTGGCTTCGTCAAGTTGCTTGCCAGCCGGGTAATTCAGGCCGGCGAACTTGAAGCTTTCCGGCAACAGCCCCGCCTTGACGAGCGCAGCGCGCAACTGTTTGTAGGTGAAATCGCCGGCCTGCTTGTAGGGCATGGGCAGGGCGAGCCGGCGTTCCGTTTCGTCGAGGCCCCGTGTCGTGCCGTCGATGACGATGCGCAGGTTGTTGAGGCGCGTCAGCCAGACATGACGCTCGGCGGTGAAGCTGGCCTTCGGGGCGCGGTATTCGTCTTTTTCGAACGTGCAGCGGCCGAGCATCTTGAGCAGGTCGGCGCCGGCCAGCGGCGGCTTCTGTTCCCAGAACAGCCCGCTCTTGCGGTCTCCGCTGCCGAGAATCGTCGTCTCCAGATCGGCACCGGCATGCGGGTTGCCTCCCGCATAATCGGCTCTGTTGTGGCTATCCGGGGTGAGAGCCGTTGCTACAATAAAGAATCGAAAGATTCTGTATCCAGGCCCGGCGGGGAAACCCGCCGGGCCTTTTCATTGTATGCCTTGCGGATTCCGCTGTGCGAATGTCATGATGCGGCGCCGGAATACCGGCAATCGCCGCCCCGCCAGCGCCGAGTTTTCGTTGCGAGTGGGCGCGCGTTATCGTTTATCATCGCCTTACTGCCGCTGGAACTGCCTTTGCGTGGGTGAATGTCTGATGGATACGGGGCTTGCGCCATGGGGAATTGCGATCTGATCCGTAAAACAGGTTCGGGGGATGTCGCCCTTTCGTACGACGATTGGGAGCCGGCCTTTTTCGATTGTGGCGGCAAGCTGTATCTCGATTTGGATTCGCCTCAACGCCGCCAGCGTTATCTCGACTATTTGTCCCATTGCATATCCCGCAGGCCATCGGATTTGGCCGCGCGTGTGCGGTGCGTGTTGCTGGCATGTTCCGCCGGGCAGGCGGAGATTGTTTTCGAGGGGCTCCATGCGTTGTTTACCTTGCTCGCGGAGAAAGGCGACGGCCTGCGCATGCGCTTGCTGCAGGCTGGTGCGCCCTGGCTGACACCTGAGCAATCGCGGTTGCTGGCTGCGTTGTCGGAACGGAAGGCAGGCGAGCCAGAGGTTCCGAGAATTGTCGAGAAACTGGAGACGGGCGAGCCGGATATTCCTGTGTTTGCCGACGAGGATGTGCTCTTGGAGGTTTCGGATTATCTGGAGAACGGCCAGACCGAGCTTGCACAGGCGGCGCTGGAGCGGGCTTTGCGCGTGGATCAGGACAATGCGCTGCTGACGAGCATGCTGCTGGATATTTTCCGACGCTCGAAGGATCGCGCTCGCCTGGTTAAGCTGCGCGAGGAGCTATCCGCGATGAACGAGCAGACGGCCCGACTGTGGGATGAGGTGGCGAGCGAGTTGGCCGGGGCGGCATGAAGTCATCGCGCACCCTTTTGAAGGCCGATCTGATCGGCGCGACGCAGCGCATGCGCGATACGTTGTCGATGGTGTTCCAAGGGCCAGCCAAGGGGCTGTGCGCGTTCGCCGATGGGGCTGAGGCGAACATGGTGATCGTTGATGTCGATGGCGTCGGGGCGGTGGCGGCTTGGGAGAAGTACCGGACCGAGCATCCCGGTCGCCCGGCCGTGGCGCTGTCGGTCAAGGACGAGGGTATCGCACACGCCGAAGGGGTTCTCGTCAAGCCGATCAAGATGCAGGCGTTCACCGCCGTTCTGGAGCGCTTGTCCGCCAAACTGGGCGAGGGCGCGGCGCGCAAGTCCGCTCCCAACCAGCCGGTTCCGGTCGCGTCGCCAGCGGTCGCCGCCGCGCCGAAAGCCAAGGATGTCGAACCTTCGACGCAGAAGGTGCCGGTGCTCGATCTCGAGTTGGAGAGAACGGTCACGCATAGTTTGAAACCGGTGCAACCGCCGTCGCCGAAGGATTATTCCGACGTTTGCGGCAGCGCGGCGGATATCGATATCGGGAACGATACCCAAGCGCGGAGCGTGTTGATGACGTTGGAGGGCCGGCTGTTCGGCAAGTTGCAGAAGGCGGTCGCGGAGGCGGAGCGGACGCGGCAGGCCGTCAAGGTCAGCCTGATGCAGAAGCTGTTGTTCGTTATCGATCCGAACCGGCGGATGATCCGTGTCGCGCTCGACGACGAGATGCTCAAACGCATGTGCAAGCGGGACTTTCCGGATTCGGCCATCGATGTGCGGTTGGTGGATGGCGAATCGCCGGAGGTCGGTGGGTTTTATTTCGCCAGCACGCAGGCGCTGCTTTGGAAAGTGGCGGCCTGGACGTATAGCGGCAAGCTGCCGAGCGATACCAATCTGAATGAGCGTGTCTATTTGCGTCACTGGCCGAATCTGACACGGCTGCTCGAATTACCCGATGCGATGCGGATTTCCGCCTTGATAGCCGGACAGCCGATGCGCCTGACGCACGTGTCGGAGGCCTTGGGAATTCCGCAGAGGCATGTGTTCGCGTATTACAGCAGCGCGAACGCCATCGGGCTGATGGGGGCGTCCAAGCGCGCCACCGACTATCTGATCGAGCCGCCGCCGGCGCCGGTCGAGCAGGGTAACCGCCGCCTGTTCGGCCAGGTGATGCGGCATTTGCGCAGGTTCCTTTCGTAAATGTCGATCGCCGACGCGGCCCTGCCAACGGGCACCCTGCTGCAGGAATATCGGCTCGACCGGGTGTTGGGGGCGGGTGCCTTCGGCATCACTTATCAGGGATGGGATGTCAATCTGAAGACGGCGGTGGCGATCAAGGAATATTTCCCGTCCGACCTGGTGCAACGCGAGGGGATCCAGGTTTCGCTCAAGCCGGACGAGGATGCGGAGATCTACCAGTTCGGCCTCGATGCCTTCGTCAGCGAGGCGCAGGTACTGGCGCAGTTCAAGCACCCGAACATCGTGCGCGTGTCGCGCTACTTCGCCGCAAACGGCACGGCCTACATCGTCATGGACTTCGAGGAAGGGCGCAGCCTGGCCGAGGTCATCCGCCAGGAGCCGGCGGGCCTGGACGAGGAGCGCCTGAAAAGAATATTCGTGCCGATCCTGGAAGGACTGCGCAGCGTCCATGCGAAGAAGTATCTGCATCGTGACATCAAGCCTGGCAACATCTATCTGCGCCAGGACGGCACCTCGCTGCTGCTGGATTTCGGGGCGGCACGCCTGGAATTCGGCTCGACGGGCCAGGAAGGCATCTGCGCGCTGACGCCGGGCTATGCGCCGATCGAGCAGTATGTCGAGGGCGGCACGCAGGGGCCGTGGTCCGACTTGTATGCCGTCGGCGCCACCTTGTATCGCTGCGTGACCGGCGGCACGCCCGTGGATGCGGTGACGCGCATGACGGCCGTGCAGCAAGGGCACGCCGATCCGCTGGTCGCGGCGACGCGGTCGTCCGCGCAGGGCCGTTTCTCGGCCTCGTTCCTGCAATTGATCGACTGGACGCTGATGCTCAAGCAGGAAGATCGTCCGCAGGGCGCAGGCCAGTTACTGGAACGCCTGCGGGTAACCAGCAACGCGGAGCCGCCGACGACCACGACCCCGCCGTTCGCCTACACGCCGCGCAAGGCGGTGCGCAATCACAAGATTCTGTTCGCCGGCCCCGTCGGCGCGGGGAAATCGACGGCGGTTTCGGTGCTGAGTGATTCGAAGGTGGTGGGTACGGATCGGCAGGCTACCGACATGACGCGCGCCCGGAAGCAGCAGACAACCGTGGCGATGGACTATGGCATAATGAACTTAAGCGATACGGAGCGGGTGCATCTGTATGGCACGCCTGGTCAGGAGCGCTTCGATTTCATGTGGGAGATCCTGCAAAAGGGGGCGCTGGGATTGGTGATCCTGATCGACAATTCCAGGAAAGCGCCGCTAGAGGACCTGAAGTTCTATCTGGATCAGTTCGGCGGGCTGATCGAGAAGACCAAGGTGGTGATCGGCGTCAATTTCATGACGGTGGGCGCTGGGCCGACGCTAGAGGATTATTATCGTTTCCTGCTCGACGGGGACCGGCCGAACAAGCTCAACCCGCCCGTGTTCGAGGTCGATGCGCGCGAGAAGGGGGACATGGCGATGCTGATTCAGGCTCTGCTGTATTCCATCGATCCGGGAGTGCAAGATTACGATGTCTGACTATGTCCTGAATCCCAATACCTTCGCGGTGGTCACGCCGGCCGGGGCCTATCATGCGGCGATGGCGGCACCCGACGATGCCGCGCGAAAATTGCTGGTTCGCTTGCTCGGCATGTCGCACAGCATCGCGCTCGACGAATCCGGCCTGCGGCAGATCGATCCCGAGCAGGAACCGCGTTCGCTACTCGAATTGCTCTATCGCATGCAGGAACTCGGCTGGATTCACGGCGCCGATCAGTTGATGAACGTGCCGGAGTTGAACATGGAGCGCGACGTGCCGATGCTGCTGGGCGCGCTGTCCAGCGAAGGGCGCGCCTTGCTCGCGGACGGGCAGGGTTTCCATCTCGCCAATGCAGGCTTCGCGCACGAGGTCGAGGAGGAACTTTCCGCGCTGGCGGCCGAGGTCGCCACGCTCCAGCAGCGGCATCGCTTCCTGCTCGAAAACAATCTGCGCAGCCATGCCAAGGGTTGGGCGGCCGTGGATGCCGCCGGCAACGGACAGATCGGGTTCTGGCCCATGCAGGTCGCGGATCAGGTTTTCGTGCTGGTCGTTGCCGGCGCGCCGAAATTCGACCAGCGGACATTCGTCGATCTGGTCTGGTGGCTGTTCAGGCGTTACGCGCCGTCCCTCTGAGCGCTTGCGCGCGAACCGAACAAGGTCTTGAAGGAGAATCGTTATGCGTGAGGAAATGATACGTTCCGTCTTGAGCGAACTGAACGGCAGTTCAGCCGATATCACCGCGTCCGCGGTGATTTCCACGGACGGCTTGATGATCGCCAGCCTGTTGCCGGCGAATCTCGACGAGGACCGGGTCGGCGCGATGAACGCCGCCATGCTGACGCTGGGCGACCGTAGTTCGGCGGAACTGGGCTGCGGCACGCTGGAGCAGGTGATGGTCAAGGGCAAGGAAGGCTATATCCTGATGATCCATGCCGGCGCGGACGCGGTGCTGTCCGTCATTGCCCGTCCGAGCGCCAAGCTGGGACTGATATTCCTGGATGCCCGGCGTGCAGCGGAAAGCCTCGCCAAACTGCTTTAGAGGGGAGCGCCATGAGAGACATGACTCCCGATGACCTGGGCGGCCATAGCGGCGAGGAGCACACGCTGACCTATTTTGATGGCTTTCGCCGCAAGGTCATTGTCGTCGATCGCGAAGTGCCTTTCCCCGAAGGCAAACTGATCGTCTCGCGCACGGATCCGATCGGCATCATCACGCACGCCAATCCGATCTTCGTGGAAATGTCCGGGTATTCCGAGCAGGAATTGATCGGCGAACAACACTACATCCTGCGCCACCCGGACATGCCGGCCCCCGCGTTCAAGGATCTCTGGGACACGATCTCCAAGGGCATCAAGTGGCACGGCTACGTCAAGAACCTGCGCAAGGACGGCGCTTATTACTGGGTGTACGCCACGGTGGTGCCGAACATCCGCGATGGCCAGATCGTTGGCTACACCTCGGTACGGCGCAAGCCATCGCGTCGCAAGGTCGAGGAAATGTCCGCCCTCTACAAGACGCTGCGTTAGCCCTGGATGAAAGGAAAGTCATGCCGCACCTGCTGACGATTAGCCCGGACTTCAACACCAAATACCTGTCAGGCTGGTTCGTGTTCAACACCTGGCTGCAGAAAAGCCTTGGCGAGGCGATTCATCTCGAACTGTTCGACGATTTCGAGAGCTGCCGGAACGCCATCACCGCCGACAAGATCGACCTGATCTACGCCAACCCTTACGATGCCTCGCTGCTGCTGCGCGACAAGGGCTTCGCGCCCGTGGCGCATCCCCAATCCCGTCCCGACGAAGCGATCATCGCCGTCAATGCCAGCAGCCCGGTCGGTCGTATCGAGGACTTCAAGCCGGGCATGCGAGTTTCCGCAACCAAGGATCCGGAGGTCAACATGATCTGTCGCATCATGCTCGAACCGGCGGATATCGGCCCGAACGACATTCAGATCGTCCAGCGCGACAACTACGTGCTGGTCGCCAAGGACCTGATGAAGCAGGAAGCCGACGCGGGATTCATCCTGGCCGAAACCTTCAACGATCTTTCTCCGATGATCCGCGATCAGCTCAAGGTGATCCTGAAAAGCCAGATACATGTCATCCACCATATGCTGCTGGTCGGTCCCAAGCTGGCAGGCAAGGCTGGGCAGTTGCAGCAACTGCTGTGCGCGATGGGACAGGACGATAAGGGCCGGGCCATTTTGCGCGATATTGGTGTCAACGCATGGGATCCGTCCAGCCGCGAGGATGCCGAGTTCATGATCGATCTAATGGATACCCTGATCGTCTGATGGGTAACGGGCGGCGAATCCGCCGCCCCGCCAGCGCCGAGTTTTACGCGCCGCCGCCTTTTTCGCCGATGGCGTATTTCTCGATGAGACGGTAGATGTGCCGTTCGCTGATGCCGAGCACGGCGGCGGTTTTCTGCCGGTTGCCGCCGTATTTGGCCATCACCTGGCGCAGGTATTCACGCTCGATCAGCCGATGAACGTATCCTGCTTGGTCATTTCTTGTTCTGCCTGGAAGAGGGCGGGATCGAGTGCCAGCCACGCAAGTCATATGGACCGGGCATGCCGGGCTGGATGAAGGGGTTGTACCAGCCACCCTGATGATCGAGGAATTTCAGGCTGGCGGGGACCGGCTCCTGAACGCCATGCAGGGCGACCTTGGGGGAAGGCGGCGTGGCGGCGGTGATCCGTGGAGCTTGTGCCGGTCGTTCCCAGGGGGCGAGTCCGGCGACGTAGGGGGCGGAGTCGGCATGCGACACGCCGCTCAAGGGTGCGATCGCGCTGAATAGCGTCGCGAACATCCAACGGGTATGTTTCATGGTCGAGGAGTGATTGACCGATAAAAAAGATGGGAGGTTACCCTCCCATCTTGAGTGCCATCAGAGCGGGAGTTACTTCTTGCCTTCCATGCCAGACATGCCGCCCATGCCGGACATGCCAGACATGCCAGACATGCCAGACATGCCAGACATGCCAGACATACCCTTCTGACCTTGCATGCCAGACATGCCGCTCATGCCGGACATGCCCTTCTGGCCTTCCATGCCAGACATACCGGACATGCCGCTCATGCCTTGCTGCTTGCCTTTTTTCTTGCCTTCCATGCCTTCCATGCCGGACATGCCGCTCATGCCGCTCATGCCGCCCATACCGGACATGCCAGACATACCCTTCTGACCTTGCATGCCGGACATCCCGGACATACCACCCATGCCAGACATACCGCTCATGCCTTTTTGGCCTTCCATGCCGGACATGCCCTGCATGCCGGACATGCCGCTCATGCCTTTCTGATCAGCGGCGATTGCTGCGCCTGCAATGCCGAGAGAAAGGATGGAGGCGATACCGATCGACTTGGTTTTCATAAATCCCCTTCGAAGAGAGTTGGTTGAAAAAATTCGGGATCCTTCATCCCGGAACAAACTTGGAACCAAGGTTGTTCACTCAACCTGATGCACTTTATATGCTATATGCCTACTTGAGGGGTGCCTTGTATGTCATTGTATATAAAATTAAAAATTTAAAATGAGGATATCTCGTGATTCATGGCGACTGACAGGATGTCATGATCGAGTTTGGCAATAATTTTTTAATCTATTGATAAATAAATAAAAAATAGGCATGCCAAAAAGTCATGCCTATTCATGTAGGAGCGGAGCTGGCGCCGCCCTGCCAGCGCCGAGTTTTCGGGCTCAGCCGCCGAAGAATTCGCGGACGCGGTCGAGCCAGCCTTGTGCCTTGGGATTGTGCTTGGCCGCGTCGCCCTGGCTGATCTGCTCGAACTCGCGCAGTAGTTCCTTCTGGCGTTCGGTCAGGCTGACCGGCGTTTCGACGACGACATGGCAGAGCAGGTCGCCATGGCCGATCGAGCGTACGCCCTTGATGCCCTTGCCGCGCAGGCGGAAGACCTTGCCTGTCTGCGTTTCGGCGGGAATTTTGAGTTTCGCCACGCCGTCGAGGGTGGGAATCTCGATCTCGCCGCCCAGCGCGGCGACGGTGAAGCTTACCGGCATCTCGCAATGCAGGTCGTCATGGTCGCGCTGGAAGACGGCGTGCGGCTTCAGGTGAACCTGCACATACAGGTCGCCGGGTGGGCCGCCGTTGACGCCGGGCTCGCCTTCGCCCGACAGCCGGATGCGGTCGCCCTCGTCGATGCCGGCGGGAATCTTGACCGACAGCGTCTTGTGCTGCTTGACGCGCCCGGCGCCGTGGCAGCTGGGGCAGGGGTCGGCGATGTAACGGCCGCTGCCGTGGCACTTCGGGCAGGTCTGCTGGATCGAGAAGAAGCCCTGCTGCATGCGCACCTGGCCGTGGCCGCCGCAGGTCGGGCAGATCTTGGGCTCGCTGCCTTTCTTCGCGCCGCTGCCGTGGCAGGTGTCGCATTCGGCCATGGTCGGGATGCGGATGCGCGTCTCGGTGCCGCGGGCGGCCTCCTCGAGCGTGATCTCGAGGTTGTAGCGCAGGTCGGCGCCGCGATAGACGTTGGTGCGGCCGCCGCCCATGCCTCCTCTGCCGCCGAAGATGTCGCCGAAGATGTCGGAGAACGCGTCGGCGAAACCGCCCATGCCCGCGCCGCCGAAACCGGGGCCGCCGCCGGCGGAAGGATCGATGCCGGCATGGCCGTACTGGTCGTAGGCCTGGCGCTTGCCCGCGTCGGAAAGGATCTCGTAGGCTTCCTTGGCTTCCTTGAAGTGCTCCTCGGCCTTCGGGTTGTCCGGGTTGCGGTCGGGGTGGTGCTTCATCGCCAGGCGGCGATAGGCTTTCTTGATCTCGTCGTCGGAGGCGTCGCGGTTGATGCCGAGCACCTCGTAATAATCGCGTTTGGCCATGGCTGTCTCAGAAAGGCAAATGGGCCGCGGCTGCGAATGCCAGCCGGCGGCCCGTGTTTACTCGTGTTGCCGGCGGATTACTTCTTGTCCTTCACTTCGGTGAACTCGGCATCGACGACGTCGCCTTCGTCCTTCTTCGCCTCGCCGCCGGCCGCGCCCGCGGCGCCGGCTCCGGCGCCGCCGGCCTGTTGCTGCTGCGCCTCGGCGTAGATCTTCTCGCCGAGCTTCTGCGAGGCGGCTGCGAGCGCCTGGGTCTTGGCTTCCATCGCGGCCTTGTCGCTGCCCTTGATGGCTTCCTCGGCTTCCTTCACGGCGGCCTCGATCTTGGCCTTCTCGTCGGCCTCGATCTTGTCGCCGTGCTCGGCCAGCGCCTTCTTCACCGAGTGCACCATGGCGTCGCACTGGTTGCGCGCCTCGACCAGTTCATGCGCTTTCTTGTCTTCCTCGGCGTGGGCCTCGGCATCGCGCACCATGCGCTGGATCTCCTCGTCGGACAGGCCGGAGTTCGCCTTGATGGTGATCTTGGCTTCCTTGCCGGTGCCCTTGTCCTTGGCCGAAACGTGCAGGATGCCGTTGGCGTCGATGTCGAANNCTGCGGCATGCCGCGCGGTGCCGGCGGGATGTCGGTGAGGTTGAACTGGCCGAGGCTCTTGTTGCCCGAGGCGATCTCGCGTTCGCCCTGCAGCACGTGCACCGTCACCGCGCTCTGGTTGTCGTCGGCGGTGGAAAACACCTGCGAGGCCTTGGTCGGGATCGTGGTGTTCTTCTGGATCAGCTTG
>DDXW01000049.1 GCA_002347285.1 Rhodocyclaceae bacterium UBA2250 | reverse complement strand
CCAGAAAAATCGGGGCCGGCGCAAAAACAACGCCCTACAGTTCTTAAACAAACACGGAACAACTAACTGCATATTTGTCGTTCTGGTATCTCGCGCCATATCAACAGCCTTCCGCGTCAGTCCAAAAAGTCGTTGCCGAGTCTCGGAGATGCGTCTTAGCGTTGCCCCATCTACAACCCGCACAGGAGCAACGACGATGGAAGCCAAGACCTACACGAAACGCGAAAACGCCCGCCGCGCTGGTGTTGCCGCAGGGGTGCCCGCCGAATTGGTAGAGATCACCGTGCATAAGAACGGCGACGAAGTACGCTTCGGCTGGAAGGCGATGGGAGCACCGGCACCCGCTCCCGCTGAAGCTGTTGTGACCACGGGCAAGCTGAAGAAGGAAGTCGCCCCGAAGGTGGAGCGCGTCGAGCAGAACGGCGTGAAGCGTCCCGGCCCGGGCAAGTGCTTGGAGGTGTGGGAATACCTCGACCAGTACGGCAACAAGACGCCGAAGGAGTTGAAGCCGGTAGTCGCTGAGAAGGGTTGGAACGAGAACAACGCTCTGATCGAACTCTATGGCTGGCGTCGCTTCAATGGCATCAGCGGACGTGTCAAAGCTGCTGCCTAATACCTCCGCCCCACTTAGAAGCGCCCCGGATGGGGCGCTTTTCGTTTGCGCGCCTTTGATGTATGGTGTGTATAGTTAAACCATACACACCATACATTGCATGACCGACTTTAAACCGTATAAACCTCCACGACCAAAACCGCGCCCCGGCTCACGACCGTTGAAGGATAGGCAGCGTGCGAATGATGACCTTCAAAAGCTGGCTCCGGAATTGCGCGCCAGCATTGAGGCAATACGGAACGCCGTGCCCCCGTGGGAACAGGGCAACGATGCTCCCAGCCCGCAGCCTGACGAAAAGAAGCGTCAAGGCAACTTCACCAAGCTAAAGGCAGCGCGCAAGAAGGTGGAAGAATTGGCGCAGGCTGTCCGCACCGACGCTTTCGATGATTGGGTGAGCTGTTGCGTGGTGGCAGCGAAGGAACCATCCGAATGGACGCAGGCGCGAATCCTCTATGAGAGCTACCTCCGGCACGCCAAGACCTATGGGCGCAATCGCGGCCAGCGAGCGCAATCCGTCCAAGAATTGGCGACGGAGACGCAATGGGGACGCATGATGGCCATGCTGTTTCCCAAGAAGCGTCGTAGCGCTGGCTGGTACTATCAGCTACGGTGCAGGCGCGGTGCGTAGCCGGTACGGCTGGGGCCACGCACGGGCCGCGTAGGCCGCGATCACGGGCTGCTCGGTGTGGGGTATTGGCGGCAACGTGCAAGGCAGCTTGCTGTGGCTTTTACGTGGATGGGGGCGCGGTCGCTACGAATAGGCTAGAGCGAGCTGACCACATGCTGGTGACATTGAAGCGCCTGCTGGGCTTGCTTGCTGCCGACCGCCGTATTCCTTGTTTGGCGTTCGGACTGAACGGATGCAGCTTTAATGATTTATTGGTCGCCCACCCATAGTAAAAAGTGACATTTGCTAGGGGGTACTGATTAAAGCATTAAAAGATTAATTTCCTTACTAACTGCTTGCTGCACAAGGGGTGTCGGGGAAATACCCGGCCATTAATTTAATGACCGGGCCACATCAGTTCGGCAGACGCAAGATTCTGTACGCTCGCCCATGGTAGTTATACGCCTCGGCTATCTTGAGCTTATCCGCGTCCATCAAGTACCCGCCGTCCATGAGGCTGCGGATGGTGTGGTCAATCGCCATCTTTTGCCCCTGCCGGTAGCTGTTGAAGCAGGCTAAGTTCTTGCCGATGCGAATCTGAATATACGAATGGGGAATGATGCCTTTCTCCTGCATTTCCGCAGGCACCTTGTAGCTCGCTTTGACCGGGTTCGTCAGGTAGTCACGCAGGATCGCCACCATCTTCATGAACCGTGCGTGGTCATCGGTGCCAATGTCGCCGCTCTTTTGGCGTGATTGGAATACATCGATGTCCGCCCGTACAAGACTCAGCGCCCACGCGACGTGCCCGATATTGACCGTAGGCACAGCAAAGTTATCAGCCACCGCAAGCAAGCATGCAATCTTCATGGCCTTGAGGGGCGCGCGGTTCCAGACCTGCCGCTCTGCTTCGTCGTCGGTCGCGTTCAGGCTTTCATTGCACTGCAATTCAAACCGCTTGAGCTTGTCGTAGGCGTCTGGCGTAGGATTAACCACGCACGCGGGCGGCGTGTTGATTGGGCTTTGATACTTCACCGCCTGAAACAGTAGTCCTTTCAGTGCCGCCAGATCATTGGGTGCGAGGTCATAGACCCGAACCTCGTTCGGCTCAGGCTTGATGCCTTTGTACGAGACGACGAGGAAGCGCGACATAAAACCGTCCTCCATCATGTCCGGGGTCAGGCACTGAAGAAAGGTGCCGGGGGTGGTTTCACCGAGGAAGGACAGCGCGGGCCATTCAACCCCGAGCATGTTCTTATCAGCGTTGCTATAGGTCTTCCCCTCCAGAAACTGCTTGCCGTAAGCATTCGTCATCAACGTGCGGAACTGCTGCATTGGCGTATCGGTCGGGTTTGACATGCGCTTGAGCTTCCGCCCGAACTCCCCTTGCAGGTTGAGGAACCCCGGTGATTCCAAGAGACTCTTATGTAGCGCTTCTCCACTCACAAAGTCTGTGGCACGAAGGAACAGCGCTGCCTGCGGCACCTCGCCCATTCGCAACAATGTGGGAATCCCTGAGTGAATTGCATCCTTCCCGATACCGCTTTGCGCCACAAGGATGATGTAAAGCGCCAAGTCCATATCGGTGTAGGTGCGGTAGGCTCGCCCGCACACTCCGGCGAGAAGAGCAACCGTTGCTGTCACTGCAACCTCTGGCACCGGGGAGTAACTTCCGAAGTACAGGCACCGAGCAAGCCTGCCTGCTACACCGGGCGGCCACCCAAAGGGAGGCGCGGGCGGCTGCGCGGCGGCTGGGGCCATGATCTGCACCGCGCCAGTGCTACCCCCTTGGCGAGCGTGGAATTCCCGTACAGCGTCGGCCTCCACCTCTGTCCAATGCGCAAGTTCTGCATTTAGATCATCCTGCGAGTTATCCAACATGCCTGAACCGGCATGTCCTACAGTGTGTTCGTCCATCAGTCGTTTCCTCTCTTCAAAGCCGTCCTGACCCGACGGCTTTTTTCTTGATTGGCTGCAAGTGGGCTAGACGGCACAAGCCCAACAGGCGCGCATGCCTTGGTTGCGTTCTGTTTGCGCATGCACGACTGCCAGTTATGAGGTTTGCTGTTCGGCGGGCAGCCACGGCGCGCGGGTCAGTGCAACGTGGTCGGGGCGCTGGCTGGTGCTGGTGCGTGCGCCGGAGGCGAGCCAGAAAAGAACGTCGCGTTCGGAGTAATAGACGCGGCGGCAGCCCTCAGGCTGGAAGTAGCGGGGACCAGTGCCCGCTAGGCGCTTCTGCTCAAGCGTATTGGGCTGGAAGTGCAGAATCTCCGCAGCCTCGCGGCTGCTCAGGGGGCGGTTCTTCGGGGTGTAGTTGAACAGCTCGCAAAGCTGCTCGAAGGACAGGGTATCGAAGTTCATGGGTTGTGCGTTCCGAATACGCGCCCTGTTTCCAGATGCGACGTTTCCCCCGCTGCACCGCACCTGCGGTGACGCACTGCCCATGCAGTGATTTCAGTGTCCAGCCGTCCAACCCATGAAGCGACCGCTGGATGCTCTCGTCAAAGAGTCCCGCCCCGTGCATTGCACACGTAACGGATAGCGAGGTATGTTGGCTGCTACTTTACTGAGCTTGTGCATCCTTTGCAACGTGATGTTTTAATTAGATATTTCTGGGCAAGCCCGAAAATCAAGCACGAAGCGGGACCACGTTTTCACCCGATGCAACAGCCTCGGCAATCTTCGATTGCTTCTCTATCCAATCCGCGATGCGCTGCGCTTCGGGCTGGAGATATTGCAGGCGTGATGTTTCAAGGTAGTGCCGCGCCGTCACGTTGCCGTTCGGAATGTGGTTCGTGAGAAGTTCTACCTTATAAAAATCGATCCCGCAGTTGGCGATACCAATTGTGGTCATCGTTCGGCGGAGGTCGTGAGGCGTGATCTTGGTGCCTGCAACTTCACTGACATTCTTCATCGTGTCGCGCGGGTCTTTGATGTGGCCGGTATCACCCCAGGACGGAAAGACATGCGGGTTGTCCTTGATGCGCTGGCGCGTCTTGAGCAGTTCAACCGCCTGAGACGACAGCGGCAGATACACCGGGTTCCTGTTCTTCGGATCGGGTATGTGCCACCAGCAGTTTGCCGGGTCGTTGTCGTCAATGCTGACCCTGTCCCACGTCAGCGCGGATGCTTCACCGATGCGCGCCCCGGTCAGTATCAGGAACATAACGAGGTCGATGCTTGACCACGTATCGCGGTTGTAGGCGTTGGCGCGTGCCTGTGAAAGCATGTTCCATACTGCTCCGACCTTGTTATCGGGGATGCGGCTGGTGCGCGGTTTCAGTTCGACCCAATCGTCTTTCAGTGCCGTGACCGGGTTGTGCAGCACCAGCGGCGTGCCGTCGTGCTTCTTGTACTGCCGACCGGCATAGTTGATGAGGGCGCGCAACACGCTGAACGCCTGATTGGCTTGCCCCGGCGAACCGCCGTCACGGTCGCCGCGTAGCCCCTTCGTCAGCATCTCGCGGTAACGCTTGCGGCAGTCGTCCTCGGTAATACCGGCGACGGGCTTGTGTTCCCACGCCTTGAAGGTCGTGGTCACATGCCGCTCAATCTCGCTCTTGCTGCTGTCCTTCAACTTGCCCGGACGCGCCATGTAAGCGTCAGCGACCTGTCGCAGCGTCACCTTGGCTGCTTCGTCCGCCTTCTTCACGTCGCGCGGGTCAATGCCCTCGCGCATACCTTGCAGCACCTTCCGCGCCTTCTCGCGTGCCTCGTACTCGGTGAGCTGACCGAAGGGGCCAAGGGTGGCACAGACCGCCTTACCCCTGACGCGACCTTGCGCGACGAACACGCGCTTGCCCGCAGCGGTGACCCGTAGCCCGTAACCCTTGAGCGAGTCGTCCCAGTGAATCGCGTACCCCTCGGCGGGCGGTTGCACCTTGTCAATGAAAGTCTTCGTTAGCTTCGCCATTACCCTTCTCCTAGACGCTGTTTTAGCGTATGTTTAGCAATCTAGGGTAAGTTACGACAAGCTACACAAAACATGCAACGGCGATAAGTCGTTGTTTTGCAAAGGCGCGGCGGGCTAAACAAAGTAGCGGAAAGCTAGGTACAAGCAGCCTCCGTAAAACTTGAAAACCGGCAACGTCGCAAGGCGTTCGTGAGTTCGAATCTCACCGCCTCCGCCAGGAGATCGCCATGAGCCACAAGCACCTGCATCTGCTGCGCAGCCTGTTTCAAGAACAGGCCAGCGCCAACATCCACTGGCGCGAAATCGAATCCCTGCTCCACCATCTCGGCGCGACAGTGGAACCCGTCCATGGCGCACGATTCCGCGTCGTGCTGAACCGGCAGGAGTATTTCCTGCACCATCCCCATCAAGGCAGCGTCTTCGGACGGCAGGACATCAAGCACCTGCGCGAATTCCTGGCGCGCGCCGGCGTCAGCCTGTCAAGCTACGAGGCGCAGCGCGAGGCGGGAAAAGAAGGACAGTAGGAACGCGGCTGATCAGGGCTTGCCGGCGGGCAGCAGCGGATCGCGCAGGCGGGCGAACTCGCGCGGTGCGACGTATTGCAGCACCTCCTTGCCCTTGGCATCGAGCCGCAGATCCAGGCCCTTTTCCGGGTAAAGAAAATGCTCGGTACGCTCGCTGTTGCGGATGCGCTCCGCGGGCGTGCCGAAGCGTTGCAGGACGATTTGCTCGTCGAGTGCGGCCGTCGGAATGAAGGCGATCGCGCCGATCACCGCATTGTCGGCCGCCTGCAGATCGGCTTCCGCCAGCTCGACACGACGCGTCGTGCTCTCCATGTAATCGGCCTTGCGCGCCCGCTGCAGCATCTGCTCGCGCTGCGCGAGCGTCGTTTCCAGCGTGAGGATCATCTTGCCGGTGACGAAGCCGGCACTTAGCGTCTCATAGTAGGCTTCGAGCGAACCGGTTTCCCCGGGAGCCACGATCAGGGCGACCTGGACTTCCGGACCGAACAGCCGGCGCGCCTCGCCCAGCGTGCTGCGACCGGGCAGCAATCCGAACACCCGGCTGCCGCCGTCGGGCAGCAGGTCGATCTGCCAGGGCAGGCCGTGATCGGGCGCGGCATCGCGCGGGCCGCGGTCCGCCGGCAGCAGCAGGGGCAGCGCGAGCAGCACGCCGACGATGGCGACGAAAGCGGCGATGCCCTTGAGAACCCGGGAAGCGGCCACGGCGTGCAGCCAGACGCGGTTACAGCGAGCGCAGCAGCGCGCTGGTGCAGAGCGTCATCAGGGCGTCGGGGAAGAGACCGAACGCGGCGACCGCGACTCCATTGAGGGAGAGCAGGAAGCGCATGTCGGGGCTGGCCGCGAGCGGCGCGGCATCGCTCGGCGCATCGAAGTACATGAGCTTGACGATGCGCAGATAGTAGAAGGCGCCGATCAGCGAGAACAGCACCGCGAACACGGCGACGCCGATGTAGCCGGCATCGATGACGGCCAGCAGGACGGAGAACTTGGCGAAGAAGCCGACGAAGAACGGCACGCCCGCCATCGAGAACATCAGCGCCAGCATCACGGCGGCGAACCACGGGCTGCGCTGGTTGAGGCCCTTGAGGTCGTCGAGATGCTCCGCCTCGTAGCCGGCGCGCGACAGCAGCAGGATCACGCCGAAGGCGCCCAGCGACATCATGACGTAGGCGACGACGTAGTACATCGCCGAGGTGTAGGCGATCAGGGCGAAGTGACGGTCCGGTCCGACCACGCCGCTCATCAGCGCGAGCAGCAGGAAGCCCATGTGGGAGATGGCCGAATAGGCGAGCATGCGCTTGAGGTTGGTCTGGGCGATGGCAGCCAGGTTGCCGACCGCAATCGACAGCACCGCCAGCAGCATCAGCATGCTCTGCCAGTGCTGCGCCAGTTCGAACAGCCCGAAGACGAGAATGCGCATGGCCATCGCGAAGGCGGCCAGCTTCGGGGCGGAGGCGATCAGCAGGGTGATCGGCGTCGGCGCGCCGTGATAGACGTCCGGCACCCACATGTGGAACGGCACCGCGCCGAGCTTGAAGGCGATGCCGGCGACGAGGAAGACGAGACCGAAGACGAGCACGGTCTTGTTCGCCACGCCGAGGTGCAGGGCCTGGGCGACGCCGCCGATCTCCAGCGTGCCGGTCGCGCCGTACACCATCGACATGCCGTAGAGCAGCAGACCGGACGCCAGCGCGCCGAGCACGAAATACTTCATCGCCGCCTCGACGGCCCGTGGCGAGTCGCGATCGAGCGCGACCAGCGCGTACAGCGACAGCGACAGCAGTTCGAGGCCGAGATAGATGGTGAGGAAATGGGAGGCGGAGATCATCACCATCATGCCGAGCGTGGCGAACAGCACCAGCAGATAGAACTCTCCCTTGTCGAGCTGGCGCGCGACGAGATAGTCGCGGCTGTAGATCAGCACGACGATCACGGCGAGGTAGAGCAGCAGCTTGAGGAAGTCGCCGAGCAGGTCGTCGACGAACATGTTGCTGAAGGTCAGCACCACCTGGCCGTCCATCGTCTGGTAGGTGATCAACGCGCAGCCGACCAGGCTGATCAGGGTCAGCGCGCCGGTGATCCAGCGTTGCGCCTTGCCGAGGAAGGCATCCACGAGCAGGATGACGCAGGCCATCACCAGCAGGAAGATCTCCGGCATGGCCGGATAGAGGTCTGGCGTCAGGAAGTTCTTCAGCATCGCTTCTCTCGTCGGCGCTTACAGTTTGCTCACCGCGACGTGCTTGAGCAGGTTATCCACCGAGGCGTGCATCACCTCGGTGAAGGGGAAGGGATAGACGCCCATCGCCAGCACGCAGAGCGCCAGCAGGGCGAGGAACAGGAACTCGCGGTGGCTGATGTCGGCGAGTTCGGCGACGTGGCTGTTGCCGACGGGGCCGTAGACGACGCGCTTGACCATCCAGAGCGTGTAGGCCGCGCCGAGCACCAGCGTCGTCGCGGCGGCGAAGCCGACCCAGAAATTGAACTTGATGGCGCCGAGGGCGACCATGAACTCGCCGACGAAGCCGGAAGTTGCCGGCAGACCCGCATTGGCCATGGCGAACAGCACGAAGAAGCCGGCGAATTTCGGCATGCGATGCATCACCCCGCCGTAGTCGGCGATCTGACGCGAGTGCAGGCGGTCGTACATCACGCCAACGCAGAGGAACATCGCGGCGGAGACGAAGCCGTGGGAGACCATCTGCACCAGCGCGCCCTCGATGCCGAGCTGGTTGAAGATGAAGAAGCCCAGGGTGACGAAGCCCATGTGCGAGATCGACGAATAGGCGATCAGCTTCTTCATGTCGGCCTGGACCAGGGCGACGAAACCGATGTAGATCACCGCGATCAGCGACAGGGTGATCATCAACGGCGCCAGGGTGTGGCTGGCATCGGGCGCGATCGGCAGCGAGAATCGGAGAAAGCCGTACGCACCGAGCTTCAGCATGATCGCCGCCAGCACCACCGAGCCGCCGGTCGGCGCCTCGACGTGGGCGTCCGGCAGCCAGGTATGCACCGGCCACATCGGTACCTTGACCGCGAAGGCGACCAGGAAGGCGAGGAACAGCAGGATCTGCGGCGTCATGTCGATGCGCAGCTGGTGCCATTCGAGCAGGTTGAAGCTGCCGCCCGAGGACAGGTAGAGCCAGATCAGCGCGATCAGCATCAGCAGCGAACCGAGCAGCGTGTAGAGGAAGAACTTGAAGGCCGCATAGACGCGGTTGGGGCCGCCCCAGACGCCGATGATGATGTACATCGGGATCAGCGACGCCTCGAAGAACACGTAGAAGAGCACCGCGTCGAGCGCGCAGAAGATGCCGTTCATCAGGCCCGACATGATCAGGAAGGCGCCCATGTACTGCGCGACCTTGTCCTCGATCACTTCCCAGCCGGCGATGACGACCAGGATGGTGACGAAGCTGTTGAGCAGGATGAACAGCACCGAGATGCCGTCCACGCCGAGCAGGTATTCGATGTTGAGCAGCGGGATCCAGGGGCGTTGCTCGACGAACTGCATGCCGGCCTGCGCCGGGTCGAAGCCGATATAAAGCGGCAGGGTGATTGCGAAGCCGGCGAAGGCGACCGCGAGCGCCGTCCAGCGCGCCAGTTTCTTCTGCTCGCCGCAAGCGAACACGACGAAGGCGCCGAAGATGGGTATCCAGATTGCAAGGCTCAGTAGGGAACTCATCTCAGGCATCCGTCAGACTCGGTTCATCCATAGCGTCAGCAGCACGAAGACGCCGATGATCATGGAAAAGGCATATTGATAGAGGTGGCCGGACTGGATCAGGCGCACCACGCCGGCGAACCAGCCGATCAGCTTGGCCGAGCCGTTGACCGCCACGCCGTCGATGACGGCCTGGTCGCCGGCCTTCCACAGGCTGCGGCCGATGCCGCAGGCGCCGTTGGCGAAAAACCACTGGTTGAAGTCGTCCAGCCCATACTTGTTTTCAAGGATCTTCACCGGCAAGGCGAATTTTTCGCGCAGCACCGCCGGCAGATCCGGGCGCTTGATGTAGAGGAACCAGGCGAGCGCCGCGCCGGAAATCGCCAGCCAGAACGGCAGCGTCGTCACGCCATGGGCCATCATGCCGAACACGCCGTGAAAGGCTTCCTTCATGTGCGCCATGGCGGGATGCGCCTCGGCGAAGAAGATCGCGTCGCCGAACCAGTTGCCGTAGAGGAGGGAGCCGATCAGCCAGCCGGAAGCGATCGCCGGGATCGAAAGCAGGATCAGCGGCACGGTGACCACCTTGGGCGACTCGTGGGGTTCGTGGCTACCATGAGCGCCGTGATGGCCGTGCTCGTCGTGATGCGTTGCGTGGCCGTGTTCGTCGTGGTGGGCGTCGCGGAAGCGCTCCTTGCCGTGGAAGGCGAAGAACACCAGGCGGAACGAATACAGGCCGCCGACGAATACCGCCGCCAGCGCGCAGAAGTAGGCGAAGCCGGCGCCCGGCACGTTGGCCAGATGCACCGCCTCGATGACCGAGTCCTTCGAGAAGAAGCCGGCGAACGGCGGCAGGCCGGCGTTGGCGATGGCGCCGATCAGCACCGTCGCGTAGGTGATCGGCATGTACTTGCGCAGGCCGCCCATCTTGCGCATGTCCTGCTCGTGGTGCATCGCGATGATCACCGAACCGGCGCCGAGGAACAGCACCGCCTTGAAGAAGGCGTGCGTCATCAGGTGGAAGATCGCCACCGAGTAGGCCGAGGCGCCGAGCGCCATGGTCATGTAGCCGAGTTGCGAGAGCGTCGAGTAGGCGACCACGCGCTTGATGTCGGTCTGCACGATGGCGATCAGCGCCATGAACAGCGTGGTGATCGCGCCGACGACGATGACGAAGGACAGCGCGGTGTCCGACAGTTCGAACAGCGGCGACATGCGCGACACCATGAAGATGCCGGCTGTCACCATGGTGGCGGCGTGGATCAGCGCGGAGATCGGCGTCGGACCCTCCATCGAGTCGGGCAGCCAGACGTGCAGCGGGAACTGCGCCGACTTGCCCATCGCGCCGACGAACAGGCCGATGCAGATCGCGGTGGCCAGCGGCCAGCCGGTGGTCGCTTCGGTGATGGCCGCGAGATCCTTGGCCTTGCCGAACACGGCGGCGTAGTCGAGGCTGCCGGCGTAGGCGGCGACCAGGCCGATGCCGAGCAGGAAGCCGAAGTCGCCGACGCGGTTGACCAGGAATGCCTTGAGGTTGGCGTAGACCGCCGTCGGCCGCGTCGCCCAGAAGCCGATCAGCAGGTAGGAGACCAGGCCGACCGCTTCCCAGCCGAAGAACAGCTGGACGAAGTTGTTGCTCATGACGAGCATCAGCATCGAAAAGGTGAACAGCGAGATGTAGGCGAAGAAGCGCTGGTAGCTGTTGGTCCCCGCCTTGCTGTCTGCCGGCCAGTTCTCCTCGTCGTGGGCCATGTAGCCGATCGTGTAGATATGTACCATCAGCGAGACGAAGGTGACCACCACCATCATCACCGCGGTGAGCGGGTCGATCAGGAAGCCGATCGAGAGCTTGAGACCGCCCGATTCGAGCCAGGTATAGATGTCGCCGTTGAAGCTGCGGCCGTTCATCACGTCGAACAGCACGGCCAGCGCGGCGAGAAACGAGATCGCCACGCCGAGGATGGTGATCGAGTGCGCGCCGGCGCGCCCGACCGCCTTGCTGAACAGGCCGGCGACGATCGCGCCGAACAGGGGCGCCAGCGGCACGATGAGGTAGAGCAGTTTCATGGCGGCGCTTATCCCTTCAGGCTGTCGAGGTCATCGACATGGATGGACGATAGGCTGCGGAACAGCACGACCAGGATCGCCAGGCCGATGCCGGCCTCCGCCGCCGCCACCGTCAGGATGAAGAACACCATCAGCTGGCCGGCCAGGTCGTTGAGGTAGTGGGAGAAGGCGACGAAGTTCATGTTGACCGACAGCAGCATCAACTCGATGGCCATCAGCAGCACGATCAGGTTCTTGCGGTTGAGGAAGATGCCGACGATGCTGATGGCGAACAGGATCGCCGACAGGATCAGGTAATGGGAAAGGGAAAGCGTGGCCAGCATGTCATTGACCTCCCTGTTCCGCCGCCGATTCGCCGGTGGCCGGCGCATCCTTCTCGGCCGCCATCTTGACCAGCCGCACGCGTTCGTGGCGCTTGACCGCCAATTGTTCGGAGACCTTCTGGTATTTCGAATCCTTGCGCTGGCGCAGCGTCAGCATGATCGCGGCGACGATGCCCACCAGCAGCACGACCGAGGCCAACTCGAAGGGGTAGACGTACTCGGTGAACAGCAGCCGGCCGAGTTCCTTGGTGTTGCTGTAGCCGGCCGGCATGTCCTGTCCGGGCAGCGCGGCGGCGCCGAAATACTTGCCGCCGAGCACCAGCGCCATCTCGGCGACCATCAGCAGGCCGATCATCGCACCGAGCGGCAGGTAGCTCCAGAAGCGGTGACGCAGCCGCGCGATGTCGATGTCGAGCATCATGACGACGAACAGGAACAGCACCATCACCGCGCCGACATAGACCATGATCAGCACGATGGCGAGGAATTCCGCCTGCAGCAGCAGCCACAGGCCGGCGGCGGAGAAGAAGGTCAGCACCAGGAACAGCGCCGCATGCACCGGGTTCCTGGCCGAGATCACGCGCAGGGCGCCGAACAGCATGATCGCCGCGAGCACGTAGAAGACGAAGGTCTTGAATTCCATTGTCGGCCGTTACCTGTAGGGAGCATCGAGCGCCCGGTTCCTGGCGATCTCGGCCTCGTAGCGGTCGCCGTTGGCGAGCAGCATCTGCTTGGTGTAGTAGAGATCGCCGCGGGATTCCCCGTGGTACTCGAAGACGTGGGTTTCGACGATCGCATCGACCGGGCAGGCCTCTTCGCAGAAGCCGCAGAAGATGCACTTGGTCAAGTCGATGTCGTAGCGCGTGGTACGCCGGCTGCCGTCGTCGCGCTGGGCGGACTCGATGGTGATCGCCAGCGCCGGGCAGACCGCCTCGCAGAGCTTGCAGGCGATGCAGCGCTCCTCGCCGTTCGGATAGCGGCGCAGCGCGTGCAGACCGCGGAAGCGCGGCGACAGCGGCGTCTTGTCTTCCGGATACTGGACGGTGATCTTCGGCTTGAAGAAGTAGCCGGCGGTGACCGCCATGCCCTGCAGCAGTTCCTTGAGGAACAGGCTGCCGATGAAGTCTTTCGCTCCCATGTCAGCGCCTCATTTCCAGATATTCAGGGGGGACATCATCCAGACGCCGATGACGAGGATCCAGACGAAGCAGATCGGCACGAACACCTTCCAGCCGAGGCGCATGATCTGGTCGTAGCGATAGCGCGGGAAGGTCGCGCGGAACCAGAGGAAGCAGAACAGCAGGAAGGAAACCTTGGCCGCCAGCCACCAGTGGCCGTCGGGCAGGAAGCCGACCGGCGAGAGCCAGCCGCCGAGGAAGAATGTCGCGGTCAGGAACGAGACCAGGATCATGTTGCCGTATTCGGCCAGGAAGAACAGCGCGAAGGCCATGCCGGAATACTCGATCATATGGCCGGCGACGATCTCCGATTCGCCCTCGACCACGTCGAACGGCGCGCGGTTGGTCTCGGCAACGCCGGAGATCAGATAGACGAGGAACATCGGCAGCAGCGGCAGCCAGTTCCACGACAGCAGACCGAGGCCAAGGTCGGCGAAGCGGCCATGATCCTGCGCGCGCACGATGTCGGAGAGGTTGAGGCTGTTCGACACCATCAGCACGCAGAGCAGCGCCATGCCCATCGCGATCTCGTAGGAGATCATCTGCGCCGAGGCGCGCATCGCGCCGAGGAAGGGATATTTCGAGTTGGAGGCCCAGCCGGAGATGATGATGCCGTAGACGCCGATCGAGGTGACCGCCAGCAGGAACAGGATGCCGGCGTCGATGTCGGCGAGCACCCAGCCTTCGGCGAACGGCACCACCGCCCAGGCGACCAGCGCGGGAGCCAGGGCGACGATCGGGCCGACGAGGAACAGCAGCTTGCTGGCCTTGGTGGGCACCAGCACTTCCTTGAAGAGCAGCTTGAGGCCGTCGGCGATCGGCTGGAACAGGCCGAACGGACCGACGCGGTTCGGGCCGATGCGCACGTGCATGTAGGCGATGACCTTGCGCTCGAAGTACGGCAGGTAGGCGATGCCGACGATCAGCGGCACGAGGATCGCGACGATGCGCAGCAGCGACCAGAGCAGCGGCCAGACGGGATCGAGCCAGGATCCGAGGAGCGGCTGGAGGAACTGCAGGATCAGGGCTTCCATCAGGCGCGCTCCACGGTGATCGAAGCGGACAGCGGACCGAGCGCGATGGTGCTCGCGTGCGCGGCCGCGACCCGCACGCAGCCATCCGGCACGCCGGCGTCTAGTTGCACATTGAGTTCCACCGCCGCCTCGCCAGCGCCGAGTCTTGCCTTGCCACCGTCCGACAGGCCCAGTTGGGCCAGCAGCACGGCGTTCATGCGCGCGGTCGGCGCGGCGGCATCCTTGGTCGCCTGCAGGCTTGGAGCGCGGCGCGCGAGTGGATCGGCGAAATGGATCGGCACGTCGGCGACTCGTTGAATACCCGGCTGAACTCCGCTTGCGGCATCGGAAAGATTCAATGCACCCGGCTTGACCGCGTTGTCGAGACCGGAGACGAATTCGGGTTTGCCGCCAAGCATCTCGTCGCGCACCTGCTCCGAGGACTCGTGGCCGAAGCCGGCGAGTTCGAGCAGGTTGCCGAGCACGCGCAGCACCTTCCAGGCCGGACGGGTTTCGCCCTGCGGCTTGCAGACGGCATAGAAGCTCTGCGCCCGGCCCTCGGTGTTGACGAAGGTGCCGGAGGTTTCCGCGAACGGCGAGACCGGCAGCAGGCAGTCGGCGTAATCGAGCATCGCGGCCGACTTGAACGGCGACAGGACGATCACGCTCGCCGCCTGCTTCAGCGCGGCCAGTGCGGCGGCGCCGTTCGCGCAGTCGAACTCAGGCTCGACGCCGAGCAGCAGGTAGGCCTGGCGCGGTTCGGCGACGAGGCGCGCCGCATTGCGGCCGCCCTGCACCGGCAGCGCCCTGGCGACATAGCCGCCGACGCTGTTGGCCGCCTCGCCGAGCCAGCCGAACTTCGCGCCGAGCAGTTTTGCCAGTTGCTGCGCCAGACGTTGCAGGGTTGCGGCGTGCGGATGCTGTTGGGCGAAGTTGCCGAGCAGGATGCCGGTGTTGCGGCCCGAAACGAGACTTTCGGCGATCTTCTGCGCCGCCTCGCCAGCGCCGAGTTTTTCGAACTCGGCGCCGAGCGCGGCATTCTTGAGCTGGGCGACTGCCTTGACGATTTCTGCCAGCGCGACTGGCAACTGCGCAGGTGCGACGATGCTCCTGGCGAACAGCTTGATCAGCAGATCGTCGTCGGCCGAGTGGAGAACGGAAATCTTCGTGCCGCGCTTGGCCGACTGGCGCAGGCGCTGGGCGATCAGCGGATGATCCTTGCGCAGGAAGCTGCCGACGACGAGCACGCGGTCGAGCTGGCCGAGCTCGGCGGTCGGCATACCCAGCCACGGTGCGCCGTTGCGCTGGCCGTCGAGGCTGAAATCGCTCTGGCGCAGGCGGAAATCGATGTTGTCGGAACCGAGGCCGCGCAGCAGCTTCTGGGCGAGGAACATCTCCTCGAGCGTGGCGTGCGGGCTGACCAGCGCGCCGATCTGGTCGGCGCCCTGGTTCTTCGCCACGTCGCGCAGCGCATGGCTGGCGTAGTCGAGCGCGACGTTCCACTCGACCTCCTTCCAGGCGCCGCCCTGCTTCACCATCGGCCTGGTCAGGCGCTCGGCGGAGTTGAGCGCCTCGTAGGAGAAGCGCTCCTTGTCGGACAGCCAGCACTCGTTGATCGCCTCGTTCTCGTGCGGCAGCACGCGCAGCACCTGGTCGTGCTTGGTCTGGACGATCAGGTTGCTGCCCAAGCCGTCGTGCGGGCTGACCGACTTGCGGCGGGACATTTCCCAGGTGCGCGCCGAGAAGCGGAACGGCTTCGAGGTCAGCGCGCCGACCGGGCAGAGGTCGATGACGTTGCCGGACAGCTCGGAGTCGAGCGTCTTGTCGAGGAAGGGCATGATCTCGGCGCGGTCGCCGCGGTAGGCCTGGCCGAGCTCCATGTTGCCGGCGATCTCCTGCGTGAAGCGCACGCAGCGGGTGCAGTTGATGCACCGGGTCATGTCGGTGGCGACCAGCGGACCGAGATCCTTGTTGGTCACGACGCGCTTCTCTTCCTGGAAGCGCGAGGCGGAACCGCCGTAGCCGACGGCGAGATCCTGCAGCTGACACTCGCCGCCCTGGTCGCAGATCGGGCAGTCGAGCGGATGGTTGATCAGCAGGAACTCCATCACATCCTTCTGCGCCTTGACCGCGATGTTCGAATGGGTGAACACCTTCATGCCGGCGGTGACGGGCGTGGCGCAGGCCGGCATCGGCTTGGGCGCCTTCTCGACCTGCACCAGGCACATGCGGCAGTTGGCCGCGATGGACAGCTTCTTGTGGTAGCAGAAATGCGGAATGTAGATGCCGGCGGAGTGCGCCGCCTCGATGACGGTCACGCCGTCCTCGACCTGGAGCTGCTTGCCGTCGATCTCGAGCTCTAGCATGCGGCACCTGCCATGAGTCGGGTGTGGAACGTACTGCCTGCCTTCTGCACCTCGGGCGGAACCAGGCACTTCTTGTTTTCGATGTGGTACTCGAATTCGCTGCGGAAATGCTTGACGAAGCTGCGCACCGGCAGCGCGGCGGCGTCCCCGAGGGCGCAGATGGTGCGGCCCATGATGTTGCCGGCGACGCTGTCGAGCAGGTCGAGATCTTCCGGACGGCCGAGCCCGTGCTCGATGCGATGGATCACCTTGTAGAGCCAGCCGGTGCCCTCGCGGCAGGGCGTGCA
>DDXW01000059.1 GCA_002347285.1 Rhodocyclaceae bacterium UBA2250 | reverse complement strand
GTTGCCCTTGCTGCCGCTGCCCAGCGAAGCGAAGCGGATCACTTCAACTGATCGTGGAGCAATCCAAGAATCTTGCGCGCGGTCTCGGAATTGTCGACGCCGCCCTCGCGCGTCAGGACGCGCACGTTGCTGTCGCCGCCGTCGCCCCGCACGTGGATGCGGTATTGCACCTGCGGATCGACATCCGGCTTGCCGCGCCAGAACGCCAGCTTGTCGAGCCAGCCCTTTTCGTCCTTCTTCTTCTGGTCGGCCTCGGGGTCGATGTAGCGGACGAAATACATGCCCTGCGAGCGATCGCGGTCCTCGACCGTGAAGCCGACGCGATCGAGCGCCAGGCCGACGCGCCGCCAGGCGCGGTCGAAGGGTTCCTGCAGGGTCAGCGCACCGGCGCCGTTCGCGGCGCGCGTCAGCTTGGCGCGCTCCTGCTTCGGCTCGGCGGCCAGCAGCGTCTTGGCCCGACTTTCCTCGACGCCGAGGCGCACCATCAGGCGGCGCAGCATCTCCGCCTCGAGCTCGGGCTCGGCGGGACGCGGCTGCCAACGCGTCTGGTCCTTGCCCTCGGTGACATAGACCTCGTACATGCCGCGATGGCTGATGTAGATCTCCGTGGTGCCGGGCTCGGGACCCTTTTCCAGGCGGGTGCGGAACTTGTCGCGCTCGGCGGTCGAATAGAGGCTGTCGAATACCTTGCCGATCGTCGACCGGATGATGTCCTGCGGCAGCTTGGCGCGGTTCTCGGCCCAGTCGGTTTCCATCACGCCGGCCTCGGGCAGTTCGACATCGACGATGAAGCCGAGCTCCTGCCAGAACTCCTTGATCTGCGGCCAGAGCTGCTCGGGCGTGCCGCCGGCGACCAGCCAGCGCTGCGTGCCGGAGCGCTCGATGCGCATCTTCTCGACGCTCGGCAGCACGGCGGGCGCCGTCGAGGCCTGGCCGCCGCGGCGCTCGCCCGCGTACTCGGAATAGGTCGCGCTGCCCTTCGGGCTGATGTCCGGCACGGCATAGCGGTCGTCGCGCGTCGGCTGGGTCAGGTCGGGCGGCACCTCGAGCGAGGGCAGTTGCTGTTTGCCAGCCGACTTGTAATCGATCTTCTTCGACTCGGGCAGGATGTTGCCGGAGCAGGCGGAGAGCAGCAGGGCGGCCAGCGCCGCCATGCCGGCATACAGATAGGTTTTCATCTTGTTGGCTTCAGACATTGATGCCGGCCTCGCGCATGGCGCCGAGCACGCGCTCGTGGCAGTCGGCCGACAGTGCGGTCAACGGCAGGCGCAGGGCGTCCTTGATCAGGCCCATGCGCGCGCAGGCCCATTTGACCGGGATCGGGTTGGCTTCGCAGAACAGGTGCTTGTGCAAGCCCAGCAGGCGGGCGTTGATCTCGCGCCCGACGCGCACGTCGCCGGCGAGTCCGGCCGCGACCATCTCGCGCATCAGCCGCGGCGCGACGTTGGCGGTGACGGAGATCACCCCCTGGCCGCCCAGCAGTACCAGCGCGAACCCCGTCGCGTCGTCGCCGCTGTAGATGGCGAAGCCGGCCGGCGTGCGCTTGATCAGTTCGGTGCCGCGCCCGATGTCTCCAGTGGCGTCCTTGATGCCGACGATGCCGGGAATCTGCGCGAGCCGCAGGGTGGTCTCGTTGGCGAGATCCGCCACCGTGCGGCCCGGCACGTTGTAAAGGATCATCGGCAGATCGATCTCTTCGGCGATCGCCTTGAAGTGCTGGTAGAGACCCTCCTGCGTCGGCTTGTTGTAATAGGGCACGACCGACAGGTGGGCGCTCGCGCCCGCCGCCTTCGCGCATTGCGCCAGTTCGATGGCCTCGCTGGTCGAATTGGCGCCGGTGCCGGCGATCACCGGGATGCGGCCGGCGACGTGCTCGACGGTCGCGCGGATCAGCGTGCAGTGCTCGTCCATGTCGACCGTCGGCGATTCGCCGGTGGTGCCGACGACGACGACCGCATCGGAGCCCTCGGCAATGTGCCAGTCGAGCAGACGGCGCAGGGCGGCAAGGTCGAGCGCGCCGTCCTCCTGCATGGGAGTGACGATGGCGGGGATGGAGCCTCTAATCATGTCGATAGTCCGGAACGAAAAAGAATTCAGAGTTCGGCGAGCGCCTTGATGTGCGCCGAGACGCTGCGCGCGAGCGCCGACAGCGCGTAGCCGCCCTCGAGCATCGAGACGATGCGCCCCGCGGCGCTCTCCTTGGCGACCTGCACCAGCTGCTCGGTGACCCAGGCGTAATCCGACTCGACCAGGCCGAGCGAGGCCATGTCGTCCTCGTAGTGGGCGTCGAAGCCGGCGGAGACGTAGATCAGCTCGGGGGCGAACTCGCGCAGGCGCGGCAGCCATTTCTCGGCCACCATCTCGCGGAAGCCGTCGCCGCGCATGCCGGCCTTGACCGGCACGTTGCACATGTTCGGCGCGGGGTTCTCGGTGCCGCAATACGGATAGAACGGATGCTGGAACATGCCGACCATCAGCGCGCGCATATCGCCGGCGAGGATGTCCTCGGTGCCGTTGCCGTGATGCACGTCGAAATCGATCACGGCGACGCGCTTGAGGCCCCAGGCCTCGAGGCCGTGGCGCGCGGCGATCGCGATGTTGTTGAAGAAGCAGAAGCCCATCGACTTGGCGCGTTCGGCATGGTGGCCGGGCGGCCGCACCGCGCAGAAGGCGGCCGGCGCCTCCTTGCGCATGACCAGATCGGTCGCCAGCACGCCGGCGCCGGCGGCGCGCAGCGCGGCCTTCAGCGTGCCCGGGCTCATCGCCGTGTCGGGATCGAGGTGATGGATGCCGTGCGCCGGGACGCTGGCGTGGATCATGTCGATGTAGCTCTGCGGATGGGCACGCAGCAGGTGCTCCATCTCCGCGACCGGGGCGTCGTGATAGCTCAGGTACAGATCGAGCCCGGCGGCGATCAGCCGGTCCTGGATGGCGCCGAGCCGGTCGGGACATTCGGGGTGATGCGACCCCATGTCGTGCAGCAGGCAGTCGCGGTGGGTGATGAAGGCAATCGTCATGGAACGCCAGGGAATCGCTGAAGGGTGTCGGACGGAGCTTCGCTTAGAATCGGCAAAACGACATTATGACCTTTCCGCGGGATTGTATCGCATGCGTCCACCCCCCGACCCCGGCTCCCTGGCCGCCGTCCTCGCCGCCGCCGGCCAGATCATCCTCGGCAAGGAGCGCCAGCTGCGGCTCGCCCTCGCCTGCCTGCTCGCGCGCGGCCACCTGCTGATCGAGGACCTGCCCGGCGTCGGCAAGACCACGCTGGCGCACACGCTCGCGCGCCTGCTCGGCCTCGAGTTCCAGCGCGTCCAGTTCACCAGCGACATGCTGCCGGCCGACATCCTCGGCATCTCGGTGTTCGACCGCGACGGCGGCGAGTTCCGCTTCCACCCCGGGCCGATCTTCACGCAGGTGGTGCTCGCCGACGAGATCAACCGCGCCACGCCGAAGGCGCAGAGCGCGCTGCTCGAGGCGATGGAGGAACGCCAGGTCACCGTCGAGGGCGCGACCCGTCCCCTGCCGCAACCCTTCTTCGTCATCGCCACGCAGAACCCGGCCTACCAGATCGGCACCTTTCCGCTGCCCGAATCGCAGCTCGACCGCTTCCTGATGCGCATCGAGCTCGGCTATCCCGACCGCGCCGCCGAGCGCGCGCTGCTCGAAGGCCGCGACCGGCGCATGCTGCTGGCCGAGATCCGGCCGCTCATGACGCCGGAAGCGCTGCTCGCCGAGCAGCAGCGCGCCGCCGCGCTGCACGTCGCGCCGGCGCTGCTCGACTACGTCCAGGCCCTCGCCGCCCACACGCGCAGCGCCCCCGAATGGCGCGCCGGCCTCTCGCCGCGCGCCGGCCTCGGCCTGGTTGCCGCCGCGCGCGCCTGGGCGCTGCTGACCGGCCGCGATCACGTCCTGCCCGAGGACGTCCAGGCCGTGCTGTCCGCCGTCGCGGCGCATCGCCTCGCCGCGGCGGGCGACGCCCGCAACGCCGACGAGATCGGCCGGGCGCTGATCGAAGCCGTGCCGTTGCCGTAGCACATGCCGCTGGCGCCGCGCCGCACCTTCGCCGACCGCTTCGCCGCCTGGGCGATGCGCATGAGCGGCACGCGGCCTCCCGAGCCGGTGCCCGTCACGCTCGGCCAGCGCCGCATCTATGTGCTGCCGACGCGCGCCGGCCTGCTGTACTCGCTCTCGCTGGTCGTCCTGCTGATCGGCGCGATCAACTACAACCTGAGCCTCGGCTACGGTCTCGTCTTCCTGCTCGCCGGCCTCGGCGTCGTCGCGATCCTGCACACCTTCCGCAACCTCGCCGGCCTCTCGCTCACGGTCGGCGCGCCGACGCCGGTCTTCGCCGGCGCGACCGCACGCTTTCCGCTGTTCCTGCACAACCCGGACCCGCGCGAGCGCCGCCGGCTGCGCGCCTTCCTGCCCGGCCAGCCGGCCACGGCGACCAGCGCAACCATGGCTGCCGACCTGCCGCCGCAGGGCAGCGTGCGCGTGCTGCTGCCGCTGCCCGCGCCGCGCCGCGGCTGGCTCGCCATGCCGCGCGTGACGCTCGAAACCGTCTGGCCGCTCGGCCTGGTGCGCGCCTGGGGCTACGCCGCGCCGGAACTGGCCTGCCTCGTCTATCCGCGTCCCGCCGACGCCGCCCCGCCAGCGCCGAGTTTCGGCGAGGTCGGCGGCGGCAGCCTGGCCGGCGATGCCGGCGACGAGGATTTCGCCGGCCTGCGCCGCCACCAGCCGAGCGACCCGCCCCACCATGTCGCCTGGAAGACCGCCGCGCGCATGGGCGCGCAGGCGCCGCTGCAGACCAAGCAGTTCGCCGGCACCGCGGCGCAGGCGCTCTGGCTCGACTGGAACCATCTGCCGGGCATGGAGACCGAGGCGCGGCTTTCGACCCTGGCGCGCTGGGTGCTCGACGCCGAGGCCGCCGGCCTCGCCTGGGGCCTGCGGCTGCCGGGCCTCGAGCTCGCCCAGGCGCACGGCCCCGCCCATACCCACGCCTGCCTCAAGGCGCTCGCGCTGCATGGCGAGAAAACCTGAAATTCTCCATCCGCTGACGCCGGCGCAGACCTGGTGGCTGCTGGCGACCGGCATCGCGGCCTTCGCGCCGCTCGCCCCGCAGGTGCCCTGGTGGCTGGCCGCCGCCACGGCCGGCGCCTTCGTCTGGCGCGCCGCGCTCGCGTGGCGGCGCCAGCCGCTGCCGACGCGCTGGGTGCTCGTTTTCGTCACCATCGCCTGCACCGCGGGGGTGCTGTTCCAGTACCGCACGCTGTTCGGCCAGCAAGCCGGCGTGGCCCTGCTGGTGGTCTTCATGGCGCTCAAGCAGCTCGAGGCGCGCGCGCCGCGCGACGGCCTCGCCGTCGTGCTGCTCGCCTACTTCCTGACGCTCACCCAGTTCTTCGAGAACCAGTCGCTGCCGGCCGCGGCAACCACGCTCGCCGCCGCCCTGACCGCGACGGCGGCGCTCGCCAGCCTCGTCGACGCCCAGCTGCGGCCCCTCCGCCTGCTGCGGCTCGCGGCGGTCATGCTGGCGCAGGCGGCCCCCTTCATGCTGATCCTGTTCGTGCTGTTCCCGCGCGTCTCCGGCCCGCTCTGGGGGCTGCCGAAGGATGCCCACAGCAGCCTGACCGGCCTCTCGGACGACATGCAGCCCGGCACGATCAACCGCCTGATCCGCTCCGACGCGATCGCCTTCCGCGTCGCGTTCGACGGCGCGGTGCCGCCGAAGCGGGAGATGTACTGGCGCGGCCCGGTGCTGACCGTCCTCGACGGCCGCACCTGGCGGCCCGGCGGCAAGTCGGCGGCGGCCGACCTGCCCTACCGGCCGCTGGCCGACAGCCCGGCCTACGCCTACACCGTGACGCTCGAGCCGCACAACAAGCCCTGGCTGTTCGGCCTCGAATTTCCGGTCACGCTGCCGCCGGACGCCTTCGCCACAAGCGACTTCCAGCTGCATGCGAGGAAGCCGGTGCGCGAGCGGCGGCGCTATGCCCTGCGCTCGCAGACGGAAGTCGCGTATTTCAAGGAAAACCATCACGTGCTCGCCGCCGCGCTCCAGTTGCCCGACGATCTCAATCCGCGCACCGTCCTGCTCGGCAACAGCCTGCGCGAGGGCCGCCCCACGGACTATCAGCGCCTGCAGCGCGCCCTCGATTTCATGCGCTCCCAGCGCTTCGTCTACACGCTGCAGCCGCCGCTGATGGGCGAGCACGTCGCCGACGAATTCCTGTTCGACCACCAGCGCGGCTTTTGCGAGCACTTCTCGGCCGCGTTCGTCGTGCTGATGCGCGCCGCGGGCGTGCCGGCGCGCGTCGTCACCGGCTATCAGGGCGGCGAGCGCAATCCGGTCGACGACACCTGGGTGATCCGCCAGTCCGACGCCCACGCCTGGACCGAGGTCTGGCTCGAGCAGAGCGGCTGGGTGCGCGTCGATCCGACCGCCGTCAGCGTGCCGGCGCGCATCGAGCAGAACCTCGCCGCCGCCATGCCGGCCGGCGAGCCGCTGCCCTGGCTGGCGCGCGCCGACTTCCGCTGGCTGCGCGAACTGCGCTACCGCTGGTGGGCGGTCAACAACGCCTGGAACCAGTGGGTGCTCGGCTACGATCCGCAGCGGCAGCGCGAACTGCTCGAGCGGCTCGGCATGCACGCGCCCGACTGGCGCAAGATGGGCATCGCCCTCGCCGCCTTCGCCGGCCTGGTGCTGCTGGCGCTCGCCGGCTGGCTGCTGTGGCGCCGGCCGCGCCCCGATCCGGCCGAACGCCAATGGCGCAAGGCCGCGCGCCGGCTGGCGCGCCGCGGGCTGGCGCGCCACGCCTGGGAAGGGCCGCAGGACTACGCCGCGCGCGTCGCCGCGAAATTGCCGGCCGCCGCCGCCGATATTCGCGCCATCGCCGCGCTCTACGCCGGGCTACGCTACGGCAACGCTCCCGCCGATTCGCTCGCCACTTCATTAGCCACGTTGCGCCGCCGCGTCGCGGCCTTCAGACCATGATCCGCCTGCTGTCCATCCTCTTCCTGCTGCTCACCATCCCGGCACCGGCATCCGCCAGCTACGCCGAACGCGCGGAGGTGCAGGCCTTCGTCGCCGAAATGGCGGCCCGCCACGGCCTGGATGCCGTGCGCCTGACCGCGCTGTTCGAAAGGACGCAGCCGCTTCCCGGCGTGCTCAAGGCCATCGCGCCGCCCGCCGATCCGAAGGCCCGTTCCTGGCAGGCGTACCGCGCGCGCTTCATCGAGCCGCGTCGCCTCGCCGCCGGCCGCGCCTTCCGGCAGCGCCACGCGGCCGCGCTGGCGAAGGCGCAGGCGCTGACCTGCGTGCCCGCGGAAGTGGTCGTCGCCATCATCGGCATCGAGACCTACTACGGCAAGCATCTGGGGCGCTTCGACGCCTTCGCGGCGCTGGCGACGCTGGCCTTCGACTATCCGCCGCGCGCCGAGCTGTTCCGCCGCGAGCTCGAGGCCCTGCTGCTGCTGGCGCAGGCGGAGGGGCGCACGCCGGACGGCTATCGCGGCTCCTATGCCGGCGCGATCGGCCTGCCGCAGTTTCTGCCGTCGAGCATCCGCAGCTACGCCGTCGATTTCGACCGCAACGGCCGCATCGACCTGACCGGCAGCCCGGCCGACGCGATCGGCAGCGTGGCGAACTTCCTGGCGGAACACGGCTGGGAATGCGGCGGCCCGGTGGCCATCCCCGCAAAACTCGGCGCCGGCGGGGCGGCGCCCGAGAGCCTGCTCGCCGAGGGCATCCTGCCGCTGCGCCGTCCCGAGGAGATGGCGGCCTTCGGCGTCGAGATCCCGGCCGCGGCACCGGACGCGCCCGCCGCGCTGATCGATCTCGCCACGCCCGACGCCGCGACCGAGTACTGGCTCGGCTACCGGAACTTCTACGTGATCACGCGCTACAACCGCAGCAGCTTCTACGCGATGACGGTGTTCCAGTTCGCGCGGGAACTCGAGTCGGCGCGGCGCGCCCCGGCGTCACAGTAGCGAGCGCACCGCCATGCCCTGGCGCGCCAGGCGCTGGCGCAGGCGGGCGAGCGCCTCGAGCTGCAGCTGGCGCACGCGCTCGCGCGTGATGCCGAGTTCCTGCGCCAGCGTCTCGAGCGTCGCCACTTCGCAGCCGTTGAGGCCGTAACGCGTCTCGACGACGTGGCGGTGGCGCGGCGACAGCTCGCCGACCCAGGCGGCGATGTGGCGCTCGATTTCCTCCTGCTCGAGCGCGGCGTCCGGCGCCACCGCCCGCTCGTCGGCCAGCGTGTCGGCGATCGACAGGTCGGGATCGATGTCGAGCGGCGCGTCGAGCGAAGCGGTGCGCTCGTTGAGCGCCAGCAGGCGGCGGACTTCCTCGACCGGCTTGTGCAGCAGCTGCGCCACGCGCTCGAGCACCGGAGCCGGCTCCGGCTCGCTGGTGTCGACGCCGAGCTTGCGCAGCGCCTGCAGCACGGCGTTCAGTTCCTTGACCACATGCACCGGCAGGCGGATGGTGCGCGACTGGTTCATGATCGCGCGCTCGATGTTCTGCCGCACCCACCAGGTCGCGTAGGTGGAAAAGCGGAAGCCGCGCTCGGGATCGAACTTTTCGAGCGCGTGGATCAGGCCGAGGTTGCCCTCCTCGATCAGGTCGTCGAGCGGGATGCTGCGGTGCTGGTAATGCTTGGCGATGCTGACCACCAGCCGCAGGTTGGCCTCGATCATGCGCTGGCGCGCCGCGAAGTCGCCGGCGCGCATCGCCCGCGCCAGCGCGACTTCCTCGGCCGGCTTGAGCAGCGGCGTGGCGCCGATCTCGTTGAGATAAAGCTGGGTGACGTCGTCGAGGAAGCCCTCCTCGCCGGTCGCGCCGGGCAGCAGCTCTTCGCCGCGCTCGGCCGGCGGCGGCGCCTCGTCGGGCGGGACAAGCTGTTCGTCGTCTTCGCCAGCCATCAGGAACGGGACGGCAGCAGCTTGAGGGGATCGACCGGCTTGCCCTGCTGCCTCACCTCGAAATGCAGCTTGGGCCGGTCGGCGTCCGAATCGCCGAGCTCGGCGATCCGTTCGCCGCGCTTGACGAACTGGCCTTCCTTGACGTGGATGCGGCTGTTGTGCGCGTAGACGCTGCTGTAGCCGCCGCCGTGCAGCAGCACGACCAGGTTGCCGTGCTTCGGATAGACGCCGACGAAGATCACCTTGCCAGCCGCGGCGGCGAGCACCGGGTCGCCGGTCTTGCCGGCGATGTCGATGCCGCGGTTGACTTCCTGGCCGCCCGCGCCGTCACTGAAGTTCGACAGCAGCTTGCCGGCGGCCGGCCAGCCCCAGTCGATGTCGGCTGCGGCCGGCGGCGACTGCGGCGCCGGTGCAGCCGGGGCCGGGGCGGCGGCTACCGGCGGCGGCGCGACCACGGGCACCGGCGCGCCCTCCTGCGCCTTCAGCAGCGCCAGGTTCTCCTCGGAATAGGGAAGCTTGCCGCCCCGGGGCGCGCGCTTGAGCTTCTCGTCGTTGCCCGGCGCCAAACTCGGCGCCGGCGGGGCGGCCAGAGGAGCGGCCGCCGGCGCGCCGTCGAGCGGCCGGGCGACCACGCCGCCGCCCAGGGCCACCGCGCGCACTTCCGTGCCATCGGCGCCGGCCACCGCCGCGGCGGGCGGGCTCGTGCGCAACTGCTGGCCGACCAGGATGCGATGGGTGCCGTCGAGATTGTTCCAGGCAGCCAGGTCCTGCGTGCTGACGCCATGCTGGCGGGCGATGCTGAACAGCGTGTCGCCTTTCTTGACGGTATGGAACCTGCCGGCCGGCGCGGCGGGGGCGGCAGCCGGCGCGGCGGCGGGCTTCGGCCCTTCGACGCGCGTCGGGGCGGGCGCATCGGCCACCGGCACCGGCCCGATGCCGGCGCAGCCGGCCAGCCCGCAGGCGAGAAGGATCAGCAACGGTTTCGACATCAGGCGACTCCCGGCAGCAAGGGCACGAAACGCACGGCGTCGCAGCGGGTTTCGGTCCAGCCCTGCGGCGTCCGCTCGACCAGCACCAGCGCCTGCGCACCGCTGCCGACCGGCATCACCAGGCGACCGCCGACCGCCAGCTGCTCGCGCAGCGCCTGCGGCACGGCGGCGCCCGCGGCCGCGACGACGATGGAGTCGAAGGGCGCCGCCTCGGGCAGGCCGCCCATCCCGTCGCCATGCTTGAGGCGGATCTGCGTCAGCTTGAGCTGCTTCAGGTTCTCCCGCGCGCGCGCCAGCAGCGGCGCGAGGCGCTCGACGCCGAACACCTCGCGCGTCAGCTGCGCCAGCACCGCCGCCTGGTAGCCGCAGCCGGCGCCGATCTCGAGCGTCCGGCCGAGCTTGTCGCGCCCGGCGAGCAGCAGCTCGATCATGCGCGCGACGATGTAGGGCTGAGAAATGGTCTGGCCGAGGATCAGCGGCAGCGCCGTGTCCTCGTAGGCGCGGTGCGCCATCGCCTCCTCGACGAAGATGTGGCGCGGCACCTTGCCGAGCGCCGCCAGCACCTGCTCGTTGCGGATGCCCTGCTCGCGCAGGCGCTCGATCATGCGCGTGCGCGTGCGCTCGGAGGTCATGCCGATGCCACTCAGTGCATTCATGATTGCGCGTTCATGCGGCCAGCCACTCCCGCGCGCGCTGGATCTGGCCCGCGTGCGTCAGGTCGATCTGCAGCGGCGTCACCGACACCCACTGGTTGTCGACGGCATGGAAGTCGGTACCCTCGCCCGCATCCGCGGCCGCGCCGGCGGCGCCGACCCAGTAGACGGTGTCGCCGCGCGGCGACACCTGCTTCACCACCGGCTCGGCCTTGTGGCGGCGGCCCAGCCGGGTCACGCGCATCCCTTTCAGCATCTCGTAGGGCACGTCGGGGACATTGACGTTGAGCAGCACCGGCACGCCGAAGGGCTGCTCGCGGAAGCGTTCGGCCAGTTCGCGCGCGACGCGTCCCGCGGTGGCGAAGTTGCAGCCGGAAAAGCTCGCCAGCGACAGCGCGAGCGACGGCACGCCGAGCAGGTGGCCTTCCATCGCCGCCGCCACCGTGCCGGAGTAGATCGTGTCGTCGCCCATGTTCGGACCCCAGTTGATGCCGGAGAGCACCATGTCCGGCTCATGGTCGAGCATGCCGGTGACGGCGAGGTGCACGCAGTCGGTCGGCGTGCCGTTCACGTAGAAGAAGCCGTTCGGCGCCTCCTTGAGGTGCAGCGGCCGGTCGAGCGTCAGCGAGTTCGAGGCGCCGCTGCGGTTGCGCTCGGGCGCCACGACGGTCACCTCGCCCATGCCGCGCATGGCCTCGGCCAGCGCCGCCAGGCCGGGCGCGTAGTAGCCGTCGTCGTTGGAGAGCAGGATGCGCACGATTATTTGAGGAAGTTCCGGCTGATGTCGCGGAAGACGTCGCTGCCGGCGACGTGCAGCCACTCGAAGGCGACCATCTCGCGGCAGACGATCGCGATGCCGTGCTGGCGCATGCGTTCGAGCGCGAGCGCCTTGTGCGCCGGATCGCGCGAGCCGACCGCCTCCTCGACGACGAACACCTGCTTGCCGGCCGCCGCCAGTTCGAGCACGGTCTGCAGCACGCAGACGTGCGCCTCGGTGCCGCAGACGACGAGCTGCGGTCGCTCCATGCCCGGCAGGCCGGGCAGGCAGTTGCCGGCCACGCAGGAGAAATGCAGCTTCGCCCCGACGCTGCCGGCCGGCAGGCGCGCGGCGAGCTGCGGATGCGTGTGGCCGATCCCCTTGGGATACTGTTCGGTGGCGGCCACCGGCACGCCGAGCCGCTGCGCGACCTGCACCAGCCAGTCGGCGTGGCCGAGCACGCGCTGCCAGTCGTGGATGTGCGGCAGCAGGCGCTCCTGCAGGTCGATCACCAGCAGGGCGGACTGATCGGCGCGAATCAGGGGAGAAGTCATGCCGCGATTTTAACGGAGGCTCGCCATCGTCTTGCGCATGAAGCACAAATCTTCCCAGGCCTTCGCCTTGTCGGGCAGGTTGCGCAGCAGGTAGGCCGGATGGTAGGTGACGATCAGCGGGATGCCGGCGAAGTCGTGCACCATGTCGCGCGCCCGGGCGATCGTCACCTCCTGCTGCAGCAGCGTCTGCGCCGCCGGCTTGCCGAGCGTGACGATCAGCTTCGGCCGGATCAGCTCGATCTGCCGCGCCAGGAAAGGCCAGCAGGCGGCAGTCTCGGCCGGCTCCGGCGTGCGGTTGCCGGGCGGGCGGCACTTGACCGCGTTGGCGATATAGACGCCCTCGCCGCGCCTGAGGTCGATCGCCGCCAGCATCGCGTCGAGCAGCTTGCCGGCCTGGCCGACGAAGGGCTCGCCGCGCTCGTCCTCCTCGGCGCCCGGCCCTTCGCCGACGAACAGCCAGTCGGCATTCACGTCGCCGACGCCGAGCACCGCCTGCTTGCGCGTCTGGCACAGCGGACAGGCGGTGCATGCCGCGACGGCCTGACCAAGCTCTTCCCAGCCCATCGCGGCGATCGCCGCCGTGCGGTCATCGACCGGCGCGGGTTCGGCGGATGCCGGCTCGCCGCGCTTCTTCCTCGGCGGCTGGCGCAGCTTCCAGATCGGCCCGAGCTCCATTTCCTTGAGCAGTTGATCGCGATTCATAGTGGCTTCGCCATCACGATGGCGTCTTCCCTTCCTTCGTGGGCTGGATAGTAACCGCGCCGGCGGCCGATCTCGGCAAAACCGGCATGTTGGTAGAACGCAACGGCGGCCGCATTCGACGGCCGCACCTCGAGCAGCAGGCGCGCCATGCCCGCCGCGCGCGCCTCGGCGCAGAGGGATTTGAGCAGCCGGCTGCCGAGTCCCGCGCGCTGCCGCTCCGGTGCGACGGCGATCACCAGCAGGTGCACCTCGTCAACTGCACGCATCGCCACCGCGAAGGCGGTGAGCTTGCCGTCTTCCCGCACGACGCGGCAGTCGTAGCCCGCCGCGAGCGCGTCGCGGAAGTTGCCGCTGCTCCAGGGAAAAGCCTGCACGCGCTCCTCGAGGGCGCCGACCTCGGCGAGGTCGGCGTCGGTCATCGGGGCGACGTTCATCGGCTGCCGCCCCGGGCGAGACGTTCGGCGGTCGTCAGCGCCACCTTGTCGCGCACGTAGAGCGGCGCGGCCTGCGCGGCGGGAATGCCGCCGCCCGCGGCCAGCACCGGCGCCGCCAGCCGGGCCACCGCCGCCGCGGTCGGAAATGCGTCGACATCGACACCGGCCAGCCGGTCGCCCATGCGCTGGCGCAGCGCCTCGCCGCAGGCGGCGAAGCCATCGCCGGCGCCGCGCCAACCGTCGCCTTCCGGCAGCGGCGCCGCCTCGCCGGCGCCGACTTTCGGCGCCACGATCTCCTCGACGCAGTCGCCCGCGACGACATAGGCGGCGACGTAGATCTCGTGCATGCGCGCGTCGAGACAGGCGAGCACCTTGCCCTCCCCACTGGCCAGCGCCAGCGCCGCGAGGGTGCCGACCGGCGCGACCGGCACGTCGAGGCCGAAGGCGAGGCCCTGCGCGACGCCGCAGGCGAGCCGCAGGCCGGTGAAGCCGCCGGGGCCGGCGCCGAAGGCAACGCCGTCGAGCTGTTGCAGGCTCAGGCCGGCCTCGGCGAGCAGCTCATTGGCCCAGGGCAGCAGCCGCTCCGAGCCGCCGTTCGGCACCATGGCCGCACGCTCGGTGCATGCGCCGTCGCGCCAGAGGGCGACGGAAAGGCGGTGGGTGGCGGCTTCGAAGGCGAGGAAATTCACGCGGCGGATTCTACCGGGAGGTGCTCACCGCCCGGCGGCGCCGCCCGCGTAATCCATGCGGCGCTGGCGTTCCGCGGCAGCAGCGGCGTCGCCCGCCGCGCGCAGGCGGTCGCGGTCGAAGCCGAGCCAGGCGAGCAGCGGCCGGCGCCAGCCCTGCGCGGATGCGGTGTCGATGGCCAGTTCGATGCCGGCGGGCGGCAGGCGGCCGGCGCGCAGCAGGGCGGCGGCGGCGACCAGGCGCGAGAGCGGATCGTCGATGCCGCGCAGCAGCGCGGGCGCGTCGGTCGTTCCCGGCACGCCGCGCTGCGCCGGCGGCAGCAACTGCGCGTCCAGTCCCTGCCAGCGGCCGGTCAGGTAAGCGGCGTAGGCGTTGGCCGCCGCGCCGGCATCGGCGGCGAGCGGCGCGAAGGCCGGGCAGTCGCCCGGCTCGAGGCTGGCGAAGCGCAGTGCGCAGACGGTCAGTTCGACCCGCGCCATTTGCGCGGCATCGCCGGTACGTGCGACCTCGCGGCGCGCCGTCTCCAGCTCCTGGGCGGCGACGCGCTCGCGCCCGCCCAGCCAGGCCGCGGAATGCGCGGCCAGCGCGGCATGGGCGCTGGCCTGCCAGTCGGGCGCCGGCGGGCCGCCCGCGCAGCCGGCCAGCACGAAAGTGCAAGCAAGAAGGAGCGCTCTCACGGCAGCGTGATCTCCCGCTCGCGCGCGAAGGGCCACTTGCGGTTGATCTCCTCGACCAGCACGGCCAGCCGGCGCAGGGTCGCCTCGACCTCGCCGCGCAGGACGTCGAGATCGTCGGTGGCGACGCGCGCGTTGGCGGCGATGGCGCGCGCATCCTCGAGCGCCGCATCGGCTTTCTTCAGGCTGCCGCGCGCCTCGGCCAGCAGCCCGCGCACCTCGGCGACGGCGGCCCGCACTTCGGCGGCGGTGCGCTGCGCGCCGTCCGCCAGCCCGTCCTTGCCGAACAGGCGCGCATCGGTCTGCGCCAGCAGGCGGTTGGCGCGTTCGACCGCCTCGAGGATGCGACGCGCGCCCTCCTCGCCCACCACGCCGGCCAGCGCGCCGTGGCGGCCGGTCATCGCGCCGGTCAGTTTCTGCACGTTGCCGAGGCTCGCACTGAGCGGCGCGTCGGCCGCGGTGATACGGTTCAGGTTGTCGAGCAGATCGCGCATGGTGCTGACGAGCTGCGGAATGCCGGCCGTCGCGTCGCCGATCAGCACCTCGCGGCGCGCGCCGTCGGCCAGCGGCGGGTCCTCGAGCAGGCCGGTGTAGGCGCGCAGCTTCGCGCCGCCGACCAGGCCGCGCTCGAGCGTGAATACCGACGAGGTGCGCAGCCAGCGCGCATCTTTCGTCGGCACCTCGATGTGGATGTGCGCCTTGCCGTCGTCGCCGAGTTCGATGCGCGCGACGCGGCCGATGGCGAAGCCGGAGAAGGTCAGGTCCATGCCGACCGCCACGCCCTCGGAGTTCTCGGCGAGCAGCACGAGCCGCTGCGTTTCCTCGAACACCCCGCGCGCGTGCATCACGTAGAGCACGAAGCCGCCCAGCAGTGCGATCAGCAGGGCGAGCAGCAGATACGACTTGGCGACGGCGTGCGGGATCGGCGGCACCGGGGCGGGATCGGTTTCGGGACGGGTCATCGCGAACGCTCAGAAATGCAGCAGGACCAGACTGCCGCCTTCGACCAGCGCCAGCAACAGGAACAGGCGCGCCATGACGCGCATCTCGCTGCCGGAGGCGGCGCGACGCGGCGCGTCGAGCGCCACCGTCGCCGGCGCCGCGCCGACCGCGAGGCCGAACAGCGCGATCTTGAGCAGGAAGCCCGGCGCCGTCACCGGATCGAACACCTGGCCGACCAGACGCGTGAACCCGCCGATGGCCCAGGGCGTCAGCCCGTAGACGACCAGGTAGGCGACGGCGAGGACGAGCACGCCGCTCGCCAGCGTCAGCAGCATCACCGCGAACAGGTTGCCGATGAAGCCGGGCAGCACGAACAGCACGAAGCCGCCGCCGGCATCGAGGTCCGCGCCCTGCGCGCGCAGCGCGGCGAGCCGGTCGAGCACGGCGGTGCCGGAACGCATGGCGACGAACAGCGCCGCCGCAAGGGGGATCAGCTCGACGACGAAGACGCGCACCACCGCCTCCATGGCCAGGTGCGACAGGCCGTAGCTGGCGGCGGTGACGGCGACGATGTGCGTCGTCGCCGCCCCGAACAGCAGCGCGAACAGCGCGTAACCCGGCAACGCCTGCCCGGCCGCGAAACAGATCGACTCGGCGACCGCGCGTCGCACCGCACGCCGGTAGCTGGCCGGGGACAACGCGGCGGCGACGAGGGCCGCCGCGAACAGCACGAAGCGCCACTCGCGCCCCGCGCCGCGCGCCAGCCGGCGCCGCCAGGCGGAATGCGGCACGGCGACAGACGATGAAGTCGGCAGGGCGGCGCTGTCCATGATGGCGGGAATCTTAACGTGAAACGCGCCGCCACCCGCCAGCGTGGAATGCGCAATGCCGTGTTAAGATGTTTTAGAATTTTTGTCATACAACGACAAGACGATGAATCTCCCGCGCGCCCTGCTCACCGCCATCGGTCTCGCCCTCTGCGCCGCGCCGCTCCATGCCCACGACCTGTGGCTGGAGAAGAACGGCCAGCGCTGGACGCTCTATCAGGGCCACCGCCACAGCAGCCACACCGGTGCAGAAACGCTCGCCTACGGCGGCAGCTTCGTCACCGCGACGCGCTGCGTCGATGCGCGCGGCGGCAGCCGGCCGCTCGCCGTCGCCGGTACCGCGCCGTGGACGGCAGCCGGCGACTGCGCGGTGCTGCTGGTCGAGGTCTCCTCAGGCTACTGGAGCAAGACGCCGTGGGAGACGAAGAACGTGCCGAAGCCCGAGGCGCCCGGCGCACTCAGGAGCTGGCTGTCCCGCGAGAGCCTGAAGCGGCTCGAGCAGTGGAGTGCCGCGGCAGCCCAGCCGCTCGGCGACGGGCTCGAGATCGTGCCGACCGCCGATCCGTTCACGCTCAAGCCCGGCGACAAGCTGGTCGTGCGCGTCCTGCGCGCGGGCAAGCCGCTCGCAGGCGTGCCGGTCGCCTACCACGGCGACACGCGCGGCGAAACGGACGCCGACGGCCGCATCGCAATCCGCCTGCGCCACGGCGGCATCCAGCTGATTTCGGCGAGCGTCGAGACGCCGCTCGCCGACGGCAAGGCCGACGTGGAAATCGTCGCCGCCACGCTGCAGTGGGAATTGCCGCAATGAGGCGCCTGTTCGTCCTGCTCGTTTGCTGGAGCGCGCTGGCGCAGGCGCACGAGGTGCATCACCGCATCGAAGCGGCCGGCGCCGTCGTCGTCACGCTGACCTACGCCAACGGCGAGCCCTTCGCCTACGAGAAATACGCTCTTTATCCGGCCGGACAGGAAACGCCGCGCCAGGTCGGCAACACCGACGCGGCCGGCCGCATCGCCTTCGTGCCGGATGCGATCGGCAAATGGCGCCTGCAGGCCACCTCCGCGGACGGCCACGGCGTCAATCTCGAATTCGCCGCACCGGCCGTGGCCGCCGGCACACAAGCCGCCGAACCATCCGTGCCGCGCTGGCTGCTCGCCGGCTTCGGTCTGTCGCTGATCTTCGGCCTGTTCGGCCTGTTCCAATTGTTCGCGAGGAAGAAAACATGAAACGACTGCTGGCCGCCGCCCTGCTGGCGCCAACTTTCGTGGCCACTTCGGCACTGGCTCACCACGGCGTCGCCGGCGTCGGCGCGGCCGCCCTCGAAGGACCGGGCTCCCCCGTCGAATCGGCAAGCTCCGCGGTGCTGCCGGCCGGCAAGACGCTGCTCTACGCCAAGCTCGACCACGCCAAGTACAAGACCTACACCGCCAACACCGTCCCGCCCGGCACGGCCGAGGAGGACTACGCCAACTACTGGATGGTCGGCGTCGGCCACGGCTTCACGCCGTGGTTCTCGGCCTACGTGTTCGCGCCCTACCACGCCAAGATCCAGGAAGCGGGCGGCCTCGACTCGAAGGGCTGGGCCGACGTTTCCGTCATGGGGCAGATCGGCTTCAAGTACGACGGCGGCTTCGGACTCGTGCCGGCCAACGAGAGCCTCGACGACCAGGAGGACTGGCACTTCACCGTATTCGGCGGCGGCACGCTGCCGACCGGCAACGCCAATCACCGCCTCGCCGACGGCAGCATCGACCCCGGCAAGGCGCACGGCTTCGGCAAGAACTCGTGGAGCCTGGGTCTGACGGCGACCAAGCAACTCACGCGCGACCTGACCTTCAACCTCGAAGTCTCGACGATCCGCTTCCGCGAGTACCGCTACGACGACGGCAATCAAGTGAAATTCGGCACCGAGAACCGCGTCAACCTCGGCCTCGCGCAGCGCCTGCACACGAATCCCGACAGCCGCTTCCGCGTCGATGGCGTGCTGGAAGCCCAATACCTGTCGCTCGGCCGCGACGTCGAGAACGGCGTCGGCGCGCAGGCGACCGGCGGCAGGATCCTCTACCTGCTGCCCGGCCTGCGCTTCTACAAGGACAACCTGAACATCGCCGTCGGCGTCAAGAAGGCGGCGTGGACGGATCTCAACGAAGAGAAGCAGCAGCAGGGCGCCGAGGGCAAGGAGAAATACCGGCTGATCTTCTCGGCCTCGATGATGTTCTGATGCCGCTGTAATGCATATCCCCGACGGTTTCCTCTCGCCGCAGACCTGGCTGCCCGCCGCCGTGATCGCCCTCGGCGCATGGGCGTGGGCAGCGCGCGGCTTGCGATCCGCCCTCGACGAAACGCTGGTCCCGCGGCTGGCGATGCTCACCGCGCTGGCCTATGGATTGGGACTGATCATGCTGCCGCTGCCCGGCGGCACCAGCGGCCACGCGCTCGGCGTCGCGATGCTGGCGCTGCTGTTCGGCCTGCGGCTCGCCTTCCTCGCCTACAGCGGCGTGCTGCTGCTGCAGGCGCTGCTGTTCGGCGCGGGCGGGCTGACCGCGCTGCCGATCAACGCACTGGCGATGGGATTGGCCGGCGGCGCGACGGCGGTCGCGACGTTCCGCCTGCTGCGCGGGTTCAACGAGACTGTCGCCGTCGCCGTCGCCGCCTGGCTCTCGGTGATCGTTCCCGGCGCACTGGTCGCGTTCGTACTGGGTCTGCAGCCGCTCATCGCGACGAAGCCCGACGGATCGCCGCTGTTCTTCCCCTTCGGCATTGAAATCACGCTGCCGGCGATCCTGGTGCCGCACGTTTTCATCGGTCTCGGGGAGGCGGCACTGACGCTGCTGGTGTGGCGCTACGCGCGGATGCGAAAATGGCGGGCATGAAGCCACGCCACGCGTTGTACCTCTATCTCGCCGCCCTGCCGGCGCCGACTTTCGTGCATGACCCGCGGCTGCTCGCGCTCGGACTCGCCGCAGCCGTCCTGTGCGCAGGCGGAGAACGCTGGCGCATTCTCAAGAGGAGTCTGCTGGCGATCCTCGCCTTCAATCTCTCGGTGAGCCTCGGCGTCGTCCTCGTCGGCCTCTGGCAAGGCCGGATCGACAGCGGCTGGCTGCTCGTCGCCAACCTGCGCGTGCTGCTGATGGTCTTCCTCGGCTTCTGGTTCGTCGCGCGCGTCGATCTGCTCGCCGCGCTGGCCGGCTGGCCGACGGCGACGCTGCTCGCCACCCTCGCCATGGGACAGACGCGCAGCTTCGAAAGAATGCTCAAGGATTTCCGCCTCGCCTTCGCCAGCCGCAACATCGTGCGGCCGAGCCTGCTCGACCGGCGCCGCCACGCCGGCGCGCAGGCCGTCGCCCTGCTCGACAAGGCGCAGGCGCAGTCGGCCGAGGTGGCGCTGGCGATGCGCTCGCGCGGAGCCTTCGACTGATGCTCGAACTCGACCGCGTGCGCTTCGGCTGGGAGCCGGACCGGCCCGTCATCGACGAGCTCTCGCTGAAGGTCCGCGCAGGCGACAAGGTGGTGATCCTCGGCGCCAACGGCTGCGGCAAGTCGACGCTGCTCAAGCTGATGAACGGCCTCGTCTTCCCGCAAAGCGGCACGGTGAGCTATGCAGGCACATCACTGGAAAAGTCGGCGCTGGCGGCGCGGCGGGAATTCTCCCGCCGGTTCAGGCAAGAGTGCGCTCTGCTGTTCCAGCACCCCGAGGCGATGCTGTTCAACCCGACGGTGAAGGACGAGATCGGCTACGGCCCGCGCCAGCTCGAACTGCCCGATGCCGAGGCGCGCGTCGCGCGCTGGGCGGCGGAACTGCAACTCGCGCCGCTGCTCGACCAGCCGCCGTTCCTGCTCTCCGGCGGCCAGAAGCAGAAGGTGGCGCTCGCCAGCCTGCTGGCGCTCGACCCGCGGCTGCTGCTGCTCGACGAGCCCTCGGCCAGCCTCGACCCGGCGACGGTCGGCTGGCTGATCGATACCTTGCTGGATTCGTCCGTGACGGTCGTCGCCGCGACCCACAACCTGTCGCTGGCAGCGGAACTCGGCAGCCGCTGCCTCGTGCTCGGCGACGGCGGACGGCTGCTGTACGACGGCCCGGTCGCCGCGGCGCTCGGCAACCTGCCGCTGCTGGAGGAAGCGCGCCTCGCGCACCGCCACAAGCACCGCCATGACGGTGCACTGCACAGTCACGTGCATGTACACGACTGGGATGCCGGCTAGGTTCTAGTCGCGCGGACGGCGACCGTGGCGCGGGTAGAGCTCGCGTCCCGCCTCGCGGATGTCGCGGCGCAGCTGGTGGCGCTCCTCGGGCGTCATCTGCTGCCACATCTCGCGGCGCTCGCGCCGTTCCTCGCGCATCTGGCGACGCATCTGCTCGCGCTGCTCGGGCGGCATGTCGCGCCAGCCGCGCACCGCCTGCCCATTGGCCGGCGGCGGCTCCTGCGCCGCCGTCGGCATGACGATGGCGCAGCACAGCAGGGCGAGGAGACGGACGGACTTTTTCATGCCTGCATTCTAGGTCGGCCCCTCCGCGTTGCGCGGCGGGCTTTGTAACATTCCGTTGCGCCGCGCCGCGCCGGCAACATCCTGCAACGCCCGGCGTGCGGCAACGGCGGTATCCTTCGCGCCATGAACGACGCACGCAAACCGAAAATCCTCGTCATCGACGACGACCTGCGGCTGCGCAGCCAACTCGAGCGCTACCTGGTCGAGCAGGGGTTCGCCGTCAAGGCCGTCGCCGATGCGGCGGGCATGGACCGCGCGCTCGAGCGCGAACTCTACGACCTGATCGTGCTCGACCTGATGCTGCCCGGCGAGGACGGCCTGTCGATCTGCCGCCGCCTGCGCGGCAATGGCGCCGCCGGGAACGACATCGCGATCCTGATGCTCACCGCCAAGGGCGACGACATCGACCGCATCGTCGGCCTCGAGCTCGGCGCCGACGACTATCTGCCCAAGCCGTTCAACCCGCGCGAGCTGGTCGCGCGCATCCATGCCGTGCTGCGCCGGCGCGCCGCGCCGCCGCCCGCCGGCGCGCCGGCCACCGCGCAGGAGGTCGTGCGCTTCGGGCCGGTCGAGGTGAATCTGGCGACGCGCGAACTGGTGCGCGAAGGCACGACGACGATGCTCACCACCGGCGAGTTCGGCCTGCTGCAGGTGCTGCTCAGGCATCCGCGCCAGCCGCTGTCGCGCGACAAGCTGATGGAGCTGGCGCGCGGCCGCGAGCACGGCGTGTTCGACCGCGCCATCGACGTGCAGATCTCGCGCCTGCGCAAGCTCGTCGAACCCGACCCCGCCAAGCCGCGCCACATCCAGACGGTGTGGGGCTTCGGCTACGTGTTCGTCCCGGACGGCAAGGAAACGGGCTGAGCCTTGCGGCCGCCGTCGCACTTCATCCCCCGCAGCCTGCTCTGGCGCGCCTTCCTGCTGATCGCCACGCTGATCCTGCTGGCGGTGGCGGCCTGGCTGGCGCTGGTGCGCGAAGCCGAGATCGAGCCGCGCGCCCGCGCCCTCGCGCAGATGATCGCGAGCGTGACCAACCTGACGCGCACCGCGCTGCTCGCCGCCCGGCCGGAACACCGCCTCGACCTGCTGGCCGAGCTCTCCGACACCGAAGGCGTGCACGTCTATCCGATCGATGCCGATGACCGGATCAAGCCGCCGCCGCCGCATGCGATGACGCGCCACCTCGAACAGGAACTGCACGCCCGGCTCGGCGCGGACACGCGCCTCGCCTTCGAGGTCAACGGCGAGCCGGGCCTGTTCGTCAGCTTCCGCCTCTTTCCCGGCAGCGAAGGCGACGGCGGCAGCTACTGGCTCGCCCTGCCGCGCGAGCGCCTCGAGCGCCACCTGCCGCTGCAATGGCTCGGCTGGGGCGCCGGCGTGCTGCTGCTGGCGCTCGCCGGCGCCTGGCTGATCGTCTTCCGCATCACGCGGCCGCTCAAGGCGCTCGAGCGCGCGGCGCAGAAGCTCGGCGCCGGTGAATCGCCGCCGCCGCTGCCGCTGCGCGGCCCGGAAGAGATCGTCACCGTCACGCATGCCTTCAACCAGATGAGCGCGAATCTCAAGCAGCTCGAGGAGGATCGCGCCCTGCTGCTGGCCGGCATCTCGCACGACCTGCGCACGCCGCTGACGCGCCTGCGCATGGAAACGGAAATGAGCGTCGCCGACGCGGCGGCGCGCGCCGGCATGGAGTCTGATATCGCCGAGATGGACCGCACCATCGGCCAGTTCCTCGACTTCGCGCGGCCGGCCGATGCCGGCCGCGGCGCCCCCGCCGACCTGGCCGCCCTGCTCGACGAGATCGCCGCCCGCTACGGCGGCCGCGTGCGCCGCCTCGCCGGCGCCGAGTTTGCGCGAATCGTCGCGCCGGTTCGAATCGAGTCGCTGCGGCGCGCCGTCATCAACCTGATCGAGAACGCGCTGCGCCACGGCGGCCAGGGTGAGGACGCCGCGCCGGTCGAGCTGAACCTGACGCGCGAGCGCGAAGCGATCGTGATCGCGGTGCTCGACCGCGGGCCGGGCATCGCGCCGGCCGAGGCCGAGCGCCTCAGGCAGCCGTTCACGCGCGGCGAGGCGGCGCGCACCGGCGCCGCCGGCGCCGGTCTGGGACTGGCGATCGTCGAACGCATCGCGCGCGCGCACGGCGGCCGCCTCGAACTCGCGCCGCGCGACGGCGGCGGGCTGATCGCCCGCATCGTCCTGCCGGAAATTCCGGCAGCCTAGTTGAGCCGCGTGCCGCGCTCGATGCGCTCCAGGAAGGCGCGCGCCTCGTCCTGGCCGAGGCCGGCCGCCATGCGCAGCCAGCGCATCGCCTGCCGCAGATTGCGCGTCACGCCCGTGCCGCGATAGTAGGCGGCGCCGAGTTCGTATTGCGCATTGGCCTCGCCGAGCGCCGCCGCGCGCCGCAGATGGCGGATAGCCTGCTTCGCGTCGCGCCGCACCCCCTGGCCGTGCAGCAGCATGAAACCGAGGCTGTAGAGCGTGTAGGCGTCCTCGTGCTGCTCGACGGCCTGCTCGAACCAGCGCAGCGCCTCGCGGTAGTTCCGCGCCACGCCCTCGCCGTGATAGTAGAGGTCCGCGAGCGCCAGCTTGGCGTCGAACAGCGTCGCGGCGCGGCGGTACCAGGTCACGGCCTGCGCCGTGTCGGCGGGGCCGCCCAGGCCGTGGCGCAGGCATTCGGCCAGCATGTAGGCGGCACGCCGGTGGCCGAGTTCGCCGGCCTTGCGGTAGCACTGTCGCGCCTTCGCCGCGTCGGCCACCGTGCCATGGCCATGGAACAGCCGCTCGCCTTCGGCGAACCAGTAGCGCTCGAGCTCGTCGAGCGCCGGCTGCCAGCCGAGTTCGGCGGCCTGCAACAGGGCGGCTTCGCCGCGCGCGGTATCGACCTGGCCGCCGATGCCGAACAGATGACAGCGGCCGAGTTCGGCCAGGCCGTGCGCGGAACCGGCCTGCGCCGCGGCATGGTAATGCCGGCGTGCCGCCACCGCGTCCGCGGCGATGCCTTCGCCATGCTCGTGGCATTCTCCGAGCCAGATGTGGGCGTCGGCCTCGCCGCCCTCGGCGGCGCGCCGGTACCAGGCGAGCGCCAGCCCCTTGTTTTCCTCGACGCCTTCGCCCCAGCGATAGCAATGGCCGAGCTTGAGCTGCGCGCGCGCATGTCCCTGCTGCGCCGCCGCGCGCCACCAGCGCACCGCCTGCTCGAGATCGCGCGGCAGATGGGTACGGCCGCCGGCATGGGCCTCGCCAAGCTCGAACTCCGCTTCGCGGTTGCCGAGTTCCGCCGCGCGGCGATACCAGGCCAGACCGACCTCGGGATCCGGGGTCATGCCGAGCCCGAAGGTCGAGCAATGTCCGAGCAGATACATCGCCTCGGGCACGCCGGCCCGGGCAGCGGCGCGGAAGCAGCCGATCGCCTCGGCAAGGTCCGGCGGTGCGCCCTCGCCGGCATAGAGGCACAGACCGAGGCTGAACAGGGCCGGCGCGACCTCGGCCGCGGCCGCCTGGCGCCACAGGCGCACCGCCCCGGAGCGATCCTCCGGCACGCCGCGCCCGAAAAAGCGGCAGCGGGCGAGGAGATCAGTGGCCTGCGCAAGCCCGTGGTCGCTGGCACGCCGCAGCCAGTCGGCCGCCTGGGCGAAATCGCACGGCAGGTGCTGGCCGAGATAGAGCAGCCGGCCGAGCCAGTACTGCGCGAGCGGACTGCCCTGCGCGGCGGCTTCGCGCAGCAGCGCGCCGCCGCGTGCGACGTCGGCGATCAGTCCATGGCCGCGCAGCAGGCAGAGGGCGAACCAGGTCATGCCGCGGCTGTCGCGGCATTCCGCCGCCCGTTCGAACAGCCGCGCCGCCTCGGCATAGTCCTGCGGCAGCCCGATGCCTTGGTAGAGCAGCCAGCCGAGCACCGCCTCGCCGGCGGCGCAGCGCGCTTCGGCGCTGCGCGTCGCCCATTGCACGGCATCGACAGGAGATGGTTTCATCCCGCTGCCGGCGGCGCAGCGCCATGCCAGCTCGGCCTGGGCCGCGGCGTTGCCGCCTTGCGCCATGCGCTGCAGTTCGGCCAGCGGCACCGCGGACCAGAACTCGTCGGCCTGCCCGAGCAACTCGATTCCCTGCGCCGCGCCGCGCTCGACCAGGCTGCTTTCCAGTGCGTCGCGGAACAGGCCAAGCAAGGCCGGCGGCTCGAGCGGTATCAGTTGCATGGACGAAGGCGGATTGGCATACGCGGGAAAGGTGACGAAGAATACGCCCGCTGCTTTGTGCGCTTATCCACAAAAACTGTGGAAAAGTCTGTGAATCTCTTGCGCATCGATGCGATAAGTAGGCACGCGGAAAGGACTTTTGTTACTTCGCGCCAAAAGTTACCAAACGATTTTCCCTTAATTTTCAGTGCATTGCACAATACAGCCAGCCGCCCCGGCCATGCGCGGCACCAGCGGATGAAGTAGCATCCGCCATCCGCTCCAGGCTTGGAGAAGTCACACCGCTTTTTCGCGACCGATGGCCGAAATCCTCACCGTTTCCGAACTCAACCGCCAGGCGCGCCGGCTGCTCGAGCAGCAGTTCCCGCTGCTGTGGGTCTGCGGCGAAATCTCCAACCTGACGCGCGCCGCCTCGGGGCATGTCTACTTCTCGTTGAAGGATGCGCAGGCGCAGGTGCGGTGCACGCTGTTCCGCTCGCGCGCCCAGCTCCTGCCCTGGCGGCTCGAGAACGGCCAGCAGGTCGAGGTGCAGGCGCTGGTCACGCTTTACGAGGCGCGCGGTGATTTCCAGCTCAACGTCGAAGGCATGCGGCGGGCCGCCCATGGTTCGATGGGCCGGCTCTACGAATTGTTCGTGCGGCTGCGCGAGAAGCTCGCGGCGGAAGGCCTGTTCGACGAGTCGCGAAAACGGGAAATCCCGCGCTATCCGCGCCGCATCGGCATCGTCACCTCGCCGCAGGCCGCAGCGCTGCGCGACGTGATCGCCGCCTGCGCGCGCCGCGCGCCGCACGTCGAGTTGATCGTCTATCCGACGCTGGTGCAGGGCGCCGAGGCACCCGCCGCCATCGTTGCCGCACTCGAGACAGCCTATGCCCGAAACGAGTGCGAGGTGCTCCTGGTCGTGCGCGGCGGCGGCAGCCTCGATGACTTGTGGGCCTTCAACGAGGAAGGCGTCGCGCGCGCCATCGCCGCCTCGCCAGCGCCGAGTATTTCAGGCATCGGCCACGAAACCGACACCACCATCGCCGATTACGTCGCCGACCGGCGTGCCGCGACGCCCACCGCCGCCGCCGAACTGGCGACGGCCGGCTGGTTCGAGGCCGCCGCCGAAGTGGACGACCTGGCCGCCGCCTTGCGGCGCACACTGCGGGCTCAACTCGAGACGCGCATGCAAGCGCTCGACCGGCTCGCGCTGCGGCTCGTCCATCCGGCGCAGAAACTCGCCGCGAACCGGCAGCGCCTCGAACTGCTCGCACGACGCCTTCAGCACGCGATGCGCGGCCGCATCGACCATCACGCACCCGACCGACTCGGCCACCGGCTGCAGCAGGCAATGGCGCGCCAGATGAGCGTGCACCGCGACCGCCTCGCGCGCTGCGCGGGCGCGCTCGCCGCGCTCTCGCCGCTCGCCACCCTGCAGCGCGGCTACAGCATCGCGCGCACCGCCGACGGCGCCATCGTGCGCGCCGCGCGGCAACTCGCGCCGGGCGCGACGCTGGAACTGCAGTTCGCCACCGGCACGGCCACCGCGACGGTAGCCGCCATCCGGACGGACGACTTGTAGAATCCCGTTCCGGCCCCATATCGACCGGGCATCATCCCCAACCCAAGGAGAACAAGATGGAACATACCCTGCCCCCCCTGCCCTATGCGAAGAACGCCCTCGCCCCGCACATGTCCGAGGAGACCTTCGACTATCACTACGCCAAGCACCACCAGGCCTACGTCACCAACCTGAACAACCTGATCAAGGGCACCGAGTACGAAAGCCTCGACCTCGAGGCCATCGTCAAGAAGGCGCCGGCCGGCGGCATCTACAACAACGCCGCGCAGGTGTGGAACCACAGCTTCTTCTGGAACTGCATGAAGCCGAACGGCGGCGGCGCCCCGAAGGGCGCGCTGGCGGCGGCGATCGACAAGAAGTGGGGCTCGCTCGACGAGTTCAAGAAGGCCTTCCAGACCTCCGCGGTCGGCAACTTCGGCTCGGGCTGGACCTGGCTGGTCAAGAAGGCCGACGGCTCGGTCGACATCGTCAACATGGGCGCCGCCGGCACCCCGCTGACCACCGGCGACAAGGCCCTGCTCTGCGTCGATGTCTGGGAGCACGCCTACTACATCGACTACCGCAACCTGCGCCCGAAGTTCGTCGAGACCTTCCTGAACCATCTCGTCAATTGGGAATTCGCCGAGAAGAACTTCGGCTGAGCGCTCACCGCAAAAAAAGCCCGGCATCTGCCGGGCTTTTTTTGCGCCTGATAAAACTCGGCGCCGGCAGGGCGGCGGCTCAGCGCCCCAGCGGCGCCCGCTCGATGCCGCCGATCGGGTCGCCGGCCTTGAGGCCGCGCTGGGCGAACCAGCCGGCGTTCATCTCCAGCGCGTAGCGCGCCGGCCGTGCCGCGCAGTGGTTGTTCTCCGTCTGCGGCTGCATCTCTTCGACGTTGATGATGCGTCCGCCGGCGTCGAGGAAGGCGACCGCCAGCGGGATGAAGGTGTTCTTCATCCACATGCAGTGCTGCGCCTCGACGGGAAAGACGAACAGCATGCCGCGCTGCTGCGGCATCGCCTTGCGCTGCATCAGCCCCTGCATGCGCGCCGGGTTGGTCGCCGCCACCTCGGCCTCGATGCGGTGGAAACCGGCGGTGAGTTCCATGACGGGCAGCGACTGGGCAGCGACGAACGCGGCATGGCCGAGCGCGAGGGCAAAGGCGAGGAGGATCTGCTTCATGATTTCGGACAACCGGTGTCGTAACGATTGCAGAAGCGCAGGGCTTCCGGGTAGGGAAAGAAATCGCGGATCGCGCCGTTGCGGATGTCCTCCTGCGCGCGCTGCCAAAAGCCGGCGTCGAGCAGGTCGGCGTGGTGCTTCATGAAGGCGGCGCGAATCTTCGGCGAGGTCAGCAGGAAGTGGGCGAACTCCTCGGGGAAGACGTCGTTGCGGCCGACCGAATACCACGGCTCGCCCGACATCTCCGCCTCCTCGTTGGGCGCCGGCGGGATGCGGCGGAAGTTGCAGTCGGTCATGTACTCGATCTCGTCATAGTCGTAGAACACCACGCGGCCGTAGCGCGTCACGCCGAAGTTCTTCCACAGCATGTCGCCGGGAAAGATGTTGGCGATGGCCAGTTCGCGGATCGCGTTGCCGTACTCGATCACCGCCTCCTCGATGAGATCGTCGCGGCCCGCCTTCTCGGCGCGCTCGAGGTAGAGGTTGAGCGGCTCCATGCGCCGCTCGATATAGAGATGCTGGATGACGAGTTCATCGCCCTCCTCCTCGAGCAGCGAGGGAATCTCGCGGCGCAGTTCCTCGATCAGTTCGGGCGAGAGGCGGTTCTTCGGCAGCGCGACCTGCGAGAACTCGAGCGTGTCGGCCATGCGGCCGACCCGATCGACCTGCTTGACCAGTTGATACTTGCGCTTGACCGTGGCGTGATCGACTTCCTTGGTGGCGCCGAACTTGTCCTTGATCACCTTGAAGACATAGGGATAGGACGGCAACGTGAATACCAGCATCACCAGGCCCTTGATGCCCGGCGCAATGATGAAGCGGTCGGCCGAGTGATGCAGGTGCGAAAACAGCCCGCGGTAGAACGAGGTCTTGCCCTGCTTGCCGAGGCCGAGCATCGAGTAGAGTTCGGCGCGCGGCTTGTGCGGCATGATCGAGCGCAGGAACTGGATGGTGTTGGCCGGCACCTGCATGTCGACCATGAAGTAGGCGCGCGACAGCGAGAACAGCAGGCTGATCAGGCCGGGATCGAGCAGGATCGTGTCGACCACCAGCCGGCCGTGCGGATCGTGCAGCACCGGCACCGCGAACGGATATTCGTTAGAGCCATTCACGACCTTGCCGATCACGTAGGCGGCCTTGTTGCGGTAGAAGGCCGAAGACAGCACCTGGACCTGGAAATTCACCTCGCGCCGCGGCAGTTCGGGAAAGTAGTCCCGCACCGCGCGCAGGATGCGCTCGACGTCGGCGTCGAGAGCGGCGAAGTCGCGCTGCCAGCCGAAATCGAGGAAGATCCGGCGGATCGCGGCACGAAATTCGTCGACGTCCGGGTAATAGCAGCGATAGGCGGGCGGATCGGATTCGATGTACTCGGTCGAGATCGCCGGCCGCACGAAGATGAAGTCGTTGTGGAAGTAGGTGCGGTGCAGGATGCGGCAGAACACCGAGTTGAAGAAGGTCTCGGCGAGTTCCGGCTGGCTGTGGTTGGTCAGCAGGCCGATGTAGTAGAGCTTGGCCTGCCGCCAGACCATGTCGTCGATCGTCTCGGCGTGGAATTCGCGGTGCAGGCGCTCGACGGTTTCGGCGACCCGGTCGTCGTAGAACTGGATGCGCTCCCGCACGGCGCGCTGCACGGCGGGCCAGTCGCCCCGCTCGAACAGCGTCTTGGCGGATGCCGAGCTTTCGCGGAACAACCGGTAGTGCTTGTTGAATCCTTCGATCAGCGTCTCGGCGATCCGGAACGCCTGCCTGCCGGTCGCGGGATCGGCATCCGCCACCGACTGCACCGATATATCCATGAAAATCCTCGAGAATCACACAGCCATGCGCGCGCGGATTCTAGCATCCGGTCGCTAGCCTATAAGCCGTTTTTCAGGGATAATAAAAAAGTTCGCAATCGCTATCGATAACCCTACTGGAGCATGGAGCAGGCATGAGCACTTCCCATATCAAGGTTCCCACCGAAGGTCAGAAAATCATCGCCGGACAGCCCACGCCGGACAATCCGATCATTCCCTACATCGAGGGCGACGGCATCGGCGTCGACATCACGCCGGTGATGAAGGCCGTGGTAGACGCGGCGGTCGCCAAGGCCTACGGCGGCAAGAAGAAGATCTCCTGGATGGAGGTCTATGCCGGCGAAAAATCCACCCGCCTCTACGGCCCCGACGTCTGGCTGCCGGAAGACACGCTCAACGCCTGCAAGGAATACTCCGTCTCGATCAAGGGCCCGATGACCACGCCGGTCGGCGGCGGCATCCGC
>DDXW01000075.1 GCA_002347285.1 Rhodocyclaceae bacterium UBA2250 | reverse complement strand
GCCATCATCAGGTTCTCGGTGCCGGTCACCGTCACCATGTCGGTGAACAGCCGCGCGCCGCGCAGTCCGCCGCCCGCGGCGGTGCGCGCTTGCACGTAACCCTGCTCGACGGCGATCTCGGCGCCCATCGCGGTCAGGCCCTTGATGTGCTGGTCGACCGGCCGCGCGCCGATCGCGCAGCCGCCGGGCAGCGAGACGCGCGCCTCGCCGCAGCGCGCCGTCAGCGGGCCGAGCACCAGCACCGAGGCGCGCATCGTCTTGACCAGTTCATACGGGGCCACCGGGTTGTCGAGACCGGCGGCATCGAGTGTCACCGCCGCCTCGCCGGCGCCGAGTCTCTCCTCGGTCACCTTGACGCCCATCTGCTTGAGCAGCTTGAGCATGGTGGCGATGTCGTTGAGCGCCGGGACGTTGGTCAGCGTCAGCTGTTCGCGCGTCAGCAGCGCGGCGCACAGCAGCGGCAGGGCGGCGTTCTTGGCGCCCGAGATGGCGACCTCGCCGGCAAGCGGCAGGCCGCCCTCGATGAGCAGCTTATCCAAGCAGCCCCCGCGCCCGTGCCTCGGCCGGCGTCAGGCATTGCATCGAGAGCGCATGCAGAAGCTCGGATTCGAAATGTTCCTGCAACACGGCGTTGACGCGCTGCTGGCGCTGCACGCGGCTCAGCCCTTCGAATGCGGCGCTGACGATCAGCGCTTCGAAATGGCGGCCGTCGCCGGCCACGGCAAGATGGTCGCAAGCCAGTCCGGCGCGCAGCCAGCTCTCGATCTGTTCCGGGGTCAGCATTCGACAAGCCCCTTCAGGACATCGACAACAATTCGGCCACCCCATAGACCTGCGCGAGGCTGATGAGGTTGCGCGGCGGATTGACGATCTGCAGCGTCTTGCCCTGCGCCTGCGCGGCACGCTGCCAGGCGAACAGGACCGCCAGCCCGGAGGAGTCGATCTCGGTCACGCCGGACAGGTCGAAGCGGGACTCGCCAGCTTCGGCCAGTGCGCTCATGCCGGCGCTCAGCAAGGATGCCGCCGTGGCCAGCGTCATGCCGCCGGAAACCGCCAGGCCGGTGCCGGCGGGCTGCAGGCTGACGCTCATTTGGCCTTGGCGGGGATTTCGGCGGTCTTGTTCTTCGCCTGCAACGTGCGGATCAGGCCGTCGATCCCGTTTTTCTGGATTTCCTGGGCGAACGTGCTGCGGTAATTGGTCACCAGGCTGACATCGGCCACTTCCATGTCATAGACCTTCCAGCCGGCATCGGTCTTCTCCAGATAGTAGTCGAGCGTGACAGGCTTGCCGCCGGACTGCTTGATCTCGGTGCGCACCCTCACGTCGGTGTCGGCCGAGGCCATCTTGAGCGGCTTGAACAAGATCTGCTGGTCGCGGTATTCGGTCAGCGCCTTCGAGTAGGTACGCACCAGCAGGGTACGGAACTCCTCGACCAGCACCTTCATCTGCTCCGGAGTCGCCTGGCGACCCTCGCGTCCCATCGCCAGCTGCGTCATGCGGTGGAAATTGAAATGCGGGAGCACCTTGGTCTCGACGAGATCCAGGGTCTTCTTCGTGTTGCCGGCCTGGATGTCCTTGTCCTTGCGCACGATGTCGAGCACTTCGTTGGTCACGGTCTGGACCAGCACATCCGGCGCCATGTCGTCGGCGAAGGCATTGGCGGCAAGCAGGAAAGCCGCCAGCCAGGCAAAGAAACGCTTCATCTTGTCACCTTCTCTGGAGATGGGAGGGAATCAGTCGGCCACCTGATGCGGCGGATTGCCGTCATGGATCAGGTTGCGACGCCGCTGCAGGTAGCCGTCGCGGATGTAGGTGTACTTGTCGAGCGCGGCTTCCTCGATCACCTTGTCGGCCGGCAGCAGGTCGGCGCGGTTGTCGATCAGGCGCAGCGCCAGCAGGCTGTTGCGCGTCGGCACATGATCGACGTTGCCGACCGGATCGGCGGCGACGTCGAGCACCAGGCCGGCGGTGTCGCGCACCGTGCGCGGGCCGAACACGGGGATCACGACATAAGCGCCGTCGCCGACGCCCCAGCGGCCGAAGGTCTGGCCGAAGTCTTCCTCATGCTTCTCCAGCCCGGCCCCGGTCGCGACGTCGAAGATGCCGAGAATGCCTACCGTGCTGTTGATCAGCACCCGGCCCAGGTCGCTGGCGGCCTGGTCGGGCTTGCCCTGCAGCAGGTTGTTGACGCCGATGAAGAGGTCGGCGATGTTGCCGAAGAAGTTCGTCACGCCGGTGCGCACCGGCGTCGGCAGGACGGCGTCGTAGCCTTGCGCAACCGGCTTGATCAGGACGGTGTCGAGGCCCTCGTTGAAGGCGAACATGGCCCGGTTGAAGCCCTCGATGGGATCCTTCGGATTGCCCGAGGTGGCGCAGCCGCCGAGCAGCCCCACGGCCGCCACAGCCAGCACCGCCGCCTTGAGTCCCGTTCCGATTTTGTTCTGTTTCTTCATGTGTTGGCCTTTATTTCGCTGACTGGTTGCCGCTTTCGTCTTCCGACGCCTTGTTGAACATGAACTCGCTGATCAGTTTCTCGAGCACCATGGCCGACTGCGTCTTCTTGATCACTTCGCCGGCCTTGAGCATTTCCAGATCACCACCCACCTCGAACCCGACATACTGCTCCCCCAGCAATCCCGAGGTATTGATGGTGGCGAAGGTGTCGCGCGGGAACTGGTAGCGCTTGTCGATCTGCAGTTGGACCAGCGCCCGGTAGTTCTCGGGATCGAAGCGGATCTCGCCGACCCGCCCCACCACCACGCCGGCGCTTTTCACCGGCGCACGCACTTTCAGTCCGCCGATGTTATCAAATCGCGCCTGGAGGGCATACGTCTCGCCGACGTCCGTCGAGCTCAGATTGCCGACCTTGATGGCCAAAAACAACAGAGCAACCAAGCCTGCGGCAACGAAGAAGCCCACCCAAAGATCGATAGTGGCACGGTTCATCAGATTCCCCTGAACATGAATGCGGTCAACACGAAGTCGGTGGCCAGGATGGCCAGCGAGGAGGTCACCACGGTGCGCGTCGTCGCGCGCGAGACGCCCTCGGCCGTGGGATCGGCGTCATAACCCTCGAAGACGGCGATCCAGGACACGATGGCCCCGAAGACGATGCTTTTGATGACGCCGTTCATGATGTCCTGCCGGAAATCCACCGACGCCTGCATCTGCGACCAGAACGACCCTTCGTCGACGCCGATCAATTGCACACCAACGAGATAGCCGCCGAACACGCCCATCGCTGAAAACAGCGCTGCCAGCAACGGCATCGAGATGACCCCTGCCCAGAAGCGCGGCGCGACGACGCGCGCGATCGGATTGACGGCCATCATCTCCATCGCCGAAATCTGCTCGGTCGCCTTCATCAGGCCGATCTCGGCGGTGATCGCCGAGCCGGCGCGGCTGGCGAACAGCAGCGCGGAGACGACCGGCCCGAGTTCGCGCACCAGCGAGAGCGCCACCAGGATGCCGAGCGCTTCGGAGGAGCCGTAGCGCTGCAGCGTATCGTAGCCCTGCAGGCCGAGCACCATGCCGACGAACAGGCCGGACACCAGGATGATGATCAGCGACAGGACGCCGGTGAAGTAGATTTCCCGGATCGTCAGATGGAAGCGCTTCAGCGCCGTGCCGGAATACAGCACCGTCATCAGCAGGAAGCGGCTGGCGAAGCCGAGCCGCCACAGGCGGTCGTTCACGCGATGCCCCAGGCCGCGCAACATCTCCACGGGTTTCATGACCACCACCTCTTGGGTTTGACTGGCTGCTCCATCAGTTCCTCGCCGTAGGGACGGGACGGGTAATGGAAATTGACCGGCCCGTCGGGCTCGCCCCAGATGAACTGGTGCACGAAGGGTTCCCGCGAATGCCGGATGTCATCGGCCGTGCCCTCGGCCACGACCTTGCCGGCCGCCATGAAATAGACGTAATCGACGATCTTCAGCGATTCCTGCACGTCGTGGGTGACGACGATCGAACTGATGCCGAGGGCGTCGTTGAGCCTGCGGATCAGCTCGCCGACGATCGACAGCGAGATCGGGTCGAGTCCGGCGAACGGCTCGTCGTACATGATCAGCATCGGGTCGAGCGCGATCGCGCGCGCCAGCGCGACGCGGCGCGCCATGCCGCCTGACAGTTCGGCCGGCATCAGGCGGTGGGCGCCGCGCAGGCCGACCGCGTGCAGCTTCATCAGCACCAGGTCGTGGATCAGCTCTTCGGGCAGATCGGTGTGCTCGCGCATCTGGAACGCGACGTTGTCATAGACCGACATGTCGGTGAACAGGGCGCCGAACTGGAACAGCATGCCCATGCGGCGCCGCAACGCGTAGAGGCCGTCGTTGTCGAGCTCATGCACCGCCTGCCCCGCCACGCGCACCTCGCCGGAAGTGGGGCGCAGTTGGCCGCCGATCAGCCGCAGGGTGGTCGTCTTGCCGCAGCCGGACAGCCCCATGATCGCCACCACCTTGCCGCGCGGAATGGTCATGTTGATCCCCGACAGGACCGGGCGGTTGTCGTAAGCGAAATTGAGGGTGCGGATCTGGACCAGCGGCTCGGGCGACACGGGAAACGGGAGACAGGCAAAAAGCAGATGAGGTTGCGCATTATAGCCATGCCAGAATGGGCGCTTTGGAACGGTAGCGGTTTCGCATGTATCTGGAACATTACGGTCTCACCGAACCTCCCTTCCGCATCACCCCGCATACCGATTTCTTCTTTGCCGGGGCGAAGCGCGGCGCCACCCTGGGCGCCCTCGCCTACGCGATCACCCACGACGAAGGCATCATCGAGATCAGCGGCGAGGTCGGCAGCGGCAAGACGATGCTGTGCCGCGTGCTGATGGAGCGCCTGCCGGAGCACGTCGTCATCGTCTATCTCGCCAACCCCTCGCTGGCGCGCGAGGACATTCTGTACGCCATCGCCGACGAGCTCGGCATCGCCCTGCCCGAGGTCAGCCGTGCCCGCACCGTGATGCGCGCGCTCAGGGAAAAACTGGTGGCGCTCTATGCCGAGGGAAAACAGGTCGTCGTCCTGATCGACGAAGCCCACGCCATGCCGGCCGAAACCCTCGAGGAGATCAGGCTGCTGTCGAACCTCGAGTCGAACCGGCACAAGCTGCTGCAGCTGGTCCTGTTCGGGCAGCCGGAGCTCGATGCGACGCTGGCGCGCGCCGACATGCGCCAGCTGCGCGAGCGCATCACCCATCGCTTCGCTCTCGAACCGCTGGTGCGCGCGGACATCGCCCGGTATCTCGACTTCCGCATGCATGCCGCCGGCTACCGCGGGCCCAGCGTGTTTCCGCCCGCAAGCGTCAGGCGCATCGCCCAGGTGTCGGCAGGATTGAGCCGGCGCATCAACATCCTCGCCGACAAGGCTCTGCTGGCGGCGTTCGCCAATGGCACTCACGAGGTCGGCCCGCGCGAGATCGAGGCCGCGGTCAAGGATGCCGGCTTCGCCGGCCTGCAGAGCGCCTCGCGCATCCGGAAGCTGGTTCCGCCCCTGCTGTGGGCCGGCAGCGGCGCCCTGGCCGTGCTGGCGGGCTTCGCGTTCCTGCGCCTCGCCGACGGGCCCGCGACGGCGCAGCCCGCTGTCGCAACCGACCCGCCGAGCGCACCGCGGATCCAGCCGGTCACTGCGCCCCCGCCGGCGCAGACCCCGGCCGCCGGTCTGACGCTGCTGGAGAAGAAGCTGGCCGAAGGCCGGGCCTGGATCGATGCCGCGGACGGCAACCGCTGGTTCCTGCAGCTGTACACCGCGAGCGACGCCCGCCGTTCCCAGCTGGAGAAGCTGCTCGCCGAGCTGGAACGCCAGGGTGTCGGGCTGGCACAGATCCGCGCCTACCATTCCGCTGCCAGCGGCAGCGGTCGTTATGGACTCATCTACGGCGATTATGGTTCGCAGGCGGAAGCGCAGCGGGCGATGGGTGAACTGGAGCCGGCGCTGCGGGCCCTGGGGCCCTACGTGCGCAAGACGATTAGCCTTAAATAGGGTGGAGTTAGGCAGCAATTCCCTGATCCGCGCCCCAAGCGGCGGCGTATGATGATTCAATTACGCCACGACTGGATCGCCCCACGGAGATGAACAGATCTATCCTCGTTCCGTTCCTGCTGTCGGCGCTCGCCGCCTGCAGCAACGCACCGATCCAGCCCCCCGGCGACGGCCACCTGCGCGCCGAGAAACTCGGCGCCGGCGAGGCGGCGCCGATCCCGCCCCCACTGCGCCAGATGCTGGCCCTGCCGAAACCGAAGGCGGCGCCGCAGGCGGAAACCTACAGCGTCGTCGTCAATAACGTGCGCGTGCAGGAACTGCTCTTCGCACTGGCGCGCGACGCGCGGCTGAACGTCGACATCCACCCCGGCATCGAGGGCACGGTGACGCTCAATGCCATCGACCAGACCCTGCAGCAGCTGCTGACCCGCATCGCCAAGCAGGTGGACTTGCGCTGGGAACTCGACGGGCCCAACCTCGCGGTGATGCCCGATACGCCCTTCCTGCGCACCTACCGGGTCGACTATGTGAACATGTCGCGCGAGACGACCGGCTCGGTTTCCGTCACCACGCAGATCGCCTCGACGGGAACCGCCGCCACCGCCGGCGGTGCGAGCGGCGTGACCGGCAGCAACAACTCGCTGACCAAGATCGAGAACAAGGCGCAAAACCGCTTCTGGGAAACCCTCGAGAAGAACATCAAGGACATCCTGCGCGAAACCGACAAGGTGTTCCCGGAAGGCTCGAGCGAGACCATCGTCGAGCGCCAGGACGAGCAGGCCACCACCGGCACCGGCGTGACCTTCCCGGCGGCGGGCGGCCGGGGCGCCAACCCGCCCGTGAACCTCGCCGCCAGCCCCAACCCGGCGAGCCTCCAGCAGAGCGGCGTCACCGTGACGCGCAAGTCGACCTTCCGCGAGGCGGCCTCGGTGATCACCAACCCCGAAACGGGCATCGTCAGCGTGCGCGCCACGGCGCGCCAGCACGAAAAGGTCCAGGAATTCCTCGATCAGGTGATGGCCTCGGCGCGGCGGCAGGTGCTGATCGAGGCGACCATCGCGGAAGTGACCCTGTCCCGGAACTACCAGCAGGGGATCGACTGGAGCCGCCTGCGCGACAGCGCGATCGCCGCCGGCCTGGTCGCCCCGGCCACCGGGCTGGGCTTCGCCCAGACTGGCGCCGCCATCACCGGCACCGGCCTGTTCACGATCGGCCTGGGCAAGACTTCGTCGTCCGGCGGGACGTTTTCCGCCACCATCAAGCTGCTGGAGGATTACGGCACCGTCAAGGTGCTGTCCAGCCCGAAGATGTCGGTGCTGAACAACCAGACCGCCATCCTCAAGGTCGTCGACAACCTCGCCTACTTCACGATCAAGGCCGACACCTCGACCAGCCAGACCTCGACCACCACGACCTACACCACCAATCTCTATTCCGTGCCGGTCGGCCTGGTCATGAACGTCACCCCGCAGATCAGTTCCTCCGACTCCGTCCTGCTGAACATCCGGCCGAGCATCTCGCGCAAATACACCGAAGTGGACGACCCGCACCCCGAGTTGCAGCGGCTCAACATCAAGAACAAGATTCCGGTGATCCGCACGCGCGAAATGGAATCGATCCTGCGGATCGACAACGGCAGCATCGCGGTCATGGGCGGCCTGATGGAGGACAGCGTCAACAACTCCGACCAGGCCGTGCCCGGAGCCGCGGGCCTGCCGGTATTCGGCAACCTGTTCCAGAACCGCGACGACACGCGCAGCAAGTCGGAACTAGTGATCTTCCTGCGGCCGGTCATCATCAAGGACGCGAGCCTGCAGGGCGACTACGCCGAATACCGCTCCCGGCTGCCGGGACAGGATTTCTTCGAAAGGGAGGTCGCTGCGCCGCCGCGGCAGCAGTTCGACACCGGGAGCGGGCCGCGGTGAGCCTGTTGATGGAAGCGCTGCGCAAGGCGGAGCAGCAAAAACGGCAAGCCGCGGCACAGCAGAATGCCGCGCCCGCGGGAACGGATACGCTGGAACTGGCGCCGCTGCCGGGACAGGACTCCGCCGCCGCAGCGCCGTCCCAGCCGGCAGACGAACAAGCCAGCCTCCCCGAACTGCCCTCGCGCCTGGAGGAACTCGACGCGCAATTCTTCGCCCAGGATGCCGCCGAGAAATCGTCCCGTGCGGCGACCGGCAGCACGAAAAGACCGCCGCAGGCCGACTTCGCCTCGTTCCGTTCCCAACCGGCCAGCGACGCCGCGGCGCGCGAGGCCGCCCAGAATCTGTTCGCGGCCAAGCAGGCGGACAGCGGCGGCAGGCTCGGCTTCGCGCTCGCCGTCGGCGGCCTCACCCTGGTTGCAGTCGTCGCCATCGGCGGCTACCTGTACTGGCAGCTCCAGCCGAAAGGAGGGCTGGCCGCCGGCCCGGCGCTCGTCGCCGCGGTTCCCGCTGCCGCGCCTGCCGGTCCACCGCCGGTGCCGCCTCAGGAGCAGCAGCCCGATCCGCAGCCTGCCCGGCCGGCTCCCGAACAACCGCTGCCGGCGGCGCCGCCCGTCGCCATCGCATCTGCCGCTCCAACAGCCGCCGCGCATCCCGCGCCGCCGCCGGCGCAACAAGCGCCAGCCCAGGACGCACCGATCCGCCTCAGCGCAACCGCGGAAAAAAAGGCCGTGCCGGCTCTCGAACGCGCCCACCTGGCCTTCGTCCGCGGCGAATCCGATCACGCCCGGACGCTGTGGCTACAGGTGCTGCAGTCCGACCGCCGCAATCCCGACGCCTTGCGCGGCCTGGCGACCCTCGCCCAGCAGGAAGGACAGGCGGAACTCGCGCTCGACTACTACCTGCGTGTCCTCGAAGTCGATCCGAAGGACGCGCAGGCCGTCGCCGGCGCCCTCTCCCTCAAGGGGCAGGCCAACCCCCAGCAGGCCGAAAGCCGGCTCAAGACCCTGCTGGCGGAGCAGCCCGATTCGCCCTACTTGAATTTCGCGCTCGGCAATCTGTATGCGCAAGGCGCGCGCTGGGCCGAAGCCCAGCAGGCCTTTTTCCAGGCCCACGTCGCCGACCCGGCGAACCCGGACATCCTCTACAACCTCGCGGTGAGTCTCGATCACCTTCACCAGGCCAGGCTTGCGGCGCAGTATTACGCCCAGGCGCTCGATGCCGCCGGCCGGCAGCGCGCCAGCTTCGATCAGGTCCAGGCGGCCGCACGTCTCAGGATGCTCGGCGAATGAACGTCCATTCCGGCCGCCAGCCCATCGGTCAGGTGCTGATCGCCCGCGGCATCATCAGCGAAGACCAGCTGCGCATCGCGCTGCTCGAGCAGATGAAGTCGAACCAGCCGGTCGGCAAGCTGCTGGTTTCACTCGGCTTCGTGACCGAAGCGACGCTGCGCGATGCGCTCGGCGAGTCGCTCGGCCAGAAGTCGATCGACCTCGGCCGCGCGACCGTCGATCCCGCCGCGCTGCGGCTGGTGCCGGCCGAGGTGGCGAAACGCTACCATCTGCTGCCCCTCGACCATGCCGAGGAGGAACGCCGCCTGACCGTCGCCATCGCCGACCCGAACGACATCGTCGCGCTCGACCGCCTGCGCGCCCTGGTCTCGCCCGACCTGCAAATCGAGACGGTGCTCGCCGGCGAATCCGAGATCGCGCGCGCCATCGACCAGCACTACGGTTACGAACTGTCGATCGACGGCATCCTGCACGAGATCGAGACCGGCGAGGTCGACTTCCGCAGCCTCGCCGTGTCGACGGACGAATACAGCCAGCCGGTGGTGCGGCTGATCGACGCGCTGCTCACCGACGCCGTCAAGCGCGAGGCCTCCGACATCCACTTCGAGCCGGAAGCCAACTTCCTGCGCATCCGCTACCGCATCGACGGCATCCTGCGTCAGATCCGCGCCCTGCACAAGTCCTACTGGTCCGCCATGGCGGTGCGCCTGAAGGTGATGAGCGGCATGAACATCGCGGAAATGCGCGCCCCGCAGGACGGCCGCATCTCGCTGACGGTCGGCGGCCGCGCGATCGACTTCCGCTGCGCCGCCCAGCCGACCATCCACGGCGAGAACATCGTGCTGCGCATCCTCGACCGGCAGAAAGGCATCGTGCCGCTCGACAAGCTCGGGCTCGACGCGGCACAGCAGGAGCAGCTGCAGCGCATGATGGCGCGGCCCGAAGGCATCATCCTCGTCACCGGCCCGACCGGCAGCGGCAAGACCACCACCCTCTACTCGATGCTCAACCAGATCAACGAAGAGGGCATCAACATCATGACGCTGGAGGACCCGGTCGAATACCCGATGGCGATGATCCGCCAGACCTCCGTCGCCGAGACCGCCAAGCTCGACTTCGCCAACGGCATCCGCTCGATGATGCGGCAGGATCCCGACGTGATCCTCGTCGGCGAGATCCGCGACGCCGACACCGCCGAAATGGCCTTCCGCGCCGCCATGACCGGCCACCAGGTGTTCTCGACGCTGCACACCAATTCGGCGCTCGGGGCGATCCCGCGCCTGCTCGACATCGGCGTGCTGCCGGACATCATGGCCGGCAACATCATCGGCGTCATCGCCCAGCGCCTGGTGCGCAGGCTCTGCCCGCACTGCCGCAAGCCCTTCCCCGCCGGCAAGGGCGAACTGCGCCTGCTCGGCGCCGAGCGCTTCAGCCAGCCGCCGGTCCTCTATCGTCCGTCGGGCTGCCAGCGCTGCGACTACCAGGGGTACCGCGGACGCATCGCGATCATGGAGATCCTGCGCATGGACGGCGACATCGACGACCTCATCCTGCGGCGCGCCACCCACCGGGAGATCCGCCAGGCCGCGGCCGACAAGGGCTTCCGCACCCTGGCGGACGACGGCCTGCGGCGCGTCATCGAAGGACTGACCTCGCTCGAGGAGGTCGCGCGCGTGATCGACCTGACCGGACGCATGTAAGGCGATGCCGCTGTTCTCGTACAAGGCGATGGACGCCCGCGGCCGTCTGGTGTTCGGCCGCATGGATGCGCTCAATCCGGTCGATCTGGAAATGCGCCTCAAGCGCATGGAACTGGATTTCATCAATGGCGGCGTCGTCAGGCAGGGCGGTTTCGGCGGCAGCCGGGTCGGCCGCCGCGAGCTCATCGCCTTCTGCTTTCACCTCGACCAGCTCGCGCGCGCCGGCGTGCCCCTCATCGACAGCCTGGCCGACCTGCGCGACAGCGTCGACAACCCGCGCTTCCGCGAGGTGCTGGCCGACCTGATCGAAAGCGTCGAGGGCGGCAAGACGCTGTCGCAGGCGCTGGCCGGCCATCCGCGCGTGTTCGACGAGGTGTTCGTCAGCCTGGTGCAGGCCGGCGAGGAGACCGGCAACCTGCCGCAGGTGCTGCACAACCTGACCGACGCCCTCAAATGGCAGGACGAACTGGCGGCGCAGACCAGGAAGCTCGTGATGTATCCGGCCTTCCTCGGCGCGGTGGTCGTGCTGGTCACCTTGTTCATGATGCTCTATCTGGTGCCGAGGATGGCGGGCTTCATCAGGAACATGGGACAGGAACTGCCGCTGCACACCGAATTGCTGATCGCCACCTCGAATTTCTTCGTGCACTACTGGTTCGTCCTGCTCCTGCTGCCCGCCGCCCTGGCGCTCGGCATCGCCTTCGCGGTGCGGTTCGACCCGCGTGCGCGCCACCGCTTCGACGCCGCCAAGCTCGCGCTGCCCTGGCTCGGCGAGATCTTCCGCAAGATCATCCTGTCGCGCTTCGCCGGCGTGTTCGCCATGATGTACGCCTCGGGCATCTCCGTGCTCGACGCGATCCGCACCAGCCAGGGCATCGTCGGCAACAGCGCGATCCGGCAGGGCCTGCAGCGCGTCGAGGAGATGATCGCCGAGGGCCAGAACATCACGGTCGCCTTCCAGAACGTCGGCCTGTTCCCGCCGCTCGTGATCCGCATGCTGCGCGTCGGCGAGAACACCGGCTCGCTCGACGCCGCGCTCGAGAACGTCAGCTACTTCTACACCCGCGACGTGCGCGAGTCGATCGGCCGCGTGCAGGCGATGATCGAGCCGGCGATGACGATCATCGTCGGCGCCATGCTCGGCTGGGTGATGCTCGCCGTGCTCGGCCCGATCTACGACACCATCTCGAAAATGAAGCTGTAGCGCACCGACCATGCCGCAACGCCGCGTCCTGTTCCTCGACAATTCCCGCCTGTCGGCCTTCCGCATCGGTGCCGGCGGCGCGCAGGCCGAGGCCGTCTTCGCGGCGGACGCCACCGGGCTGGCCGGCTTCGCGGCCTACCTGGCCGCGCATCGCGACAGCGTGTTCATGATGCTCGCCGACGTCGTCGAGGAGGACTTCCTGCTCGAGGACATTCCGTTCAGCCGCGGGAAGGATCGGGAGGCGCTGGTCAATCGCAAGCTGGCGCAGAATTTCTACGGCACGCCCTACGCGCTCGCCCAATCGCACGGATGCCTGAAGGGCGGCAGGCGCGACGAGCGGCTGTTGCTGCTGGGGCTGACCCAGCCGCAGCATTTCGCACCCTGGTTCGACGCGCTGCACGACAGCCGGATCATCGTCGCCGGCCTCTGGTCGCTCCCGCAGGTACTGGGCGGCCTGCTGCCGAAGCGGCCCCCCGCGCAATTGCTGCTGCTCACGCAGACGTGCGCCGGCCTGCGGCAGACCTTCTTTTCCGGCGGGCGGCTGCGATTCTCCCGGCTGACGCCGCTGCTGAACCCTTCCGCTGCAGGAATGGCCGCCACTGCGGCGGCGGAAGCGGAGAAGATGCACCAGTATCTGTTCGGTCTGCGCCTGATCCAGCGCGACACGCCGCTGGCCACCCGGGTGCTGGCGCACCCCGCCGCCGCGGCGGAGATGCGCACACGCTGCCGCAGCAACGCCGACCTCCAGTTCGAGATCGTCGATCTGCTGCAGCAGGCCGGGCGCGCGGGACTGCACGCAGCGTTCGCCGATTCGCGGGCGGAAGCGCTGTTCTGTCATCTGCTGGCGAAAAACCCGCCGCCGGAACAGTTCGCCCCGCCCGCGGAACGCCGCTTTCACCGGCTGTGGCGGATACGTTTCGCGCTGCAGCTCCTCAGCCTGCTGGTGTTCGCGGGCGGACTGCTGTTCGCCGCCCATCGCGGCATGGAGATCCTGCAGCTGCAGGAAAATACCGCGGCGGCCCTGCAGCAGGCGCGTCACGACGACTACCAGTATGCCGCCAAGCTGGAGGCGCTGCCGAAAGTCCCGCTCAGCACCGAGCACCTGCGCGCGCTCATCGATCGCTACGAGGGAGTGCACAAGCGCGCGCAGGGCCCCGCGCCGCTGCTCGTCCAGTTGAGCCGATCGCTCGATGCCTTTCCGGCGATCACCCTCGAGCAACTCGACTGGACGATCGTCGAACAACTGGCTGCCGTGCCGGCGGCGGCGCACCAGCCGGCCGGCGGCCCCTACGCACAGGTCATGCTGGCGGCCCAGCTGCCGATCGGCATGGTCGGCGATCATCGCGGTCAGCTGGCGCTGGTTTCGCAGTTCGCGAAGCATCTCGCGGCCGCCCCCGACACGTTCGTGAATGTCGTGCAGCCGCCCGTGGATACCCAATCGGGCAAGACCCTGAAGAGCAGCGACGAGAGGAGCACGCCCGAACCGCCCCGTTTCGTGCTGCGCCTCGCCCGGAAACTCTGACCATGGCCAACGCGCATCTTCCTCCCGCCACCACACTGCGCGCGCTCGCTCCCGGCATCGCGTTGCTGCTGCTGGCGCTGCTGGCGACGGCCGCCATGGGTGGTGCCATCCTCCACTACGGCCGGGGAGCCGAGCTCGCCCACCGGCAGGCCCTCGCCCGGCAGGCCGAAAGCCGCAACCGGCTGGCGCGCGCAAAGGACGACGAACGCGAGATTCGGGCCAGGATCGCGCGCTATCAGGAACTGGTCGCCCAAGGCCGCACGATGCCCGAGCGGCGGCTCGACTGGGTCGAAACCCTGCGCCACATCAAGGAGTCGCGCCGCCTGCTCGGCCTCGATTACGAAATTTCCCCGCAGCAGCCGCTCGACCCGAAATTGCCCGCCAGCGGCGGCCACCGGTTTCTCGTCAGTCCGATGCGGCTGGAAATGCCCCTGCTCCACGAAGGCGACCTGCTCGGCCTGATCGCCGATCTGACGGCGCAGGCGCAGGCGCTCGTCAGCGTGAAACAGTGCCGGATCGAGCGCCTGCCGCAGGACCCGGCCGCACCCGCTGCCGCCACGTTGCGGGCCAGCTGCACCATCGACTGGATCACCCTGGAGGAGAACTCATGAAGCTGCGCCGCCTTGCCTCCTCCGTGCTGGCCGCCGGCCTCTGCGCCTCGGCGGCGGCCGAACCGCCGGCACTCGGCCGGCTGTTCATGACGCCGGAATGGCGCGTCGCCCTCGAGCGCCAGCGCCAATCGAATGTCCGCACGACGCGCAGCCTCGAAGGCGAGAGCGTGCGCCTCGACGGCGTCGTCGTGCGTTCGTCCGGCAAGTCGACCGTCTGGATCAACAACCGGCCGCAGACGGAGCAGGCCGACGGCGGCGGCGTAAACGCGATCGCCTCGCGCCGGCATCCCGACCGTGCCACCGTGGCCACCGGCCTGGCGGCACCCGCCGAACTGAAGGTCGGCGCCACGCTCAACCCGGCGACGCAGGAAACCGGCGGCGGGCTGACCGCCGGCGAAATCCGCGTGCGCCGCGCCGCGCCGCGCCACTGAGAAAACTCGGCGATGGCGGGGCGGCGTCTGCGGCGCGGTCAGCACGGTGCGGCGCTGCTGGTCTTCCTGGTCCTGCTCGTCACGGCGGCGCTGACCTACGTCGTGGGCAACCTGACGCCGGAACTCGCCGCGACGCTGCGTGCGGAGAAGACCAGCGGTGCGCTGGCGCAGGCGCACGATGCCCTGATCGGCCATGCGCTGATCCACCGCGAGCGCGAGGCCGCCGTCGACGTCGATAGCGCGGGCGACAACGACCGCGCGATGTACGGCTTCCTGCCGCTGCCGGACATGGGGGAGAGCTTCAGCCGCAACGCCGACCTCGATCCGGATCCGCCCTGCGTCGGCGAGGGCTGCACCGCCGCCAACCAGAACCAGATCACGACGAGCGACGCGCTCGTCGGCCGCCTGCCCTGGCGCACGCTGGGCACCGCGCCGCTGCGCGACGGCCAGGCCGAATGCCTCTGGTATGCCCTGTCCGCCAGCCACCGCGGCATCAATTCGACGTCGCCCGTCATGAACTGGGATACCGTCGCCGCGCCGGACATCGCGATCGGCAGCGGCAAGCCCGACCTGGGCACGGTGCCGCCGCACGACCGGCCGGTCGCGGTGATCTTCTCGCCCGGACCGGCCTTCGACGCCGGCCGCCAGCCGTCGCCGGAAGCGCCAGTCTGCGGCGGCAACTACGCCGCCGCGCACTACGTCGATCCGGCGCTCGGCAACGCCCAGCAGGCGCGGGCGATCACCGGCGCCGACCTGTTCGGCGCGATCCGCCAGCACGCCTACTTCAGGCAGGACATCAACTCGCTGCTCGACCGCATCGTCGGCTGCCTGCGCGACGAGATCGCCGCGGGGGGCGTCCTGACGAACGGCAAGATCGCCGGCACCGATCTCAACGCCTGCTACGGGCGAGACCTGCCGCCGCTCGGCTACTACCCGAACTACCGCGAGATGATCTTCGTCGCCGTGCCGGCGACCGTGAATGGCAGCGCCTGCGCCGGTGCGGTGCTGTTCGCCGGCCAGCGTGCCGCCGGCCAACTGCGCGTAACGGCCGCCGACAAGAGCGCGCCGGCCAACTACCTCGAAGGCGACAACCTCGCGAACTTCGGCGCATCGAACAGCTTCGGCGGCCCCGACCTGTTCGACCGCGTCTCGCCCGGCGGGCAGAGCGCCGAGCAGGACATCGTGCGCTGCATTCCCGTCGGCGCCAGCCTCAACCAGGTCGTCTCGCCGGCGCTCAACGCGCTCGGCGGCCAGCTCACCGCCTACGACGCCGCCAGCCGCACCCTGACGCTCGGCCGCCTCTACAGCATCACCGCCGCACAGCGCAACGCCAACCGGCAGGCCTTCTTCGGCTGCAGCTGGGTACCCGAGGTCCATCCGCTCGGCAGCGGCCTGCGCAGCTACTTCAAGTTCCGCATCCTCGACACCGGCGAGGGCTTCACCTTCGCGATCGTCGACGGCGAGCGCAACACCGCCAACGTCTGCGGCGCGGCGCGCCAGCATCTCGGCTATTCGGGCAGCAACGGCATCACGCCGAGCATCGCCTACCCGAAGATCGGCATCGAGATCGATACCACCCGCCACGCCAACTTCAATCCGGCGGCGGCGAACACGCTGGCGAACGGCCGCAACGACCCGAACTACACCGGCGGCCACATCGGCATCGTCTATTGGGGCGGCGAGACGACGATCCCGACCGGCCTACCCTGCGGCGCCGCCTGCACCGCGCCGCGCGTCTGCAGCGCCGGCCTCTGCGTGCTGCCGCAAAACGAGGACGATAACGTGCATGGCCGTCCGATCCCGCCCGACCCCGCGCCGCGGCCGGCGCCGCGCAACCCGCCCGCCCCCGCCGTGCCGACGCAGGGCGCCGGCGTCTACAAGCTCGACGCAAGCCTGAGCCAGGTACCGGTCAACCAGGACATCCACGTGCGCGTCGAGCTGACCCGCACTGCAGTGGACGACGCGAACCGCAGCAAGACCTGGCTGCTCGAGGTCTGGCTGCTCAAGGACAGCGCGACCGATGCCAATCGGATCGCCGCGCTGAAGAACACCACGCGCCCGCTGGCCCTGCTCTACCCGGGGTTCGCCGCCCATCTGCGCGACACGCCGACCATCCACGACCTGCAGGGCGGCTCCTGCGCCGGCGGCGCGACCTGCCCCGTCGGCCAGACCTGCTCGGCCAGCGATAACATGTGCTACACGGAAGCGCTGCGCAACGTCCGCCTCGGCTTCACGACGTCGCAAAGCACCGTCGCCAACGACCAGATCATCAACGTCACCGACCTGTTCACGACATGGATTCCCTGAAACCACGCGGCTTCACCCTCACCGAGATGGCGGTGGTGCTGGCGATCCTCGCGCTGCTGATCGGCGGCATGATCCTGCCGCTGTCGGCGCAGCAGGACCTCCGCCACAACGCGGAAACGCGCAAGCTGCTCGCGGACGTCGCCGATGCGCTGCATGGCTTCGCGGCCAGCCATAGCGCCAGCGACGGCAAGCCTTTCCTGCCCTGCCCCGACACCGACGGCGACGGTGCCGAAAACCGTTCCGCCACGCCCGGCCCCTGCACGAACCAGGAGGGCGGGCTGCCCTGGGGCACGCTCGGCCTCGGCCGCCAGGACGCCTGGGGCAATACGCTGCGCTACCGCGTCAGCGCCGCGTTTTCCAACAGCGCCACCGGCTTCACGCTGCTCACGCTGCTGACCGCCGGCGACCACCTGCGCGTCTGCGCCAGCAGCGCCTGCGCGGCGGTGCTCGGCAGCGGCCTGCCGGCCGTCGTGCTCTCGCGCGGCAAGAACGGCGCCGGCACCCCGGCCGGTGCGGACGAACTGGAGAACCTCGACGGCGACGCCGACTTCGTCCAGCAGGACGCCGGCGCGACGGGATTCGACGACCTGCTGGTCTGGCTGCCGCCGAGCCTGCTGACGCAGCGCATGGTGGCGGCCGGCCGCCTGCCCTGAGAGGCAAATTGCCAGCCGCCGCCCGGCCGCCTACAATGCGGCCTCGTGCGGGCGTCGTATAACGGCTATTACCTCAGCTTCCCAAGCTGATGACGAGGGTTCGACTCCCTTCGCCCGCTCCACTGCATCGTTCCAGGGAATTCTGAGGAAGTCCAAGAGGCATCGTAAGTCGTTGATTCTGGTTGAGTTTTCGACACCTCGATGTTCCAGTGGGCTCCACGGAAATCCACCTGAAGCCACGACGTTTATGTCCATTTTTGTGTCCATTTTTGCGGGCACGACGGCTTCCGGATTGTTGCTAGGGCGCTGAGGTCGATGGGTTAAGCATCTGGTTCCTGACTCATGTTCAGGAGCTAGAGCATGGCACTCTCAGACTTGGTGGTCCGCCAAGCCAAAGCCACCGGCAAGGCCTACACACTTCCAGACATCGATGGTCTCTCCCTGGCCGTGACGGCCACGGGCAGCAAGAGCTGGCACTTCCGTTACTACTGGATGAAGGAGCCCAAGCGCATGTCGCTGGGCACCTATCCCGAGGTGTCCCTTCGTGAGGCACGCGCCCTGCGTGACGAGGCGCGCGCCTTGGTGGCCAAGGACATCAACCCGCGCCTTCACCGCAAGCAAAAGCGCGCCGCGGTCAAACTCGCCGGTGAAAACACCTTCGAGGCGATCTACAAGAAGTGGCTTGCCCACCGCGAACGCGGCCTCAAGAAGGGCCGGCAGACCACCCTCTCGATCCTCCCTCGCGTCTTCGCCAAGGATGTGCTGCCCTTGCTGGGCAAGCGCTCGATCTACGACATCAAACGCCCTGACCTGCTGGAAGTGATCGCCAGGATCGAGCGGCGCAAGGCGCTCTCCGTCGCCGAGAAAGTCAGGACGTGGTTCAACCAGATGTTCCGCTACGCGCTGGTGGTCGTGCCGGGCCTGGAGCAGAACCCGGCTTCCGACCTCGACGTGGTGGCGCTGCCGCTGCCCCCGGTGAACCACAACCCGTTCCTGCGCATGGCCGAGTTGCCGAAGCTGTTGCAGCGCCTGCGCAAGTATCGTGGCCGGCTGCAGACCCAGCTCGGTCTGCGGCTGCTGCTATTCACCGGCGTGCGCACGGGCGAGCTGCGCCTGGCGACGCCGGATCAGTTCGACCTCGATCGGGGCCTCTGGATCATCCCGCCCGAGGTCGTGAAGCAGCTCCAGGTGGACATGCGCAGGAAGCGCCAGTTGCCCAAGGACATTCCACCCTACATCGTGCCGCTGTCGGTGCAGGCCATCGAGATCGTCCGGCACCTGCTCGAACAGCTCAAACCGGCCCAGCACTATCTGTTCCGCCACGACAGCGAGTTGAAGAAGCGCATGAGCGAGAACACGCTCAACGGCGCGCTCAAGCGCATGGGCTATCGCGACCTGCTGACCGGGCACGGCATCCGGGGCACGATGTCCACCGCGCTCAACGAGATCGGCTACCCGAAGGTGTGGGTGGACGCGCAACTCTCGCACGTCGATCCCAACAAGGTCAGTGCCACCTACAACCACGCCGAGTACGTCGAGCAGCGGCGGCGGATGATGCAGGATTGGGCCGACCGGCTCGATCTCTTCGAGCAGAACATGGTCGAGGCAGCGAGCATGCCGCTCACCATTCATTTGGAGGGCGTGCCCGTCCTCTCGGATGAGGAAGCCGCGAGTGCGCCACCCAAACCAGCGGCCGCGTCGGCGCCGCTCCTGATCGTGACCAGGCCGGGAGACGCGATGCCACTGGTGTCAGCCGAGACGCATCGGCTGCCCGCAGTGCCGTTGCCGCGTTCCGTCATGGAGGAACCGCTGTCCGACATACAGCGCCAGCGGATGGAACTGGTCGATGTCTTCGAGGCACCACACAACCTGCCAGTCGCCGAGTACGCGAAGATGGCGGGCAAGTCCCGCCGGTGGATCAGCTACGAGATCAAGGCCGGCAACCTGCTGGCGCTGAACCTGGGCAACCGTGGTCAGCGCGTGCCGGATTGGCATCTCGATCCGGTCAAGCACGCGCTGATCCAGGCGGTCCTCAAGCTGACCAGGGGCGCCGACCCTTGGCAGATCTACAACGCGCTCCTGCAGCCGCGCGCGAAGCTGCGCGGCGGCTCGGCTCTGGAAAGCGTCAGTGCCACAAATCTCGACAAGATCATCATGGCGGTGAGCACGACGGTGAAGGAAAGCGAGTGGTCCCCGCAGCAGGTGGCGTTTGCGTAGCGCGCCAGCGCCCAGCAGTGCGCGCCCCTGTCTCAGGACACGGAGCGCGCGCGGCGGGCGAATCTTTCCTGGGGCTCGGTCAAGGACGAGGACGGGCGAAGCAGGTAGGCCATCACGATGATGGGTGCGCCAGCCAATGGCCGCGCGGCGATGCCGCGACGCAGGTAGCAGGTCAGTCTCGCGGCGGGTGCGACGGCAATGCCGTAGCCCGCGGAGACGAGCGTCATCGCCATGTCGAAGGTGCTGACGGTCTGCTCATGGCCCTGCGGTGCATCCTCGACCAGGCCATGCGCCACCGCGCGCCACGGCTCGTCGGCCGTTGACTGCGCGCAGATCAACGGCTGCTTGAGCAGCTCTTGGCGAGGCACTTCACGGTAGGACAGCAGGTGCGAGCGCTTGGCGACGGCGACTGCCAGCGTGTCATGCCACAACGGCTCGCACACCCAGCCTGGCCACTCCCAGGCGGCTGTGGACAGGGCCAAGTCAAAGTTATCGTGCGGCAGTTCCTGCGCCTGCGCTGTGGAACTGCATCCGATCAAGGCGGTGGCGGTCTCTGGCTCTTCGGCGCGCTGCAACGCCAGCAAGTCGGCAAGCGGTGAAGGCACCCACTCGCCGAGCACAGCCACCCGGATTTCAGTGGAGGCATCGCTCGATTTCACGTCCAGTTCCTCCAGGCAGTGAACTCGCGGCGACCGATGAAGTCGCTTCTATTGAGTTAAGTTTAACGTGGTTTATATCGTGTCAATCCTCGACGCTTTTGGCAATGCAAAAGCGTTCGATTCAAAGAGGCCGGCCCACCGGGACAACAACCTACGAAGCGGAACCAGCCATCGCGTTTGGGGCCTCCGTGCGCGAAGAAAGAACCAGTCAAGGCATCGCCCAGGAAACGCTGGCTCATCTGTCAGGAATCGAGCGTTCGCACATGGGAAAGATCGAGCGTGGCGAGCATGTCCCCACGCTCCCCCTCATTCTCAAAATCGCCCGTGCGCTGAAATGCAGTTCTGCCCACTTGATGGCGCTGACTGAAGCCAAGCTGGCAGAGACGGCTCCGCCTAAATCAGCGGACTGAAGCCGGCCCGCGCCGTGGCTCCTTGTCTACCCCTGTTCGTTGTCGTTCTTATTACCGGCGGCTGAATTTTCGCGCTTTACGGCCTCGGTGAGGAGGCGCAGGTATGGATTGTCCGGAGGCATTTCCTGGAACAGCGCTTCGGGAGCGCTCAGCAGGTAGCCGTGCAGTCGCCTGGATTTGCGCGGCCCCGTGACTTCGCAGGTCCAGATATTCAGCCCGCTGGCTTGCTTGCGGTGCAGGCCTAGCTTCTCGAAACGCTTCTGCACCCACTGCCATCCCTCCAGGTTCTCCGGTTTCGCCAGTGCGGCGATTTGCAGATGTTCCTGCGCATAGCGCTGGAAGACGCCGGGGCTCACCAGGTAGGCCGTTCCGGCGACGCTGTGCACCAAGGCTTTGGCGTCGTTGATGATGAGCTTGTGCGTCTGGATGCCCTGACGCAGCCAGGCCATGAAATGCTCGCCGGATGGCTCCGGCCGATCCTGAAATGGCGCGAGGCTTATCTGCGGCAGCACCGTAGGCGCCGGTGGCGAGGCAGGCTCGGGTTCGCTCGGGGCCTCCGGCGCTACGGGTGGGGCCGTGTCACTCAGCAGATCGAGCAGCGCAGCCACGCCGTTGTCGGTGGGCATAGGGACGGTCGGCGCGATGCTTGGTGGCGCCGTATCGGCGCTTTCCAAGCCTGGCGCTTCGGATGCCGGTGCCTGCGGTGTCGGCGCCCCTTGTTCCTCGTCGGCCTGCACGCGACCCGCGAACGGCGCCGGCCGGTCGGCCGCATCCCAGACCATGGCCGGAGACAGTTTCAGGAAGGTGAAGCTGTGCGACCAGCCGGCATCGCTGGTGACGGTGGCCTTCCAGATCGCCTTGCCGTCCGGTGTGGCCAAGGCGATGCCGTGATCCTGCAGCACGTTGAACACCGCCGTGTTGCTGGCCGGGATGCCGTCGATGCCCTGCGACAGCAGATGCGCGCGCAGCTTGTCCGAGACGGTCTTGCTCACCAGCCAGAGCGCGTCCTGGGTCAGCCAGCCATCCGAGGCCTGGGGCTGGTTCAGCTTGAATTCTTCCTTCAGGAGGTAGCGCAGGCCATCGAGCAGCTTGCGCTGCAGTGCGTGCCGGGGCGCTGCCAGGGCCTTGCTCGGATCGCCGCCGAGTTCCTGGGCGACGGATGCCTGGTCCGCCTGCACGACCAGTTCGCCGAGCATGCCGGCGTGCTCGTACTGGCCGGCCAGGACGTACAGCAGCGCGGCCCACAGGTCCGGGTAGTCGGCGAGCCAGTCGAAGATGCCCGGATCGAGCAGCCGGGCGTAGAGCAGCCCGGTGGCGGCGCTGTGCAGCCGGTATTCGCGCTCCCTGCGGTAGCGGAAGCGGTACGGCCGCCGCAGCGGGCCGTGCCAGGGATGCCAGACCGTGCCGTCCGCGTACTCGACGTGCAGGTCGACCGCGATCTTGCCGATGTCGTGCAGCAGCGCAGCATAGGCGGTGCCTGCGGTCCAGGCCTCGGCCTGGGCGGCTTGCGCCTCCGGCGTGGCGCCGGCGGGCAGCAGATGCGACTGCCGCAGCTTGAGCGCGTAGGCGACGATCTCCAGGCCGTGGTCCAGCATGCCGCCCGGATAGGCGTGGTGATGGGCCTCCGACGCGGGGAATTGCTGGACCAGCTCGGCGTAGCGTTCCAGCGGGGCGAGGTACAGCGTGGCGAACTGCCGGCGCGACAGCGAGGTGCGCTGCCAGATGTGTTCCAGCAGCTTCTGCCGGCGCGGCGTCGCCAGCAGCGATGCGGCCGGCTCCGGCCGCATCAGCCCTTTGCCGGGCTCGGCGGGAGGTTTGGGCGGTGGCGCACTGGCGGCAGGTGGCACCCGTTTGCGTTGGAACAGCGAGAGCATGGCGAACCCCAGACGGCGGGCCGGTCGGGAGAGCCTTTTGGCCTTTTCGGGTAGGGCCTTTCCCCTTGGCCCCATTCCCTTGCCCCTTCCCCAGCCCTTTGGCCTTTACGGAAACCTTTGGATATAGGGCAACGACGCCTGCCGAACCACAACCAATGCGGGTTTGGCCCAAGTCGGATTGATGCGGGAAGGCTGGCTGTGCCGCCCCTACGATGGAGCCGTTTCATCGACCGGACGGAGCACCATGCACACCCAGATTGACAAGGTAAGGAAATTTCCTTACCATCCAGGCATTGCCATCAGGAGTGCCGCCATGCCCGAAATCCACGAAGTCGCGACGCTGACCTCCAAGGGTCAGATCACGCTGCCCAAGTCCATCCGGCAAGCGCTGGGCGTGGACACCGGCGGCAAGGTGGCGTTCGACCTGCGCGGCGGCGAAGTCGTCGTGACCCGCGCCGACGCCGACCATGAAGACCCGGCCATCGGCGCCTTCCTGGGGCTGCTGGAAGCGGACATCCGGGCCGGGCGGCACGTCCAGTCCCTGCCGGACGATCTGGCGCGGGCCATGCTGGCCAACGCGCACCACGCGGTGAACCTCGATGAAGACATCGAAGGCGAAGTGGCGCTCTGATGCAGCGGCACGGTTGGACGCTCCTGTTCCACGAGGGCGTGATCGAGCAGTTGCGCAAGCTGCACGCGGCCGCGGAACGGGCCGAACAGAACGACCCGCAGGGGTTCGAGAGCAACGCCAACGTCAAGCTGTTCCGGGCGTTGAGCCAGTTGATCATGGATGTCGTGCCGAGCGATCCTGCGCGCGACGAATTCCGCCAGGGCAACACCTTGGGGCCGGCCTACCGGCACTGGCGGCGCGCAAAGATCGGGAGGCGGTTCCGGCTGTTCTTCCGCTTCGACTCCAAGGCCAAGGCGATCGTGTTCGCCTGGGTCAACGACGAGCAGACCTTGCGGTCGTCGGGCAGCAAGTCCGACCCCTATGCGGTGTTCGAGAAGATGTTGGGACGCGGCAACCCGCCGGACGATTGGGCGGCGCTGGTGGCCGCAAGCCAGGCCGACTGGCGCGCAGCAGACAAGGACTAGACCGCGGTTGAAGAACAGCACAGGTTTCAATCGCGACACGGACAGGGATCACAGCCACACGACAGGATGAACATGAGGTAGCCACCATGAAGACCGCCGCACAGACCACCTTCGCAGAACGCCTCGGCCGGACACTGGGCCGGGCGTGGAGAGGCTGCGCGCGTCTGGATCGGCGGGCGCAGGGCTGGCTGCTCGCGCAGGGATGGGCGCCTGGCATTGCCAAGGCCGCGCTGCTGGCCGTCAAGCTCGCTGCGATCGGTGTCCTGCTCTACACCGCGTTCTGGCTGGCACTGCTGCTTGCGTTCGCGCTGGTCGGCGCCTGGGTAGTCCGCAACGACGATGGGAGCTACGACGAGGAACACAAGCCGGAATGGCGATACGGCCCTGCCGGGTACGGCCTCTACACCCATGACGATTACCGGATCGACCCCCACGATCCAGAAGACGAGCAAGCCTAGAGGCGTTACTTCGCTGCTTTCATAGCGACACCCGCACCCCTGCCGCCAGCAGCTTGGGCATCCCTGGTTCCTGCCGCCAGCCCTTGAATTGCCGTTCCCGCGCGCACGCCTACCCAGCCCAGCGCAGCCACCCAGAAGGTAGGCAGCACGATGAACATCGTCGCCATGACGAAGTTCAGCAGCATGTCGCCGAAGGCGTTGTTCAGGCCGATCAGCGGATCGAAGTTGCTGTGCGGCCGGTTCGCGCCGAACCCCCAGCCGTAGAGCGCGTCGAGGATCGTGCTGTCCAGCCAGCGCGCGAGCTGGAACCAGAAGTCCACGAAGAACAGCGCGAACTGCACGCAGCTCACCGCGACCAGCGCCTTCAGCTCGTAGGTGCCGAAGACCAGCACCAGCGGGATGCAGATCACCAGCGCCATCTTGAGCAGCGACAGCACCATCGGCAGCGCCTGGCGTACCACGTCCATCGCCGGAAAGAAGCCCAGCGAGCCCATGGTCAGCCCCAGGTCGCCGGCGCCGCGCGTCACGACGTTGGGCAGCGTCTTCTCGATCTGGCCGCCGTAGTCGGTGTAGACCGAGCCCTGGTTCATCTTCTGCTGCCGCGGCGAGACCACGGCGCGGATCACCGAGTCGTTCACCTCGCTCTGCGACAGGAAGCCCGCCCAGCGGCCGATGCGCGTCAGCAGGTCGGGATCGACCTGGGCCAGCAGGCGCGCGCGCAGGCCGCTGCCGCCGTCCGACCACCACTGCCGGCACGTGGGGTAGCCCCCGCCGCTATCCACCTGGGCCAGCCCCGCATCGCGCGTCGCGTCGTAGGGCCAGGCCGTGCGTGGCGTGTTCGAGTGGTAGGTGTCGTAGAAGCCCGCGTTGTTCAGGAAGTAGCTCGAACCGATCCAGGTCACGTCATTCATCTGCTCGTCGGAGAGCGTGGGCCGAGACATGAACAGCTTGGCGCGCGAGGGGCCGTAGCAGTCATGCACGAAGTCGCCGACCTCCTGGGCCAGCACCGGGTCATCGATGCGCGTGGCATCCACGTCCATGCGCATCTGACGCAGATCCGTTCCGCAGGGGATGGCCGCCACCGCGCCGCCCGTCACCGCCTTCGAGATGGCGTGCATGAAGAACCACCACACCGGCACCAGCGCGCTCTGGTTGTTGAGCGTGGTGTAGGCGTTCGACCAGCCCGTGTCGGTGGGCTGCGGGACGCTGACCTGGCATTGCGCGGAGCGCGTCGTGTCGAACTTGATGGTGCTGAGGTCGACCGGAATGAAGGGGATGCCGGCGAACAGGATGACGACGATCGCCACCCACACGCGGTTCTCGATGCGCATCGATGACAGCACCCCCTTGTTGCCCTCGTCCGCACCCTCGGCCCGCGCGCGCAGCCATTCCTGCACCACCATGACCACGAAGGGCAGCGCGAATACGCCGCTGGCCACGAGGATGTTCCAGATGCCGTTGCTGACGATCCACCCGACCAGGGTCAGGTAATACTCCAGGTAGTCCGTTGTGTTGAGCGTCATGGCGTTCTCCAGGGCTCAGCCATTGCGCAGTAGCTGGCTGCCTTCGAGCAGCACGAGGGTGGCGACGGCCGCGATCTCGGCGCGCAGCAGGCGCTGATGGGTCTCGGCCAATGGCTCGCGTTCGCGCAGGCGCCGACGCATCCACCACCAGCCGTAGGCCGTCGCCGCGTAGAGCAGCAGCCGCCAGACGAGGAAGTGGCCCGAGTGCTCGCGCAGCCACTGCTCCCAGCCGTCGATGCTGCCGACGATGTGGAGGCCGACGACGTTCACGCCGACCGCGATGCCCGCCACCAGCAGCACCCACAGCAGCACGATGCCGACGCGGCGGCCGAGCAGCCGTGCCGGCCGCAGCCAGGCCCGGCTGGTCATGGCCCGCTCCGCGGCTTCTGCACTTCCTTGAGCCGGTCGCGCGTCGTGTCGCCCTCGAAGATGCCGCGCGAGCCCGCGGCGCGGGTGCCGTGGCGCTGCACGATCGCCATCGCCGAATTGCCGGCCAGCGTGCGCCGCAGCTCCAGCTCGGTCTTGAGGTTGTTGATCTCCTGCTCCAGCGCGTTGTTCTCCTGATCGACCGCCTTCACGGCCAGCTCGTTGGCGGCGACGTTCGGCTCCTTCTTGCCGGTCAGCAGCGTGCGCTGCAACAGCAGGGCCTTCTCCAGCACGCTCGACAGCGCGGCTTCGGACGCCAGGCGCTTGCCGAGCAGGTCTTGATCGGGCTCGTCGCGCAGCGCCTCGATCACGCCGCGCGTGATCGGCAGCGAGTTGCTGCCGGCGGCTTCGAGGTTTGCCACCGTCATCGGCGTCGAGCCCGTCACGAGGCCCTGCAGTGCCTGCAGCTTGGTCTCGTACTCTTCCTGGATCACCGGCGTCAGGCCGACGCCAGGCGTGGTCTGCGTCTTGGTGCAGGTCTCGCAGGTGCGTTGCTCGCGCTCGCCGAGCACGCGGGTTGCGAAGTCCGCTGCGGCCTGCGGCGAGGACCAAGTTTGGCAGGTCAGCCGGTTGCCGCAGGACGCGCGCGGGATGGATGAGGTGTCGCTGACGCCGCGGCTGTTGAGCAGGTTGTAGCCGGCACGGGTCACGTCGCCGACCACCTTGATGGAACCCTGGCCCGAGCCGCCCGCGTTGCCGCCGCCCACCCAGGGCACGCCGTTGTTGCCCTTGTTCGATTCGGCCTGCTCGACGGCGGACACCGCATCGGTGCTGCTCACCGCATCGCGCAGCGCGAAACCTTCGGCGAGCTGATCCCACCCGGCCTGGCCGCCGGCCATGTCCGCCATCCGGTTGGCCATCGCCTTGCACGTCAACTTGCTGCGGTCGAAATCGAGCCGAGCCTGCAGCACGCCGTTGGTCAGCAGGTTGTAGAGGCCCGGATCGGCGCGCTGGATGATCAGGGCCGGCAGCGACGCCACGGCGCTGGTGGCGCTCTGGATCACCGAGGACATGATCTGCTGAAAGCCATTGGTGAGGCCGTTCAACTGGTTCTGCAGCGTCGTCGTGATGCTCATGTTTCCGCAGATCAGGTTGCTGTTCCAGCCGATGCCCACGCCGATGCTCTGCATGTTCCCGGCGCCGCCCATGGACACGGCCCGGCCGCCGCCGATGCTGTAGAGCACGTCGTCGCCGATGACGCTGCCGCTCACGCCGACGCCGGTGGGGCTGATGCGGGTCTGCGCCCACGCGACGCCGGCTGCGGCCGTGACGGCGCAGGCGAGCGCGATGCTGAGCGCGTAGGGCCTGGCGCGCTGTGCGAAACGGGAGAGAGACGCTTTCATCGGAATACCTCAGAGGAAATCGACGCTGCCGAGGAAGACCTGCCCGCGGCGCTGGCAGCAGGCATAGGGCCGCCACAGCGCCCAGGCGTAGTCGCCTTGCTGGGCCTGCACGCGCGTGTTGGAGTGGGGGAACACGGCGCAGGAGTTGGAGAGGGTCGGCGTCAGCTCCTGCCACTTGCCGGTGGAGGCATCGCTCTCCACCAGGGCGCCGGCCGGCCAATAGCCGTCGCTCGAACTCGCGAGCAGCGGCTGGTAGACGTGCGGCTGCATGCGCCGCGTGACGACATCGCCCGCGCGCTGCGCGACGACGGCGCCGCTCTTGTAGTCGTCGGTCTGATGCAGGAAGCCGCCGCGCGGATAGACGTTGCCCCACAGGTTGAGCGTCGTGCGGCCGCCGATCTCGCGCATGCCGGGGATCACCGCCTCGGGGTACACCATCTCCGGGACGTTGTAGCGCCAGGCCAGCGTGTCGAGGGTGCTCAGCAGGTACGGCATGAAGGCCGTGCCTGCGCCCTGGCAGGCGTAGCCGGACGCGCTGGCGAACTGGCTGAACACCGAACCGCCGGGATGCCCGATCACGTCGGCGTTCTTGAACTTCGCCAGGTTGTTCTCGTTGTCGTGGTTCGTCGTCCCGTCGCCGCCGGCCTGCGCCGTGGGATTGGGCATGCTCATGGCGCGCACCTCGATCCACGGGTTCTCGCCGGTGTTGCTGTAGCTCGACACCACCGCGTCGGGAATGTAGTGGCGCACCTTCACCGAGGTGCGCACCGTGCAGCCCGTCCAGGTGCAGAACAGCCAGTAGCAGATGCCGACGACGCGATATTCCAGGCAGTCGGGCGACAGGGCCGAGGACACGATGGTAGCCGTGTTCAGCGCGAAGCTCGAAGCGGCGCCGCCGAGCAGCACCGAAGCGATGGCAAGGCGGGCCCGGCGCGACGACGCCGACAGCAGGCGGTTCATGGCTGTGCCCTCCGATGTGATTCGATGCGTGCCACGGCGCGCGCGACATCGGGCTCGCCGTAGACCACGTAGCGGCGATCGACCACCACGGCAGGCACCTTGGCCAGCCCCAAGCCCCAGGCATCGGCGACGCCCTGGTAGGCGCTGCCGATGCGGCGCTGTAGTGCCTGGCTGCCATCGCGCAGGCGTTGCTGCACGAGCGCGGCCGCGCGGCCCGGATCGGCAGGCAGGCCCGCGGCCAGTTCGGCCTCGATGCGCTCGGGCAGATCCAGCTCGATCACGCGCGCGCCGGATGCGGACTGCACGGGATGGCGGCTGTCGGTCACGACCAGCACGTCGGCTGCGGATGCGTCCTGGCCGAGCAGGCACAGCAGCAGCCCTCCCGCGCAGGCGATGCGCGTACACCGCAGCCGCGGGATGGGTTTCAAGAAGGGAGCCGTCATGGCGGGCGTCCTGGGAATGAGAGCAAGGCTCTAGTCGAACGCCGAAGGCAGTCCAACCGCGACAAGGAATGCGCACCGCGCGCGCTCCGCTTTGGGCAGACAGGCGAAAGAAAAGCGGCAGCCGAGGCTCCCGCGGGGACCAGGCGGTCAGCGGCGCTACAGCAGGCCGGATTCGGCGAAGGAGTACGGCGTGCCCTTGCCGACGATGAAGTAATCCACCACCCGGACATCGACTATCGCCAGGGCGGCTTTGAGCCGGTCGGTCAGCGCCTGATCGGCGGCCGAAGGCACGGTCATGCCAGATGGATGCTGGTGGGCCAGGATGACCGCCGAGGCGTTGAGGGCCAGGGCGCGCTGCACCAGCACCCGCGGGTACACCGAGGTTTGATCGACCGTGCCCTTGAACATCGGCTCGTAGGCGAGGACTTGGTGCTGAGAGTTGAGGAACACGACGGCGAAGACCTCGTTGGGCTCCGCGACCAGCTTCAGATGCAGGTAGTCGCGCACGGCGGCGGGACTGTTCAGCATCGGGCCGGCCTTGAAGATGCGTTGTTCCAGCAAGGCGATGGCCTGGCGGATGATCCAGTCTTCGTGCTGGGCGGCGATCAGGCTGAGCGACTCGGGACGCGAGTCGGCGACGACATAGGACATGGCGAACCTCCACGGGATGAAGTCGGAGGACGCCTGTCCCGGGAGGGACAAACCCTCCGGGGACGATGAAGAACAAGCGGCAGAAGAGCGGGCATCCGCCACCGCATGCACAGTGGCTGTTCGCGTCCAGGGATGCGCAGCGAACGGGGTCGATCAGCACGGCCAAGCCGCGTCGTAGCCTTGAAGATCGTGGCTACCTGGGCATGTCTCCGAGAGACTCGGCAGGCATTTCCTTCGATGCGGGCTCGGCCGCTGCACTGGCCGCCAGCAGGTCGATCGCGGACAGCAAGGCATCTCCTTCGACCGGGCCGTGCAGCAGCAGCGTCTTGCCGGACTGGCGATCCTGCAGGCGCAGCGTGGGCGTGACCTTGATGCCCTCCTGCGCCGCGCTCGCCGACTGTGCGCGGATCAGCGCATCGGGGCGGTCGCTGTCGAGGCACTGCTGCGCGGCCGGCGTGAGGTCGGGATAGCGCAGGCCCTCGGGCAGGCCCTGACCGTCGCCGCGGGTGTGCGTGTAGACCCACTCGGCGGCCTGCCAGAACGCGGCCTGGCCGCCGGCCTCGCCGACGCACTCCACCAGGCGCGCACCGGCAGACGCGGCCGGCTCGTGCAACGGCAACGGCAGGTGATGCCATTGCCAGCTCACGTCCGGGTGCGCGTCGATCCAGCGCTTGAGCACTGCGAAGTAGGCGCGGCAGAACGGGCATTCGAGGTCGGCGTACTCGACCACCGTGAAGCGCGCATCGGCGCGGCCATAGCGCCAGGGCGGGCCGGCTGGTGCCGTTGCCGGCGCAGGCGTTGCTTCTGCCGAAGGAAAATCGGGTTCGGCGGGCGGCGACTGCGGCCGCAGGCCGAGCCATGCGGCCGTTGTCAGGGCCGCGGCCATCAGCAGCGCGACGACAAGGACGGTGCGGGACGGCGCGAAGCGAGGGATGCGCATCGTGGACTCCCCGTCACGCCAGCGCATCGAGCACCAGCGGCTCGATGCTGCGGGCGCGGTCGATCTTCTCGGCGATCTTGAAAGCGGCGTCCAGTTCGCCGATGCCGTACTGCTGCATCAACTGGAAACGCTCGGCCTTCTCTTCCGGCTCGGTCTGAGCCAGCGCCAGGTACAGGCTGGGCGGCACCGCGCGGAATAGCACTTCCATGCTCTTGGAAAGGATCACGCCCTCGCTGAACTTGCCGGCCTCCTTGCGGGCCGACAGCATCAGCGCCTTCTGCGCCGCGTTCAGCTCGCGAAAGCGCGCGATCTTCTCCACCTCGTCGGGCGGCATCGAGAGGCAGATCCACCACTCGATCATGTTGAGCATGGGCTCGGCGGCCTTGGGCAGGTCGTCGATGTTCTGCGTCGCCAGCCAGTACCAGGCGCCGAGCTTGCGCCACATCTTCGTGATCTTGACGACGTAGGGCGCAAGCAGCGGGTTCTTGGTGATGATGTGCCCCTCGTCCGTCACGTTGATGATCGGCCGGCCGAGGAACTGGTCGCGCTCGGCGATGTTGTTGACCGTGTTGATAAGGCTGATGTAGGCGATGGAAAGCTGCGCGTTGTAGCCCTCGCGTGCGAAGGTCGCCAGATCGACGATGGTGATGTCGGCCTCGGGCCAGGGCGTGCCGGGCCGGTCGAACATCTCGCCGTCCACGCCCTGGCAGAACATATCCATCGCGTCGGCCATTTCCAGCAGCCGCGCGCGCCGCACCTCGGGTAGTGCCGTATCGCGGGCGCGCTCGCGCAGCGCATCGCGCACGTCGCGCGTCAGGACGGTGCGCTGGTTGGCCACGCAACGCTGGGCCGCATCGAGGATGCACTGGCGGATCAGGCTGCGGTCGGCGCGCGTCATGCGCGCCTCTTCCTTGTCCTCGCCGCCGGTGATCATCAGCCGCGCGGTGATTTCCAGTTCCCCCAGCACGTCACGCTGCTCGTCGGCATCCGCTGCCTGTGCCGCTTCGTCGCGGTCCTCGTCCAGGGCGTCGGCATCCAGCGTCTGCACCTGGCTGGGCGTTTCCACCAGCCGGTGGGCGTCGGCGAACGGCGCGAGGCTCACCCCGGCACCGGGGGCCAGCTTAACGCGATGCACCTTCATGCCTAGCCGCGCCGCGAAGTCGCCGAACAGGCCGAAGCTGTTGCCCGCCTCGACGATGAACAGCCGCGGCCGGTAGATCGCCGTCACCTGGTTCAGGATGTTGTTGAGCGTGGCGCTTTTGCCCGAGCCGGTGGGACCGAACAGGAACAGGTGAGCGTTCATCTGCCGGTCGAGCCGGTTCAGCGGGTCGAAGGTGATCGGCCCGCCGCCGCGGTTGAAGAACGTGATGCCCGGATTGCCGGTGCCCTGGCTGCGGCCCCACACCGGCGCGAGGTTCGCCGCGTGCTGCGCGAACATCAGTTGCGTGTACCACTGGCGCTTGTCGGTGGCCGGATCGAACACGCACGGGAGCCAGCGCAGGTAGCTGTTGAGCGGCGCCACCTCGTCTTCCTCGCGCACCGGCTGCAGGCCGGCGTTGAGCATGACGTTGACCAGTTGCAGGCCGCGGGCGTCGAGCTGCGCGAGGTCGCGTCCGCGCAGATAGAAGGCAAGCGCACCGCGGTAGAGCTTGTGCGCGCTGCCGATCAGCCCGCGCGCTTCCTGCACGTCGCGGCGCGTCTGCTCCGAAGCCAGCGTCTCGCCGACCGACTTCTTGCTCAGGTGGTTCAGGTGCTCTTCGAGCACGTCCTGCGGCGTCGCGACGACGGTCAGGCACATCACCGTGTCCTCGGGCATCTGGTCGAACAGCGCGTTGACGGCATCGCCGCCCTTGCGCGTTTCGCCGGTGACGTGGCCGGTCGCAGGCGGCATGCGCAACCGGTCCATCACGATGATCCGGTGCGGCATGCCGTCGAGCAGCCACGTGCCGTTCGCCACGTCCGAGCGCGGCTGGCCGAAGAACAGGCGCTGCGCGAAGTCTCCGCTGGCCAGCTCGATCTCGCCGTCTTCGACTGCCTCGGGGTAGCGCGTGAGCGCATAGAAGCGCTCGCGGTCGTCGGCGCTGGGGCCGAGCAGCGTCGGGTGCGGGTTGAACCAGCGCAGCAGCCAGTCGTGGATGTCGGCCGCCTCCATGCGGCGGGATTTCACGCCCGCGTTGGCGAGGCCGCCCACGAGCCGGTCGCAGATCGTCGTCAACGCCTGCTCGGGGGACTGGCCGCGCCGCGATGCGGTCGTAGCGTTCGCGCGCCGGTAGACCACCATTCGCACGCGCCGGACCTGGCCGCGCCACGGCAGCCGCGTCACCGTGGTGTCCTCGAACAGCCCGCCGGGCTTGGCAATGGCGCGCAGGTGGTGCCCAAAGAAACGCAGGTAGAAGTCCGTGAAGGCGCTGCCCTGGGCGCGCGGCCGCACATAGTCGGCCAGCCCGCGCAGGTAGGTGTCCCAGGTCGATTCGTCCTGGGCGTAGAGCTGCACGACCCACGGGTTCTCGTCGAGTTCGTCGAACGAGTCCTGCAGCGCGTTCTCCAGTGCATCGCGTGCCTGCCACAGCCAGGCCATCTCACGGCCTTCGGTGCCGACCGGGGCCAGTTCGAAGAAGCCCGCAACCGACTGGCCGTCTTCCAGCAACATGCTCTTGGAGCCGGGCAGGTACTCCATCCACGGCAACAGGTCGGCGAAGGACGGTGCCACGCCGTAGAGCGCCTGCAGGTCCGCTTCGGTGGTCGGCGGGCGCGGCTGGCTGCCCATCGCGCTGCCGGGCTCGGGAATGCCGTGCGCGGCCAGCGTCGAGACATGCTGCGACCAGGCGTCATCGGCATCCAGGTCGGGGCCGGCGGGCGTGACGGCCTTGCGTGCCCAGGGCAACGACCAAGCCATCAGTAGTCCTCCAGGCGCTCGCCAGGCATCGCGTACTGCACGCGCTGGTAGAGCGGGAACACGGTGGTGTAGCCGGGCACGGGCACCGGGTCGGTGCCGGCCAGGTGCGGGAACACGTACATCACTAGGTCCGGGTTCGGCAGGCGTCGGAACTGGCGGTAAATCTCGTTGGCCGCGGTGCGCGTGTAGGCGGCAGCGGCGGCGGGCACCGCCTGCACGTCGGCCTCGGTCAGCGGCCGGCGCAAGTCCTGGCGTGCATCGAGCAGTTGCCGCGCTGCCTGCCCACCACCGGCGCTGCCGCCCGTCTCCTGATTCCACACGTCGAGCATGGTGTGATCGCCGTGCGGCAGCAACTTGTCCTTGCTGGTGGCGCAGCCGCCCAGCACCAGGACCGCGCACAGGATCGCGGCCGATTCAATCCAAATCCGACGCATGCTTGCCTCCGATGCGTTGATTGACCCGGCGCCCCTTGGCGTCGTAGTCGATGTTGAGCGGCTGCTCCAGATGCACCGCGACCTTGGCGCCGGGCCGCACGTAGACGGCGGCGAAGGCTTGGCCGTAAAGCTTGTTGACCCAATCGGCCATGTCGCGGACGCCCCCGGCCAGGATGCGGCCCATCGCCTCGTTGCCGCTGATGCCTACCGTGCCAAGCGAGCCGTTGCTGTTAGCGACCACGGCCACGCTGCCGTTGTCCGACTTGATCAGTGAAGCGGCGCCGGCGCCGGCCGCGGTGATGAGGGCTTGCGAACCCAGGTACTGCTGCGCGTTGCTGCGCCGTTCGCCGCTGACGCAGGGGATGCCGTAGGGATCGCTGATCCAGCCCAGGCCGCCTTGCGTCGTGCTGTTTGCACCATTGCCCTGGCCGCCGCCGCTCTGGTTGCGGTTGCCGTCCTCCGGCATCGTGCGCACCGTGCCGTCGTTGAAGACGAACGTCACCGAGCGAATCTGGCCGCGCACGCAGGAAAGCGTCCAGTCGCCCGAGGCCGTGCCGCTGACCACCGCGCCCGCCACGTCGGGAATGTCGATGCCGTTGGCGGTGAGGTTGTCCGGGCCGATCAGCACCTTGAAGGGGTACGGGTCGTTGACCGTGCCGTCGATCGGCACGCGGCCGATCAGCGCGGTCATCGCGATGGAGCCCATCAGCGTCGAGTTCGACGGCACCGTGTAGACCGGCTTGGACGACGTGCCCACGGCGCGGCTGCCTGCATCCGCGACGGTGCTGGCCACGTTGTCGGCCGTGTCGGAAAGCGTCTTCTGCGCCGGCCCGAAGCTGGTCGGAAAGTTCAGGCCGCCGCTGCTGCCGTTCTTCGCCGAAGGCTTCGCATCGTCCGGTTCCACCCAGCGCGTGCCGCTGGTGCTGCGCGCGGCGCCGCCCTGGCTGCCGCTGAAGCCCTTGCCGTCGCCGTCCTCCAGGCCGAGCCCGACCGGCAGATCGGCCTGGCCGCCCTTGCCGGAAAGCCCATCCAGGCGCCGCTGCAGGTCTTGCAGCAGGCCCTGGGTCTGCTGGCGGTCGCCGGCCAACTGCTCGCGGTCCTGCTGCAGGCGGCCGCGTTCACCATCCAGCGCGGACTGGATGCGCTGGTCGATCGCGCTTTCCCGCGCGCGCATACGCTCGTTCTCGCTCTTCTGGTTCTTGTTGTCGTTGAGCGCCGTCTGCAGCTCGTTGCGCAACTGCTTGACCTGGGCCACCAGTGTGGCAACGGTATCGCGCGGCGTGTCGCCCTCGATGCCCAGCGCCTTCATCTCTTCGGGCGTGAGCGAGTTGGCGCTGCCGGCCGGAACGGGCTTGGCGCCGCGATCCCCGGAGAACATCTTGATGCCGACGAACAGCAGCACCAGCGCCATCGGGATCAGCAGCCACTTCAGGAGGGGGTTACTTTTCATGGCGGGCACCTCCTTCGGCCTGGCCGGCCGCCGCGGCCGGCGGCAGGTTCACCGTCGCGTCGATCGGTGAGAGCTTGGGCAGCAGCGACTCGGCCAGGCCGTGGCCACGGGTCACGAGGTAGACCACCGTGGTGTCGGCGGCGCGGCCGGCCGGCGCCAGATTCGGGTGCTGGAAGGTCGCGGCGAGAAAGTCGCCCTGCAGCGCGCGGGGATCGAGGTCGAGCCAGCGCCCGGAGGCGTTGGTGAGCTTCACCGCCGTCACCCACTGGTCTTCGAGCCGCCAAGCGGCCAGCGCCTGCGCACGCACCGGCAGTGTGGGCAGCAAGGTGGAAAGCTCCAGCCCACGGCGCAGATTGACGCGGCCGAGGCCGGGAACGGGCTCCACGGTGCGCAGCGGCGCGTAGAGGTTCTGCGCCGCATAGCGCGTGAGCACAACCGCCACCGGCGTGGCGCGCTTCGCTGCGGGTACGGTGCGCTCCGCATCGTCGTCCGCCGGCTTGGCCGGCTCGCCGTAGCGCGTCGCCGGCACGTCGCCTTCGACGATGCGCACGGGTTCGAGTGCAGGCTGGCCCGCCTTCGCCGGCTCGGCCGCGATGTCCAGCAGGATCAGCGCGCCCGACTCCACGTCCTGCAGTTGCAGCCGTGTGGGCGGGATCGGCGCGCTCGCGCGCAGGTAGATCGCGCCACCAGCGCTCTGCACGCGCAACTGCTCGCCAACCGTGGGCGGCACACCGATGCGCACGTTGCGCTCGATGAACACCACGCGCTCCTGGCCGACCACCAGCGGCACCGCCAGCGGCAGGCGCTCCCAGCGCAGGATTTCGACGGCATGGGCCGCAGGCACGAAGGCCAGGCACAGCAGCAGGCCAGCCAGGGCCGCCGCAGATGAACGCTTCACGAGGGACTTCATGGGGTGTCTCCCTGCAAGTTGGAGCCGGCGCTTGCGGCCCGGCCGGGCGGCGCCGCAGGCGGCGGGGTCTCGATGCGCTCCGGCGCGCGTGCATGGCAGTCCAGCGCCAGGCCGAAGGGGTTGCGCTCGGGGTCCACGTCCATGCGCACAACCTTGAGTGCATAGCGCACGAGCGCGCGCTTGACCTGCTCGGCGCCCAGGTACTCGTCGGCGCTCACGTCCAGCGTGACGATCCAGTTGTTGGCCGACACGGTGCGCACGCGCATGGCCGGCTCGTCGCCGTAGCCGCGGCCGGGAATCTCGTAGATGCCGCGCACGCGCTGGCGTAGCTCGCCGTTGCTGCGCCGGAATTCGTAGTCCTGCTGCAGGAAGGCACGGCAGCTCGGCGTGAAGTACGCAGACAGTGCATGCAGGTTGCGCGGGTAGTCCTGCTCGCCATTGGTCGGCCAGCGCTGGGCCTGCTGCCAAATGTAGAAGGTGAAGGCGTAGACGCTCTCCGGCGGCACGTCCCACCACTTGCGCGTGCTGCCCGAGCGCAGGTCGGGTGGCACGTGGATGGTCAGGCTCTTGGGTGCGCTCCACCAGCCGAAGCCGAGCAGCAGCGCCACGACGAACAGTGCGGCGCCAGCCAGGCGCAAGGTCTTCACATGCGCCTGCAGGTGCGCGACCTCGTTCTTGAATCGGCTCATGGTCTACCTCGACGCAGGGACGGATCGGGCCGCAGGCGCCGCGTGGACCACCAGCCCGACCGGGTGATGAGCTGGCCCCCGCCCGCATGCGCAGCCAGCGCGGGGTAGCGCAGCGCGAGGCGCCACTGGAGCTGGCGGTACAGCCAGGTGTCGGGCCGGCCGCGCTTCCACCGCCGCAGCAGGCCGCCGCCCACGAAGACACCGACACCGATGCCGGCGACGATCAGCGTGGGCACCATCGCGATGCTGTGCGTCAGCCAGGCCAGCGGTACGCCGGCCACGAGACCGGCCGCGCCGGACAGCCCGGCGCAGACCCACAGCTCGTCGGCCGTGAGCCCGCGCACGACCACCGGGTGGCGGTTGAGGCGGTGCGGCAGGAAGGTCACGAGCCCGTCGCGCGACGGACTCTCCAGGGCGCCGGCCATCGTTGCCGGGCCTTACAGGACGCCGGTAGCCTTGGTCAGCAGCCAGATGCCGACGACCAGCAGGATCGCGCCCACCGCGACGGTCAACCCGAACTGCCCCCACGTTGCGCGGCCGGTGTGGATCTCGGCGTAGCGCGTGTAGGCGTGGTAGCAGACGCCGACGAACATCGAGGCGACGACGAGCAGCGCGATCAGCAGCACGATGTCGTAGCCGTAGTTTTGCAGCGTCTGCATGATGCCGCTGCCGGTGCCGCGCGACGGGTCTTCCAGCGTGGGAAGGTCGGCGAACGACGGCAGCGGCGTGGCGGCGATGCCCAGCGGGATCAGCAGCGCGGCGATGCGCGCGGCGGGCCGCGACGTGGGACGGCGAGAAGTAGCGGGAGCGTTCATGGCGAAGTACCTTTCATGGGGTCAGGACAGGAGGAAAAAGCCCAGCACCAGGTACATCGCGACGAAGCGCACGATGACGCCGAGGAACTGGCGTTGGGTCAGGTGGTGCTCGGCCCAGCCGACATAGGCAGTGCGCATCGCCCACACGCCCCACAGCAGCAGGATGGCGAAGACGAAGCCGAGCACGACGGTGGAGACGGCCCCGGGCGCGAAGCCGCCGTTGGCCGTGAAGGCGGCGACCTGATCGGCGGAAGGCGTCATGACGACGGCGCCTCCTTGGGCGACGTCGCAGGCGCCGCGTTACTGCGCGTGTAGTCACCGGCCAGCGGCACGGGATCACGCGGCTGGGCGCGTTGCGGAACGAGGTAGTCGCGCACGCCGGTGCGCACGCGCTCCAGGTCGGCGCGCAGCCGCGCGTAGTCGAAGTGGTAGCGGGCGCGCTCCTGCGGCGCGGTGGTGGCGGCGTGCTCGGCGAGGCGGTCCAGCAGTTCGAGCTGGCGCGTTACCGCGGCGAGCATCTCGCGCTCCGCAGCGTTGTCGGAGGCGTCAGCGGCGATGGCGGGCTGCAATCCGGCAGCGGCAAGCAGCAGCGCGGCAACACGCACGGCCCAGGGTGCCTCGACGGCGAAGCGCCGAACCTGCGCGGGATTGCGAGTGGTTTCCATCGAGCCGTTCTCCGAGGGATGCGGATGGCTCGATGCTCAAACGGCCGGTCTTCCGGCGCCGCAATCAATCGGAACCGGCCAGCCACCGCTTTCCGCGGCAAACTCCGCTGCAGAGGAAGGAATTTCCCCGATGACGTCGTCTTTAATGCACTACCGTCTGAGTGGAGGTGCAAGTCAAGACGATGATGGTTGTTGCGCTAGTGCTCTACTCCACGGGGAAGAATATCGACCCTTCGCCTGATCTCGGCACCAACTCTGCATACAGAGATCTACGCCCGATGATGACAGCGAGCACTGGCCGCTTGTCCCGACGCTGCGCTGCCAACAAAGTCCATTCAGATCTGTCAAGGCTAGAAGGCTGGGGATGGTCTTCCGGGTGGGTATGCCATTCGCCTAAATAGCGGACAGTTCCCTGACTCGCCGTCCATCGCGACAACGCAATAGCCTCATGACCAAACGGCATCCGCTCGAACAGATAGCGAAACCGCTTGTCCCACGCGGTAGGAACCGTCGCCTGCTCAATGAGCAAATGGGCTCCATGTACAGAACCAAGCAAGAGTCCGCCCGCTTCGCAGTCGGCATCACTAGCCTGGATATGCTGACTGAATGTCTCCAGCGTCTGGGTCGAAAAATGCAGCAACCTGCTCTTGTCGCCAGTTGCCCAGGACCCTAGGAATTGCATAGAGGGCAATCATGATCTCGCAGAGGATCGCAGTCAGGCGTGGCCAGATGATGGGTCTGGTCGATCAGCCGGGTCCGCAATGCAGGAGAGTGGACGCCCTTGACCCAATCAAGGGCCATCTCAGCACCCAAGCTGGCTGCCTGCACCGACACCGAAGCCGGAAATGGCACATACAAGCCCTCGCACCCGTGGCCTGCCAAGATGTTAGGCAGAGCATCAATGGTCGAGCGAAGTTCGCCTCTTCTGTGGCTCTGCCATAGGCATCGGTAGCACGCACCCGATGCGTTCGTTCTCAGGAGCGCACGCACAGCCGTTCCCGGCCCTTCGATCCAAACAGAAAGCATGGGCGTGGGAGCCCTGTAGCGGCCGCACAGCCAATGCCCGAGGGATTCTTCGCCGGTGGCATCGATGAGTAGGTCCAGCTTTCCCAGTTGGGCCTGTCTCACGTCCACGGGGAGCGCATGAACCTCGACGCCTGGCGACAAGCGCTTGAGTTCCTTCGCCATCGCCTCAGCCTTGTTCGACAACAGGTCCGGGAAGCCGAGCCGATGCCGTCCGATGTTCTGTGGAAGGAGGCCATCAAAATCCACCAGCGTGAGTTTCCCTCCGCATGATCCTGCCCCGGCCTTGACCAGCATGTCCGAGAGGTATCCGCCGATCGTGCCGCAACCCACAAGTGCGATTCGTTTCCCCGCCAACGTTTTCGACTTGGGGATGTTGCGCTGGGCCAGATACCGGTCATCGATCCTGATCACTGAGACGGGCATTACCTTCAGCCCAAAACTCGAATCCCTGCGATCAGCAAGCTTGGTCTTTTGACTCACTTGGTGGTCAAAGAGCACGGCAAAGCCGTAGGTCATCAGTGGCGATTCGATGATGATCAGGACGCCATTTGCTTTTTTGCTTTGCCCTTCCTTGATTCGTTCGTGAATCTTGCGCCGACACCGTGGGTCCAGGGTGCTTTGCCAAGCCAAGACGTCCCCCACCGTTTCGGGGGGCCAGTGGCTGGTTAGTGGGCGGGGTTGCGCGGTGGTCTTGACCCGGTATGTCAGCACCGTTTTATCAGTGACCTGGTAGCCGAGTGAATGCAACTTTCTTGTTGTTCGATCTTCGTTGTCGGTGATGAACCAGAGTGGATTCCCATTGGCTTGCGCAACGATACAGTTTTGTCGCCCCAGATCTTCGCCTTGCATGTCCACAAAACAAAGCCAGCCGTTCCAGTAGGCAAAGAACTCTTCGGCGAGATCTTCGATCATCTCGCCCTTCAAGATCTGCCCGAGCACCGCTGCCGCCCGTTGCAGGCACGCCAAGGACTGCCCTACAGGATCGTAGATGTCCAGCACGACAGTTCCCTTGGCCAGATAGCAAAGGCCGCCCTCCGCGCCAAGATGAGGAACTGCATTGGGCAGTTCAGGCGGAATTTCGAGCAGCCGAATGCGAGGCAGGTCGAAGAAGGTAGGGTCGAGCTGAACCTCACATGGAATGCCATCGTCCGCGCCGCACGGGATCAACGGCCCCCTCAGCTTGAACCAGCCGTCGTCCGTCTTGCCGACAAACTCGAAGCCTTGCAGCCTGAAGGCTTCGACCACATCGGAGACCACGGCGACGCTGCTCATCCGGCCTTCGTGCGCCCGACCAATTCGCTCGGACCAGCCGTAGCCGGCGCTGCGGCAATGGTGGCGACAACGGATACCACCTTGACCCGGTCCGGCTCGTTCGGAAAACGCGGACCGAATTCGCCTTGCATCCAGACGCAGGCCTGTGAAGGGCTGCCGGCGTTGGTGGCTCCGCGCAGCACTTTTTCGAATGCTTCGAACGCTTTCGCAGCCTCTTCGACGCCCTCTTTACCAAGGCGTGCAGTAAGCGACTCCGACTCATCAACGGGGTTGTTCACCCCCGCGCGCAGCCGGGCCGGCAATGCCGCGACGACATCCAGCAACGCCAGGTCGTCGCGCCGATCCCGCTTCTCGAATAGCGGAGCCGCAGCGGCCATCAACAGAATCGAAGCCGGTCCACCGCTCGACCACCGCCAATCGCGAAACGCCTTCAAGTAGCGAATCACGCGGCGGAACTGTTCGCCCTTGGCCTCCACCTCGCCCAAAAACCATTCCTTCACAGGCCTGGGGTCGGAGGGCATCCAGTTGCACTCGCGGTGAGCCAGGAGCACTTTATCAGCGGGCAATGCCGTCCAGGCATCCCGCTCTGCCATGTTCACCGCCTCCGTCAGCGAGTCATAGCCGTATCGCTCCATCGAGGCTTTCGCGAGCGTGACGAATTCTTCGTCGGGGATGGCGTACAACGGAATGTCGATGTGGGCATAGGCCGCAATGACAATCCGGATGCATGTCGGCTTGTCGGTGACAAGCTTCCAGTGCTTCTCCTCGACCAACAGCCTCAAGGCTTCTTCAGCAGCTGCAAAGAACACCGTTGTGGCCCTGCTGGGACGCTTCGTCTGCGAGACAAAACTCAACGGCAGATAGCAACCATCATCGACATCCGCCTGCTGGGGCCGTTGTGCCGGGCCGTTCAAGGTCTTGTACGCCCACGATCCTTGCGTGAAGAAGCGTGGCTGCGGCACGTCGTCCGTGTACCCGCGTTCGCGCAGCACGCGCGGAATTCCGGTGCGAAGGCAGTTCCTGACATCATTTCGGGCGCTGGCGATCCAGGCTCGTTGCTCGGGCGACAGATCCAGCTCGTCATGCATGCAGGATTCGTCATCGACGGTGGTAAAGAAAAGCGGGCTCAGGTTCAGCATTCGGCCTCCGGCACATTCTTGTTGGGGCCGTGATAGAAGGTGGGTGCGCCGGCCTGGTGCGCTCGAAACGGTTGGAAAAGAGGGTCGCCAAGCGCGCGCTGCGCTGCATGATTGCCGCGGTCCTTCAGCGTATTCGTGGCGCCGATGGAAACCCGGTCCAGCGCCTTTACGTCCTTGCTTTGATCGGGCGTGGCCTTGTCGTCGATCTGGAAGTAGTTGCTACCCAACGACTGGCGCAGCATGTAGTCCACCGACGACTCCTGGGCAGAGATCACCAGATCGAACAGCCCTCCGCGCCACTTGCCGAATCCGCGGTCGAGGCTGGCGCCGCCACGGACGGTTGCACCGATCGTCATCGTGCCGATGGACAGCACCCGGACCAGTGCATTCTGTTTCGGCGCGAGGAACGTATTGACTTCGTGCAGCCCGAACAGTCCTGGCGCATTGCCGACCAGTCCTCCATCCGCAAAGACGCCACGATCGTTGCGCGCTAGCGGAAAGTAAACGGGCGCAGCGGCGGTCGCCAACGCCACATCCACGATTCTCATGCGGTGGTCCATCTCAAATGAGGGATGGTGAGGCGTTTTGAAGAACTGGCCGCGCCCCGTCGAGTAGTTGACGGCTGGCACGAGAACGCGGTGCTTCAAGTTGCCGATCGTGGCGTCTTGAAAGCGCTCGGTCAGCACGCCCCGCAACCCTGCGGAGTCGTGCTTGGCGGTCAACCAGAAGCCCAGAAGGCGCCGAGCGAGACTTCGGCAACCAAAGATGCGGGAGCCCTGTCGTTCGAACAAGGCTTTGAGTTCAATGGCGGGGATTTCCGCGGCCAGCCCCAAGGCCAGCATCCCGCCTGCAGAGGTGCCGCAGATCAGGTCGAAGTGCGAAGCGATGGGGCGGCCTAGCACGGCTTCAAGCTCGGCAAGAACCGTCGCTGTGTACAAGCCGCGATAGCCGCCCCCAGACAGGGCGAGCACATGGTAGGTGGGCACGCCCATCATGGCACTCAGCCCTTCGGCGGGAAGGAGTCGTTACCGTGGCTGTCCTTGTCACGGATGCGACCGTCCGGACGGTGGATGACCAGTTCGGACTGCTGGTTGCGTGCGATGTCCCGCGCCGCGTCAATGGCCTGCTGCTGCGTATCGTGCACGGAGGTTGCCCGTTGATTGCCGGCACCCTTGACGGCCCAACCGTCCTGGTGAGGAACTACATGCTGATTTTTGCCTGTCATGGCGAATTTCCTAAAGTTGAACCATCGAGACCCCGGCCAGCCGGCCGGGTTGCCAATGACCACCGGTTGAAGCAAAATTCGTTGCTCTTGCAGACAACGGGCGAGTCAAGCCAAATCAACTTGCTGCAGTCGTAGAACTCACTTCTGTTGTCTGGCTGGACAACAATGTATCAGACTTGGTGCCAAACTGCAAATGGTGGGCTTGGTGCCGCAGAACGCAACTGCTTCGGACCGGACACACACCGTTGTCCGCCGCAGCCACAAGGAACGGAACGGATGTCACAAACAGGCCTGGGCGTCGCCCTCAAGACGCTACGCGAGCGCAGAACCCTCTCATTGCGCGAAATCGGTCAACTGTCTTCGGTGGACCATGCCTATGTCCACCGGCTGGAGTCCGGCGAAAAGACAAATCCGTCAGTGGACTTAGTCGAGAAGCTGCTGAAGGTTCTCAAACCAGGTGAAAGAGATGCTGCGCTGGTGATGTGGCTTGTCGACCATGCGGAGGCCGATCCCCGCCTTGTTGAATTCGTGCTGAACGATCCTTCCATCAGCATCGACATCTTTTCGGCTGCAGCAGGCGTGAGGCATCGTGGAAATACAAGGCCCGATCCCGCGACACTGATCGCCCGGATACAGCGAGCATTCGAGGACGAGGATGACTGAATATGGATGAAGCGGATGTCACACAGAAAGCACGGGCCTTTGTTGCGAAGGTTGATGTGTCCGGCATCCGAGAAGACCTGACGCCCTATGTGGTCGCGGCCAACGCCAAAGTCAAGAAAGAGGAGCTTAGTGAGGGGGAGTCCGGCTACACGATCACCAAGCCGAATGGCAAGCACGTGATCACGGTGAATTCGCTGGAGACAGAAGAACGCCAACGCTTCACCATCTGCCACGAAATTGCGCATATCGTCCTTGCGCTGGAATCGAGCCACGAAGAGGTGCCGTCCTGGTCCTATGCGAAGCGGCATCCGAACGAAATCGCATGCGACACTTTCGCCGCCGAGTTGCTGATGCCGTATCAGCAATGGCTATCGCTTGTGCCCAAGGAAGAACCTTCGCTGGAGCTGATCCAGGGCATGGCGGCGCTTTTCAGCACATCATTTCCCGCCGCTGCGTCGCGGTTCGCCTCCCTCAGCGACATCCCTTGCGCCTTCGTCACCATGGAGCGCGGTGCAGTGCGCTACGCGGCACGCTCCACCAGTTTGCGACAGGCTGGGGCTTGGATATCTCCCAGGTCTGCCATTCCTGTCGGCTCTGTGGCTCACCGTCTCCGTTCTTCAGGCAGCAGTGCTGCCGACACAGATGAGGTTGCACAAGACATCTGGTTCGACAACTGGGAAAAGGGCCTCGATCTCTGGGAACTCTCCAGGCACTACGCACGTACTGACACCACGACCTCGCTGCTCTGGTTCGACAGCGACGATTTACCTGAGGTCGAAGTGAACCGCTTCGGTGTACGCGTCGAGGACGACGGTGGCTTGGCTGAACTCACTGGGCAGCTACCGTGGCCGGGACGCAGCAGGCGCCGCTGAGACCATTTGCGTTCGTGTGTCTGAGTGGCCACATGGCCTCGAAGATGTAGGGTGGATGCAGTGTCAAAGGTCAAAAGATGTTTGGTGTCGATGAGTCGCCATGAAGAGTGAGACGGAGATTATCTTGAACCGCTTTCACAGATACTTCTTGAACGTCGCCGACGCGATGCACACCGCGACGCCGAGCAGCGCCGCGCTGGGCAGCAGGATCAGCAGCGGATGCACGCTGACCGGCAGCGCGAGGTAAGTGACCCAGGGCAGCACCGCCAGCGGCATCAGGCTGGCTCTCGCCCGGTGGTAGACGAAGCCCGATTCGCGGCCGGCGCCGAAGCCGCGCACGTCGCGGCGCACGAGCCCGTCCACCAGGCCGGTGAAGGCCGCCATCAGGAACAGCGGCAAGGTCAGGACCAGCACCAGCAGCCGCACGAGGAACACCAGCACTGTGTACGCCGAGGCGATCAGGTAGCTCTCGACATGCACGTAGAGCTGACCGATGTAGTAGCGGAAGTCCTGCGCCTGGCTGCGCGCGCCGGCACGCGATTGCGCCGCCGCGTCGCGTATCCAGTCCAGCAGGCCCGTTTTCACGAACAGTCCTTGGTAGGCCCACTCGACGAGCTGGAGGGCGCTGCGCCCCGGCTCCTGCACCAGCACGCTTTGCGTGAAATGCTCCGAGACCTGCGACAGCTCGTAGTTCAGCATGCCCTGCGCATGGCGCCAGCCCTGCTCGGGCCAGAAGAAGTGCATGCCGATGCACTCGATCGCGATGCACAGCACCAGCGAACCGGCCAACACCCCGAACAGCCGGAACGGCAGCGTGATGAGGCCTGCGATCAGGCCCTGCTGGCGAACCTGCTGGCGCTGGACGGCGACGGCGGGGTCGCTCATCCCGTGGCCCCTTCATCCGCGCTGGCCATCTGCTTGAAGTCGGCGAGCAAGTCGTCGGGCAGTGCTTGGTCCTGCAGTCCGGGAAGCCCATTGTTGTCCCACCAATCGCCGGCCTCGACGTAGTGCTGGCGCATGTAGCCGGCCAGCTCCTGCAAATCCTTGGGCATGGCCTCGTCGGGGTCGGGCGCCGGCAAGGGCATGCGCACCTTCCAGAGGTGCCCGCCCTCGATCAGTGCAAAGCACTGGCCCTTGGGCAGCCCGACCACGTGCGCCGGTTCAATCAGCGGCACGCTGTTGCTGCTGATGCGGTCCTGCGTGTTGGAGGTGAAGGCGGTGTTGCCGGTCGGGTCCGAGCTGTCGGTGGCGCCGCTCATCACCGTCGTCGTGTAGACCTCGACCTTGGGCAGTTGCCGCGTCAGCAGTTCGGCCGTGGCGGTCTCGCGCACGCGCAGCATGAACAGGTTGTTGAAGTTGCCCACCACCTGGCCCGCCTTCGCGCGGTTGCCGATGCGTGCCTCGATGTCCGAGAGGGTCTGCGTGTAGGCCGTGACCTGGACGCCCGCGCCGCCGCCCTTGTTGACCATGGGTATGAACTCGTCGCCCATGAGTTCGTTGAACTCGTCGGCATGGACGTTGATGGGCACCTTGATGCCCGTCGCGGCACCCGGCAGGCCGTCGTCGATGCCGAACTTGTAGATGTGACCCGCGACGGATACGAGGTCGGAGAACATCGAATTGCCGACCGCCGCCGCGACTTCCGCGTCCGACAGTGCATCGAGGCCGACATAGACCACGGCCCGCTTCCTGATGATCTGCATCCAGTCGAAGATCGGGCGTGGGTCGGCGAGGTCCGAATAGTTCGGCGCCAGCAACTGCGCGATCTTGCCGGTGGTCAGCTTCTCCAGCAGCGGTAGGAGCGATGCGACGATCTTGTCGAAGTACGTCCTGTCGTAGCGCACCGCGCTGCGCAGGCCGTCGAGCACAGGGTCGTAGATGCGCACCTGCGACAGGTACTGCTCCAGCGCGACGACGCGCTTCTCGCGGCCGATCATGTTGCGCGGGATGTTCTTGTCGTTCAGCTTGGCTTCGAGCTGGACGATGACCTCCCAGGCCTTGGGCTCGTTCCGGGCGAAGTAGTGCTGGGCGTACTCGATGAACAGCGCATCGATGTTGATGACATGGCGCTGGATCAGCAGGTAGTCGGGCCGCTGCCCCAGCTCGACCAACGCCCGCGCGATGATGTTGACGAAGCGCCAGGCGAACTCGCGGAACGCCGCGCTGTTGCCTTCACCGGAAAGCTGGCCGGCGATGCGCGTGGCAACTTCCGAGATGCGTCCGAAGCGGCCCACCGCGTTGTAGCGGGCGCTGATGTCCGGCCAGCCCAGGTGGAAAACGTAGAACTCGCCTTCGCGTCCGGCGCGCTTGGCCTCCACGTACATGCGCTTCAACAGATCCGCATCGCCCTTGGGATCGAAGACGATCACGACCTCGTGCTGTCCATTGACCTTGCGCCGGATGTCCTGCGTGATGAACAGCTCGGCCAGGCGGGTCTTGCCGACGCGCGTGGTGCCTAACACCAAGCTGTGGCCGACGCGCTCGGCCAACGGCAGGGTGACGTCGACCTCGTGCGGCTCGATGCCGTGCAGCCGCGGCAGGCCGCCCACCGGCGGCAGCGGCCGCGCCGGGTTCAGCGGGCTGTCCCAGGCCAGGGCCTTCGCCATCTTGGACAACGGGTACGGCGCGAACTCCAGGCGCTCTTCCATGCGCCGTGCCATCCGATAGATTGCCGTCGGCTCCACGTAGCGACGGAACTCCGACCGATACGTCTGCATCAGTCGGTGCGTGTGACGCTGGTCCCAGTGGAAGCCCCGGCCGACGAACAGCCGCTGCTGGCTGACCGGCACGTCGCGGCTGGTCATCACGTAGCGCGGCAGGCGCCGGATGTTGCGCCGGTAGCGCAGGATGGCCCAGGCGTCGCGAAAGCGCAGCGCGCCGAAGGTGAGGAAAGCGAGCGCGCTGCCCAGGCCCAGCAAGGGACTCAGCGCGAGCGACCACGGGGCCACCAGGCACAGAAACGCGGCGCCCGCACAGACCGCGACGGTGTATAGCTCCACCGCTGGCCGCAGCAAGACTTCGACGGCTTGGGACTGGGGCATGGCGGGTGCTTCACGTCACGTCAGGGCTCGATGCCGGTGGCGGTGATCAGCACCGGGTAGTGCTTGAGCCCCAAGCGCTGCGCCAGCTCGTCGCCCGAGGCCGGCGACAGCATCAAGCCCGGTGCGAGGCGACGCAGCGCGGCCAGGGCTTCGGGCGTCGCCACGTTGACCACCAAGCCCACGGCGCGTAGCGCCTGCAAGTCCTTGCCCCGTCGTTGGAGCCAGGCTCGTGAGCGGTCGTCGTCGCCGATCAGGAACAGCGGCGTCAGGCCCGGCGCGCGGATCACGCGGCGCGGCTCGTCGCCGGGTGTCAGCCGCATCGAGCGCACCGGCAGCATGGCCGCCTCGGCTTCGGCCGGGCCGCCAATGCGCGGCTTGGTTTGCGGCGTGGCTGGCTGACCGGGCTGCGCATCCTGCGGATTCAAGGCCCGGTAGTACGGCAGCGCCGAGGTGCCGCCTTTGTCCTCGACCACGATCAGCGGCGGGGAACTGTTCTTGGTAACGGGGCCGCGGTCCTGCGCGTCTGCGGTGGTGGCCAGCAGCGCCGCAGTCGCGGCGACGAGGATGCGGTTCATGGCATGGGACTCCGGGCAGAGGGAAGTGAGGCTCCCGGCCCGAGCACGCGGGTCAGGTGCTGGTGGACGCTGCGGCGGTAACGGGCGGCGGGCGCCCCGCCCGCGGGGCGGTGGTAGCGGCCGATGGCGACCAGCCAGTCCTCGCCCGGCGTGTGCTGCTCCTGCAGGATTTCCGCGGCGATGGCGAGGTTGCGGTATGGGTCGAGCAGCTCGCAGGGATGCGCGTAGCGGTGCGCGTGGTAGCCGAGGTTGACCTGGCCGAGGCCGGCGTCGATGCGGTTGACCGGCGTGCGGGCGAGCGCCCGGCGGATGCCGGCGCAGGCCTCGGCCCGCGTGGCATAGCGTTCGGCGCGGCCGGCGACGTTGAGCGTCCACGGCCACGGGATCAGCCGGCCGCGCAGCCGGGCGCCGCTCTCCTGCAGCGCCACCGCATACAGCACCGGCGACGGCACGCCCGCCTGCTGGGCGGCGAGCTGGTAGGCGGGTGGTGGCACCTCCTGGCCGAAGACGATGGCGGCATGGGCGCTGAGGCCGAGGACCAAGGCCGCGCAGCCTGCACGGCGGGTTACTGCCGCTGCCATTGGCCGTTGACCTCGCGCACCACGGCGGGCAGATCGCCGGGCAGGCCGAGCGACAGCCAGCGCCCGGCGTCATGGTTGAGCGTGATGGTGCGGGAGCGCACGCGGCCGGCGTCGATGCCGGCCTGCGTCGCCCACTGGCGGATGCGGGCGTCCTCCTGGCGGCTGCCGACCATGTAGAGGTCGAAGGCGGTGCCGGCCACCTGCAGCTGGCGCACGCGCTGCTCGCACGACGGGCACTCGGCCTTCACGAAAACCGCCAGCCGGCCCGAGCCCCGGTTGCCGGCGCCCGGCGCCTTCGCACCCGGCATGTTCACGCGCTGCTGTCCCGGATAGAGCCGCTTCCACGCCGCGTCGTAGGCCCGCTGGTAGGCCAGCGTCTTGCCCACGCGCTTCGATTCCGCCTGCACCTGCAGCTCCGCATAGCGGTTGCGTTCCTCGTCGCTGCGCGCCTCGATGCCCAGCGCCGTGAGCGGATCGAGGTTCGGGGAATAGATGCCCAGCGGCCCCTGCATCAGTTGGCGGTAGCGCGCCCACTCATCGGAGCGCAGGCCCCAATCGCGCGCCAGCCGTTCGTCCAGCGCGGCGTCGCTGCTGTTCTGAATCTGGGCGGGCACCGTGCGCGAGGACGCGACCGGCGCCGACTGTGCCGAGGCCGTGCCTGCCGTTCCTGCGACAGCGGCGAGGATGGCGGCGAAGCAGATCGCGGCGTGCTTCATGGCCGGCTCCTACGGCAGCGCGAGGCGCTGGGTCTGTCCATCCACGCGGAACACGGCGGCGCGCGCCTCGATCGCCAGCAGATGCCACGCGCCCACGGCATCGCCTTCGCGCAGCAGCCACACGTCCAGCACCGACGACGCCTTGGGTGCCGCCACCGACAGGAAGCGCTCGCCGCCGCGCAGCTCCACGCCCACGACGTTGAACGGCGGTTCGGGCACCTTGGGCTTGGCCGGCTCGGCGGTGCGCCGGGGTGCCGCGGCAGGCGCGGCGGTTCGCTTCATGCGAGCTTCGAGGTCGCCCATGCGCGCCTGCAGCGCCTGCAAGTCGCCGGCATGGGCGTCTGCGCCCTGGGTGTGCTCCACCTGTGCCAGGCGTTCGTCCAGCAACTTGCGGGCGGCCTCGAAGTCGGGTTGGGTGACGGGCTTGGGCTGGTTCTTCGAGGCCGCCGCCTGCTGTTCGAGTTCGGCGACGCGCGTGTTGAGCGCCTGCACGTGGGCATCCTGGGCGCTGGCCTGGCTTTGCTCGCTCAGGCGCGACAGGCCCACGCTGTTGACCACGGCCAGGATGCTCACGAGCAGCAGCCATGCGGCCGCTGTGATCTTCAACCAGCGCGCGCGGCCGGCGTTCTCGTCGGGAAGCTGCGGGATGGTCATGGCTGGGCCTCCTGGGGCACGTGGGAATCGGCGGGTTCGGCGGCCGGCGCGCTCGGTGCCGGAGCCGCGGGAATCGGGCTTGCGCTCGGCGCACGCGCAGTCGTCACGCGCGTGAAGCACACCGCGCGCGAAGCGTCATCGACGGACAACTCCCAGGCCGGGCCGGCGAGTGCCAGCAAGGCATCGCGCAGCGGCAGCGGCCCGAGCCGCAGGTGCGCCGCCGGCAGCGGCAACGCGTACAGCGCGGTCGCCTCCGTCGCGTCGCAGAGCCGGTAGCCGGTGCGCAGCAGCACGTGCCGAAGGACATCGCCGACGCTCGCGTCCAAGATCGGCGGAATCGAAATCTCGATCACCTGTCGCAGCAGGTCGCGCTGTGCCGGTTCCGGCACCATCTCGACCAGCGTGTAGCGCCCGTAGCGGGCCACCGGGATCAGGCCCGGCTCGGGCTCCGGGGCGATGGTTCTGACCAACACCGCAGGCTCGGGGAGCGAGTCATGGACAGTGGGAGGGCTCGTCGTGCCCGTGGCGGCGCAGCCGGTGATGAGCACGCAGCCGGCCAGCAAGGCAGGCACAGCCAAGCGGTGAGCGACGCAGGTGAGTGGTTGCATGGGGCAATTCCCTGGAACACGGAGCCCTCACCATCGCCGCCGCGAAGCGTTCGGGCAGCAAACAAAGGGAACTGGCAGGCGCCCGACTTCATCGCGCGCCATCGATGCACGGAAAAAAGAAGCCGGCGCCCCGAAGGGCAGCCGGCGTGGGTGGGTGGATCAGGCCGCGACGAGTTGCCGGGCCAGTGCCACCTCGACGGAATCACCGTCCTGGTTCAGCACGTCCAATCCCGACTCGGGCACGTCTCCCGACGTGCTCTGCGAGACCATGATCTTTCGCGCCATCAGCCCCAGGCAGGTCATCTGCGAGGAAGCCGCGTAGCCGAGGTAGATCACGCGAACCGGCAGCTTCTGGCCGATGCGCCATGAGCGCCGGGCCGCCTGCTGCAGGCTGTAGACGTTGTAGCCCGACTGCATGAACACGATCGTCGGAAACTCCAACAGGTCCAGGCCGGTTTTCACCAGCTCGGGGTTCGTGATCAGCACGTCGATGCCGCGGTCCAACTGCTCGGCGATCCAGTCCTCGCGGCGGGAGGCATCCACGCTTGCGCGCAGCACCGCCACCTTGAAGCCTTCCTGCTCCAGCAGCACCTTCAAGCGCGACGTGGTGTCGCGCGTGCCGGTGTAGACCGAATAGACCAGCGTCTTGCGACCCGCAGCCTTCTCCTGCTTGCAGATCTCGATCAGCTCGCGCTCCTTGGGCATCACCTCCAGCTCGTTGAACTGAGCCGGAACGAAGGCCAAGGTCTGGCGTGTGCGCGGGTGCACCACCGTCTCCGACCGGAAGCAGCAATCCGGCCAGGCCAGCAGCACGTTGAGGACCACACCGAGCAGCGTCGTGTCGCGCTTGGCCAGCGCCTGTTTCAGCGCCGAGGTCAGACGAAACGACAGATCGCGATAAGCCGCGGCTTGCGCCGTGTCCATCGCCACCTCGCGGAACTCCTCGTCGTAGGACGGCAGCACGTTGCCGCCGATGTCCTTCAACTTGAGGAATACCGTGAACGGCAGGACGCAACGCAGCACGCCCTTCGGGCCGAAGCCCGGCGCCTTGACCGTGCGCACCGAGACCTTGCTGCCCTTGGCCGTCTTGTGCGCCGTGCCCGTGCTCTCGGAATAGATGTCCTTGAGGATGCCGTGATCCCTCATGAACGCCATCGCGGCCGAGGTCATGCTGCCGCTCTTGGTCGGGCGGTAGCCGTCTTCGATCATTCGCCCAGGCAGGGCTCGGAACAGCAGGTGGAACAGGTCGTCGCCGTAGCCGCCCATCAGCGTGCCAGTGAGCAGCAAGGCCTTGCGCGCCTTCGCTGCGAGCACGCCCATGGCCTGGCCTTGGGCGCTACCGCCGTTCTTGTACTCATGCGCCTCGTCGGCGATGAGCAGGTCGAACGTGCCTTGCGGCAAGTACCTTTTGATGAATTCGCTGGGCTGATACCCGCCCTCGCCGAAGCCGAACTCCATGTTCGCCATCGCCCGCTCCATGCGGTGCGCCTGACGATCCGAGAACACCAGCTCACCGTTGGCATCCATGAGGTTGATGAACTCGTGGATGTTGTCGCCCAGCATTGAGGCCAGGAAGCCGTCGCCGAACTTCTTCATCAGCTTATGCGCCGTGACCTCTCCGATGGTCGGGATGCGCTGCAAGGCTTTGAAGACGGCCGTGGACTGGTCGCTGGCGGACAGGCTCCGCGGTCGCATCAGCGTCCACAGCGGTGCGGCGCAATGGCTGCACCGGCGGCGGTAGTCCTCGGCTTCGAGTTCGACCGGGTTGATCGGCTCGCCGTCGAGATTGGTGATGACCTGGCCGCAGTCCGGGCATGCGCCCACTTCGCCGTGCCGCGTGCGCCGCACGTTGAAGACGGGCTTCCAGTGGAAACCCATGCGCATCCGCACGCGACCGAGAACGTAGAACTCCTGGCCGCGTACCGGCACGCCCAATTGCTCGCGCAGTTTGATGAGCTTGACCAGCGTGTCCGGGCCATTGAGCACCCAGACCTTGGCGCCGGCCACCGTCTCCTGGATTTCCCGGCGCCATTTGTAGACCAGGTGAGGCGGCGAGAGGATCAGCGTGCGGCGATAGCCTTCGGCGTGCAGCACGGCCGCCGTGGCGATGCCGACCGTGGTCTTGCCGCAGCCCATCTCGCCATTGACGATCGCGGCGCGTTCGCCGCGGTCGGCCAGCAGCTCGGTAACGGCATGCACCACCTCGGCCTGCGCGCCGAACAGCTTGCGCTTGAGACTGGCCAGCACGAGCTGGCGATGCGGCCGGGCCTGGCCGGTGTAGACGGGAGGGTTGGCGCGGTTGAGCGAGTCCAGCAGCTCGTCGCCGAATTCGGCAACGAAATCCTGAAGGCTCATCGCCAGGGGAGAAGCAGTCGCTTCGAGCACGTCGCTCTGGACGGGCGTGCCATCAGCGGCGGGAACGACTTCGGTATCGAGGGACATGGTGATGCTCCAAAGAAGATGGGGCATGCACCTCCCCCTGCGGGGCGATGGCATGCCCCGGGGTGGGAAGAGAAGAACGGCGCGAAGCCGCAGTGGAAGAACAGATCGACGGCGACCGTCAGGGAACAGCGATCAGCGGATGGTCAACACCTCGCCGCAGGTCGGCGAGCCTGGTGTCATGTCCCAGGCACGGATGACCGGCACGAACTTGTCGGTCAGGATGCGCGTCTCGGCCACGGAACCGTCGTCGCGCTCGGTGTACTCCGTGTGCAAGGTCTTCTCCTTGTGGGTGTCGCCTTTGACGACGAGCACGCGGCCCGTCTTGGACTTCACCACTCCGGAGATCGCACCTGCGGCGAGTGCCAAGGCGAGATGCCAATGCGATAAACCTCGCGCCGGGGACCGCAGCGACTGCTGCGCGGCGCCCAGGTGCGTGTCGAGCGTCGGCCAGAGCCCTTGCAGTCGGCCGACTTCCTCGGCGAACTGCTCGGGCTCCATCGTCACGCGGTAGAAGTGCTCCGGCTCGGCCGTGGCAGGCACCGTGTAGGGCAGGAACGGCCATTCGACTGGCAGCTCTTCCGCTTCGGCGTCGCCAAGACCTATCTGCAGCAGCAGCGCGCGCGTGGCCTTGACAGACTCCGATGCCTGGTCGCGCTGGCGAACCTTGCGACCGAAGATCACGACCTGCTTGAACTGCGTGTCCACCGCGCGGTAGATGCGCAACTCGGCGAAGTGCCGGGTCAGCCATCCGACCAGCTCGGCGTCGAGCACGTAGTGCGGGACGATGTAGATCAGCACGCCGCCGTACTGCAACAGCGGCAGCGCCTTCTGATAGAACAGCTTTTCCAGCCGAGCGCGGCCCTGGCCCTGGTAGCCGACGTTGCCGTTGGTGTCCTTGGACAGGTCGCCATACGGCGGGTTGAGCCACAGCAGGCCGAAGCTCTGCCGGCTGATCAGTGTGTCCATCAGGTCGCCGTGGATGCAGCGATCGACCAGTTGCCGGGCATGGCGTGCGCGCTCGGCCTCGTACTCGACGGCGAAGGCCTGGACCTGCTCGCGCCCGAGGGCGTGCGCGGCTTCGGCGATCGCCACGCCTTCGCCGGCGCAGGGATCGAGGATGCACAGCGGCCCGGCCGAGGCCTCGGCGGGCGCCAGTGCGGTGAGTGCTCTTTCGAGCGTGGGTTCATCCGTGGGGAAGTACCCGTTCTTGACGAAGTTGCGGGCGAGCCGCGGGAACATGAGGGCCATGGGAATCTCCTGGCATTGAAGATGAAGGGATGCGGACATGCGCGCGTGCATGTCCGGTGAAGGAACCTCAAGCCACCGCTTCGAGCGGTTGCGCCGAGGGGGTGCGGCTGGCGGGTGCGCCGCCGACGAGCGCGCCGCTGCGGATCAGGCCGCCCAGCACCTCGGTCAGCGTCGGCACGTCGATGGCGAGCCGATGGCCTTCCAGAGGCCCGAGGGCGAACGGCAGGCGCGTCAGCATCGACTTCGCCTGCAGCAGTTCCAGTACGCTGTCGCGCCAGGGATCGAGAAGCGGCAGCGGGCACGTGTCCCGCACCAGCGTCCACAGCCGGTCGAGCCGGTGCGTGGAATCGCGAGGCAGGAGCGCCAGTGCGCTGGCGTTGGCCTTGTCGGGTTTGACGCAGCGCCGATCGAACAGCCAGATGTTGGTCAGCGAGCCGAACAGCGTGCGCCGGTAGGCGCGTGCGCTGCGTTTCTCCAGGTTCTCGACGTTGCCGACGAAGACCGGGATGCTGGCGCCCTGCTCGGTGATGACGTGGAACTGATCCAGTCCCTGTTCGTCCCGGCCCAGGGTGAGGCGGGCCAGGAATTCCTGGACGGCGGTGTCGCGCGCCCAGAGGGAGATGAAGACCAGGTTGCCGTTCTCGTCACCGACGACGCCATCGGCCATCAGGTCGGGGCATTCGTCGATGCGATAGAGCGTCTTGGGGGAAGAAGGTGCAGGCATGGTGATGTCCTCGAAGTGAGCGGAGACAGCACCAACCGCGAGGGCAGTCACTGCCCCAGGGGGATGGAAGAAGACGCGGTGAGCGTCGTGGTGAAGAATCAGACCGTGCGTCGCAACGCACCGTAGCCTTGAAGGTCTGGACTACCTGGGCATGTTGTCGGCAACGCCGACGGACATGGGACATAGCCTGCGCCAAGGTGCGCCTACAGCGGGAGCGGAAAACCGACCCAGCGTCCAACCCTGTTTGCGCTGGCGCATCGCCCGCGGCCTGGAAGGACGGCCATAAAAGAAAACCGCCCCGGGAACACCGAGGCGGCAAAGATGACTGCTTGGCTCAGGGAGGAAAAGCCAGGGAGGTATGCAGTCGAACCGCAATTTTCGCGGCGGCAGCGAATTGCCGCATTAGGGTTACACCGAACCAAACTGAACGTGGTGCGCTGGCAGCACAGCGCCGCCAAAGAAAAAGCGGACCATGCCGCGAGGCACGATCCGCTTGTGGGTCAGGCTTTGAGCTGACGCAGGCCATCCGCGAGCAGCCAAAGCGCCCGGTTGAGCCGGACGTTCTGGTCGATGCCCTGAACGGGTCGCGTGCGCTGCTGGCGCCCGTTGGCGGCACGGCCAGTCAGGCCGCCCTTGACCAGGTTCTCCTGAACCCGGTTGAAGACCGACCAAAGATCGGCACGGTTGTCGTCGAAACGACGAGGCCGCAGGATCTGCGTCTCCGTGATGGGCAAGGCCTTGCCCGACTCGTCGTACTTCAAGGTCAGCGCCGACCTGGCGAAGACTTCGGCCTCGCCGTCGTCGAGGGTGATGACGCGCATGGCGTCGCGCGAGTCCTGCACGCGCTCGAAGCCGTGCAGCACCTCGTAGGCGCCTTCGATCACGTGATCGGTGACGTTGCCCTTGTGGGGCACGCGCACGTCGGCGAAGGTGTCGCCGCACACCAGGCCGTTGTGGCAGACGAATCTGAACATGCCCGCGAGCATCTGGTAGCTGCTGGTGCCGTCGTGCGAGTTGAGCAGGATGATCTCGTTCGCCTCGGCGCCGTTGATCTGGCTGGCGTGGCGAAGGCGCAGCATGTGCTTGGTGTAGTCGCGGCGATCCTCGTGTCGCACGCGGGTCTGGCACACCATGAACGGCTGGAAACCTTCTCTGCGCAGTTCGGTCAGCACAGCCGCCGTGGGGATGTAACTGTACCGTTCGGAGCGGCTTTCGTGCGGGGTGTCCGCGAAGATGGATGGGGCCACGGTGCGAATCTGATCGTCCGACAACGGATGGTCGGCGCGCAGCACCGGGGAACGAGGGGCGAAGCGAGATGCGAGTTGCATGATGATCTCCTTGCGGAATGGAGCAATCGGCATCCAGCGGCCGAGGCCGGATGCGTGCGATTGCGTAGGACGAAGAAAAGCCCTGCTGAACAGGGCCTGATGAAAGGGATGAAGAAGTGCGCCGCGTGAAGGCCGGCCTATGGGTTCGGAACCGGCTCCCAGCCGCGGCTGTGCGGGTTGAAGCAAAGCGCTTCCTGGCCTTTGAGGATCGGCGTGAAGCCGTCGAGAAAGACGTGTCGCAGGTACAGCGCGCGGTAGGTCAGTGCCTGCCACGCCTGTTCTTCGCTCAGGCCGTTGGCGATGAAGTGCTCGCGCAGTTCGTCGTCGTCGGAAACCTCGTTGTTGGCCAACTGGTCTTCGACGAAGCGAAGCAGCTCGGGCGGCAAGGACGACATGAGGGTGTCCATGTTCGCCTCAGTCGGTGGCTGCATCGCCGGCCGCTTTGCGCGTCGGCTGCTGGTGGAAGGCATGCACCCTTGCGCGCCAGGTGGCGCAGCGCTGCGGCGCCATGTCGAGATAGCGCAGCGGGCACGAGTAGCAGTACGGGTGCTCGGCCTCGACCAGGAACTTGTAGCCCCATTCGCGGCCCTCGCTTTCCAGCAGATGGCAGCCGATCAAGGTGGCCGACTCGCCGGGTGCGAGACCCAGGACGCCGGCCTGCTTGGCGGTGACGCGCGCCACCGTCCACAGCACGTTGCCGACCAGCGTGTGGTCGATGACCTCACTGCGCGACCGCTCGGTTTCCTCGGTTGCGGTCAGCTCGCGGATCAACTGATCGCGCGTCAATCGAACGAATGTCCAGCCCATGGAATGACTCCTGTGAGAAAGGGCCGGAGTCCTCCCGCCGGGGAAGGAGCCCCGGCGGGTGGTGGAAAGCCGCAGGCATGCGGCGTGAAATGGCGATGGGATCAGACCCTGGTGAGGTGCCAGTCCTGGGACAGCGGAGCGAACTCGTAGCCCAGGTCGCCGAGGCGGTCGCGCTGCTGACGCAGCACGCGCCGATCCACGGTGGCATCGAGCTTGACGACATCGCCCAGCGGCCAGAGTGTGCCGAACAGCGCCGCGTCGCCGTCGTCGTCCGCATGGGCCGTAGCCTCGGCAGACGCAGCAGCCGGCTCGCTGCCGAACGGCGTGGTATCGACCAGCGGGTCGCGCGAGCTGCGCGCCTTCTTCCGGCCGGCCGCCTTGGGGGCGGTCGTCGGCGTCGGCGTGGCGGTCTGCGCTTCCTCGTCGATCGGATCGACTTCCTGCGGACTCAGCCGGCGGGCGTCGTCACGGCTCAGGGCGTCGATGTTGGACAAAGTCATCCCACCCAGGAGGGCGCGGATCTCAATGACCATGCGGCCGTTGGCGGTGTACGTGGACGGGCGAATCTCCGCGATGGCGAAATCGCCCTCGTACTTGCCTTCGGCGTACTGGTCGAGTTCGGCGTTCTTCACGACGAACTCGCCGATGGAGGTCGCAAGGCGCCCGACGTTGAAGTCGCCGTTACGGCCGTGGATGGTCTTGATGGCCAATTGGCCGGGAATGGTGATCATGAAGAACTCCTGCGGACGAAGCTGCGATCACGCACACGGCCGTCATGGCGACGGTCGCATGCGCACGCGAGTGGGAGAAGACAAGGCCCCGGACTCAATTCAGAGTCGGGGCCTTGCGGATCAGAACGACTCGGCAACTTCCAATGCAGGCGCATCGGCAGTGGCTTCGTCGGCAGCTTCGGCGGCGGGCCTGGCGGGCTCGAACGCAGCGGCTTGCGGCTCAGCGAACGTCGCGGGGACATCCGTGTTACGCACGTCGCGTTCGTCGCGCTGGTCGGCATCGGTCGGCTTGGGCTCGGCCTTGTAGACGAGCTTGCCGTCGACCTTGATCCAACCGACGAACAGCAGGCGGGCCTTGAAGCTCACCCCCTGCTCGCCGGCACGCTTGCCCTTGGAGTAGGTGAAGGTGTCGGCCCACAGGTCGCCCAGACGGAAGCCGATCATCACTTTCTTCTCGGCATCGACCGCTTGGATGCAGCGGCGCACGAGGTGCTGCGCTTCGGAGCCCGAGACGCGCGTGTCGAAACGCACGTAGGCCACGTCATCGCTGGGGCCGTTGAGCGCCGCGATGTCGCAGGCCAGGAACGCATCGCCTTTCTTGGGCTTCACTTCGCGGATGCGATTGAGATACCCGAGTCCGGTGATGTGCAGGTCGAAGTAGGACTTGTCGGTGGAAGTGGTCATGGTGAATCTCCTGAGAACAATGAGGCGGAGACACACCCGACCCAAGGCGGGGAAGGTGTGGAACCCCCGCGTGGGTTGAAGGAACAGCTTGGGTGGCATCACCATCGGGAGAACCGATGGCTGTTCGCGCTGGGATGCCGGAGCGAACTGGTTGATCAACGCGGTCGGAACCGCGTCGCAGTCTTGAAGATCGAGACTGCCTGGGCATGCTGCTGACGGGCGTCAGCGGAACATGGCGGCAGCGTGGCGCCAGGCGCGCGCCCGCGCGAGCGGCAATCGGCACCGGCGGCTGTCCGCATTAGTGGCACCCTCTCGCCACCGGGTTGGGCAGGTACTGCCGCTTGCGGACCAGCATCTCGAAGGGCTCGCCCGCGCGGCTGGCGGTATCGAAGTCCACCACCACGAAGCCCGGTTCGATGGGCCGGTACTCCAGCCAGTGGATCGGCACTTGCCAGTGCTCGGCGCAGTCGCGCACGAAGCGCAAGGTGGCTTCCACTTCTTTTCCGGTGTTGGCGAAGCAGACGACGGCATCTGCGGGCAGGCCGCCGTTGGCTTGCAGCACGCGCCAGAGCATGTACGCGCTGGTGCGGCCGCCGCTGAAGCTGATGCAGGTCGGTTGCTCGATCTTGAACGGGTCTCGCATGCAGGCGTCACCAGGCGGTGGCACCGGCAGATGCCGGCGTGAGCGGCCCGAGCCGGACTGGAGACGAGCGCGTGCGATGCGGCCATGGGCCGCGGCACGAGATAAAGAGAAGCCCCCGTGAAGGGGGCTGGGAAGCAGTACGGTCAGTGGCCGGCCGGTGCAGCGGATACCGCCTGCATCGACAGGTGCGTGACCGTGGCCGACACTTCGAGGTCGTCCTCGCTGTGCAGGATACGGGTGAGGACCCGTTCCTGCAGGGCGAAGAACTCGCCGAAGTCGTCGCCGCCGAATTCGGCGCGCGCCAGTTCCCACCAGTCGTCGAACGCATCGACATCGGGGTTGCAGCCCACGGCGTAGGCGATGGTCTTGCGCCGCCCATCGGGCCGGCTCTCGCCGTGCTCGGCCATGAAATACACGCCCTGGTCCTTGACCAGGATGACGCGGCACTGGTTGGCCGCCGCCTCGGCAAGCACGGGCCGAAGCTCGGTGCCTTTGAATCGAACAGTCATGGAAGTGGTCTCCAACGGTGAAGGAAGAAGGTTTCCCGCCGCGAGGACGGGAAGCCGCTTGGGGACGTGAGGGGATCAGTGCTGGACGGGCTTGCGACCGGACAGGCGCTGTACGCGGATGAGGCGCCAGCTCCCGTCGTCGATCAGCCGCTCCAGCACCTGGCCCAAGGTGTCGAAGAACACTTCATCGACCCGCTCGACCAGCTCGCCTTCGCGATGCAGCTCCACCGCGTAGGTGTCGAGGCCGCGTTCGTAGAGCACGGTGACGCGCCCCTGGAACTTCGCCGAAGCGACGGTGAAGCCGATGGCCGGCGGCGTGGCGATGATGTTGCTGGGGCTCGGATCGACCACCGTGAAGTCCCGCGCGCCGGCATCCACCAGCAGGTGCGTGATGCGGCGGAATCCATCGGGCGCGGGCAACTGCTCCAGTTGGTGGATCAGCTCCTGCAGCTCGGGGCACTGCGGCTCGGGGATCGGCAGCTTGGCCGGCGCGGAACCCAGGATGAGCCGCTTCACCGTGTACGGCTGGCCGTCGGCGGTGAACTCAGTGCTCTCCTCGGGCGTATCCGCGCGCAAGCCGTCGAAGCGGCGCCGCGCATACGGTTCGACCTGCACCTTGGCGCCTTCGTCGGGCACGTCGGTGACGAGGGCCTTGTCGAGCACCGCGAACTCGGCCCGCCCCGTCTTGACGACGATGGCCTCGTCGGTGGTGGCGATGACCTTGCCCTCGAAGGGCTTGGGATCAACGTGGAAGCCCAGCGTCGAAACCTTGGGCTGGCCGTCGAAGATGTTGAACTTGAAGCTGCGGACGTTGGAAGGCACGTGGCCGCGAACCAGCGTCGGCATCTGTGCGCGGATGGCTTGGGTATCCATGGAAGACTCCTTGTGGCAACCAAGGGACTTCCGCCCGCAAGGGAGGTGTGTCCCTTGGGTGTGAGGTGGATGGACGCGACATGCGCCCGGAGAAGGAATAGCAACCAGCACGGCGAACCGTGCCGCAGCCTCGAAGGTCTCGACTGCCTGGGCATGCTTGCCGGCAACGCCAGCGAACATGCGAGCAGCGTGCGTCAGGCGTGGGCCAGCGACGCGGGGGAATCGGCACTGCGCGTCCACCGGCTTCGTCCAGAAAGAACACGAGCCCCGCGTGGGGGCTCGAAAGGTGGTGTCAGTCGTCGTAGATCGGCAGGCCGTCCAGCACCTGCGCATCGGCATCGAAGACCAGCATGCGCACGTCGGCGAGCGCGGCCAGGTGCAGCACGTGCATGAGGGATTCCGGCATGCCCTTCTTGCGATGCTCCTGCATCAGCCGCTTGGCCGTGATGCCTTCGACCGCGCGCAGGTTCTCGTCGGTCCAGGGCGTGGCGATCAGCTTCAACCCGATGGCCGGGCCGTACGGGATGCGGAAGGCGACGAACAGGAACAGCGTCGGCGTGGCGATGTCCGCCAGTTCGGCGAGGAAGCGGTGTGCGTCGGCGTCGAGGTGCGCGCTGCTGATTTCCCAGCACCGGCTGTAGTAGCCGGTTTCATAGCGCAGGCGCCGCACGACTTCCCGCGCCGCTTCTTCGGAGTAAGTGTCGCCCACGTGCAGTGGCTTGCCGTCTTCCTCGGCCATCACGGCATAGACCACGTTGCGGGCGAGCCCGTGGCTGCGGCATTGCGCCTGCAACTCGTTGGGGACCACCTGGTCCTCGGTGATCAGCACGAAGTCGTCCGAGAAGATGCAGGCCCGCCGTTCGACCTGGCTGTCCGGCAGATTCGACTGCGAAGGATGCAGCGGCAGGTAGGTCAGCGGGCAGTCGTCGTCGTAGGAGATGGCGAGCAGCCGCTGGACGGACAGGCCGTCGTAGCCGCGGACAAAGGGATTGTTGTTCGAGTAGGACATGGGATTTCTCCAGCAGGGGATGGCCGAGGCAATCCCCTGCTGGGGATTGAACCCCAGCGGGTGGATGAAGTGGCAGCCGGTCAGTCGGCAGCGGTAGAGGACGGGTCGCCCAGCGCCTTCAACAGGTCGAGCAGGCCGCCATTCGCAAGCTGGTACAGGCGGTTGTAGTCGTCGCCGGTCGGCGCCTGCTCCAGGCGATCCAGCCGCGCATCCAGGTTGAGGATGCTCTGGTGCACGTTGCGGGCGATGCTCAGCGCGGAAGGTTTTCCGGCCGGCTTAGGTGCATCGAGCACCGAAAGGACTTCAGCGGGCGATGGGTAGCGGCAGTCGGGTCCGTACTCGACCGGGAACACCTCGCGCCCGGTCAATCCGGTATTCGGGGTTCCGCTGCTGACATGCAGCACATACTCGTCGGGCACATCATTGCCGGCGTAGTCGAACACCACGATGCGCGGCTTGCGCACGTCGGCCGGCCAGCCTTCAAGGATGACCGCATCGATGTCGTCGTCGGTCACGAGCAGACCGATGGAAAAGTCAGGGGACATGAATCACTCCTTTCAAGAAAAGGAGGGACATGGCCCCATGCAGGGACGCATGTCCCTCGTGGGGTGGGAAGAAAAGAAGAACGTCGGCAGGCCGCAGCGCGGCTCACCAGCCGTTGTAGTTCAGCGTCAGGTCGGCGACGACCTTGCGCCGTTCCAGGTCGAGGCCGCCCAGGTCGGACAGACCCTCGAAGCCGCAACGCTTGAGCATCGCACCGCCCTCGCGGGCGTTGTAGAAGCTCACCATCGCGGACAGGAACATCCGCTGGCCGCTGCTCAGGACGCCGAGGGCATCGTTGAGCATCAGCAGCTTCGGCCGCAGATCCCACTTGGTGGTGGCACGCTGCAGGCCTTCGCGGGTGCCGTCGCCGAACCATTCGGCTCCGGCGATGTCGACGCCGCGTTTCCACGCCTCGAAGAAGGCTTGGGGCGCGGCGGCGAAGTGCTGGTGTTCCAGCTCGATCTGATCAAGTACCTCTTGAGGCAGGGCACGGTTCATGACATGGGCTCCTGGTGGTTGGACATCACGGGTGGAGGCGCTGCTGCCAGCGGCCCGTTTGCAGGGCGTGCTCGGCGGCGTGGTGCGAGCGGAAGTAGCTGACCGACTCCCGCGAGACCGGGCCGTCCGCATCGGCGGTGCCGATGTAGTGGCCGGCTGCGCTGCACAGCACTTGCAGGGGCAGGCGCTTGCCGACGCAGGCCAGGGCCTGGTAGCCGATGGATTCGGCTCGGGCCTGTTCAGCACTCAAAGGTGCCGATGCGAGCGCAAGGGACATGGTTTTCTCCTGTTGGTTGAAGACCGGGAGCACCACGCCCTGACGGGAGCGGATACCTCCCGAAGGGTTGAACATGAAAAGCACCCGCGTCGTGGCGACGCGCGTCCGCGGTGGTCGGTGCGAAGCGGACTGGATCGGTCAACGCGGCGAACCGCGTTGCAGCCTTGAGGACCGGGGCTGCCAGGGCATGGTGCTGACGACCGTCAGCGACACATGCGGGAAGAATGAAAGCGCGGCGGCACTCCGTCGCTGATCAAACGGAACCGAACGCCGTCCAGTTTGGGCCGAGCGCTGGCAAGAGCAGCGATGCACGATTCCGTTCGCCCACGACAAAGGCGCCGAAGCCTCGCAAGGCTTCGGCTGGAGAGAAATCAATCCACCTGTGGGCTGCAAGCAGGCCAGGCCATCGTCAAAGCCATTCGCTGCGTCAGCAATCTCACCCGGCCCGTTTCGTGGCTGGGGGCCGGAATCCTCTGGCGTGCATCCACACACAAAGGGAGCCCGTTGTTCCGCCGGCGGGCACCGGCACCGAATACCGTCGACCGCAAGCGGTCTCCTGGCGCCTCGCAGTTTTGCACACCAAGGCGTCAGGAGACCGCTCGCGTATCGGCGGAAGCACCTCGATCAGGGGAACCGCGGCGAACGCGATCCGGGGAGAAATGACCTTCTCGCCCAGCAGGCCGTGATGGGCCTGCAGGACGCGCACACCGTTGCAGAAGGGAACGCGCGCTGGGGAGTCCCGCGGGGTGCGGGAGGTTTGCCCCGCCGTCGGCAGCAGCCGGCGTGGCAGAGGGAAACGTGGGCGTCAGCTCGCCTTCGGAGACCGACGCCGCGGGCTTGGCGCTGCGGGCTTGCCTGTCGCGGTTTCGACCGGCTCCGTGCCCTTGCAGTCCGGGTAGCGGCTGCACGACCAGAACGCGCCGTTCTTGCCAGTGCGCTGGCGCATCGGGGCGCCGCACTGCGGGCAGCTCGGCGCGGGCGGCAGCTTGAGGGGGAGCGTTGCGCCGCGGTACTGCTGCACGAGCTGGGCGACCCAGGCCGATTGCTTGGCGATGAAGGTGTCCAGCGTCATCTGGCCGGCCTCGATCATGTCCAGCGCCTGCTCCCACACCGCCGTCGTGCCCGGATCGGCGATGGCCGCCGGCACCGCGTCGATCAGCGTGAAAGCCGCATCCGATGCGCGGATGGCACGGCCCTTCTTCACAAGATAGCCGCGTGCCAGTAAGGCGCTGATGACGTTGGCGCGCGTGGCCTCGGTGCCGATGCCCGTGGTGTCCTTGAGCTTCTGCTTCAGGCGTGGGTCGGTCACGAGCTTGGCGACGCCCTTCATGGCTTTGACCAGCTCGCCCTGCGTGTAGGGCTTGGGCGGCAGCGTCTTCAACGCCTTCAGATCGACCTGGCCGACCTGGCAGGAAGCTCCAGCACGCAGCGCCGGCAGCACCTGGCCGCGCTGCGCTTCCTCGCCGTCCGCGTCGTCGGGCTCCGGCGCCGCCAGTACCTGGCGCCATCCGGCCACCGCGATCTGCTTACCGACCGCGACCAGCGACTGCCCGCCGCACGTAAGCTGCGCCACCGTCCGGTCGAATTCGTGGTGCGGCAGGAACTGCGCGAGGTAGTGGGCGCGGATCAGCCTGTAGACGGCCAGCTCCTTGTCGCTCATCGCCGAGAGGTTCGCCGGTTCCAGCGTGGGAATGATGCCGTGGTGCGCCGTGACCTTGCCGTCGTTCCAGGCCCGCGAACGCTGCTGGCGATCCAGGCGGTCGATCAGCGGGCGCAGGCCGGGGTCGGTCTTGAGCAGGCTGTCGAGTACGGTGGGCACCTCGGCCAACATGCTCTCGGGCAGGTAGCCTGAGTCCGAGCGCGGATAGGTGGTCGCCTTGTGCGTCTCGTACAGCGCCTGGGCAATGTCCAGCGTCTCCTGCACGTCCAGACCCAACTGCTTCGAGCACACCTCCTGCAGCGTGCCGAGGTCGAACGGCAGCGGCGGCCCTTCGCGCACGCGCTCTGTTTCCACCGACAGCACCTGGGCGGCACCGGCCGCGCGCAGGCGCTCGGCAGCCTGCTGCGCCACCGGCTGTTGCAGGCAGCGGCCGGCGTCGTCGGTGCTGCCCTGCGGCGGCGTCCAGCTTGCGACGAAGGACTGGCCCGCATGTGAGAGTGCAACCTCGATGGCCCAGAACGGCACCGAAACGAAACGCGCGATCTCGCGGTCACGGTCCACCACCAGCTTGAGCGTCGGTGTCTGCACGCGCCCGACCGACAGCACGCCGGTGTAGCCGGCCTGGCGCCCGAGCAACGTGAACAGGCGGCTCAGGTTCATCCCGATCAGCCAGTCGGCACGCGATCGGGCGAGCGCGGAGAAGTAAAGCGGCAGCGTCTCGGCGGACGGCTTGAGCGTGCCCAGGGCCTTGCGGATCGACGCATCGTTGAGCGCCGACAGCCACAGGCGCTGGATCGGGCCGCGGTAGCCGCACAGCTCGATGATCTCGCGGGCAATCATCTCGCCCTCGCGGTCGGCGTCGGTCGCGATCACCAGTTCGCCCGCCTTGGCGACGAGCTGCTGCACGACCTTGAACTGCGCCGCGGTCGCCGCCTTGGGCTCGACACGCCAACGCTCGGGAAGAATAGGCAGTTGCTCGATGCCCCAGCGCTTGTACTGCTCGCCGTAGCCTTCGGGCGGAACCGCTTCGACCAGATGACCGATGCACCAGGTCACGACGACACCCGCACCGCTGTAGCAGCCGTTGCCGCGTTGGCCGGCGCCCAGCACACGGGCGATGTCCTTGCCCTGGGACGGCTTCTCGCACAGGAACACGCGCATGAAGCCTCCTTGGAAGTGTGCGGTCATCGGATGGCCCCAGCTTGGCCGGGCCAGCGGATGACGGCAGCAAGGAAGCCGATTGGCGCAGACACCGCTTTGTGATCGGCAGGCGATGCGTTGCCGCAGCGGCATGCGCGAAGCCGCAACGGCTGGCGCAGCGGGAGCGTCGTTTCGGGAGGGCGGCTGGAACCCGGTGGAACACCCTGGAGCTATCCCCTGGGGATAGCTGGTGCATGGCGGGCGTCTGACGGTTGCTACAGCCGCCCCCTGCGGGGAATCAGCCCTTGGCCTTGGTTTCCTTCGGCGCCTTCGTCCCCTTGGTCTCCTTCGGCGGCGGTACTGCGGCCTCGGGTTCCAGCGTCCTGGCGCTGAGGGTCACGGCCTGGATGCGGTACGGCAGAATGCCGATGCGGCGGGCCTCGATCTTGAAGGTCGTGCGCTCGTTGTCGTCGGCGTCCTCCCACTCGTCCTTCACCGTGCGGCCTTCTACCAGCACGCGCATGCCCTTCTGGTACAGGTCTTTCCAGTGGTCGGCGTCGCGGTGCCACAGCTCCACCGGCGCCCAGAAGCCGCCGCGGTCCTCGAATTCACCGTCCTTCTTTGGGATCGGGTTGTCGAAGTAGACGTTCAGGCGCAGCAGCCGGCGCGGCTCGTCGTTGCCGTTAGGGAATTCGCGATAGTCCGGCGCGGAACCGATGTTGCCCTCGCCGACGAAGTGCGTGCTCATGGAGACTCCTTGGGGGTGGTGGATGGAACCGACGCGGCATGCCCGTGGACACGTCGCAGGTAAGCCGCTTCGGCCTGCGCGGCCTTGCTGGCGCACTCCTGGGCCTGGCGGCCCAGCGTGTGAAGGAGGCTGATCTGCATGTTCAAAGCGATGCGCTGCAGCTCCATCGCGTACAGGTCGTCGATCAGCGAGGCCGGCGTCGCCGGGCGGTCGAGCAGCGATTCCCACAGCGCCACGCCCATGGAAGAACGGTCGTGGTTGCGCCAGCGCAGGAAGGTCGTGCCTGCGCCAGTGGTCTGCTGGGCCAGTTGCACGTCGAGCAGCGAGAAGGGGTAGGCCCGCGCCTGTTGCAGCACGCGCCGCTGCGCCAGCCCGATTAAGTCGTCGCGCAGCGCCGTGCACTGGTTGGCCCAGGCCTCCAGACTCCCCTTACCTTTAAAAGGCTGTAAAAGGCCTTTTAGGTAGGAGCCGTGTTTCAGGCGCTGGAAGTCCGCCTGTTCCAGCGGCAGGAAGCGCGCCGGTTGGCCGGTGGAAGACGATGCTGTCATGCCTTCGTGCCTTCGCCGTCATGGTCGTGGTCGTCGTCCGCCACGTCGGCTGCGCCAGCGCTGGGTGCGGCATCCGCGGCTGTACCAGGCTTGCCCGACCGCCGTGCGATCGGTGGCGCAAAGCGCGAGCGGCGCGTGCCTTCGAGCACGTCCTGCGGCAACTCGCCGAACTTCTCCAGCGCCGCCCGCGCCACCGCGTTCTTCGAGGCGAAGTCGTCGCGCGTCGCGCCGGAGTAGCGGTACTGCTGTGCCAGCGAGAACAGGCTGCGCAGCGCATGCGCGCCGTCGTTGAGCCAGCGTTCCAGCGTGCTGCGGTCGATCAGCGCGGTGTGGTGGGCGAGGATCAGCTTGCGGGCCAGGTCGTCGTAGTCGGCCAGCAGGTACACCGCCATGAAGCCGAGCTGCGCATTGACGAACAGCGGCAGCTTCACGGGCTGCACGTTCATGTTCTCGCCCAGCGACAGCGCGGGCGGCACGTCGGCCAGCGCCTGGTCCACCTGCTCACGCAGCGCCTGCAAGCTGTCCTTGGTCTGCGTCAGCTTGTCCTCGATGCGCAGCATCCAGAAATCCGAGTAGGGATCGTCCTGCTCGGCGCCGCGCTTCATCTTGTTCATCACGCTGATGTAGCCGTTCAGGCCGATGATCCCGGGCCGGCCCTCGGCAGGCGCTCGGCCATGCCAGATGCGTGAAGCGTGGTGGGTGTGCAGCGTCAGCGACATCGCGCTGCGCAGCGATCCGAGATTCAACTGCAGGGGCGGCTGGGATTCATTGGCCATGGTGACGACTCGCGGTACGGGAACGAGCCGCCAGCATCGGCATCGCCCGGAAGGGCGTCAGTCAACAAACCGCAGCGGGTGCGCTCCCGGTTGTCGCCCCGGAAGGTCGCGTGTTCCGTCTATCCCCAGGGGATAGGTCCGCGCCGGGCTGCGACCGTGCGACGCATGACAGAACCGAAGCCGATGCCTGGAAGGCTTCGTGTCCCAGCTATCCCCTGGGGATAGCTGCTCAGGAATCGCCCAGGGTTGAACGCAGTTTCGCCAGGTAGGCCCGCGCTGCCTCGCGGCCAGGGCCGTTCGGCGCGGGCGGTGGCGGTGCAGACGGTGCCGGTGCGGCTGGCCGTGGCGGCGGCGCAGGCGGCGTCGATGGCGAACCGCCTTCGCCGGCCCAGGCCTTGAACTCGCCGCGGATCGCCTTCTGGATGATGCCGAACAGATAGCCGGCCGGGTTGCGTACCGCGCTGTTGCGGCAGCGCGCATCCCATTCGTCCAACACCGCCTGCCGCAGCGACTCGTCCACCTGCTGCAAGGCCACCATCGCGCCGCTTTGCTGCTCGTCCTTCAAGCGCAGCAGGCGCTCGGGCAGGCGCAGGTGCTGCAACGACTTCGCGCGCGGTACTGTACGTACTTGATTTATACGATCCATACGTACAGTACGGTCCTCCTTCGGATTCCGAAGTGAGCCGTCTGGCGCGGATTTCAGCCCTGCTTCGGATTCCGAAGACGGGCCTTCGAGATTCCGAAGCAGGCCGTCCTGGCCTTCTTCGGATTCGTGATCCACAGGCGCTTGTGGATAACTCGCGTCCGCCCATTCGTTGCGCGCCATGCGCTGTGCCAGCACCTGCAGCCGCGTGGGCAGCGTGCGGCCGTTGAGCATCGGGTCTTCGGCGATCTCGCGCAGGGTGTTCATGCCGACGATCTGCACCGCCTTCGCCGCATGGGTCAGCGCCTGGCCGACCAGGCCGAGGTAGTCGGGGTCGAGCTGCATCGCCTCGAAGGGTGTCAGCGGTTCGTCGTGCAGCATGTAGAGGTTGCTCAGGATGCGCCCGGTCTTCGGGTCGCGGCGCCGTCGCACCAGGCTCAGCCAGCGCGTCAGCCGCAGCAGCGTCAAGGCGCGCGCCACGGTCTCGTGCGAGGCCTGCGCCGCGCAGGGCATCGAGGCGAGGTAGGGGCGAAGCTGGTCGTAGGTCGGGAACGCCGTCACGCCGTCGCTCTGGAGCTGCAGGCGGAGCACCTGCCAGGCGTTGCGCTCCAGCGGCGTCAGGCGCCGGTCGAGGAACAGCGCACGCGGCACGCTCTCGTGCCGGTTGCCGCTGTAGAGGAAGCCGTCGCTGACCGGCGCGGCCGGCGATGCAGCAGCAGCGCCGCGCGGGGCTGGCGGTGTCGGTGGTGCCCGTGGCACCAGTTCCCGCAGCGCGTCGTCGAACAGTGCCGACAGCGCCACGGGGCCATCGCGCCGGGGTGCGCCGCCGGTCGCCATGGCCTACACCAGCCCCTGGTCGATCCAGTTGCGTATCGCCGACCAGATCACCGACATCGGCAGGTTCAAGGTCTCGGCCAGGTCCATGGTCAGCGTCAGCATCGCCACCTCATCGTCCAGCGCGATGCCGCGCTCCATGACGCCGGCCTTCCACTGCTTCCACAGCGCCGTGTCCTGCGCCTCGTCCAGCACCGGATGCCGCCCCTTGCGCTTGGGCAGGCCGAGGATGTCGCGGCGCAGGGCCACCTCCTGGTGCGTAAGCCCGTAGAAGCGGCTGACCATCTCCGTGCTGGCGCCCAGGCGCAGCATGCGGTCGACCGTCGCGATCTCTCGCTCCACGTCGTGCACTTGGCTCAGCAGCCGCTTCAGCACATCGCGGTTCACCGACACCGAACACCACGACACCGTGGCGTTCACCAGCATGCTCACGAGTTCGGGGTGCTTGAGCGCGTCCAGCTCCTCCTCGCCGAAGCCCATCGCCTTGCAGCGCCGCAGTTGCCCATTGCGCAGGTCGTGCAGCGCCTGTGCGATGACGGCCTGGTTGAGCGGATGCGGTGCCGACATGATGGCCTCTGCTCAGGCGCCGTGGCCGGGGTTGCTGGAGGCCGCGCCGGTCTCCAGATCCAGCAGTCGGCGCGCCATGCGCAGCAGCCGGAACAGCTTTACCAGCCCGGCATCGCTCAGGCGCGGATATGCGCCGCCGCCATGCAGCAAGGCCGCTAGGTCGTCGGCCAGCCGGGCGCCATCGAAGCCGGGGGCGGGTCGGGGCGCGGCGCACAGCGCATGCAGCAAGGTCAGCACCGCACACGCGAACGGAGGCAATGAGCGCACCGCCGGGGGCGCCACGCAGACGAAGCCCATGCCGCCTTCGCTGGGTTCGACCTGCCCGGCCACGTCGGCTTCCTCGGCGATCTCGCGCGCGAACTGCGCGATGTGCACCCGCAGCCGATCCGGCACATCCAGGCCGGGCTCGATGTACCAGACATCCGAGATGGGGTATAGCCCGCCCGCCTGCACAGGGATCGCGCGCAGCGCGTCGGCCTCGAAGTCGGGCAGCTTGTCGCCCATCTGATCGGCCACCATGCGCTGGATGGATTGCAGGCGTTCGGTGGTCGGGGCCGGGGACACGATGTGACCCTGCAGGCGTTCGTCATCCTGCTGCATGCCCTTGTCGCTGGCGGCCGGCGTGGAACCGGCCTGCGCAGCCTGGCCAGGGCCAGGCTCCGACGACTGCACCGAGGGGCCGGGCGGCAGCGAAGGCGGTGACGGTGGTCGCGGTGGCCCGGCCGGCACCGCAGGTCTTGCCGCCTGCAGCGGCGCAGGATCGCTGGTCAATGCGCGCTGCCGGCTCTCGCTGTCGTCGATTTCCAGGCTCAGCGTGTCGTAGTCCGCTTCCAGCAGCTCGGCCATCTGGCCGACCAGCTCGTCCTGCACCCGCTGCGGTGAGAAGTTGTCGGGCTGCGTGTCGAACTGCGCCAGCACGTCCTGGAACAGCGTAGCGAAGTCCATCGACAGGTTGCGCCTCAGGGCACGCCGCTCCCAGGTGCGTTCGCAGGCCTTGCGCAGCACCGCGAGCCGTTCCACCTGATGCCGGCCGAGCCCGCCGTACAGCAGCGTGGGGATCGCCGGGAGCAGGTAGTGCACGGCGTCCTGCATGCGGCTGATGTGCGACTGCGGCAGCGGGAAGCCATCGGCCGTAAGCCGCCGCGCCAGCTCGCTCTGCGACAGCGGCTGGCCGCTGTCCCGCCCCATTTCCTGCTCGTAGAACTCGCGCGCCTTCTCCACGCCCAAGGCCCGCTCGATGAAGCTGAGCCCGCCGCGCAACTCGTTCTCGGCCAGGTGCCCGGTCAGCATCACCACTTCGCCGCGCTGCGGCCACGGGCGGAACAGGCAGGGGATGCGGAAGAACCGTTCGTCTTTCGTCTCGCTCCACAGCTCGCGCAGGATCGCCAGGCGCGTGTTGCCGCCGTTGCGGATGATGTAGTGCGGTTCGCCGGGCCGGCGCGTGATCGCGGGCGGCGCATCGAGCCCGCGTTCGCGGATCGAGGCCTTGATGTCCTCGTAGGCCGGGTTGCGCGTCACGCGCGGGTCGTGGTCGTAGGGGCGCAACTGGTCCAGCGTCACCACCATCGGCGTGTCGGCGATGGGGTCGCTCAGGGCCGCGACCGAAGGGCCGTTGCGCTCGAAGCCCGAGGCCAGCAGATTGGCGGCCATGTCCTGCGGCGTCAGGTCAGCCACGGCCATTCTCCTGAGATGCTGCAACACCCTGGGCCGCCTGTCGGTCGGCGCGGCGAAGCTGCGCACGGGCGTTGCGCTCGGCGCGGTGGTCGCTCGCCGTCGAGCTGGTGTAGATCGGCGCGCAGCCTTGCTTCGTGAACAGCAGGTGCCCGCCGCGGGTGCGCACCACCTTCCAACCTTCTCCCAGGGCGAACTCGATCAGCCCTCGCAGCCGCTTGTGGCCGCGGGCCAGGTCATGTGCGCTGGCCATGGCCGGCCCCTCCCGCGTCGCCTCGGCCGGTGACGAGCGCAAAGCGCTCCTGCCACGCCGGGAACAGCTCGCCGGCCAGCGCGCGCATGGTCTCCAATGCGGCAGGTGCCGTGCGGCCCGCCGGCTGGCGGTATTCCACCCGATGCACCGGCAGTCCGCGCGTCGCGGCGCGCTGATAGGCTTCAATCGCCGGCACGTCGGTGTCCAGCACGCGCACGCCAGGCTGCTCCTGGAATACCTGACGCAGCGCCTGCTGGATCAGCCGCGCATTCGACGACACCGGATGCACGCGGTTGATGAGCAGGTGCAGCGGCGGCGGCTCGATGCCGAGGTGGCGGTACGGCGCGATGTCCTCGATGAGTTGCAGCGTGCCGCGCCGCAGCTCGCGCGCCGCGAGGATTTCCGGCGTCACCGGCGAAAGCGCCAAGTTCGAGGCCAGCACCGCCATCTCCAGCAGCACGCTGCGCGCGCCCTGGGTGTCGATCAGCAGCAGGTCGTAGTGCGGCGCCAGCGTGGGCAGCAGGTGGCGCAGCCGCAATCTGCCATCGGGCGCGTGCAGCAGCAGCGTGTTCAGCTCGCCGCGGTCGTCGTTCGAGAGCACCAGGTCAAGCCGCTCGATCGCGGTGCGCGACACCAGTTGCTCGGCGCGCTGCTCGTTGTAGGCCAGCATCTCGTAGATGCCGGCCGGCGCGCGCTCGGCCAGCGTGAAGTAGCTCGACAGCGTGGGCTGCACGTCCAGGTCCAGCAGCAGCACGCGCAGCCCGGTGTCGGCTGCGAAGCCGCCCAGGTTGGCCGCCGTCGTGGTCTTGCCGACGCCGCCCTTGGTCGAAATGATGGACACCACCTGCATGGGCCTCTCCCGGTTGAATGGCATGTACCGAGGAAAAGCGTCAGGCGCGCTCATCGAGGCGATCGGCGATCCATTGCTCGACCTCCGCCGAGTCCCAGCCCACGGCGCGCACGCCCAAGCGCAGCGCCTTGGGGAACTTGCCTTCTTTCATCAGGCTGTAGATGTGCGCGCGCTTGAAGCCGGTTTTGGCCTCGACTTCGGCGCGACGCAGGATGCGGTGCTCGGCCGGCACTGCCGGCGCGGTGGTCTGCGAAGACATGAGAGACACTCCTTGACGCTCACTGGCGCTGTTCGGAAAGTGCCTCGTATTCAATACACCGCGGTCGCCGAAATCACTGCAATTGCAGAAGCAGCGACTGCAATTGCAGTGCGCCGCATCGGCATCATGCTGGCCGCGTCGTCAGCGCGACGCCTCCAGGTGGCGCCGCGCCTGCGCGAGCTTGCTCCACAGCGTCCGCTCGCTGAGACCCGGCCGCCCCTCATGGTGTGCGATCAGCGCGCTGACCACGGCATCCATGCTGCGGAACGACGAATAGGCCGCGCCTGACGGCGAATTGCCCAGCAGCAGCGTCAGCAGTCCGCCGATGATGTTGAGGTAAGTCGTCTCGCTGCGCAGGCCAGGCTCGCGCGCCTGTTCGTCGTTGGCCGCGCGCGTGGCATGTTCCTTCGCCAGTGCTTCGTGCGCGGTGCGCAGCGTTTCATGCACCAGGGCAAGTTCGGCAAGTTGCGACTTCGCTGCTTCGCGATCGGCCAGCAGAATGTTGAGCGTGTCCACGCTCACCGCCGGATGCACCGCGCGTTCGATGCCGTCAAACAAAAACCCCGGCCGATCGCCGGGGTAGAACTGCGACATCCACGCTTTCAAGTCCACGTGGCGCACGGTCAACTCGGGGTCGTCGAGCGCCGGCCGCTGCGAGTCCAGCACGATGCCGGCCTTGCCACCGGGCAATTCGCCATGCGTCAGCGCGTCGAAGATGCGCTCGGCATACAGGCGCAGCAGCGGCCAGCGCGGGAATTCGCCGGGCTCCGGTATGGCACGCTGCTCCAGCGCTTCCAGAATACGCTGCTCGAAGCGCAGGAGACCGCACCAGCGGACGGCCGCCTCGATCGGTCGGTAGTACGTCTTTGCGCCAAAGGCGTGGCTGCTCGATTTCGGCATATCGCGCTCTTCCCATCGTCGGATCGACACATGGCAAGCGCGCGCGGCCCACATGGGCGCAGCGATTGCCCAAAGAACCCGATGAAGCGCGAGCCGGTCGGCATCGTGGTGGACGTTGGGTGCGGCGATGTCGCCGAGCGTTACGCAGGGGGCAAACCTCCTTGCGGTGCCCGCTACACCTCAACCATAATGCACCTGCGAAAAATCTTGTTACCGGCGCAACGGTCTGAAAAGCCGCGCATCCAAGTTCGATCAGGAAGGGATGCCGCGCTTTACCGGAAAACCAGGGCAAAGTTTTCGTAGGAATACGGGCGGGGTAAAGCGCCAATGCGACTTCCGGCTGAGCCGGTTTGCATCCAGCAAGGGCTCATGCGTTCTGCGTCACTGCTGTGACCTCGACAGCTTGAAGGTGCCTTGCTTGATGCCGGGTGGATAGGCCCGATTCGCCATCCATGCCCGTGACGCAAAAGGTCGGCCGCCGATGCAATGCGGGTCAAGGTCCAGACCGAAAGGGAATCGTACCGTCCAAAATCCCCGCGTCACATCGGGCGTTGATCGGTGCCTTGCGGGCGTCCGACACGCTCCACGCGGTCGATGAACTGCCGCAGCGGCTCCATGATTTCGCCTTCGGGTCGCAGTAGATAGGTCGTCAGCGAAGCGGTCTCGTCGGCCAGCGGCCGCACGACGACATCGGCCTGATGGCAACCCGCCAGATGCGCCGCGCTCGAAAAGCCCACGCCGTAGCCGGCGGCCACGAGGGCCAGCATCAGGGAATGGGTCTTGACGTACTCGGCTACCGTCGGCTGCGCATCCACCGTGCGGAGCAGCCGTTCGCGCTGCCGGCTGCAACCTTCGCAGACCTGGGGATCGCACAGCACCAGCGGATAGCTCGCCACTTCCTCCAGCGGCACTTCCTTGAAAGCCAGCAGCGGATGCCTGGCGGGCAAAGCCACCACCAGCGGGTCTCGCCACACCGGCATGGCGACGATGCCGGCGTCCATTTCACCAGCCAATGCAAAACCTGCGTCATACAAGTCGTTGCGCAGTCCAGTCACCAACTGCGCCAGTGGCGTTTCAAATATCCGAATGCCGACCTGTGGTGCCTCCTCGCGGCAAAGCGCAAGCAACGCCGACAAGCGGGCCTGCCCCATGTCACCAGATAGTGCGATGCGCAGCGTGTTCCGCTGGTTCGCTGCGGCGCGTGCCTTGGTCTGCGCTTGCTCGAAGGCCAGCAGTACGCGCCGGGCTTCTTCGAGGAAGACCTGTCCCGCCGGTGTGAGACGAACACTGCGTGGCAAGCGGTTGAGCAGCGGCACCCCTAAATCCGCCTCCATCTGGCGGATCGTGCGCGACAGTGGAGACTGTTCGATGTGCAGCCGTCGAGCAGCCCGGCCGAAGTGCAGTTCCTCGGCTACGGCGATGAAGCAGCGAAGATGGCGTAAGTTCATGCTTTCTCCCTACCGATGTGATCAGTCCATATCATCGTAGGGAGCCGAATAGTGCGGAGGATTCACCTCTGTATCGAGATGAGAGCCATCCTGGGGGGTGATGCTCGGATGCTTTTCGCCCATGTCAGCGCCTACGGCGAAGCTCTCGTTCGAGATCGCCCAGCTGCGACGCCTGAAGTTCGGCAAGAAGAGCGAGCAGCTCGATGCCGAACAACGCGCGCTGTTCGACGAGGCTCTGGACGCCGACCTTGCCGCGGCTGAGGCGCAGCTCCAGGAACTGCTGGGCAAGAAGAAGCCGCCGGCTACGCCTGGCGCGATGCCTAAGCGCACCGCCTTGCCGGCGGACCTGCCGCGCGTGGACTGCCACCACGAGCCCGAGAACACTCGCTGCGCGTGCGGCTGTGCGCTCAAGCGCATCAGCGAGAAGCTGGACAACACACCGGGCGTATTCACGGTAGAGTGCCACATCCGCGGCAAGTGGACCTGCGCACAGGTGCCGAACGCTGACCCAGGCGCCAGTCCCGGCGGAGATCATCGCCAAGGGCATCCCCACCTCCGGGCTGCTCACGTAGGTGCTGGTCGCAAAGGACTCCGACCATCTGCCGCTTACACGGTCGTCCCTAGGCAAGCAGGAATCAGCTGCGTGAGTGAATCGGGAGGTTTGCGCAGCTGATGGGTGGTCAGCAGCGTCTGCGCCGGCGGCTTCACCGGCACGAAGCGCATGTGCGGGCGGGTTGCCGCCTCGCAGATCGCTGCGGCATCGGCCGCACCGTTCTTGCGTCCCTTGCCGGCCATGCGGTAGCGCGTGACGAAGTGGCCTGCAATCAGCCGCGCATCCAGCCCATAGCCGCGCAGCTTGCGTGCCCAGTGATGCGCACCGCCGCAGGCCTCCAGGGCCACCAGGCAGCCGGGAGGCAGCTCCGCGCACCAGGCCGCAAACTTGTCAGCGGCCAGCGCCTTGGCAACCACCACGCGCGCATCCACCGCATGCACCTAGATAACCCGCTTGGCCAGATCCACCCCGACTCGGGCAATCTCGTTCATGGATTTCCCCTTTCACATGGCTGCAGATTGATGACTTGGGGAGCACCATCGCGGTGGCAGCCAACATTTGTTTCCTGGCTGCTTACGATTGAGTCACATCAATCGGCCAGCAGGTCGCTGGATGTTGACTCTTGACTTTCGGCATGTTAGGCGCAATATCTTGCAAAGTCTTGCAAGAAGTTCCTCGAGCGAGGCCGCGTGACGACGGAACTTGTGGGGGTGGTATGACAGCGCGCCAGCAGGCGATCTTCACACTCGACGAGTTGGCTACCTACTTAAAGGTCGGCAAGCGGACGCTTTACCGGCTCGCCGCGCACGGGGAAATTCCGGCCTTCAAGGTCGGCGGGACGTGGCGGTTTCGTCAAAGTGAAATCGATCAATGGATCAATGATCAGATCCAAGCAGGCAGAAAGAAGGAGGTGATACGCACAGATGAGCAGCCGAAGTCAGCGAAACATCCCGTGTTGCCTGGGCGCGCTATCGATAGCCGCAGGCAAACGGATTGAGTGAGTCTTCAATTGATTTCTGGAGGTATGACATGGACATTGATTTCAAGAAATTGGCTCCCTGGAACTGGTTCAAGAAGGAGCAGGAAGAACAACAGAGCACTGCCTCGCTCCCGGTGCAGCGCAATGACCTGCCGGTGGCGGGTGGGCCCGTCAGTCCCATCCTGCAATTGCATCGCGAGATCGACCGCCTGTTCGACGACGCGTTTCGAGGCTTCGGTTTCCCGACGCTGGCCATGCCACGCTGGCCGTCGGACTGGCCGGGCATGCTGAAGCCGGCGCTGGACATCCAGGAGACCGACAAGCAGTACAAGATCGCCCTGGAAGTACCCGGCATCGAGGAAAAAGACATCCAGATCACGCTCGACAACGACGTGCTGCTGGTGCGCGGTGAAAAGCGTCAGGAGCAGGAAAGCAAAGACGGTGGTTTCCACCGGGTGGAGCGCTCCTACGGCAGCTTTCAGCGCGCTCTGAATCTGCCGGCCGATGCCAACCAGGACACGATCAAGGCCGCTTTCAAGAACGGCGTGCTCACGATCACGATGGAAAAGCGCGAGGCCAGTACGCCCAAGCAGGGGCGCTCGATCCCGATCAACGGCTGACGCGGGGCAGCGCGTTTTTCTCAAAAACCACAAAGAGATGAGGCACCGTGATCGGCGGTGCCTCGTCAGATCAATCTTTACAGGAGCATCAGCATGGCCAGAAAACAATGCCAAGTCTGCGGCCAGCCCGCCACGGTGCGGGTGGAAGCCAATCTCAATGGTCGCCACAGCACCATGCTGTTGTGTGACGATCACTATCGCCAACTGGTGCGCCAGCAAAAGCGCACCGTCTCACCGCTGGAAGCCTTGTTCGGCTCGCGCAGCGGGCTGTTCGAAGACTTCCTTGGCAGCGACTTCTTCCGCATCGGTGACGACGCACCGTCCATGGCGGCCGATACCGACGAGGTCGTCGATGCCTCGTTCGGCGAACCCGCCCCGGCCGGTACGGGCACCGCGCGCCGTCGCGGCAGTGGGCTCGCCAGCCGTATCAGCGAACAGTCCGAGGCCCTATTGCAGGAGGCCGCCCGACACGCTGCAGAGTTCGGGCGCGCCGAAGTCGATACCGAACACCTGCTGCTGGCGCTATCCGACAGCGACGTGGTCAAGACCATCCTGGGGCAGTTCAAGATCAAGGTCGATGACCTCAAGCGCCAGATCGAATCCGAAGCCAAGCGCGGCGATAAGCCGTTCGAGGGCGAGATCGGCGTGTCGCCCCGGGTCAAGGACGCGCTCAGCCGTGCTTTCGTGGCCTCCAACGAACTCGGCCACTCTTATGTCGGGCCGGAGCATTTCCTGATCGGGCTCGCCGAGGAAGGCGAAGGTTTGGCGGCCAACCTGCTGCGCCGTTACGGCCTCACGCCGCAAGCGCTGCGCCAGCAGGTAAGCAAGGTGGTCGGCAAAGGGGCCGAGGATGGCCGCGCCGAGACGCCGACCAACACGCCGGAACTCGACAAGTATTCGCGCGACCTCACCAAGATGGCGCGCGAGGGCAAGCTCGATCCGGTCATCGGCCGCGATGCCGAGATCCTGCGCGTCATCCAGGTGCTCAGCCGCAGGACCAAGAACAACCCCGTGCTCATTGGCGGCGCGGGCGTGGGCAAGACGGCCATTGCCGAAGGGCTGGCCCTGCAGATCGCCAAAGACGACGTGCCCGAGATCTTGTCGGGCAAAAAGGTGATCCAGTTGGACCTGGGCGCCATGGTGGCTGGCACTCGTTTCCGGGGCGAATTCGAGGAACGCCTCAAAGGCGCCATGGAAGAGGTGCAGCGGGCCGAGGGCGAGATCATCCTGTTCATCGACGAGATCNNCAACCCGGTGCTGATCGGCGAGCCCGGCGTCGGCAAGACCGCCATCGTCGAAGGGCTGGCGCAGCGCATGGTCGCCGGCGAAGTGCCCGAGACGCTGCGCGACAAGCGTCTGGTCGAACTCAACATCAACGCCATGGTGGCAGGCGCCAAGTACCGCGGCGAGTTCGAGGAGCGCGTGCAGAAGGTGCTCAAGGAAGTGACCGAGCACCAGGGTGAGCTGATTCTCTTCATCGACGAGGTGCACACCATCGTCGGTGCCGGCCAGGGTGGCGGCGAAGGCGGGCTGGACGTGGCCAACGTGTTCAAGCCGATGATGGCGCGCGGCGAGCTGAACCTGATCGGCGCCACCACGCTCAACGAGTATCAGAAGTACATCGAGAAGGACGCCGCGCTGGAGCGTCGCTTCCAGCCGGTGATGGTGCCCGAGCCGACGGTAGCGCAGACCATGATGATCCTGCGCGGCCTGCGCGACACGTTCGAGGCGCACCACAAGGTCAGTATCACAGAGGACGCGATCATCGCCGCCGCCGAGTTGTCCGACCGCTACATCACCGCGCGCTTTTTGCCTGACAAGGCCATCGACCTGCTCGACCAGGCGGCCGCACGTGTGAAGCTGTCGGCCACGGCCCGCCCAGTGGCCGTACAAGAGCTGGAGTCCGAACTGCACCAGCTGCGGCGTGAGCAGGACTATGTGGCCTCGCGCAAGCAGTACGACAAGGCCGCCGAGCTGGGCAAGCACATCGAGACCAAAGAGGCCGAACTCAAGAAGCTTGTCGAGGAATGGGAACGCGAGCGCGCCTCGGGTAGCGCCGAAGTCAAAGCCGAGCATGTCGCGCAGATCGTCTCGCGCCTGACCGGCATCCCCGTCAACGAGCTGACCGTGGAGGAGCGCGAGAAACTGCTCCACCTGGAGCAGCGCCTGCACGAGCGTCTGGTCGGGCAAGACGAAGCGGTGCGCGCCGTCGCCGATGCGGTGCGGCTGTCGCGCGCGGGCCTGCGCGAGGGTAGCAAGCCGGTGGCCACGTTCCTGTTCCTCGGGCCCACCGGTGTGGGCAAGACCGAGCTGGCCAAGGCCCTGGCCGAATCCATCTACGGCGACGAGGGGGCGTTGTTGCGTATCGACATGTCGGAGTATGGTGAGCGCCATACCGTGGCGCGACTGGTGGGCGCGCCTCCCGGCTATGTCGGCTACGACGAGGGGGGGCAACTGACCGAGAAAGTGCGTCGCAAGCCCTACAGCGTGCTGCTGCTCGACGAGATCGAGAAGGCCCACCCCGACGTCTACAACATCCTGCTGCAGGTGTTTGACGATGGCCGCCTGACGGACGGCAAGGGGCGCGTGGTGGACTTCACCAACACCATCATCATCGCCACGTCCAACCTGGGATCGGACATCATCCAGCGGCGGCTCAAGGCGCGCGGTGCGGCCGGTGAGGAGTACGAGAAGACCAAGGCCGAGGTCATGGACGTGCTGCGCGGGCACTTCCGCCCAGAGTTCCTCAACCGCATCGAAGAGATCATCGTCTTCCATGCCCTGGGCAAAGAGGAGATCCGACACATCGTCGGGCTGCAGCTTGATCGCGTGGCGCGCAACGCCGGTAGTCAGGGCGTGACGCTGACCTTCGACCAGACCTTGATCGACCACTTTGCCGAAGAAGGCTACAAGCCCGAGTTCGGGGCGCGTGCGCTCAAGCGCGTGATCCGCAGTGAGCTGGAAACGGCGTTGGCGCGTGAGATGCTTGGCGGCGGCATCGGCAAGGGCGATCATGTCATCGCCCGCTGGGACGACAAGGCGGATCGGGTCAGCTTCGAGCGTACCGAACCGCCCAAGGGCGGGGCCGAGACCGAAAAGCCTGACGAAGCCAAGTCGGACGAAGGGACCAAGAGCCATGAGGGCAAGAGCTCCCGCAAAAAGAAACCGGCAAGCGATCCCTCCTGAGGCATGGGGGCTGTCTCTGACTTTCATGGCTTGGCATGGGCAGCCACCCTGTTCTCGCTCGCGGCGGCGCTCGCCGCCGCGGGGCACGCGGTCGTCTACAAGCGCGACCCGCGATCGGCCACCCTCTGGGTGCTGCTGATCGCGCTGCTGCCGATGGGTGGTTCGCTTCTGTACCTGCTGTTCGGCATCAACCGCTATCAACGGCGGGCGCGAAGGTTGTACCCGGGCACCGGCCACGCATCGCCGGCGGCTGATTGTCTGGAGGTTCCCGACACGCTGCCGTCGTCGTTCGCCGGCCTGGCGCATCTGGTTGGGGGGGGCACGGGTCAGCCGCTGACCGCCGGCAATCTCATCGAGCCGTTGATCGATGGTGAGCAGGCCTACCCAGCCATGCTCGCCGCGATCGAGTCGGCGCGGCACAGCATCGCCCTGGCCTCCTACATCTTCGACGGCCAAGGGATCGGCGTGCAGTTTGTCGAAGCGCTGCGACAGGCGCATGCGCGCGACGTGCACGTGCGAGTGTTGATCGACGATGTCTCCGCACGCTGGGTGCGCAATAGCGGCTACCGGCTGCTGGAGCGAAGCGGGGTGCCAGTGGCACTTTTCAACCCCACGCTGATTCCTGCCCGCCTTCATGCCGCGCACTTGCGCAATCACCGCAAGCTGCTGGTGATCGATGGCGAAACGGGCTTCACCGGCGGCATGAATATCTTCAGTCCGTACTGGCGGCCCGATGCACCGGCGCAGGCCTGCCATGACTTGCATTTCCTGCTACAAGGCCCGGTCGTGGCGCATCTTCGGAAGTGTTTTACCGAAGACTGGTGCGACACCACGGGCGAGCGACTCGATGAGTCCTTCTGGGGCGAGCCAGTCGCGCAGGCGACCGCGCCGGTGAACAGTTGGGCCAGAGGCATCGAGGCCGGCCCGGACGAGACACTGGACCGGATGCGCTGGACATTCATGGGTGCCTTGAATGCGGCTCGGCAGAGCGTGCGCATCTGGACGCCTTATTTCGTGCCCGATCAGCCGATGATC